>JAXHVT010000054.1:0-38379 GCA_034188985.1 Actinomycetota bacterium | reverse complement strand
GGGGGTCGGATATGGTCTCGTACTGGGTGTAGTCGGTCACGAACTCGTACTTCTCCCCGTCGGCGTAGCCGCCGGCGAAGGCCTCCTGCAGGGCCGCGGTGGAGTCCACGTTGTCGAAGTAATATGATCCCAGCTCCACGTATCCCTCGGTGCCGTTGAGCTCCTGCACCACCGACAGGGGGGCGAAGAAGGTATCGCCCATCGGGTTGAAGGTCTCCATGTCGCCGCTCTCGGCCTCTCCCTCGACTTCCACCGTCTCGTAGATGCCCACTATCTCCAGCTCCACCTCGGCGTCCCTGCCGCTCTCGCCGGCTATCTCGGCGGTTATGGTGTCCCCCACCCCCAGCCCGTTGTCCTCGGCCAGGGTCTCCTCCACCAGCACCACCGGGTTGGCGTCGAGGTAGTCCTGGTAGGTATAGAAGGAACCCTCCACAATCACCTTGCCTCCGAGTTCGAAGTCGGAGGCCGAGGCGCCGTTGGTGTTGCCCTCGAAGGTAAAGCTGCTCGAGGTGAGCGCCGCGGGGCCTTCCCCCATCGGCCCCCTCTCCCGCATGGAGATCATGGTCTCCATCTCGGTGTTGGTTACATCGGGCAGGGTTATCCGCGTCTCCAGCACCTTGTCGTAGGTGACGATCTCCTGCTCTTGAGAGAAGGAATCGACCAGCTCCTCGGGGATCAGGAACCTGGTCATCTGCTCCAGCATCTCCTCCTCGTCCATGGTGCGTGCACTCGCGGCCCTGTCCGATTCCTCCTCTGAGCGTTCCTCCTCGAATACCGCCATCTGGTAGTCGGAGCTGACTTTTACCTCGGCATAGTTGCCGACGCTCTGCTTCACTTCCTCAACCTGGCTGTCCGCGGCCAGCTTGACCGCCAGCATGGAGAGGGAAAAGGAAAGGCAGACGAAGAGCAGCAGCACTACCACCAGGTTGCGCAGGGGGTGGCGCCGGAAGCTCCTTAATCCTCTTTTGATCGCGCGCATGATTCCCGTTCCTCCCTCGCTACAGTCAGCTCGCCAAGCCGGCCAGGTTTATCTCGACTTCCTCGCCGCTATCGGTGTTGTAGATAACCAGGTTGGTGTTCTCCAGAACGAATCCCGAGTTAGTGTAGGTACTGCAGGGGTTGAGGTCGTAGAAGAGAAAGACGTCGCTCACCGACTCCCCCAGCTTGAGCTTGTAGGTTACGGACTGCAAACTCGCGTAATCCAGGAGGGTGGCCGAGATCACGTTCTCCGAAACATACCCCCCGTAGGTGCCGTCGGTGCCGTAAAAATCCTCGTAGACATCGGCATCGATAGCGGTATTGTAGATGCGGAAGGAATATTTGGACAGGTCCACCAGCTCGTCCCCCACGTTCTCCATGAACAGCTCGATCTGCAGGTAATCGCCCGCCGTTTCCCTCTGGTTCGCTGCAGCGACGATCTCGTTGCTGTCCTCCCTGGTAGCGGAGAGCACGGTGATAAATATTCCGTCGAAATATGCGTCTATCCCCGCGGACGAGGTATCCTGGCTGGAGGTCTCATCCTCTTCGCCCTCATCTTCTTCTTGGTCTTCGCCCTCTTCTTCCTCCGCCTCTTCCTCGTCATCCACAGCGGTCACCTGCACAGAGGTGCCGGCATCCTCCTCCAGGGATTCCTCCGTCATCCCCGGGGGCAGCTTGATGCTGCTCGAGGCCTGCGATTCCTCCGACCCGCCGCTGCCGCAGGACGTAGCCGCCAGGGCCACGACCACCGCCAGAATGAAGACGGGGAGAAGCCTCATGACCCTGCTGATAATCCTTTTTTTGGGTTTCATCTTCTCACTCCTTCACATAATCCGATAACGTAACTTACATCTAAGGTTAGAGATCCCGGGTTAAGGATTTGTGAATAAAAGTTATGCCTAGTGTAAAATCTGCTCCAGCCGGCCGTTGCCGAAACAGCGACGAAGCGGAACCGGGTCGCATGAACCGTGGACGGTATGCGGGCGAGGCCGGCATGCGAATGTGGCATCTGGCCGGCAGGCGAAAGCACGGCAAGCGGGGACGTCTTCGCCGGCTAGAACACGGGTAGCGTGAAGAACACAGTGGTTCCCACGCCGGCCTCGCTCTCGGCCCATATGCGGCCGCCGTGGGCCTCCACCAGCCCCCTGGCGATACTCAGGCCCAGGCCGGTCCCCCCCGTATCCCTGGTCCTCGACCTGTCGGTGCGGTAGAAGCGCTCGAAGATGAAGGGTAGTTCTTCCTCCTCGATTCCCGGCCCGCTGTCGCGGACGCATACGGTCACCTCTCCCTCCCCCTCCTCCACGCCCAGGGTCACGGAGCCGCCCTCCGGCGTATACTGTATGGCGTTACGGAGCAGGTTGACGAGGACCTGGGAGATCCTGCCCTGATCCGCCTTCACGGCCGCTATCCCCGTGGGTATCTCGATGGCCAGCGATATGCCCTTGGCGGCGATCTCGCGCTCGAAGCCAGAGGCCGCCGCGCGAACGGCCTCGCCCGCATCCACCGCCATCAGCTCCAGTCCTACCTGGCCGGAATCGACCAGGGAGAGCTGCCTGAGGTCTTCCACCAGGCGGGTAAGAAGCACGTTGTTCTTCATGAGTACCTCAACGGCCTCACGGTCGAGAGGTATAACGCCGTCCTCCAGTCCCTCGAGGTACCCGCGCTGCGCCGCCAGGGGATTCCTGAGCTCGTGCGATACATCGGCGACCATGCTTTTCCTCAGCATCTCGTTCAACTCAAGGCTCTCGCAGAGGGAGTTGAAGGCCTCGCTCAACTCCTCCACTTCCTTGCCGCCCGCTACCTCGACCTGCTTGCCGTACTCCCCGCCGGCCATACTGCGGGTGGCCGAGGTGAGTTCCGAGAGGGGCTTGGATATGCGGTTGGAGAGATACCAGCTCAGGATGAAGGCCAGGATAACCCCCAGGAGCCCGGTGAAGACGTAGCTGAGATTTATATAGAGTATGCGCCTGCCCCTGGCCTCGGTGAACCTGGAGGGATCAGGCAAGGGCGGAGGCTCCTCGGGAGGCGGCTCGTAACTGAACTCACCGCCCCTGTAGGCGTGCTCGAACTGCCTGCGCACCAGGTAATTGTTGATGAATGCGAAGAACAGCACGCAGGTAAGCGTGACGGTCAGGATGACCAGGAATAGTTTCAGCCTCAGGCTAATCCTTCTTCGCGGCCTGGAACTTGTATCCGACACCGTAGACCGTCTCAATAAAACTCCAATCGTCCGCTTCGTCCTTGATCTTTTTCCTTATGTTCTTTACGTGATTGTCGATGTTCCTGTCGTATCCATCGTACCGCTCCCCTTGGGCCAGCTCGATGATCTCCTCCCTGGTCATGACCCGGCCGGGGTGGGAGGCCAGGACGGACAGTATGCTCATCTCCGTCGCGGTCAGCGGGATCTCCCTGCCCTCGATCCGGACCTGGAAGCTCTCGCCGTCTATCACCATGGGGCCCTCGATAATCAGGCCTCCCCCGGCCTGGCTCTCCTTGTGCCTGCGCAGCACGGCCCGGATTCTCGCCACCAGCTCCCTGGGGCTGAAGGGCTTTGTCATGTAGTCGTCCGCCCCGAGATCCAATCCCTCGAGCCTGTCGCCTTCCTCCGACTTGGCCGAGAGGATGATTATCGGTACCCTGGAATCCTCCCTCACCGCCCGGCAGAACTCCAGGCCATCCATCTCGGGCATGAGTATGTCGAGCACGACAAGATCCGGCTTGTGTTTTCGCCACAGCTCGAGGGCTGTTTTCCCATCATAAGCCTTTATGGTCGGGTATCCTTCCTTTTCCAGGTAGGCGACGACGAAATCGACGATATCCTTCTCGTCGTCCACGATCATTATCTTCTCTTCCCTCATCGCCGCTCCCATTCGGGGTCAGGTCTCGAATATCGAGTTTTATACCAATATATGTCAGCGTTTTCCATCTCTTGAACCCGATCCTACCTTCATTTTTACCTTCCGAGTCGAATATACCGCAAAGATATTAAGTATCTGTGGGGAAATTGTTGCCTCGGGGTTAAGGGCCATGCAGGACAGACGGCCAGGTCATGGGGATATGACACCTGAGACTATGTCATATGTCGCCCGTTTCAAGCTCTCGGGCCTCGATCCAGGACCGCCTCCCGGGCCTGGCTGGGGTTCATGTCTCGACAGGCTGACCGAGAATAGCGATTTCCGTCAATAAATAGTATTAGCTGCCATCATATATCAGGGAAAACGCATGTCTTCTGTGCCGCGATTTTGCATTCTCGGTTACAATGTCGAATATCGAATTACCTGTCAATAACTGGTTAATAACTCGATATTCGAGACCTGACCCCCCTCAGGGGGCAACGTTCAGGAAGAGTTTCATGGTCTCCCGCACGTCGCCGGCGCTCTCTCCCGTCAGCCTGTAATGGGAGCCGAGCATCAACATCGGCGGTTCCGCCAATGCGCCGTCATCGCAATAGGAGTCGTTCTGCTCCGCGCAGACCACCTTGCCGATGACCAGGGCATAATCGTCGCCCGTCAGCTCCTTTTCGAGGACGGCCTCTATCCAGCCCAGGGCGTCCTTGATCCTGGGGGGGCCGACCTTTCTCGCGGGCACCGCCTCCAGGCCAATCCCTCGAGCATGGTTTCCATGTTGCTGGTATCCACCATGCCCGTGTCCGGGGAGAAATAGGTAAGAGTATCGGCCAGGTAGGTGACACCGTGCTCTTCCTCCAGCCAATCGAAGAACGGCAGATCGTAGCAGTTCCAGGTGTATCCCCAAACCGCCCTTATCTCCTCCTTATCCTCCGGGATCACGCCCTCCCCCCGGTCCGCCTTCTCCTTGGCCATCTCGTATATTCTCTGGAAATATTCCGCGCCCATCGGTGTTCCCACCTGGGTTATGAAAATGGTGTCGGCCGGCTTATGCCAGCCGGTGTCCGGGCAAGGGGTCAGTTTCTTCAACTCCTGGAGCTTCAGGAAATAATCGATGGACTTGTTTCCAAGTTTCACGTATTCCCTGAGCTTGTCCTCATCCAGGGTGTTCCCGCTTATCCTCTCCAGCTCCTCGATCATCCTCTTCAATTCGCCGATGGTGAATTTGATACCGCGCTCGTTGTGGTAATAGGGGGCATCAAGGACTATAAACGGGGCATTATACTTCCTGGCCGTCCACTGGTACAACATGTTGCTGGGGTCGCAAGGAGTGGACGATTTCAGGATAACGTCCGGCTTGGGGACCACTCCCATCAGCAAAAAGCCGGCGCACCCTTTCTGAGACGAACACAGGTGGTCTGGAAATCCCTCGGCCTCGATGCGATCTATGCCTTCCTCGCACCCGTCCGTGTACAGGGCCGAAGTCAACCCCGAGAAAAGCTCGTAGCAGATGGGCACAAGGTCCAGGGCCAGCAATATCTCGACGTTTATGGCGAAGTAATGGTAGCAACAGGGCCTGCCTTGCGCTATCTTCTCTTGCGCGAATTCCACGAAATCCTTCAGGCACTGGCTGAAGGCGACAGCCTGCCCCCGGTTCTTATCCTTGAGGATGGTATTGATGAGATCGATTTGAACCATATCGAAGACCCTCTGGTATTCCTCGGGAAGGATCTCCCTTACCGTCTCCTTTCCCCCCCAATCATCCAGGTTGGTGAGCCCATCCTGATCGAGAAGAAACAGGGCCATCTCCGCCGTTTTCAGCCAGTTGTCGTATATGGTCATCTCCTGGTTACCGGTCATCGCCTTTCACCTCCTCGCGATCCTTTCCAGGAAAGCCTCTATCCTGGTCTTCAGTCTCCCCACGTCGGAAAGCATGTATTCTATCTCCAGGTTCATGGCTGGAATACCTTTCGCCTCCAATTCCTCCACCAGCATGGGGTTGTCCACCCCGTGAGTGTCGCAGAATACGATCTTTTCGAGTATTATCCCGTCGACATCGGCCTCCCTGGCCCTGTCCTCGATGTATTGCTCTCGGAGATCGTACTCCTTCATCATGCGGGGGCAGGGATTGTGATAATAGTAGCGCCTGGCGATCTCCTCCAGCGGATCCCCATCCTCCTCGACCAGATCGAGGAAATGCTTGGAACCGTAGCAGAGAGAATCGGTAACCACGACGGCTCCCAGATCCTCGATGATCTCTATGAGCTGATGATCGTCGCAGGCGGATCCGCCCAACATGATACGTGCCTTGTAGTCGGATATGGGATCCCTTTCGCCTATCTCGGCGAGGGCACCTTCGAGAAGGTCGTTATACTTATCCCTGGGCATGATATAGGAGGAAAGCAATATTTTCATGGCATCGCAGCCGCTGATGGGAGGATGCTCTGATCGCCTCAAATCGTAGAGCTCCCGGATCAATCGCCTGCTCCGGTTGTAGACATCGGCGGCGTGGCGCAGGGAATCGTCGGTGCACCTGGCGCCGAAGTTGTCCAGCAGGTGCTCCCTGAAATAATACAGCTCCTCTTTGTACCACTCGAATCCCGCGTCGTAGAGATAGTGGGGTACGGTCACCATGTACATGTAATCCGTGTCCACATACCTGGTCCAGATATCGTATAACCGCCTTATCTGGTCGCACCCGTTGAGCATGCAGAAGCCGTCCAGGAAACCGTAGCTTCCCGCCAGGCCCATCTCCAGCAGACATCTCGCGTAAGTGCAGTTGAAGCGATGCAGGTAGACATCGGCCAAACAGGTATCGGTGCAGCCCCGGGCCTCCACCCTGTAGGGCAGCATGCCGCAGGCATGGATTATCTCCTCGGGAACATAGCTGCACACCAGGCCGATAACCCGTCCCCCGGCATCTTTCCACTCCTCTACATACTGATTGTCTTCTCGGCCGGGAAGAGAAAGCAATTCATCCAACTTACTCATACCTTCCTCCTTGTATCGTATCTCCTGTATATGCGCGAGATATCGAGCGACGGCTATACCAGCTCCTCGACGTCGAAGTTTACGCTCTTACGTTCGTTACGAACAATGCTCAACGCGTCTTGCATGCAGACGTCAACGCAGAGGCCGCACCCCATACATGAATCGAAGGCAACGGCCGCCTTCTCCTCGCTGTTCAGGGTAATGGCCTCGAACGGGCAGGCCTTCATGCACGCCTTGCAGCCGTTACACAGGGAGTGGTCGACCTTGGCGATGTAACCCGAGGATACGGCGATATTCGGTGGATCATCCACCTGCAGCATGCGGGAGATGCGGGTCGCCTCCAGGGCCGCGTAGCGGTCGGGCCGGCAGTTGCATATGGCATAGAAGCGTCCACCGATGACGTCCATGAACCATACCGTGGGAATGCAACCGTTCTCCCTCTCCCGCCGCATGATCTCCATCGCTTCCCCGCCGCCAATCCGCCGGGCATCAAGCCTCTTCGCCCCGTGTTCAAGGCAGAAGCTGGCTCCCGGCTCACCTATCACGAAGCATACATTGATGGGCTCGTCTTTTATGCCCAGTGCCAGGCGGCAGCCGCAATCCAAGACCATAATGCTCTGCGGCTCGCTGATGATGATGCTGTTGGCGATCTCGAAGGGCATTACCTTGGCGCTGTCCTCAGGGTGCACGCTTATATCCTCTTCCAGGGCTAGTATCTTCTCGGCGTGGTTGTCCGTGAGCAACTTGCAGTGATAGTGGTTGAATATGTAGTCGAAGATGTAACGCACGCGCGGCAGCAGGCGGATGTGCTTCCTGGCCACGCCTATAAGGTACTTGATATAGAGATCTATCCATGTATAGGATAAATACCCGTGATTGGCACGATCCACTCTCCTGCCGTGCATCCTGAAGAACCCCCACGTCGATTTCTTCATGATTTTTCCCCTGTCCCCTATTATCCAAGTTTATCCACCTCTTCATCCCGCAGCTGCTTCTTGAAGAGCTTCTCCGTAACCGTGCGCGGCAGGCTTCCCCTGAATTCGATAATCCTTGGAACCGCGTAAGGAGCGAGCTTTTCCCTGCAGTGGGCTATTATCTCATCCGCCGTCGTCTTGTCCGCGTAATCATCCCTCAGGACGATAAAGGCCTTGATCCTCTCGCTGCCTGGGCGATCCAGGTCGGGCACACCGATGGTTACGGCCTCGCCGACGGCCGGGTGTTCGAATAGAATCTCGTCAACCCTGGTGGAGTAAACCTTGTTACCGGAGACGTTTATCATATCCTTGTTGCGATCGACCAGGTAAAAATAACCATCCTGGTCCATGCGGCACAGGTCCCCGGTGGCCAGCCATCCCTCTCGTAGGCCATCGCCCTGCGTGGGCCAATAGCCCTTCATCAATTGGGGACCGCGTACATACAGCTCTCCCACCTCCCCCGGGGGGACCTCCTCACAGCTCGCGCTGTCTAAAATCCTGGCCTCGGTGTCCACAACCGGCACGCCGATCGACCCCAGCTTCTCGAAGGGCATGAAGCCGGTGATCTTGGCGAAACTTGACAGGTTGAAGTGGGTCAACGGGCTCGTTTCCGTAAGACCGTAGGCCTCGGTAATGGGCATGCCGGTCTGTTTCTTGAATATCCTGGTAACCTCCGGCGGGAGCGGGGCGGCGCCGGAGGTGAAATTGACGTTGGTGCGGCCTATCTTCTCATCGACCAGCTTCATATACTGCGTGGGAACCAGGGGAGCCAGGAAGGGGCGGTTTCTCTTCATCATCTTGACGATCATCTCGGTATCCCTGGGGTCGGGGATCATGATCATCTGGAGGCCCCAGTTCACGGCCCCCCTCATGATGGCATGCCCGTAGGCATGAAAGGTGGGAATGCCCATCAACACCGAGGATTTGCCCCTGATACCCTGCTCCAGCGGTCCCAGCACCCACGGCAGCAACTGCAGAGTATTAGCGGCCAGGCTGTAATGGGTAAGCATGACGCCCTTGGGTTTCCCGGTTGCCCCCCCGGTAAAAACCAGCAGGGCCAGGTCCTCCCGGGGATCGATTTCGATCTCCGGGGGTCGGGGTTCATACCCGGCGATCAGACTCCTCAGGGGTATGGCCCCCGGGATCTCCTCGAGTTCCGGCTCATCGGGAGAGAAATCCTCAACAGCTGTTACTATTATCTTTTTCAGGCTGGTCCTGGATTCCACCTCACGTACCAGCTCTAGGGAACTGTCGAGGCAGATTACGATCTCGGCGCCGCTTTCCCCGATCTCATACACCAGATCGTGGCTCTTATGCAGTATACTGCAGGGAACATGGGTGGCACCCGCCTTCTGGATGGCGTAGTCGCTGATCACGAACTGTGGACAGGTGGGAAGGATAGTGGCGACCTTGTCACCTCTCTCCACCCCCAGATCGTAAAAGGCAGCGGCCAGCCTGTCGACGTGAGTTTTCAATTCCTCCCAGGGTATTTTCCTCCCCAGGTACAGGCAGGCGGACCTCTTGGGGTAACGTTGCGCCGTATTATCGAAGAAGCTGAATAGGGGCGTCTCCGGATAAGGCTGCATGGTTTTGGCGAGATCGAAGGATCCCAGCTTGTAGCCATCTATCCAGGGCTTATCGTCGTAATAACCCATGTCAGGAAGCTCCCGTTTTCTGGACGAGATCGCCCAAACCCAGCTCGATCAGCTTCTCCGCGCCGGGTACGCCGGAGGTCTTGTCCCAGCCTCTGAACTCGTAATAGGCATCGAGCAGCGGGTTCAGGTCGACCACCAATCCCTCGGCTGGTCCCTCGGGCAGAGGCTCTTCCAGCAGGCGTCTGGGCAGAGTATCATCGGCGCGCGTGCATCCCTCCCTGACGTTATAGGCGCGCGCGAGATTGTAGATTCTCTCTCCGCCTTCCCTGAATTCACGCTCCCCGAAATCCCAGCCCGTCGCGTTGGCGATGATGGGGGTTACGTCCTCCGCCATCAGGGCCATGCCCATGAACTTGCAGACCCCCACGGCATCGAAAACGGCCAGAGCATCCTCCAGCTCCTTAACCACCCTGGCCTCGGCCGGATTCTCGACCGTGGCGTCCTCGATGGTGCTTTCCTCTACTATCAGAAAAGGGATGTCGAGAAAGGTCGGTCCCTGCACATACGCCGTAATATGGTCGCCCCCCCGGTTAGCGGTGGCAAAAGCCAGGCCTGTGATCTTGGTGGCGCGGCAATCATAGCATGCCAGCTCCAGGCCCTTGACCTGCATGGCGAAATCCTGGCTGCCTTGCCCCAATCTCTCGGAGACCCTCCTGGTCCCCTCCGCCAGAAGATCACCTATACCTTCCCTGCGGGCGATCTTTCCCACCAGATCGATCATGACATCCGCGTCGCCGAAGTTTATTTCTAGCCCATCGGTATCTGCTCGAGTCAGTATGCCCTTCTCGAAGCATTCCATGGCGAAAGCTATGGTGCTACCGGTAGAGATGGTATCCAGACCGTATCCGTTGCATATGAGATGGGCACAGGTGATGGCCTCCAGGTTATCGACGTCGCACATGGGACCGAAAACGCCGACGCTTTCGTATTCGGGACCCTCACCCTTACATGCGTATTTCCCGGATACGACCTCCGTCAGCCGCCCGCACGCGATCGGACACCTGTAGCAGGCCCTTCTGCCCTTGAGAATGGTTTCGTTGATCGCCGGCCCGTTTATCCTCTCGGTGTAGGAACAGACGCCGGTCTGCCAGTTACGGGTAGGCAGCCCGCCCTTGACGTTCACCAGGTCTATAACCATTACCGTCCCGTATACCTCCAGAGTCATCTTGAGCAAGCTCTCGTTAATGAAATCGGTGGCGGTTTCCACCGCCTCCTTGAACGCCTCTCGATCGGCGACCTCTATCTCCCGCGACCCCGAGACGGCTATGGCCTTGAGGTTCTTCGAACCCATTACCGCCCCAAGGCCGCATCTGCCCAAGGCGCGGTGAACGTCGTTCATGACGGAGGCGTATCTCACCATCTTTTCTCCCGCCACGCCTATGCATGATACGTTGAACCTCTTGCCCAGCTCATCCTTTATGCGTGCCGTGGTTTCCTTCACGCCCTGGCCCCATATATCGCCGGCCTGTTTGAGCTCGGCCTTGCCGTTATCTATAACCAGGTACACCGGCCGAGGGGCCCGGCCCTCTATGATGATCCCGTCGAAACCGCTCTTCTTCAGATCGAGGCCCCAGCGCCCTCCGGAGTTTCCCTCTCCCCAAAGGCCGGTCAGGGGAGACTTCGTCACCGCGCTGAATCTCCCGGAGCTGGGGGAGATGGTGCCGGTGAGCGGACCGGTCATGTAGATGAGCTTGTTGTCCGGTCCCAACGGATCGATCCCACCATCCGTTTCATCGAACAAGTACTTGGTAGCCAGCCCGCTGCCCCCCATGAATTTCATGACCTCCGCCTCGGGCAGGGGTTCCTCGGAAATGACGCCATCCGTCAGGTTAACCCTGAGCACTCCGCCCATGAATCCAAACATCGATATCTCCTTCCCCCGGAAAGAGGGCCTCAGCTCTCCTTTCATCGCCGCCCGTTATGCCGCCGAATCACACAACCTTAATACCAACTATTACCATATAGCTGCCGCTCTTTGCGCTTGACGCCAGCCGCGTTCAAACGCCGGGTGACTCCATCATCGCCGGGACGCCGGCGCTACCCCTACTCGCCCAGGTATTCCGCCTCGAAACTGCTGATGGAATTGGCGACCGCCCTGATAAACTTGGCGTTGCGCATAACCTTACCCATATCACCGTTCAGCTTGAAGATGCCCTTCACCACGCCCTCGATGAAATCTTTCTCCCCCTTCACAACCGGTTTGTAATCGGCGTAAGAGCCCTCGACCAAGAAGCCCGCGTCCACCTCCGAGGGATCGTTCACCATGCGCGCGTCGGTGCATTTACCGGCCTCCGCCTCCAGGTAGACATAGGCCGTCTCGTCCAGGCCCCCACCCGGAAGCAGCTGGAACACCCAGTTGCCGTTGAAACCGACGCCCCAGTTCTTGCCTGTCTCTAAGACCGCATCGTCGTTATTGATCGCTTCCTGCCATGCCTCGCACCACTCTTGGGATGGATAAAGAACAGCCATCTCGAGATCTCCTCCTTTTTCTCCTCGCGTAACAGCCTGGCCTACAATGTCTCCAGGTCATACCAATATCTCGCGTTCTCCAATGTCTTGAGCCCCTTCCCGCCCATCCACAGTCCGATCTCCTTCTGGTCCCTCCAGTGTTTCTCGATGTCGTATTCCCTTGCGTATCCGTAGGACCCCATGAAGTCCATGGCCCGGCTGCATGCCTTTTCCACCGCGTTGTTGGCATGGAGCGCGAGGCCCCTGGTCTTGAGTACGAACCTTTCATCCCATGGATCCCAGCCATATATCTCCGGGTGATCGAACTCCCTGGTATAGGCCCACATCCAGGCCGATGTGGACTCAATCAGTATGGCGACCTCCGAGAGCATGTCCGCGACCATGCTGTGCTCCTTGAGGGGTTTGCCGGCTATAATCCTCTCGGTCGTCCACTTCTTGATGATCTCGTAGACGTTCTTCATGACGCCCACGCAGAAGGCGGTTGAGCCGATGTTTCCCATGCTGATGGCCCTCTTCCAGTACTTGAAATCGTCTCCCGGGCCATGCATTCTGTATCTCCTCGGAACCCTGACGTTCTCAAACCAGATATCGGTATTCATATCCGCCGACATGCCCGCCTTCTGGTATGGGGTTCCCACACTCACGCCCTCCGCCTCGGCCGGAACCAGGATAAGCGCGAAGTCCTCCGGGCTCGCGGAGCCTCTATTGGTCGTGCATACGACGACATAGAGGTCCCCCACCTCCCCCGAATTGGTGGGCCATAACTTGTGACCGCTTACGACCCACTCGTCTCCGTCGAGGGTCGCGGTGGTCTGAATCGTCTTTCCTTTCATGAGGCCGAAATTCTCGATATCCGAGCCGCCCTGCGGTTCCGTCATGGCGTGGCACCCCACGTACAACTCCTCCCCGCAGAACTTCGGCCCGAACTCCAAGCACAATTCCATATTGCGGTGGGGCTCCAGCAGCATGGGCATCAGCCCCCACACGGAGCAAATACAGGCCACGGCGAAACCCGAGTCGAGCCTGGCCAGCTCCTCACATATTATGTTTGCGACGGCCATGGGCTCGGGCATATCCGTTCCACCGGCTTCGGCTGGGAAAAAGGCAGCGTTCACGCCCAGATCGACGAGGACCTCTTTCAGTAGGGGCTTTATCAATTCGTGACCCTTCCAATCCTCATCCACCTGCTGCCTTATAGGTATATACCTGTCTTCTCCCCACTCTCTGACCACCTTTCCCAGATCGTTCAGGAAACCGGATACCCATTCCTTTGGTCGAACGAAATCGTCGATAGTCGGCATGTCTCTACCCCCTCGATATCTCATGACGCAGCACGGACCTTCAGTATTTATACACGCAAATAACATGCCAAATATTCTATTACCGCAATTTGGTTTACCCTGAAGCCTCGTTGAATCATCGGGGAATCGAGCCCGAAAGGTATGATTCAATGGGGTTTGCCGCCGATTACCCGCAATATAAGAAAACGCTCATTTCGCAGGAAGGCAAGACGACGATTCAAGTATCAAGACCGCATTACTGCACCGTTATGTTACATATTGTATCGCCATGTAATACATAGTTACATATCACTTCTCGATCCCGTACTTGGCTATTTTCCTGTACAGGGTAGGGCGACTGATCCCCAGTGTGGACGCCGTCCTGGATATATTATATTTGTTTTTAACCAGCTCTTCCCGTATGTGTGAAGCCTCGATTTCACCGAGTTTCGCCGAGTTCTCACCGGGATTCCCGGCTAGCTCCAACTTGCCAGCATCGAGGAAGGCGGGCTGTATTATCCTTTTCTCCGTTTCCTCGGTATCTCCCAGGGTAAGTATCCTCTCGACCCAGTTTGACAGCTCCCGGACGTTGCCCGGCCAATCGTAAGCCTGCAACATCGTGAGAATCTCCGGCTTGAGATACCTTTTCGCTTTTCCCGGCGACGCGGTGTATTTCTTCAGGAAATGCCTCGCGAGAAGGGGTATATCGCTCCTTCTTTCCCTGAGAGGAGGCAGGTTCACGTTTATTACGTTGAGCCGGTAGTAAAGGTCGTCCCTGAACCCGCCTTCCAGAACCTTGTATCGCAGGTCCTTGGACGAAGCCGCGACGATTCTCACATCCACCGGTATAAAGCTGCTTCCCCCCAATCTCAGAAATTTCTGCTCCTCGATAACCCGCAACAGCTTCGCCTGCAATCCCACCTGCATGGAATCGATTTCATCCAGAAAGAGCGTGCCCCCATCCGCGAGCTCGAACTTGCCGGGGTTCCCGCCTTTTCTGGCGCCGGTGAAGGCCCCCTCCTCATAGCCGAACAACTCGCTCTCCAGCAGCTCCCTGGGAATCGCGACGCAATTTAGAGGAATGAAGGGACCGTCGTGCCGGGGCGAGCAATTGTGCAAGGCCTGCGCGCACATCTCCTTTCCGGTTCCGCTCTCGCCGGAGATAAGTACTGGGCTATCCGATCTCGATGCCGTCTCAAGCATTTCGATGCACATCCTGAACTCTGGATCCTCGCCCATCAGATCCTCGAATCGATACAACGCTTTGGCTCCATATACCTTATGCGCCAGCTTGCGCGCCCTTCTCGGCTCACGCAACACCAGCAATACCCCTAGACACCGGTTCCCCTCCTCCAATATGGGCTCGCCATCCACGACAAGCCTTTGCTCGGCTTCACCACGATCCTTGAAAGTGATCTCCTGCCCGATGAAGCCCTCGTAATCGTCCAGCAAGCGGTCGATCTTGCTCAGCATTCTTCCGTTTCTTATCGATTTTGCCAGCTTGTCCCCCATATGCAGGCCGGTCATCTTGCTGGCCAGGCGATTGACCCTGAGCACATCCAGTTTCCCGTTAAGGATAATAAGTCCCTCGGATATCGACTGCATCGCCGCGTTGAAGTATTCCTGAAAGGCGCTCAACTCCTCTGATATGCTCCGAAGGTTCAAGGCCGTCTCTATGGCTTTCGCCGCCGCCAACGCCATCCCGTAGGTATGAAGGTGAGCCCCGGCCACCTCGTAGAGAGCGCTTATATCCAATATGCCCATGATCTCCCCGTTTCCGCCGAAGATGGGCGCGGCCGCGCAGGTGGTGCCCTTGGCCACCTCGCACCAATGCTCCTCGGCTACGACCTGCACCGGTTCCCCGATGCTCAAAGCGATGGTGGGGGCCGTTGTCCCCGTGGTCTTCTCCGTCCAAAACAGGCCTGGCTTCAACCCCACGGTGTCGATCAGCTCCTTTATAAAGCCTTCACCTATAACATCCAGGACGAAGCCCTCCCCGTCCATCAAGGCGATGACCAGCTCCATATTCCTCACCGACGTGAACAGGTTGTCGAGAAAGGGGCACGCCACCTCCCGCAGGACGGCGCCCTTCGCGAAGCGCCGCTGCTTCTCGGCGGTCGGAACCTCGAGGTCGATAAATTTCAGATCCGGATCAACACCCAGGCGAAGGCTCCTCTCCCAGGATGAGGCGATGACCGGCCTCACCGCATTCCTGTCCAGCTTCCCGGTCTTCAGAAATCTCTCCCACTCCGATCTGATGATTTCCCAATATCGCTCCGAGGGCATGAAGGTCAGCTGCGTGCCCAATACTTCCACGGCTCCCACCCCTTATCCATGATTCCTAATTTTTTTACCCTTCGCACGAAATCAGCGAAGACAACCTCGGAGAATGGTTATTCTCTGTGTTTATTGACGGTCCTTCTCGCCACCTCGATACCCTCGAATTTGAGCGCTTCCGCGATCTCCCTGTCCGATCTTCTTTTCCCGTCCTCCTTACAATCAAGCTGTCTTATCCTCAGACGCAGATAATCCTGTGATATCGTTTTGCTTCCACCGGCTGGAAACGGATAGGAGAGAAGGTTCTTGAGCCCGAACGTGCCGCGGGGTGTGGCGATTACCTTGTTCTTCACCGCCCTACTCACGGTGCTTACCTGAAGATTCAGTTGCGTTGCGATCTCGGATATGGTCAATGGATCCTTGTATTCTCTAGCACCCGTCAGATAGGGCATCTGCCTGGCCAGCATCAGGGATACCACGCTTAATATGATCCGTTTTCTCTCCTCGAACATACCCTTTAGCCTGCGAGCTTCTTCCTGCAAGCCCTGGACTTTTTTCATCCACTCTAGGGCTGCTTCGTCCTCCTCGGTGTTCAGGCAGGTCCGTTTATAAAACGGAATGCGGTTGAGCTTCAGATCCGTCTCGTTTACCTGCAGGAAGTACTCACCGTCATCGGAACGAAACAGGATGAAATCCGGCGATATCACCTGTTCCCTCTGCCTATACTGCCCGGCGGGGAAATCCATTCCCCACGTGGGATATGGACGCAGGGTCCTGAGCCTGTCCATGCATGCGCGTATGGATTCTCCGCCGATACCGAACTCCTCGCAATCTCCGGGTCTTTCGCGGGCGATTCCATCCAGGCACTCGAAAATAATGGTCCTCATATCCTCGGAATCCCAGCCCTCTTCCTCGCACTGATACCAGAGGAAGTCCTTCAAGTCTCGGGATCCTATGCCTCCGGGTTCAATGCTTCTGATGATCCCCAGTATCTCCTCGACCTCTTCCAGCTCGCATCCCATCGCCTCCGCGATATATGCGGGGGCTTCATCGAGAAAGCCCCGACCATCTATGAGGCTGACGATGGCGTTGAACAGTGACCTTTTGCCGCCCCCCCGGAAGGTCGGTGCATGCGTACTGATATAGATGGGAAGGGATTCCGCGAAATCGTTGCATACACATACCGCGTCCAGGTCCTCATGGGAATAGGGTATTCCGCCCCCCAGGTAGAGCTGCCCGTAATGGGAATCCGGAAGGCGGGCTTCCTCCCTCGCGAGGATGGAGGCTTGATCGCCGATGATCTGGTACGCTTCGTACGGCTCTTTTACCGTAACGCACGGATTCTTTTCCACGACGGTCTTAAAGTTTTCATTGCAATCGTCGGCGCTCATCTCCAGCAGACTGGAGAAACCGGCATGATAAAGAGAGGGGCGACCGCGCAAGCTTAGATAAATAGAATTTGTTGCTGAAATCCCCACAATAACCCCTTGAACCCTTAGCTTAGGAAGCCATAGCAACTATTACAACTACCCTGTATTTATAAGGT
Source organism: Actinomycetota bacterium (assembly GCA_034188985.1). Classification (GTDB taxonomy): domain Bacteria; phylum Actinomycetota; class Geothermincolia; order Geothermincolales; family RBG-13-55-18; genus JAXHVT01. The sequence goes on along the minus strand of JAXHVT010000054.1, from coordinate 21,363 downwards.
AGTTGTAAGAATAGTTTACATCTCTATTATATCCGTTTCGCGGAGCAATACAAATTATTATTGGTTTGTTCGATACAGTTTTGGGGTCTTTGATCTTGAGTTATGGTATATCCTGGGTTATAATTCAACATCGAAGATGTGGCCCCGTTTAAGGGGTGGTGTCTTTCAGGAACAGCTTCATGGTCTCCCGCACGTCGCCGATGCTCTGGCCCGTCAGCCTGTAGTGAGGGCCGAGCATCAACATGGGCATCTCCTTCAGCGCACCGTCCTCACAATAAGAGTCGTTCATCTCGGCGCAGACCACCCTGCCGATGACCAGGACATGATTCTCACCGGTTATCTCCTTTTCGAGTACGGCCTCTATCCAGCCCAGGGCGTCCTCGATCCTGGGGGGCGCGACATTCTTTGAGGAAACGGTTTCCAGGCCCACCTCCTCCAGTTCATCGACGTCGGCCGGGTAATTCCTGGCGGTCATCATGGCCTCATTAAAGGACGGGGCGCCTATAACATTAACCACGAACTCCCGCGTCTCGCGTATGTTCCTCAGGGTATCTCGGGGCAGGGCGGAGGCGATGGCGATGAGATCCAGCTGCCTCAATATAGGCATGACGCAGCTGTACGGCGCCGCGTTGGCGATACCCTTCCCGTCCACGGTGGTGATCACCATGACCGGCAGTGGCAGCATGAGCTTGAACCGATCCGGTCGCAACTCCATGTGTTTTATCTCCTCTCATTTATCTATCGCGCGATGATCGCGGCTCCTTTATTCCCAGCCATTCGATGCGGTTTCAGCCCTCCCGCAGCGGAAGAACGATCTTTCTCCCGTCCAGAGACTCGATGACGACCTTCACGCCGTACACCCTCTCCACCGACTCGGGAGAGATGACATCCGGGCCGCCGCAGGTGAATATGGCGCCATCCCTCAAGAGCATGAACTTGTGCGAGAAGCGCAGGGCCAGGTTGATATCATGTATGGCCATGATGGCCGCGATTCCCCGGTCATCCACCGCCATTCTCACCGTTTCCATGACCTCCAGTTGGTTTCTCAAATCAAGGTTGCTGGTCGGTTCGTCCAGCAGCATTATCCCCGGCTCTTGGACCAGGGCCCTGGCGATCACCACTTTCTGCAGCTCCCCCCCGCTGAGTTCATCCAGGTAGCGCAGCGACAGACCCTCCAACTCCAGTGTCTCCATGACCTCCTGCACTACCTCCAGGTCCCTTTCGCCCGCTCCCCAGTTGATGTGCGGCCTCCTTCCCATGAGCACGGCGTCGAAAACGGTGAACCTGGCGCTACCGCTCTCCTTCTGGGCCACGTACCCCATGCGACGGGCCATCTCCATGCGGCTCATTCCGGACGCGTCCTCCTCCTCGATGAGGACGGTCCCCTCCTGGGGGTATAGGATGCGCAGGAGGCATTTCAGGAGAGTGGTCTTACCGGCGCCGTTATTGCCCAGGATGGAACATAGCTCGCCCCTCCCGACGTTGAAGGACACGTCGTCGAGAACCGGCTTGGCGTTATATGAGAAGCGGATCCCGTCTACCGCCAGCATTATGTCCTCCTGTAACCCCTGATAAGAATGTACAGGAACAGGGGAGCGCCCATGAAGGAGGTTATGGCTCCCACGGGTAAGACTATGGGGGCGATGATGGTCCTGCTCACCGTATCGGAGGCCAATAAGATAAAGACGCCCATGGCGCAGGAGCCGGGTATGAGGTAGCGGTAATCGCTGCCTATCATCCTGCGCATGATGTGGGGGCTCACCAGTCCCAGGAAGGCGATGATGCCCAGGAAGGAGACGGCCACCGCCGTCACCAGGGAGGCTAGAAACATGCCCACCATCCTCGTCCTCCCCACGTTCACCCCCATGCTCTTGGCGGTATCGTCTCCGCTTTCCAGGGCGTTGTAGTTCCAGCGGTTGAGGATGAAGAAAGCGGTTATGGGGAGGGTGAACGCCGTCATTATCGCCAGTTCCTGCCAGGATGCCCGCCCGATATCGCCGAAGGTCCAGAACACTATGGATGCCACCTGCACGTCGTTGGCGAAATACTGGGTTAATACCGTTCCGGCGGTGAAGAGGGAACCGAAGGCGACCCCGGCCAGGATCATTGCCTCGGGTGTTACCCCCTTGTATTTGGCCAGGATCAATATACCGAGAGTAGCCGCCAGGGCTCCCCCGAAGGCGGCCATGGTGACCACATAGGGGTTCTTGATCAGCACCGCGTCGGCGCCGGTGCTCTGAACGCTTCCCGCCCCCATGGCCACTATAGCCACCGCCGCCCCGAAGGCCGCGCCCTGCGATATGCCCAGCGTGTAGTCGGAGGCCAGCGGATTCCGGAGCGTGCCCTGCATGATGCATCCCCCCACCGACAGGCCCACCCCCGCCACGATGGCGGCCAGCACGCGCACCAGCCTGATGTTTATCACTATCTGGGTGGTGCGCTCATCGGCCTGCCCGGTCAGGGCCTTGAGCACCTCCAGGGGGGAGACGCCCGCGGAGCCCAGCGTCATGGCCAAAACGGCCAGGCCAAGGGTCAGGACGACCACCGCCGCGATTACCAGTACCTTTCTCCTGGTATACCCGCGGTACCTCTCATGCGCTGGCTCCACGGTAACCGTGGCCACAGGCGCCTCACCTTTCCTTTCCTTTCCTATCCGCCGGCTTGTCCCGCCCGAGCTGCCATCATTGTGAGGTCAGGTCGAGCTGTACGAAGCCCCTGAAATCCTGGGCCATCTGGTCGTAGAGCGCCACGCCGAGGAGGAATTCGTAGATCTCGTCGGCTTTCTCGACGGGATCCACATCCTCGAAGGCATCCGGGAAGACGGTCTTGCCCATGAAATAGGAATCGGCGATGGCGGTTCCTATATTGGTCGTGTAGTAGTTATAAGGCAGGTAACCGTAGAAGGAGCCATCCTTGACCGCCTGCAGCGAATCGTAAAGGCCGGGGTTGCCGGCATAGTCCTCTTTCACCATTCCATATCCGGACTCGTCTATGAAGATAATGTCGGGGTCCCACTCCAGAAGTTGCTCCTTGTCGATCATGACGCTGCCGCTGGTCCCAGTCTCGTCCACCACGTTCAGGGCGTTTATAGCGGCCAGTGGCGGGAAGTCACCCTGGGTACTCTCTATACCGTGGGTACCCTTCATGCCCAGCCCTCCCACGTAAACCGTGGGCTTGCCGGCATCCGGTATATCAGCGGTGCGCTTATCCAGGTCGTCCTGGCAGTCCCTGAAGTATGTCACCACCTCTTCCGCCCGCTGTGTGCTGCCGGTTATCTCCCCGATCAACTCGACGGACTCGAAGATCTCCGTGTCGAAGGTGCCTAGCGCGCCGTAGCTGAGCACCACCACGGGGATGCCGGTTTTGGACTGCAGCTCGTCCGCCTTGGGCGCGTCCACCAGGTAGGCCACGAAGATCACGTCCGGATCGACGTTGATCAGCATCTCCGGGTCGGGAGTCGAATCGGGCCCTCCCTGGCCGATCACGGGAAGATCGGCGAGCTCGGGATACGTGAACATGTAGGGGCGGCCGATGGAATACTGCAGCTCCATATTCTCGATCCCCACCACCTTTTCGGCGTCGCCCGTGTAGCACACCAGGCGCAGGGCACCCGGTCCGATAGCGGTTACCTTCTCCACCGGCACGGTTATCTCCACCTGGCGTCCGGCCAGGTCGGTTACCAATATGCTCTCAGGCGCGCCGGATTCGTCCTCATCCGACTGGCTGCCGCAACCGGCAAGCGGCATAACGGCGAGCATCAAAGCGGCCGCCACCACGATACCGGCTCCGAACTTTCTCCTCATTCTCCGCTCACTCCTTTCAAACCTTGCCTTATTCCTACTGCTTTGGCTCCCTTTGTGATTGCCACGACAAGCATCGCTTCTCTCGCCCACAAGTCCTCACCCCATAAACGGTGATCGTATAACACTCGAGGTCCCCGGCAGCATCGCCGCGACTTGCGCCTGAACCCTTCCTCCACTACATCGCGAACCCATTGATGAACCTATAGTTCAAGCGCATTAAGAATATGGAGAAGCTCCCCTCGTATGGACTCGTCCCGCAGGGACTCACCCTCCAGGTTCGCATGGGCGATAAGCGGTGAATAGGGAACAACGCCCAGTGGAGACAGGCCGTTACAGGCCAGCTTCTCCTCCAAAATCACCCTGGTACGCTCGTCAATCTTGCTCAGCACGACGCCGTAGTGCTTACCGGCCTCCTCCGCCAGCCTGCATGCCTTTTCGGCCAGGATGACCGCTTCCTGGGAGGGATCGACTATCACCAGGATGAAATCAGCGCCCTCCAGAATGCCACGCCCGAAATGCTCAACCCCTGCCTCTGTGTCCACGAGGACCCATTGCCCGGCATCGACACACAGTTGATTCAGAAAATCCCGCGCCACCGCCCCCATGGGGCAGGCGCACCCCTCCATGCTGTGCTCGATCTTCCCTATTCTCACCATGCATAGAACTCTATTTGCGCTCAAGCACTCCGGGGGCAGGTCGCCGAGTGCCAACTCCCTCACGAAGAGCTGTACCTTTTCGTTTCCCTCGCTTCTTAGCATGGCCATCAACTTCATGCCAACTTCCTGCTTCCCGCCGAGATAATCCATGATGGACCGCATTGGCTGCTCGAGGCCCAACATCGCGTTGAGCCCCAGGTTCGATTCGTCCGCGTCCACAACGAGAACCAGGCCCCTGCTCCGCAACTCACTCGCCAGCAGGGATACCAGCGTGCTTTTACCGCTTCCACCCCGCCCGCACACGATCACCTTTGGCATAACCTCACCTCAGTTCTCTACCGTTCCCCGTCCTTTACCCGTGGGAGAGACCCGCTGTCCCGGAAACGGTCCCTTCACGAGTAAAGGCCTTTTCAACCCATCCTGCTGGATGAGCTTCAAGGCCTTCTTGGCCACCATTATGCGTTACAATCAGGTCTTCGCACTTCTATTCAGACCGGATCCTTCCCGGGCCCATCACCGCCGCCTGGAAATAAACGGCATATTACATTACTTCGCCCCGCGCCTCTCTAACGCGGCTTATGAGCCTGCGGTAAGTACCCTCCATCGCCGTCGCGGATGGAAACCCCCCGGAAACCGGCCCCGCAAAAGATGCCCTTCATGGCGGTCCCATCGGGCAGCATATCTTCTCCCACCTCCCCTCCAATGCCACGGTGCAGTAGGTTGGTCGCATCCCGGCTATCGGTATGCGATATCGTAATCAGCCCCCCGGGCCTGAGGACGCGGTACATCTCGTGAGCCGCATTTTCCTTCTCCGCCATGTGGAGAAAGCAATTGTGGCAGACGATCTCGTCGAAGGAATGATGCAGGAAAGGTGTCCGCGATATATCCGCCTGCAGGTATAGGACATTCGGCCTCTCGCATTTACCACGGGCGATCCAGAGCATTTTATCGACTATGTCCACGGCCTTGACCTGCCCTCGTTCCCCTACCGCCTCCAATAGCCAGGGGATTATAAAACCGGTGCCGCAGCCCACATCAAGCACCTTGCTGATCGCCTCGATGTTCAAGCTCCGTATCAGCCGCTCGCCCGACTTCATGATATCAGTGCAGTTCATCTCATCCCAGGTCTCGGCTCTGTCATTGAAAAAACACCTTGTCGCCGCCGTCATCTAATCGTCATCTCTTTCTACCTACTAGCCCCGATTATCTCAGGCCCCCTATATCCACGAACCGTCCGCGCGAAATAAAACCACGAAGGTCCGCGACCTTCGTGGTCACTTTTCGCTTTTTGCCTTATTCCGCTGCGCCGCCGCGGCTTCTCACCGCGTAATTCTCACTCCGTCCATAAATAGGATATAACAGCGCCCGTTTATCCGCAACCGCCTAACTGACCAGTGGCTTTATAACTCCCGACAGATCTACAACCCGGGTGGCATCTCTTTTTACCCAGTTCCGCTCGATCCGCTAAGACGGCGGGTCGATCTCACGATTACCTCAAGCGGGAAGGAAGGGCAGCGGGGTCAGGCACCATGCCGGGCCTGACCCCGCTGCCGCTACCCTGCTACCTCTCAGGCCGCTTCCTCGATCTCCTTCTTCGCCTCGTGCTTGAAACGCACGGCGTAGACGCTGATGACGAAATCCAGGATCGCGAGCGCCAGCAGGTAGATGCCGATGATGACCATGAGGGTGTATACAGTTCCGGCCGTCCAGGCCAGGATCACTATCCCGAAGGCGATAGATATCACTCCGAATACGGCCAGGAATCCCCTGCCCGAGTTAGGCGGCAGGTCGATGGCCACGGCTATCTCGGCTATGCCCATGACGATGGCCCAGATGCCGATGAGCACGGCCACGAAGACCAGGCTGAACTCTGTGTGATTGATCAGTATCAGGCCGAGAAGCAGGCCGATTATGCCCCAGATCAGCGTCCAGCCCCACGGCCACCTGCGGTACATGAACACGAATGAGCGGATGATATTGATAGCCCCATCGATCAACAGGAAGATCCCCAGGATGATTATGAAGGTCTTCAGGGTCGCCCCGGGATAAGCTATAAAGAGTATGCCGAAGACCAGGGCCAGAATCCCCCTCAACACGTACGACCACCAGCTCCTGTACAAGACATCGATCTCCATATACACTCCTTTTCTCTATAATCCGGGCACTTCGCGGCGCAATCTCGCCGCCGGCTTGGGATTAACACGTTCGCAACTTGATACAAAGGGTCCCTTTATCACCTCCATACCCCCGCCTTCCAAGACAACCATGGCCTTCCCGTACCCGCTGTAAGAAACACTTTTCTTTCGACCAGGTAGCACCATTATCTTTAAACCCTGAAAACAGGCCCACACGATTACGACCCTTGTTGTTTCTCCCTATAGAACTCATTCCCGCTCAAGCCTATAATTCCCTTCCGATAATCTCTTAAATAATCAGGGGCCTACCACCGCATAGATACGGCGGTTGATCTTCCTTTAGTACGATTACCGCGCAGGCGGCGGATGCAGGTGAGAGGGGAAACGCTCCGGGGTGAGCGAATGGATTCAACACTTGTCTCGATTTGCAGGGTAAACAACGATCCCGTCCGGGCCATGCGTGAGGTCTTCGACTGCTTCGGCGAGACACGATCGAGGCTGTGCGGTTGCGACACGGTTTTCATCAAGATCAACGCCGTATAGCATCACCAGCACCTGTTCACGTCACTTTCCATCATCGAAGCGGCGATCGAGGTTATCCGGGAGTCCGGCACCGGCAAAACCGTATACATCATGGATAACTGCTCGCAGGGAAACTTCACCCGTAACTGCTACGCCGCCACCGGCATAGACAAAGCGGCCAAGAGAATGGGTGTGAAGTGCCTCTACCTGGACGAGTAGAAACCGACCGGCGTCTCCCTGGGGCGGGACGCAGGCGAGCGCTACGAGTTCCCTCCATTCTGTGCCGCCACCCCATCAAGGGGAGGGAGAACTCCTTCTACCTGAACATGCCCGTGCTCAAGGCGCACTGCCAGGCCCAGATGACGGCCGGGCTCAAGAACCAGATGGGCCTCCTGCACGAAGAGGGACGCGCCCGGCACCACAACCGCGATCTGCACCAGAAGATCCTGGATATCTACATGTAGATAGAGCCGGATTTCACGCTCGTCGACGCCCTGAAGGTTTTATAGCCGGGGGTCCCATGCCAGCGGGACGCTACGCCGAGGGCCTGCTTCATGACAGAGACATGGTTTTCGGCGGGACCGACACCGTGGTGGTGGATGCGGTGGCCGCGCGCGTGCTCGTCCACGAGCCGTACGAGATCGAGTACGTCAGGCTGGCCTCGGAGCAAGGTCTCGGCGCCGCCGACCCGGACCTCATCGATCTGGACGGCGATCTGCCCCCGCAGGAGAAGATTCCCTGGGAGTTCGAGACCCATTTCCCGGAAAGCATGGAGTTCGTTATCGGCAAGGAGGACGCATGCTACGAGGGCTGCCTGGGGCACGCCGAGCAGGTGCTGGAACCGGTGGTCAACGAGTCCGGTACCCCGGAGGAGCTGGAGGGACGCCCGCTGACCATTGTGGCGGGGAAAGGTTTCGAGGAAGGACAGTTGGAGGGCCTGCAGGAGCCGGTGATGATCCTCGACAAGTGCTCCTGCTAGGAGGCACCGCCCCGGATTCGCGGTTCCTGCCGGGTCGTGGACGAGTTGAACACCTACGGGTACTGCGATAACATACCCAACATCGCCTTGAGGCGCCTCAAGGTAAGCACCTTCGCCATGTCCCCGTTCAGCGCGCCCAAGGTGGCCTGGCTGTTGCTCGTGGGGAAGATGAACGGCCTGCGCTACAAGTTCCCGAGGTAGAGGCGGCCGATGATAAGAAACGGTTCGGGTGCCTAATCCCGGGGGTTCCCTGTATCCCATATATTGGTATGTTGAAACCGGGTGAAAACTCGAGACGCTCGATCCCGGAGGAGGTTTTCAGGCACCCCGGCGTTATCCCCGCCGCATTGAAGAGACTCCGGTCCCGCGGCGGGAATAATCGGGTACCCGGTGAAAGGAGACCGAGGTGAAGAACAGGACCTGGGTTGCGGGCACGGCCCATCCCGCCATGGCGGGATGGGCCGTATACAGCCACGCCAAAACGAACAAGGCGGTTCCGCCCGACGGGGAGGTGCGGGCATACATCGAGTCTCTCCTCGGGAGGGTCGGCATTATGGAGCTTTACGGAGGCTGGACGGAAGAAGAGCTCGACCTGGGGGACCGCAAACTTTCCCTCTACCATTTCAAGAGCGATCCAGGCGATCCGGTGATGATCTTCGTGCCCGGAACCAGCGTTTACGCGCTTCTCTACACCGAATACATGTACAAGTTGAGCCGGCAAGACTTTGACGTAGTGGGACTGGATCCGCGCGGCCACGGCAGGAGCAGCGGCAAAAGACGAGTCTATACCCTGGGCAAACTGGCGGAGGACGCTATGGCGGTCTCCGGCTCCGCCATCATGACCTATGGCGACAGGGTGGCGGTCTCCGGCTCCAGCCAGGGGGGCATGACCGCCTTCTACTGTGCGGCGGCGGAGCCGCGCCTGAAAGCCGCCGTTTACCACAACGTCATCGCGCCCGACGAACCGGACAACGAGCGCATGACCCGGCGGCCGGACCTCTTCCGACCGCTTATAACCCTCCTGCAACCGGCGATGGATTCACCGCTGGATAAACTCATGACGCCCGTATACCTCTACCTTGATCTCAAGGCGGAAACCAGCCGCTTGATACCCGACGTGGGCCGATCCCTCAAGGAGGATCCCCTCGCCGTGAACGCCGTGAGCGTCTCCGCCCTCCATTCCCTGGCGTCGACCCCCCCCTGCAAAAAGGTGGAGGGGATAGAAAACCCCGTCATGGTCATCCACGCCGACCGGGATATTATCTTCCCCGAGGACTACTTGCGCCGGGTATATGACCGCCTGACCTGCGAGAAGGAATTTCTCTACATGCCGGGTGCGCCACACCTGGTGATGACCGACTACGTCGACGATATAATGCAGCCCATATCCTCATGGCTGAAGCGGGTGATGTAAACGAAGACCCTCTACATGAACCGCGCTATCATGTACTTTTCCATGCAGGATGGCAAATCCAGCCATTTAGTATCCTTTACCAACAGATCAGGAGGTGCTTGCCAAAGCCGGAACAGAGGAAGCTTATTGCGGTCGGAATCGACCCAGGGAGGAAGACAGCTCCAATCGTTATAGAATACATATGATGAGAAGAATGGGCGCGGAATAAGGCTAGACAGGTACGAGTCAAGCAAGAGAAAGGCCATGGTGTCGATTGTCATCCAATGAAGACAACATCATAAGCGAGGTAGTCAACAGGTGCCTCGCGGCGAGAAGGCTCGATCTTTCCATCGGCCACGGCCTGCTTTGGTACGTCTCCTGTGACGCTTCTCATGATTACTACAGGGGAAGGGTGGATCAGCGTCATGTAGAAAGCCAGATCTTACCTGCCGCAGTCGACAACCTCTCCCGCATACGGGAACTCGAAAAGGACAGGCCGAAAGGTAAGCAACCCGGGAACGTTTCAAGGGAGGAAGCTGAAGGCAGCAGCGCGGCGCCTCTATGAGAACGCCGAGAAACTGGCCGAAGTCGACACCGGGAGGGACGGCGCCCTTTTATACTCGTACAATTCGGAGCTCGAGAAGCGTGTATATAACATCACGATCGAATCGCAGGCCGTTGTTACCTTTAAGAAGGCATGGGAATCTTGAGTTAAATATTTCCTCACCTCAACTGGTAATCAGAGGTCCGGAACCCACCACTTGACCGCACATGGAAGGCAAACCGGCTGGGCATGGTAAGGGAATACCCCGCCGGCTCTCGCCGGCCATCCGTGGTGCGGGGGCAGCCGCGATAGAGGCAGCGCCCCTCACATCTCCGGCAGCCCTGCCCCGAATCCCGGTACTCCTCAGTTACGTATCCCTTCCTCGCCAGGTAATCAAACATTCCGCGCAGGGCGCTCTCCTCCACACCTAGCTCGCGCCCAAGCTGTCGCAGGCTCAGCGGTCCCCTACTCTCTCTCATGGCCTCCAGGATCTTCGTTAACATGCCTACCACCCGTCGCTGTCCGCTTATGACGCGGCGAACGTGCCGCCTCACAAGCATCCAGTCACCTCTACTTTTTACCTCTTGCCGCACCGTAGATGGTGGTCCCCGCCACCGCTAGCAGCAGGCCCAGACTGAAGATGAGGGGCCAAACCGGCACGGACTCCTCCTCGTCCTCCAGGTCGAACAGGGCATCGGCATCCTCGGCCAGGAAAAGTTCCCTGACCTCCTCCCATTGCTCCCGGTATTCGTACTCCTCCTCCACGCTCGCCTCGAACGACACGACCTTGTCCTTCAGCTCGAAGAAGTCCTCGGGGAACACCTCCTCCAGAACCTGGGTCTCGAACTCTCCCTCGTCATCCTCTATGTCGGCGAAGACGAAGCGGTAGCTCTCGAAGGTGAGATCCTCATAGTCGGTCCCGGCGGGCACGTCGATATCATAGGCGTCCCTGCTCACGCAGGTGGTCATATACTCCATGATGCCCTCCATGACCGGCGAGGGGTCCGTCCAGGCCACGGCCAGGTTCTCCCGGTCCGGGATATCCTCCGGCCATAGCTGCGTTATGCCCAGCTGCAGGGCCCGGAAGGCTATCACCTCGTCCAGGTCCAGCTCCCCGTCGGGGTACTCGACGCCGTCTATCACCACCTCTATGGGCACGCCGCCCTTGCTGAAACCCCACACATCGTTGCCCATGATCTCGAACTTAACTAGCTCGCCGTCCTCGTCGAAGAGCCAGATGGGGTCGAGGTCCTCCGCCTCCTCCACTCCGGCGGCTCCCGGCGGCACGTCGGCCGGCGCCGGAGGGGCCTGGGACGTCAGCAGGACGAGGAGGGCCGCGCATACCAGGGCCACGCTCATGGCCTTTCTCCTGTGGCTTCTTCCTTTCATGTGCTCGCTTCCTCCTTTTATTACCATGGCGCGGAAACGCCTCCGTTACACGAACAGGCCGCCTATCTGGAAGATAAGTACGGCTATCAACCAGGCCAAGGCGGTGGTGTACACCCCGGTGAAGATGGTCCACTTCCAGGAGTTGGTTTCCTGCTTAATAGCAGCCAGGGCGGCGGCGCAGGGCACGTAGATGAGGCAGAAGACCATGAAGGCGAAGGCCGTCAGGGCGCTCCACCCCATCTCGAAGCCCAGCACGTTCCCCAGGCCTCCAGAAAGTGCGTTGGCACCGGCGAAGAGCACGCCGAAGGTTCCCACCACTACCTCCTTGGCCAGCAGGCCGAAGGCCAGGGCCACGGCGGCCTGCCACTGCCCGAAGCCGCAGGGCTTGAAGATGGGAGCTATAGCTCTGCCTATAGGCTCTATGGCGCCCACGTAGTCCAGGAACCATATCAGCACCACCGCCGCGAATATAATAGTCCCCGCGCGTATCAGGAAGAGCTTTCCGCGCTCCCAGCTGTGCACGACCACGCCCCTCATGGTGGGCGGGCGGTAAGGGGGCAGCTCCATCACGAAGTGGCTGCTCTGGCCGGGCAGGAGCCTCTTGCGGAAGGCGTAGGCCACGGCGATGGCCAGGGCAATGCCTATGAGATACATCGACCACACCACCAGCCCCTGGTTGTTTGGGAAGAAGGCCGCCGCCAGAAGGACGTAGATGGGGAGGCGCGCCCCACAAGACATCAGGGGATTGACCAGTATAGTGGTGATGCGATCCTTCTCGTTATCGATGGCCCTGGTGGCCATGATAGCCGGCACGTTGCATCCGAATCCCAGCAGCATGGGAATGAAGGAGCGTCCGTGCAGCCCTATCTTGTGCATGAAGCGGTCCATGACGAAGGCCGCCCGTACCAAGTACCCCGAGTCCTCCAGGATGGACAGGGCCAGGAAGAGCAGGAAGATGATGGGCACGAAGACCAGCACCGAGCCCACGCCCCCGATGATCCCATCGGCAAGGAAAGATCCGAACCATCCCCCTATACCCGAGGCCTGATCCGCCAGCCAGCCGAAGCCGGTCTCTATCCACTCCATCACAGGAGCGGAAAGGGTAAAGGTGAGCCAGAAGACGCCGTACATCACGACCGCGAATATGGGGGTGCCCAGCCAGCGGTTGATGAGTACACTATCGATCTTGTCGGATACGGTAAGCCTGTCAATGGGAGGCTTTCTCACCGCCTCCTTGACCAAGCCACTGATGTACCCGTATCTGAACTCGGCGATAATCGTCTCTACATCATCGCCGTATATGGTACGCAGATGAGCCAAGCTTTCGTCTCTGGCCGCGATTATCTCCGTGGAACTCAAGCTCTCACCCCCCTAGCCTTTAACAGTATCTCCTCGTCCTCCTCCAGTAGTTTTATGGCAAGCCACCTGGCGGTACAGCGATCCGCCACCGTCCCGTCGCTGGATATCAACTCCTCCAGGGCGGCTATCGCCTCGTCAAGCTCACGGCCGTAGCTGATATGAAAAGGCTCTCTTTCTATCCCGCCGCCGGCCGCCTTCTCTATCGCGTCCAGCAGTTCCGCGGTACCGCGGTTGCGTGAGGCCACCATGGGCACCACCATGACGCCGAGCAGGCCGGACAGGACGGCTTCGTCCACCTGGTATCCCTTGGACTGCGCCGCGTCCAACATATTCAGGGCCACGATGACGTTGGCCCCCATCTCCAGCAATTGCGCGGTGAGATAGAGGTTACGCTCCAGGTTGGAGGCGTCGACGATATCCACCACCACGTCCGGATGCCGCTCGATTATGTAATTCCGGGCGATGACCTCATCGATGGAGTAAGCGGTAAGGGAATAGACACCGGGCAAGTCCACCACCTTGATCCTGCGTCCCCCCGCGCTGCAGCCGCCCTCTTTTTTTTCCACTGTCACCCCGGGCCAGTTGCCCACGTGCTGCCTTGCCCCGGTGAGGTTGTTGAACAGGGTGGTCTTTCCCGAGTTGGGATTGCCCAGGAGGGCCACGGTAATCTCCCGATCCATCTCCTCACACCTCCTCCACCATGATCTTCATGGCCATGCCGCGCCCCAGGGCCAGCCTCGAGCCCTTGAGGTCAATGAGCACCGGTCCCGCCCCTTGGCGGTTGACCAGCCTGATCTCCGCCCCGGGGACCAGGCCCATGTCGGCCAGTTTCCTGGCCAGGCCTCCCCGGGCCCATATACCCACAACCCTCACCGCCTCGCCGGTGCCGGCCATGCACAGCGGCATGGCCCTGGCGTTTCCCGTCGACCGTCCATGGCGGTGATGGTTGAAATGACGCCCGTCCCCGCTTAACATACGGATCACCCCGGCCCTATCCATCGACTCGTATATGGATTCTCTCCGCCTCCTCCCCGCGCAAGGTCAGGTTATATCCCTTGATGGAGACCTCCATGGGATCCCCCAGCGGGGCTAGACGCACCACCCGCACCTCGGCGCCTTTCACAACCCCCATGTCCAGGAGCCGTCTCCTCAAGTCGCCGCCTTTTTCGATACTCAATACGCTCCCCTTCTCGCCGGGCTTCATCTCCTTCAACGATTTCACCGCCAACTGGCACCTCCTTTGTTTCAATAGTTAGATGATTCTAACATTAAGGGTAAAAAATATATCTACCTCCAGTCTTTTCTCCCTTAAGTCATATAAAGAGCGCATATCATCATGATCTCGCCCCTTTTACTTAAGCTCCGCATTTTTTACTTTTTATTGCACTAATAAATAATATTAGATATGTCTAACTATCTTTGTAAGAAAGTCTCGCATACCGCCCAAGCTGTGTCAAGGGGGTCATGTCTTCAATATCGAGTATTATCCCATAATCTTCCATACCACTATCCATCTACGATACAGGATCGGGAATCATATCGATACAAAACGAACGCAAGGTGACTGCATACAAAAGAACCCTAGTACGGTCGGGTCATCATGCATATCTCGAGGAAGGGGAGGCCTAGTGCTAGATAGCCACCAGCATAGCGGGGACAAAACGACAACCCGGGTTCGCCCTTTATAAAATAGCCTCACGGGGATAGAATTAAAGCGCGAGAAGACACATATATAATCTCGAAATTGTTGAGCATCGGCTACAGATCGCGCCACCCCAGCTGCCGAGAGGGATTGAGGGAGGCCATAGACTGGTACCGCGATGAGGGCTGGCTGCCCTGAGATAACGAGATGACAAGGCTCGATATATTAACCGAAAAGTGCCCTTTTGTTGTTACCTTAGTTTATTCTATAGGGGTTTATATCTTATTGATTTACTTTGATCCGAAGTAGATGCCCTCTGAGCTAACTGCCCACACATTATTCGAATCGGCCGCAGAGATATCGTACAAATCGACTAAGGCCCCATCGCCTTCGATCACATACTGAATACCCCAGCTAGATCCGTCGAAGAAGTAGATTTCGGCTCCGGGACCACCGATTGGCACCGTAGCCCACACGTGATTGTTATCAACTGCCGTTACGGAATTAAGTGTCTCGGTGATCCCGATCTCTTGGCCTTATTTCGCATTATGTAACAGTATTTAACATTATATTATGCACAATTTGGGCACATCTTAGATTTCTTACTATATTATGGTTATCAATTCAAGATCAAAGATATATCCCGGAAGTAGTGTTAGGGTGTCGCTTGAGATGGATGAATTAAAAATAGATGGCATCGCTTTTATCGCAGGCCGGTGACCGCTGGACGGGGATATTCCTAAGGTGGTATTCATCCAAGGATCCTGCGGAACAAGCATCCTGTTGCATGCGCAAATTGAAGCCCTGGCGGATGATATGAATACCATCGCCCTGGACCCTCCCAGTCAACGTCGAAGTGACGGTCAGGGGACTGAAGCCCATCGCCGCCACAGCCAAGTTCTACATCGAGGACCTCAAGAGCCCCCTCGAGGGAGGCGAAGAGGAGCGTGCTTTTAAATTAAGCCTGAAAGCCGGCAAGCTTCTGATGACGCCCGCCGATTGAGCCCGTCGCAAACGGGTGTGATCCGGTCACCGGCATCGGCCATGTACCCGAGATCCAAGATCTTACATCGCCTTGAACGCCGTCCTTACTCTTCTTTCTCGCCCCGGGGAAAGGTGATAACTTTATCAGTGGATCAAGACTGATCCGCCCGGAAGAGTATGCATGTAATGGGAGGCCAAGGCCAGATGACTCTGGACAGGATGAAAGAGAGCTACCCAGAGAAGTTCCTACCGGAAGAAAGCATATTCAATTGTGTGCACCGAGGCGGGCATCTCTTCATAGGAACGGCCTGTGGAGAGCCCCAGTACCTGGTAAGCACGCTGGTGGACTTCGTGGAATCTCACCCCACGAGCGTTATAGAGGCGGAGATACTCCACGTATGGACACTGGGGGTCGCGCCCTACACGGACTCCAGGTTCAAGAGGAATTTCAGGTACAACACCTTCTTCATCGGGGAGAGCACGCGAAACGCCGTCAATAAGGGACTTGCGGATTACACCCCCACTTTCCTGTCGGAAGTTCCCGGGCTGTTCTCCAGGGGCTTGATTCCCATCGATGTCGCGCTCATCCAGACATCTCTTCCGGACGAGAACGGTGATCTGAGCCTGGGTATAAGCGTCGATATCACCAAGGCCGCCGTCGATGCCGCGTCGATCGTCATCTGCCAGGTCAACTCGAACATGCCTTATGTTCACGGAGATACATTGTTGAATATAGAAGACGTTGATCTCGTGGTTCCTCATGATGAACCCCTTCTCGAATACCACCACACGATATCGGACGAACTGGTGGAGAGCATTGGCGGATATGTCGCCCGCATCATCAAGGATGAAGACACCATACAGGTGGGCTACGGAAGCATTCCCAACGCCATACTCTCGAACCTGGAAGGAAAGAGGGACCTCGGAATCCACACCGAGCTGCTGACCGACGGCATCGTGGACCTGATGAGGAAGGGAGTGGTTAACAACAGCCGGAAATCCCTGGACCGGGGAAAAACGGTTGCCACCTTCTGCATGGGTAAAGAGAGTACATATCGGTATCTCGATGATAACACCGCCTTCGATTTCAGGCCGATCGACTATACAAACGATCCCCTGGTCATAGCCAGGAATCACAATATGACCGCCATAAACAGTGCACTGGCTATCGATCTTACCGGCCAGGCGACAGCTGAATCCATCGGGAGCATGTTCTACAGCGGCATTGGCGGCCAGGCGGATTTCATGAGGGGCGCAGTTCTGGCCCCCCAGGGTAAGACCATACTCGCCCTGTCATCGACCACCAGCGATGGGAAAACCTCGAGGATAGTCCCCTATCTGCCGGAAAGCACGAAAGTGACTTTGACGTCCGGCGATATCCATTACGTGGTTACGGAATACGGGATAGCTTATCTGCATGGCAAGAATGTCAGGGAAAGAGCGATGGGACTGATAGCTATCGCTCGACCCGATTTCAGGTCCTGGCTGATAGGGGAAGCCAAGAAGCTCAACCTCATATACCCTGACCAGGTCTTCATCCCGGGAAAGGAAGGTGAGTATCCCGAGGAGCTGGAGAGATACCGCGTTACCAGTGATGGTCTGGATATCCTGCTCAGGCCGGTCAAGATAAGCGACGAGCCGCTGCTAAAAGATTTCTTCTACTCTTTGTCCGACGAGAGCAACTATAGCAGGTTTTTTGCCCTGCGAGAGTACATGCCCCATGAGGTACTGCAGAAATTCGTAGCTATAAATTACACCAGGCAGATGGTTATTCTCGCGGTAGCGCAGGAGGGTGAGAGGGAAAAGGCCATTGGCGTGGGGCAGTATGCGGTTCTCGGAGATACTCACACCGCGGAGGTCGCCATCGCGGTGAGGGACGATTATCAGGAAAAGGGCATAGGGACAGAGCTGCTTGCACACCTGGCGATGATAGCCAAAAGAGAGGGTTTGCACGGTTTTACCGCGGATTATCTTGCGCAGAACCGGCCGGTAAACCGCCTGATAGCGAAAACAGGCCTGGAAGCGAAGAAAGAAATCAGCGAGGGAGTCTGCCACATCGACATGCCTTTCTAGCAGAAGTGACCCCAAAGGGGACCCCATGAAAGAAGAACGGTCTTCAAGATAGCGAGGGTGGCCGTTTCGGGGAAACTCTTCGCTGAGATCCTTGCCCGCATCCGCTCCCTAGCCGCAGCTCCCACTTGAGGCAGCGAATAACGAGGGGGGCATATGAAACATATTGTAATCGCTAAAGACTATCCGTATATCTCTTCGGAGAGTGTCGTCACCGTGATGTCAGGCAGAATCCCCGAGTTGAAAGTAGGCAAGCTACGGTTTGGGTGCTCCAACCTGCCCCCGGATGGTAGAATACTGGCATCGGGAGGCGCATATTAGGAAATGCCGGTTGAACATGAATTCCTTTACGTAATTTCGGGATGGGTGAGAAGACTACAATACCAATACATTTAACCGCGAATAGCTTTGGAGGAATGATGATACCTGTCGAAGGATATGTCGAATACAAGCGGAGAGAATTCTGCAAAGATGTAGAATGCCCGGTGCAGATGGAGTTGAATGCGCTTGAGGAAGGATCGGCAGCCTATGAAGAAAAAAGGCTCGTCTGCAAAGAGCGTTGCAGGTTCACGACTTATCAATTTCATCATTGGCTGATCGATAAGGGGTATATTATTATTCGCCCTGGGAAGTAGCTCGATGTGTGTATCGAGATTGTGCACCAGGATTAATTCGCCACACGATATTTTTAAATAATTCATTCACGATGAGGAGGTCTTGAAATGCCGGACGCAGGAGGAATTCTCGAGGCACGAGATATATCCGAGATGGAAGCGAAGCGAACCGTGACCGCAAAGGGTAAATACATAAAGGGGTCCGAGCATATGGACTGGGGAATGAGGAACCGCCTGTCACGGCTGATCCAAGAGGATGGCCACTGCTTTTTCATGCCCATAGACCATGGTTATTTCCAGGGGCCGACACGCTGCCTGGAAAGGCCGGGCGAAACGGTTTGCGATCTTCTCCCCTACTGCGACGCCCTGTTTGTGACCCGTGGGGTCCTGCGAAGCGATATAGACCCGGACAGCAACATCCCGATCATCCTCCGCGTATCGGGAGGGACCAGCGTTGTGGGGAAGGATCTGGCAAACGAGATCATCACGACATCGATCGACGACATCGTAAGGCTGAACGTGTGCGCGGTGGGAGTGTCCGTATTCATAGGCACCGATTACGAAAAGCAGTCCCTTGGCAATCTCAGCACCATGGTCAACGAATGCGAGAAGTACGGTATACCCGTGATGGCGGTGACCGCGGTCGGCAAGGAGCTCGAAAAGCGAGACGCCCGCTACCTGGGCCTCTGTTGCCGCATCGTAGCCGAGCTCGGCGCGAAGGTAGTAAAGACCTACTGGTGCGAGGACTTCGAAAAGGTCACCAACGGCTGCCCCGTCCCGGTGGTAATGGCGGGTGGGCCGAAATGCGAAACCGAGCTCGAGGTCTTCGATTTCGTCCACGACGGGTTGCAGAAAGGCGCAATCGGCGTGAATCTGGGGAGGAACGTGTGGCAGAACCCGGCACCCGTCGCCATGGCAAAGGCCCTCCACGCAGTTATCCATAAAGAGGCAACGCCGCAGGAAGCGGCTGAGATCTATTCGGAAGCGAAAGAGTGCTGAAACGGGGTGGCCGTACCTTGCGCGTAGCGAAATACTACAACAACAGCGATATCAGGATCGAGGAGATGCCGGTTCCGGATATCGGGCCGCGAGAAATGCTGGTAAAGGTCATAGCGAGCGGCATCTGTGGAAGTGATGTCATGGAATGGTATCGTATTAAAAAGGCCCCCCTGGTGCTGGGGCACGAAATCGCCGGGGAGATCGTGAAGACCGGGGATGAGGTCAGCCGCTACCGGGCAGGTCAGCGGGTATTCGTTTCGCACCACATACCATGCAACACGTGCAGATATTGCCTCAGCGGGAACCATACGGCATGCGAGACGCTGCACACCACTAATTTCTTCCCCGGAGGGTTTGCCGAATACCTTCGCGTACCGGAGCTCAACGTAGACCGCGGCGTCTTCCCCCTCCCCGATGACATGACCTATGACCAGGGCACTTTTATCGAGCCTCTCGCCTGCGTGGTACGCGGCCAGAGAGTCGCTCAACTCAAGCCGGGCCAGAGCGTGGTTGTCCTGGGGAGCGGTATATCGGGACTGCTGCACATAGCCCTGGCAAAGGCCCTCGGGGCGGGGCGGATAATCGCTACCGACATAAACCGGTACCGCATGGACGCGGCGAAGCGCCTTGGGGCGGATGCGGTGATATCGGCTTCCGAGGATGTGCCGGCGCGTGTAGGTGAGCTGAACGACGGAAGGCCGGCCGATCTGGCGATCGTATGCGCCGGAGCGTTATCCGCTTACGAGCAGGCTCTCGAGTCCCTCGACCGGGGCGGTACTTGTCTCTGTTTTGCGCCAACCGAACCCGGCGTCGCCCTATCGATACCGATAAACGACTTCTGGCGAAACGGGATCACCGTACTGCCATCATACGGCGGGAGCCCGAAGGATATCGTGATAGCGGTGGACCTCATCAGGGCACGGCGGGTACCGGTTGAGGATATGATCACCCACCACCTCCCCCTGGAACAGGCTGGCCAGGGATTCAGGCTGGTCGCGGAGGCGTCGGAGTCGATAAAAGTAGTGCTCCTGCCGCACGGCTGATGAACGATCCGTCCATAGCATCCCGCTTAACAAGATTGTCAATATAGAATGGCGAAGAGGGTGGGATTCGAACCCACGAGAGCCCTTTAAGACCCCAACGGTTTTCAAGCCCTCTTCGCTCGAATACAGGTATATCCTGGTAAATGACCTCTCCCTTTACCTGCATGTTTACAGGATATGTTATTCGTATGTGCTCGTATCCAACGTTATTAATTCGTATTGTTTGCACAAATATGACAAAATATGCTTCTGTTCAGATTCTGTTTTCTATAGAACACTGCATGTCACTAAATACTTGTCCATGGCTTAAGGATCTCACGCTCCAATATTTCCGTAGTCAATATATGGATGAATTGTTCTCCCTGTGTCTCGAGGAATTCCTTTATCACCCAACCATATTTATCTTTCGTTAATAAGCTCTCAAGCATATGAGGTCTATACCTAAAATTTGACCCAAAGTAAAGCATCAGCAACTAAGCCGCAATCAATTGTGGCTGTCTCTTATTCTTATCAATATTTATTACATAATATCTATATCCATCATTGCCGACTACGGTCATTATTCCTGTTTTTGCTAGGTCTTTTATGATATCGCCAACAACGTCTACGTAGCTTTTCGTATAGTTATATGTGTCGGATTCAAAGCAACAGCATTGGTCGTGTCTTTCATCTGTTGTTACTTCTCTAACAAACATCTCTTACGGCCTCTCTACAAAATGGGCCAATACCTCCGTTTATTCTATAGACAGGTGTGCAGTTACTATCACTTAGCACTATTCCGGGCTTACGGAGAGCCCATCTACGAGGTGTCCAACCAGGGGCTGTGATTCGGGCCGCTGGGCAAGGTATATCCTGGGACCCGAGCCCCTGGACGCGTTTCCCTTCCATGAGGCGGATCGCATGCTGCAGAGCAGCAACCACAAACTGGCCCGGGAGGGCAGCGAGCTGAAAGTTGTCCACACGCTCCCTCGCTTCTGGACAGCGCTAAGCTGAGGGTTATCGAGGCCAAGTTGAGCGTGGAGCTTAGGGTTTGTAAGAGCGAGTACTGCGAGAACATCTTCAAGCCCTGAACGACCCAGCAACGCTACTGCAACCCAGAGTGCGCCAACTTCAAGCTCATCTTGAACAGTTGAACCCCGATTTTGGCCAACCCCGGACATAAAACTCCAGGTAGATGGATTGCGGCTTGGAAACCGTGCTTGAAACTAGTGCCACGTTTAAGGTAGTTAAT
>JAXHVT010000053.1:0-7929 GCA_034188985.1 Actinomycetota bacterium | reverse complement strand
ATTGGGCCTTCTCCTCTCGAGGTAGCCATATCGCCATAAGTGCTGTTACGATATTTTTCAAGCAAAGAGAGCTTACAAAGAGAGCTTAAAGTCCTTTGAGTTTCAATATGAGGAATGCGGGATAAAATCTTTATATCGATCAAACGCTGACTCTCCAAATGCTGGAGGCTTGGTGTCCAGCTCGGTCACGGGTGTGTAACCGCTGATTGAGGAAGATAGCTGAAGCTACGAGGCAGGCTGCGCTGGAAACATGGTTACCGGGGTGGGCGGAGTACGGATGAAGCGGTAGATGAAAGGCCTACACTGACGTAATAGCGTAAAGGGTGGGGGTTATTCCCACTCGATGGTGGCGGGGGGCTTGGAACTTATGTCGAAGGCAACGCGATTGACGCCGGCTACCTCGTTTATGATGCGGTTGGATATACGCTCCAATACTTCATAGGGAAGGCGTGCCCAGTCAGCGGTCATGGCGTCCTCGCTGGTAACCGCCCTGATAATAATGGGGTAGGCGTAGGTACGCTCGTCTCCCATGACGCCAACGGTTCTTATATCGGGCAGAATAGCGAAGGACTGCCATATCTCGCGATTAAGGCCGGAGCGCTTGACTTCTTCCATCACGACGCAGTCGGCCTCACGCAGGATGCGCAGCTTCTCAGCGTCCACATCACCTATGATGCGGATAGCCAGACCGGGTCCGGGAAACGGCTGCCTCCACACGATCTCCTCGGGCAGGCCCAGCTCCTCGCCTACGGCCCTGACCTCATCCTTGAACAGATCCCTGAGGGGCTCAACCAGGGTGAACTGCATGTCCTCCGGAAGTCCCCCCACGTTATGGTGGGACTTGATCTTGGCCGCGTCCCTGGTACCGCTTTCGATGATATCGGGATAGAGGGTTCCCTGGACCAGGAAACGGGCGTCCTCGAGTTCGGTCGCTACCTCCTCGAAGACGCGTATGAACTCCTCGCCGATAAGCTTGCGTTTTTCCTCGGGATCGGTTACTTGCTCGAGGCGTTTCAGGAAGCGGTTCCGTGCTTCGATGTGAATGAGATTCATCTTGAAATGGCGGCGGAAAGTGTCCTCGACCTGCTCCGCCTCGCCCTTACGTAGCAGTCCATGATCCACGAAAACACATGTCAGTTGGTCTCCAACGGCCTTGTGAACCAGCACCGCCGCGGTGGCGGAGTCGACCCCGCCCGATAACCCGCATATTATCTTATTGCTCCCCACCACGTCGCGGACCTTGTCAACGGCGTTCTCGATAATTGAAACCATAGTCCACGCCGGCAGGCAGTCTGAGGCATTATAGAGAAAATTCTTCAGTATATCCATGCCCAAGGGGGTGTGTATGACCTCGGGGTGAAACTGGACCCCGAACAGTCTTCTTTCCGTGTCCTCCATGGCCGCCACCGGGGAGGAAGCAGTGCGGGCGGTGATATCGAAGCCGGGGGGGGCGTCCATGACGCTGTCACCGTGACTCATCCACACCGTCTGGCGTGCCGGCAGACCATCGAACAGCAGGCTTTCGCCGCATACCTCCAGTTCCGTTTTGCCGTATTCCCTTATTCCGGTTCGTTCCACCTCTCCCCCCAGATCCTGGGCCAGAACCTGGTGACCATAACAGATTCCCAGAACCGGCAACCCGAGCCGGCTTATCCCCGGGTGCGGGCTGGGAGAGCCTTCCTGGAATACGCTGGAGGGTCCACCCGAGAATATCAAGCCTTTCGCGCCTTTACGCTCGATTTCTTCCAGGGTGATATCATATGGCACTATCTCTGAGTAAACCTTGCATTCCCTAACCCTCCTGGCTATGAGCTGAGCGTATTGAGCCCCGAAATCAACTACCAGTACGCTTTCCTCAGGGTTCTTTTTCAATATCATTCCCCTCTATATATCTTGTGGCAGCTACGTTTATCCCGGTCGAAACGGATGTCGCTATCTCCGTTTCTACAGCCTGATGCCAAGCTTTTTTCCTCGCTCCTTTAACCCGTCGGAAATATAATCATTTGATCATTCCCACACCCTGCTCGAACTGCAGGTTCTTGCCCTCGGTGCGTATACTGGGGGCGATCATGACTTCGGCGCGTTGAAAATCCCGGATATTCTCGTATCCGCAGGTGGCCATGGATGTACGAAGGGCTCCAAAAAGGTTCAGGGTTCCGTCGTTCTCGTGAGCCGGACCCAGAAGTATCTCCTTCAGCGACCAGCGTGAATCGGTTTTCACCCTGGTCCCCCTGGGGAGTTCGGGATGAAAGGTGGCCATGCCCCAGTGATATCCAATGCCCGGAGCCTCTCTGGAAGAGGCTACGGGGGAACCCAGCATAACCGCGTCGGCACCGCACGCGATAGCCTTGGCTACATCCCCGCCCGTGCGCATTCCGCCGTCCGCTATGACGTTCACGTACTTGCCGGTTTCGGTTAGATACCTGACCCTGGCCGCGGCGGCATCGGCGAGAGCGGTGGCCTGAGGAACACCGATGCCCAGAACACCCCTGGTAGTACAGGCCGCGCCGGGGCCAACGCCTACCAGAACTCCGACTGCTCCCGTGCGCATGAGGTGCAGCGAGGTGGAATAGGAAGCACAGCCTCCTACGATGGCGGGTATGGGAAGCTCGGCAATGAACTTCTTCAGGTTCAGGGGCTCGGTACGCGAGGATACGTGCTCGGCGCTTATCACCGTTCCCTGGATCACGAGTATATCCAGCCCGGCCTGGAGGGCGATCTTATAGTATTTATCTACCTTCTGGGGCGTAAAGGAAGCGGCCGCGACCACTCCCCCATCTTTTATCGCTTTAATCCTGCGCTCTATAAGCTCTTCCTTTATGGGCTCACGGTAGAGTTCCTGCATTCCCCGGGTAGACTCCTCCTTGGGAAGGCTGGCGATTTTCTCGAAGACAGGCTCGGTATCCTCGTATCTGGTTTGAAGACCCTCCAGGTTCAAGACGGCAAGGCCGCCTATCTTGCCGATGGATATGGCCATGGATACGTCCACGGCTGCGTCCATGGCCGAGGCCAGGAAAGGGAGCTCGAAATAGTAGCCGGCTATCTCGCAACTGATATCGACATCGTCCGCGTCCCTGGTGCGGCGTGAGGGGACGATTGATATATCGTCAAAGCCATAGCCTTTTCTTCCTGATTTACCCAATCCTATCTCTATATCCATCTCAACCTCCAGGTCTACACGGTTCTCGAGCAATCAAATGAGATCGACTCCCAACCCTTTTCGTATGGATTTCGCCTTCACTCCGCCCGAAACCTTCTTTTTACCTTGCTCCTCAACGTTTCAGCATTCGCCGGGATCAAGTCGTATCCCGTTGTCGTGACAGGTGCAATACGGTCCTTTGCGGGTATTAAATTACAATTAATATATCCGGATCATCTTATGTCAAGAGACCAAGTAGTCCGGTGGGTCGAGGGCAACGGCGGTCGACGGCTCTAGAACGGCGATGAAAAACAAGTTTTACGGGATAACAAAGGGATTCGTGACGTAGAAGAGGCGCATTGACGGTATATCCTCCTGGAAGTAAAAAATCATTTGCCTTCAAAGCCTTGTATTATATTTTCATGGGAGTGTATGTGTATACTCGTTGCGGAAAAGGTCTTGGCTGAAGAAGGAGTGAGAGCGCAAATTGACGGTAAAAAGCGAGTCGGAGCTGCTCAACGATCTAAACGAGGAACAACGGGAGGCCGTGCTGCATCTCGATGGGCCCCTGCTTATCCTGGCAGGAGCGGGAAGCGGCAAGACCCGGGTGCTGACCTATCGCATCGCCCTGCTTATAGCCAGGCGGCGGGCGGAACCGGGAAATATACTGGCCATTACCTTTACCAATAAGGCCGCCGAGGAGATGAGAAACCGCATAATAAGCCTGGTAGGGCTCCGCAGTGGCGGTATTTGGATGTCCACTTTCCATTCCTGCTGCTCCCGCATACTGCGGCGGGAGGCGGAGCGACTGGGTTACCGCCGCAATTTCGCTATCTACGACGACGAGGACCAACTGCGGATGATCGGCCACATAATGAGGGATATGAAGGTGGACACCAAGCGCTATCATCCCAGGCTGGTCAGGTCCATTGTCGAGGGCGCCAAAGTGGATATGATTGACGTGGATGCCTATCGCGGTCAGGTGCACGACGAATTGACCGAAATGGCCTCCTTCGTCTACGGGAGATATCAGGAGCAGCTTCTTCGCAACAACGCCATGGATTTCAACGATCTTCTCCTCAACGCCATCGCCGTGCTCGAGCTGTTTCCCCTGGTAATGGATTATTACCAGAACCTGTTCACGTATATAAACGTGGATGAGTACCAGGATACGAACCCGGCGCAATACAAGCTGGTCAAGCTCCTCTCGGAGCGACATCGCAACCTATGCGTTGTAGGGGATGACGACCAGGGCATATATTCCTGGAGGGGGGCCGACCTGCGTAATATACTGGAATTTGAGAAGGACTACTCCGATTCCAGGGTGGTACGACTGGAGCGTAACTATCGTTCAACGGGCAACATCCTGGAGGCGGCCAATCACGTCGTTTCGCTTATACCTAGGCGCAAGGAGAAGAGGCTTTGGACGGACCGGGGAAGAGGCGAGCTCATAAAGTACTTCCGCGCTTACTCCGGCGGTGAGGAAGCGGCTTATATCGTGGTGGAGATAAGCAGGCTTATGGGGGAAGGGGGATACGGCAATCGGGATATCGCCATATTCTATCGCACCAACGCCCAGTCTCGCGCTTTTGAGGAAAGCCTCCTGCGTTCCGGTATCCCCTACAAGATAGTAGGGGGATTCAAGTTCTACGAGCGCAAGGAGGTCAAGGACACCCTGGCCTATCTGAAATTTCTGGTAAACCCGGATGATTCGATCAGCCTCCGGCGTATAGTCAACGAGCCGAAAAGAGGTATCGGCCGGATGTCCCTGGCTCACCTGGATGCTTACGCGGGAACCCAAGACATCTCATTGTGGAAAGCCATGCTGCAGGCGGAGAGGGTTATCAACCTGGCCACTGCGGCCCGCAGGAAGGTAAGCGAGTTCGTCGAGCTCATGGAGGGACTGCGTCTGGAGATGGATCGGGATCCGCTGCCGGCTCTGCTGAAGAAGATACTGGACCGCAGCGGATATACGGCCGCCATTGTCAAGGAGGGAACCTTCGAGGCGGAGGGCCGTCTCGAAAACCTTGAGGAGCTCAAGAGCACGGCGGCCGAGTATATCACCACCGATCCAAGCGAGGGTATAGAGGGATTTCTGGAGAGGGTTTCCCTGGTATCGGAGATAGATCTTTACGACGAAAGCGAGGGCGCGATCACCCTCATGACCTTGCATAACGCTAAGGGATTGGAGTTCCCGGTGGTCTTTATCGTGGGTATGGAGGACGGGGTATTCCCCCATCTGCGCTGCATGGATAGCGAGAGGGGCATGGAGGAGGAAAGGCGGCTGTTTTACGTGGGAGTGACCAGGGCGAGAGACCTGCTATATCTGACCGGGGCCGTATACCGCTCGCAGTACGGGGATGTCAAGCTGAACCCGGAATCGCGTTTTATACGCGATATACCTCGCGGCTACCTGCAGGATGTGGCCGCCACCGGCGGGATGGAAGGTATGGAGCGGGGCGACGGGAAAAGAGGAGGGACAGAGCTGGATATGCTGGCATCCGGCTTCCATGTTGGCGACAGGGTGATACACGATAAGTGGGGCGAGGGAGTCGTGACCGCCCTCTCCAGAAGCCGGAGCGGTCCTGAGATCAGCGTTGACTTCCCCGGGGAGGGCGAGAAACTGCTGCTTCTACAGTATGCCCCGCTAAGGGTTTTGCCCGGTGGCCGTGACAATGGTTGAAAAAGAAAGCCCGGGGCACGAGCACCAGGGATTGTATTGAAACGCCGCTACTTGGTCATCTTCATCTCCCTGAGCAAGGCTTTTACTCCCCTGGCGCTTGCCAGCCGCATGATTTCCAGTTGCTTTTCCTGTGGGATCATGAAGTTCTCGTCGAGAGTGGCGTCGTCGGTATCGAAGCCCTCGAGTCCGGAGCCGCTTCCCCTGCTGACGATACGGTTTTCACGGTTATCGAGCAGAAAAGCGCTTATCTGTACGAAACCGAAGCCGGCGTCTACGCTGGTGCCGGAGCTGTGAGGGCGGGGGAATCTGAAGAAGAAGTAATTTATTTCTGGAAGAAACAGGTATTCAGGATCATAGCGGTCCTGTATGCGAACGAAGAGCTCCGTGGGCACATTAGACGCTTCCTGCGTTATATGCTCAACCTCATCTGGGTTGGGGACCTCGTAAAAGCCCAGGGGATCAAGTTCCCTCTTGACAAGTTGGGGGAGAATTTTCTCGGCCACATCGAAATACTCCTCTTTCTGGGTAACTATAAGGCGTGCCTTATCCATATCGCTGGACATGTACATCTGGCACCCGATTGCGAGGGAAGATTGGAGCTCACCCTCTCTCTCCACTATCTCTCTGAATTCCCTCAGCGAAGCGGGTTCCTGACCGCTTTCCACGAAGGGCATGATTACTATGCACATACAGGGAACAAGCTTGGTCCCGCATGTTGTGCAGTACTCCGCCTGCGGTTCACCGAATTCACGGCATTTGGGACAGTACTGTTTGCCGGCCAAAGTCCCTCCTCCTCTTCGGTATTCAAGACGTTGATGTCTTTGACATTATCCTCTTAGGATAATGCAGGTACCTTTCCGCCACAATATGCTGGAGCTGCGAGGAAGAATTTTCGCTGTTCCGTTGATCTCTTTCACCCTTTCTTTCAACACCTTTTAGAACAAGCCTGCTTCCAATCAGAGCTTTCTTTCTCTAGGTAATTCCAAGAATCTTATCGTCCTTGCGATGGTATCACTTGAGAAGACGGGTAAAGCATTGATATATGACGTCGTGTCGTAAAAGGAAGAAATGGGTTTATAATATCTTCTCGTTTTCCGGCTGATCTGAACAGCTTGAGCAATGGTTGCTAGGCGTAGTTTTTTCTTTATTCTGATTGAAGCAGGTAACTCATGTCTAACAAGGTCCCTTCTTCGGCGGGCATCACTTTAATACAGCTTCTGCGTAACCTCAAGGCTAGACCAGGCCCTAGACGGTGTTCTATTTGGCTCTGTTTTCTTGCGGAAGCAACAGCATACTTGGCGGGGAGGGGATGTGGGCCGTTATCCTCACATTTGGATTGATGAGGATCTGTGATGAAGGGAGGTAAATCATAAGAGAAAAGGTTGTTGTAATCGGAATCGGCTATACGGATTTCAGTTCGGTATCGACCGGCACCTCTTTCAGGTAGCCGACATACGAGGCGGCGGTGGAGGCCTACGAGGAAGTCGGTATCGAGCCTAAGGACGTTGATTCCTTCGTGTGTACCTCCGAGGATTTCCTGGAGGTATATGGCATCTCGGACGAGTACTGCAACGATCAGCTCGGTGTTGTGTTTAAATCCGCCCAGACTATCCCGGGTGACTTCATACACCCCCTACTAAGTGAGTGCAATGCACATCCTGACCGGTCATTTCGATATCGTTGTAGTGCAGGTCCTGAGCAAGGCCAGCAACATGAAGACCATACCCGACATGGTGAACTTCGTCCTGGACCCCATGCTGAACCAGCCTCTCGATATCACCTGCTATTTCGTGGTTGGATTGGAGATGAACCGCTATCGAGGATAGGAGGGCCACCCGGGAGTGGTGCGCCTCCTTTGTAGTAAGAAACAAGGCCAATAAGCCCGTTGCATAAACCCCAAATAGATAACAACGTGAACTCGCCTCTCCGAGCAGGAAATCGGCTCGTATTGCCAAAAGAGCTGATAAGGAGATAAGAGCTAAGACAAAAAAAAGGGGGGGCTATGAGCTACGACTTCATCGAGCGTCACGGTGACCAGTCGTTCCTGCTCCCGGAGGATACGCGGGATTGGCTCCCCGAAGGCGACCCCGCCCCTTTCACCGTGGAT
>JAXHVT010000052.1:0-55983 GCA_034188985.1 Actinomycetota bacterium | reverse complement strand
TGGCCACCGGCCCCGCCCCCTCCATGACCCGGGGCTTCTGGCGCAACCCCCAGCGCTACTTGGACACCTACTGGTCGCGCTGGCCGGACGTCTGGTACCACGGCGACTGGGCCTCGGTGGAGAACCCCCAGGCGCTGGAGGAGATACCGATCAAGGCTGCATAAACACCAAAGGCCGGGCCCGCCCACGATAGTATACGCGCCGGGGGCGGGCCTTCATTCCTCTCTCGACGGTCTTCACGATACCGGGTTCACGCCGGAAAGCCGCCCTCGAACCGCCTTGCCGCCACGGCCGATCCCTCCCGGGAAACGGCGTTGCGCACCAAACGACAAACGTTTATGATTAGTGCGATAAGAACAGTAAATTGATACTATAAAATAAACTAATGGAAGAATCCAATTGCTTCATCTTCGTGTTCAACTCCACGCACCAGGCCTTGAGTGGGGAAAAGGCCTTGAAGGAGGAGGGGATCAATCACAGCGTTATCAACACCCCCAGGGAGTTCAGCGTGGACTGCGGCATCTCCATCCGGGTGGAGCCCGCCCTCATGGAGAAGGCCGCGTCCGTCATGGACGGGAGGGAAGTGGTCTATGCGGGGGTGGAGCCGTATTACTCCCGCTGGATGTGATGTCGTTCGTCTCGAGAATGGAGGAAGTTATGACGGATTATCGCAAGATGTGGGAGGGGCTGGGCATCGACCTCGAGGCCCACGACGGGCTGCTCGAGGTACTGCCGCCCATGTACGAGGAGAACATCCTGAGCCAGGAGGGCCGCCCGGAGGGAATGGGTTACTTCGATTTCGTCTTCTCCGAGGTCCACGGTCTGCGCATCAAGGAGATGGTGGATCACAAGAAGGACGGGGGCGTGGTGGTGGGCACCTTTTGCACCTACGTGCCCGAGGAATTGATAATCGCCGCCAACGGCATATGCGTTGGCCTGTGCTCCGGCGCCGACGTGGCCATCGAAGAGGCCGAGAAATACCTGCCCAGGAACCTCTGCCCTCTCATCAAATCATCTCTGGGATTCAAGCTGGGCAAGGTCTGCCCCTACTTCGAGTCCTGCGACCTCCTGGTTGGAGAGGCCACCTGCGACGGTAAGAAGAAGTACTACGAGATCCTGGGCCAGTTCCAGCCCACCTACCTCATGGAGGTGCCGCAGCAGAAGCTGGAACACAACGTGGAGCTGTGGCGTAAAGAGGTACGGCGCCTTACGGCCCGCCTGGAGGAGCTCACGGGAAAGAAGATTGTTGAGGAGGAGCTGCGACGGGCCGTGCGCCTGATAAACGAGAAGCGTAAGGTCCTGCTTCGCCTGGAGGAGCTGCGTAAGAGCGATCCGCCGGTTATATCCGGCCGGGACGCGCTACTGGTGGCACAGATAGCTTTTTACGACGACCCCCGGCGCCTGATAGAGAAGGTCACCGCCCTCTGCGATGAGCTGGAGGAGAGAAAAAGGAGGGGCGAGTACATAGGAGGGGCTCACCGGCCACGCGTCCTGCTCTCCGGCTGTCCCATGGCCCTCCCCAACTGGAAGGTGGCCACCATTATCGAGACCTCCGGGGCCGTGGTGGCCATGGACGAGTTATGCACCGGTATCCGTTACTTCGACAACCTGGTGGACGAGGAAGCCGAAGACATGGAGGCTTTGCTGGACAGCATCGCTGACCGCTACCTGAAGATACACTGCTCCATCTTCACGCCCAACCGGGAGAGATTGGAACACATCAGGGAGCTGGTGAAGGACTACGACATCGACGCCGTCGTTTACTATACCCTGCAGTTCTGCGATCCCTACATGGTCGAGGCCTTCCGGGTACAGCAGGAACTGCAGAAGGAGGGTACGCCTTTTCTCTACCTGGAGACGGATTACAGCCAGGAGGACGTGGGCCAGCTATCCACACGTATCCAGGCCCTGCTGGAGATGGTCTCCAGCGGGGACAATGCCTGAGATAAGTACGCCGTTCACGGGGGAAAGCGGGGGCTCGAACCATACATTGGTGGCAACTGCTATATATGATATATTTGGCCTTGGTCCCGTCCCTGCTCGACACGGGAATAGATGCAGACCGTTTCAATCCCAGGCCGTAAGACGCCTTCTGGAGGTATAAGGAAATGACCATCGCCGGACTGGACATCGGCTCCCGGACCATCGCCCTGGTGGAGATGGACAACGGCGACATAGCCCACAGCGAGGTGGTGGCCACGACCTTCGATCCCCTGGCGCAATGCGTCAAGCTGCTGGAGGGAAGGGACTTGGACCTACTGGTGGCCACCGGCTACGGCAGGCACCTGGCCCAGGCCAACTTCGCCGACAGGGTGGTGACGGAGATCAAGGCCTTCGCCCTGGGATGCCATTCCATCTTCCCCTCCTGCCGCACCATCCTGGACATCGGCGGCCAGGATACCAAGGCCATCTCCCTGGTCCCCGGGGGAAAGGTGGCCGATTTCCAGATGAACGACCGCTGCGCGGCGGGCACGGGTAAATTCCTCGAGGTCATGGCCACGGCCATGGACCTCTCCCTGGAGGAGATGGGACGCATCGCAGCGGAGACCGAGAGCGAGGTCAAGATATCCTCCATGTGCACCGTCTTCGCCGAGTCGGAGGTAACCGGGCTCATCGCCCGCGGTACCCCGCGCCCGGAGATAGCCCGGGGCCTGCACGAGGCCATCTGCGACCGCTCCGTCTCGCTGCTCAAGAGGGTTGGGATAGAGAAAGACGTGGTCTTCGCCGGTGGCGTTGCCCGCAATCCCTGCCTGAGATCCCTGCTGGAGAGGCGCCTGGGCTTCGAGCTGCTCATACCGGAGAATCCCCAGATCGTGGGAGCGTTGGGAGCGGCCCTTACCGCCTCCTGAAAAGCCCCGCGACCAACCACCCCACCAGCAGAAGAGGAGGCCAGGCTGGCAGGCTGAAATTTTCGTCCTATGAGCGGCTACCTTTTCATGGCGGGCTCAACAGTGTTGAGTCCCTACGACCTTGTTGTTGCGGCCGGTATGCATAACGAACGGGGTTACCCCACGATAGAAGAGGGGATCAGGCACGGGCATCTGGCCCTTTACGCCGGTCAGATCATCTCGCACACGATTAGACCGGCCTTCTCCGCTACGCATGGATTCCGCGAGACAGGTAGCGCCCACCACGGATTACCCGAAAATACGACCCTTGCATGACCCGCGGCATTTTCCGCCGGGCTGAAGCATGATATAAGTTACAGTTAACCGAGGACGAGATATCGCTCGAGAGGAGTCTGATCGCCATATGCTTTACCGCACAGTACCCAAGAACGGAGACCGGCTCTCCATACTCGGCTTCGGCTGCATGCGCCTGGCCGGCAGGAACGAGAGGATCGACGAGAAAAGCGCGGCGGCGCAGATCCACCAAGCCGTCGACCAGGGAGTTAACTACCTGGATACCGCCTTCCCCTATCACCTGGGGGCCAGCGAGCCCTTCCTCGGACGTATTCTCAAGGAAGGTTACCGGGACAAGGTAAGGCTGGCCACCAAGCTGCCGCCCTGGTCGGTGAAATCGAGGGAGGGCATGGACCGTATACTCGACTCCCAGCTCAAGAGGCTTAACTCGGACCATATCGACTACTATCTCATCCATGCCCTGGAGGGAGAGAACTGGCCCAAGATCAGAGGGCAGGGGGTCCTTGATTTCCTGGACGAGGCCAAGCGTGAAGGTAAAATACTCAACGCCGGCTTCTCCTTTCACGGCGACCTGGATACCTTCAAGGAGATCGTGGACGCCTACGACTGGGAGGTATGCCAGATCCAGTACAACTACCTGGACGAGAAAAACCAGGCCGGCACCGAGGGCCTGGAATACGCCGCCTCCAAGGACCTGGGCGTAATCGTCATGGAGCCTCTGCGGGGAGGCAATCTCGCTGGAAGGATTCCCTGGGAAGTGCAGGCCGTCTGGGACCGGGCGGAGGTCAAGCGCACCCCGGCCGAGTGGGCGCTGCGCTGGGTGTGGAACCGGCCCGAGGTAACCTGCGTTCTCTCCGGCATGAACAGGGATGAGCACGTGGATGAGAACCTGCGGATAGCCGTCGAAGCCCTGCCTGACTCTCTGACCGGAGATGAGTTGGATCTCATAAAGGAAGTGGAGGGCACCTACCGCCGGCTGATGAAGGTGGACTGCACCGGGTGCCGTTACTGCCTGCCCTGCCCGGAGGAAGTGGACATACCCACCTGCTTCTATCTCTACAACAACAAGTATCTATTCGGGGACAAACGGGCCGGAATCACCTATATTCTCCACCTGGCGGGAACCCTGCACGGCACCCATTACGCATCCCTGTGCAAGGACTGCGGTAAATGCGTCAAGAAATGCCCCCAGCGCCTGCCCATCCCGCATCTATTGAGGGAGGTGGCCGGCGAGTTCGAGGGGCCGATGATGAAGCCTGTATCCCGGTTAGCCGGGCGGTTCGTCTCCTACATGACCTGGAGGGACCAGCGCAGGGCCCACCGTAAGAGGGAAGCATGAGAAACGACCAATGGCCCCTAAGAGACGGGGAGATCGCTTTATCAATAGACGCCGAGCTCGCGCAGGCGCCTTTCGTCCAGGCCGGCGCGGTGGCCCACCTCGTGCAGGACCACCTTGCGCACCTTGTCCTTTATCTCCTCGGCTCCGCTGGCCACGCTCAGGATGGGCAGGCGGTAGATCTTTATGATGTCGGGGGGAGCCGCCGTCCGGTCTCTACCCCACTGGATGAACGGCACCCCGGTATAGGTCCCCAGCAACTGCATGGGATTTCTCACCCCGGCCCTTGCCGCGTCCAATGACGAGGCGACGTCCTCCACCACCACGGCCAGGTTCTCCATCAGTCTCTTGAAATCCGGCGGCAGCCCCTCAAGTACCTCCTCCACCATCTCCTGGAACTCCTCCAGGCCGGGAAACGGCTCCCCGTCCTTCACCTCTGGACCTCTCCCCTTCCCATGGTTTCGGCGAGAAGGCGCATGAACCCGGCCGGGTCCTCCCTCTGCCAGACGTTACGACCCATGGCCACCCCGGAGGCACCCTCGCTCACGGCTTTCCGCACCATGTCCAGCACCTCTTCGTCGCCCGCTTTCTCCCCGCCCAGCACCAGGACGGGAACGGGGCAACCGGCGGTCACCGGGGCCAGGCTGCCGCCCTTCCTCGGGTAGGTTATCTTTACCATATCGGCCCCCAGCTCGGCGGCCGATCGTGCCGCCACCGCCAGGGCTTCGTCCTCGGGCAGGCCCGCGCTGCCCCGCAAGGCCACCATGACCTCCAGGAGCATGGGCATCCCCCAGCGGTCGCAGGCGTCGGCCACCCTCGAGGCAGCCTGGATGAACTCCCCCTCCAGCTCGTGGCCGAACTTGACCGTAACCGCCACCCCGTCCGCCCCCCAGCGCAGGGCCTCCTCCACGCTGGATATTATCCTGTCCCGGAACTCGCGGGCTCCCTCCAGTACGGTGAAACCACCGCTTATGCGCATCACCAGTCCCACACCGGAAGGGACGGCCTCCCAGCCGTGGCGCAGCATACCCCGGGTCAGCAGTATGGAGTCCGGCGAGCCCTCGACCACCCTCTCCAGGGCCTGGAGCGGGCTCTCCAGGAAGTTCATGGGACCCCCGATAGCCGCATGGTCCATGGCTACCATCATTATCCTGCCGTCATCCCCGCGGATGCGCTTCATCCTCACCTGCTTGCCGGTGGACATAGCTCAAACACCTCCAGCGGTCTCGAACTCCTCCAGGGCGGTATCGTCCATGGCCACGACGACCCGGTACATGGCCGGGTCCAGCGAGGCCTCCAGGGCCCTCTGGGCCTCCTCTATGAGAAAAACGGCGGACACCAGCCCCTCTATGGACAAGTCCCCCGAGTTCTGCATGGAGACAGCCTGGTAGAAATCCTTCTCGGTGCGGCTCTCGCTACCTGTTATGGTTACCTCCCTGTAATGGACGAAGTTGGGGTCCAGCTCGATCCTTATCCCCTTGGGGTTGGCCGAGAAGAACACTATTACTCCCAGGGTCCCCACCGCTTCCAGGGCTTCCTCTATCGGCTCCAGGCCCGGGGCCGTGACTATCACCACGTCGGCGCCGTCCAGCCCGGTATGCTTCCTGAAGGCGTCGGATTGATCCTCCCTGGTAACGTCGATGACGTAATCGGCTCCCAGGCGGCTGGCCAGTGCCAGCTTCTCCGGATGTACGTCGCTTACCGCCGCGAACATGCCGTAATGCTTGACGATGGCCAGATGTAGCAGCCCCATGGTCCCGGCGCCGATGACGAAAATGCTCATCTCCGGCGAAAGGTGCGTGCGCATCAGGCTGTGCACGCAGTCGGAGAGGGGTTCGGTCAGGGCGCCGTTCAGGAAACCAACCTGCCGGTTGATGCGGAACACCTCACGCGCCGGCCGGGAGACGAACTGCGCCATGCCTCCCAGCACGGGCAGGCCGGGATCGAATTTGTTCACGCACTGGTTGGAATGGCCGGTACGGCACAGGTAGCACTCGCCGCAGCGATTGAGCAGGTCAAGGACCACCGGCTCCCCCGGAATGAAATCGCTGAAAACGCCTTCCCCCACTTCCTCCACCACTCCGGATACCTCGTGACCGAAGACCAGGGGGTAGAATAACTTCTGCTCGCCGGTGAAGAGCCGCCGCTCCAAGGTACAGATGGCGCAAGCCTTGATCCTCACCAGCACCTCGCCCCGCCCCGGCCTGGGGATCTCCCTCTCCACCAACCGGACCTGGCGCGGTTCCACCAGTTCGACAGCCTTCATGCTGCTCATATCATCGCCTCGCATAACCTTTTCCGCCTGCCATAGCGTGCCGCCTAAAAGGCGACATGTTCAGCCCTCAACATTCTACATCATAGAAAACTCGGCCGGGGACCGCCGGTGGTGCGAGCGGGCGGCATAAAGTGTTGTGTCTCCCCTAACCGCCGGTGTAACCCTCGGCGAAATAACGGTACTCGTCCCTCCCGTCCAGGGCGGGGCAGTTGGTGCCGCCGGCGCGGTCCTTGTAAAAGAAGTACATGGATCGCTCCGCCAGGAGGGGGAGATCGCTCTCCACCTTCAGGGAGAATGAGCAGTTATCCAGCCCCGCTACCTCGTTGGCCTTGAGCGTGAAACGCGACTGCGGTTTCAACCTGGCTTTGTAGGTTATCTCCGTACCATCCTCCCTGTAGAAGCATATGCTTGCCCGGGCTTCATCCCGGTTGGGGTTGGCCAGGAGTATCCAGGTGTCGAAGTCGCCTCCGGTGTAGCCCTCGGCCAGGTAGAGCTCGGTGTAGGCCTGGGTAACCGCCGGGGAGCAGTGCCCGCCCCTCTTTTCGCCGTCGTATGTGAAATACATGGCGCGCTCCGCCACCACGCCCACGCCGTTCCGGCTGGTGATCGTAACGCCGAAGGAATCGTCGTCCACCATCTCCTCGGCGTTTATGGTAAGCCTGGACATGGCGGGGACGTTTTTCTCGACGCTCACCGTCTCCCCATCGGGGAGCAGGCAGGTCACCTCCACCTCGGCCTTATCCCGGTTGGGGTTGGCCAGGAGTATCCAGGTGTCGAAGCCGACCCCGGTGTAGCCCTCGGCCAGGTAGAGCTCGGTGGAGGCCTCGGTGACCGCCTGGGAGCAGTGTCCGCCCATATCCTCCTCCATGTAGTCGAAGTAAACGGCGCGCTCGGCCACCACCTCGACGCCGTTCGTGGAGCGGAAGCTTATGCCCACGTTACCTGGCTCCAGCCCCTCGACCTGGTTGAGGAACACGGTGAAACGGGAGGTGGGAGGGATACTGTAATTCCGCACCAGTGGCCCCTCGCTCTCGCGCAGGTAGCTGACCTCCACGTCCGCCCACTCCTCCGCGGGGTTTGCCAGCAGCAGCCAGGTGTGAAATCCATCCGCCGTGTATCCTTCCGCGAAGGAGCCCTCCAGGCAGGTCTCCGCGGCACCCAGCGATGCGTGGCCGCCGTCCGCCCAGTCCTGGTAATCGAAATACATGGCGCGCTCCGCCACCACGCCCGGAGACGGGGCGCTCACCTCCATGGATACCTCGTCGTAGACGAAGAGGTTATCCACGGATATGGTGTAACGGCTGTGGGGGGGCAGCGTATATTCCATGGTCTCCGGACCATCGGAGGGACGCAGGTACCTCACCTCCACCGGCAGGTCCTCCTGGGAGGGGTTGCAAAGCAACAGGTAGGTGTCGAAGCGGTCGTAGTAGGGTCCGCCCACCACCCTCCTGCCCCATGCCAGGTGGGTGCCCCAGTAGCCGTTGGTGTCCAGGCAATCGAAGCTCACCCCGGCGTTGGAGCCGGTGGAATGGATAAAAATGCCGTTTCCCACGTACATGCCGGCGTGGCCTATGTAACATGAGGGATCGCCGTATTCCTCGGCATAGAAGAAGATGGCGTCGCCGGGCTCCAGGGACTCGCGCGGCACGTAAAGATAGCGGTTGTCGCGGGCCTGGTCGTCGGCTACGCGCATCATGGGATATCCCATGCGTATGCACAGGGTATTGTAGACGAAGCCGGAACAGTCGAAGCCTCCTTCCTTCTCCGTCTCTCCACCGTAGACGTAGGGGCAGCCCAGGCGCTCGAAACCCAGGCTAACGGCCATGAGCTGGTCCCCGGAGCCCTCGGGCGGGATGCATCTCTCTTCGTCGAAGGAGGACTCGAGGTAGGGGGGTCTCCATCCGTCCAGGGTGTCCAGCTTGTAGAGGGTATAGGCCAGCTCACCGCGCGGGTATCCCTCGCCCGGCCATACATCGCTGTATCGATACTTTAGGTGCAGGTCCATGAACACGGTCATGGCCCCGCTGTAGTAAGGATTAGCGCCGGTGAGGTTGTCCACGTTCCGCTCCACCTCCTCGAGCTCCATCCCGGTGGTGACGCCCTGGGCCAGGCGCTCGAATACCGCCGCCTCCGCGGGGGCGAAGGAACCGTCGGCGCGTCTATCCATGAGCCCGTACTTGACCGCCAGGTTGGCCCAGCGATAGCCGGGGTCCTCGGCGGGCAGGTCGGTAAAGGTGATGGAGGGGTCGGGTTCCTCGTCGGCGTGCCCGAAGACCGACACCAGGGCCTGGGAGCAGTCCAGCCTGCTGGCGTCATCCTCGGGATGAAAACCGCCGTCGCCGTAACCCTGCATGTAGCCGTAATGACAGGAGTGTTCTATGGCCTGCTGGATCTCGGCCGGCTGATCGCCTATGTCATTGAAATCGTTCTGGGCCGCGCTGGCACCCCCCGCTATCGAGGCATCAACGGGGGCCGGCAACGCCAGGAGCGCCATGACCAGCAGAACGGCGATGATCCTCGGAAAGTTCTTGCTCTCCATCAATTCCCCTCTACGGCTTTGCGATATCCATTCTGTGCATCGTCCCCGCCGCTTCCTTTCTTTACTATAGAACGCTGATGCGACGCACCCGATTACCATTATCAAAGTCTCTTATGGGTCTTATAAGAGAATTGGTTTGTAAAACGCCCCCGGATGTCATAGATTACTGTACTGGCGGGTCTAACGGAAACAGGACGGCGGTCGAGGAGGAAACCATGCGGGAAGTCTACCTGGATAATGCGGCCACCACCTACCCCAAGCCCGAGGAGGTCTACCGCGCTATGGACGGCTTCGCCCGGGAGGTGGGAGGAAATCCCGGCCGCAGCGGCCACCGCCGCTCCCTGGAGAGCGGCCGCGAGGTGCTGAGGGCACGAGAGGCCCTGGCCTCACTGCTCGGGGTGGAGGATATGACCCGTATCGTATTTACAAAAAACGCCACCGAATCCCTCAACATGGTGATACGGGCCGTCCTTCCGCCGGTGGGGCATGCCGTGATCACCTCCCTCGAACACAACTCGGTATGGCGCCCCCTGGCCGCCCTGTCCTTGAGGCCGGGTATCTCCCACACCGTGGTCTCCTGCGGCCCGGACGGCTCCCTGGACGTATCCAGGATGGAGGAGGCTCTGCGGCCGGACACCCGCCTCATCGCCTGTACCCACGCCTCCAACGTGGTTGGCAACCTCTTGAATATGGAGGAGGTGGCCGAGCTGGCCGGCAGGAGGAATATCCCGCTGCTGGTGGACACGGCTCAGACCGCCGGGCGCTGCGATATAAAGCCGGAGTCCCTGGGCATCCAGTACCTGGCTTTTACCGGGCACAAGGAGCTCTTCGGCCCCCAGGGCACCGGTGGGCTTTATATCGCCCCGGGATACGAGTTCGAACCCCTCACCTACGGGGGAACGGGCAGCCGTTCGGAAAGCTCCATGCAGCCCGGCTTCATGCCCGACCGCTACGAGAGCGGCACCCTCAACGCACCGGGTCTGGCCGGCCTGCGCGCCGGGGTGGAGTTCGTGATGAAGAAGGGGCTGGGGGAGATACGCCGCCACGAGGGAGAGCTGACCATGCGGCTCGTGGAGGGTCTGCTGGGGACGCCCGGCCTGAGCGTATACGGCCCACGGGAGTGGGAGAGAAAGGTCGGGTTGGTCTCCTTCAACATAGAGGGGTTCACCTCCTCGGAGGTCGCCTCGCGACTGAACGAGAGGTACGGCATCTGCGTGCGTTCCGGGCTGCACTGCGCGCCCCTGGCTCACCGCACCATCGGCACCCTGCATAACGGGGTGGTGCGAGCCAGCATCAGCTTCATGAACACCGGCGACGACGTTGACTACCTCCTGGAATCCCTGCGTGAGATCATCGCCCAGGCCTAATACTTGACCGTCATAGCGAGGAGGCGTCCGCTCCGACGAAGCGACCTCAAGGTGCCCGCCCCGTGTCAGGGCGCCCGTATGGATCTATCTATAATCCCCCGTTCTCAGAAGAGGGAGTCAGCCATGGGATGCATAGCTAAACTATCTATCGGCCGTGTAAAACGTAGCCTAATCCTCAAGCAATTGGAACAAAAAGCGATTTAACGGATATCTCAAACCCGTATATATTGTTTAGCAAAAGGACCTTTCGGACTACGTATTGCAAACAGGGAATCGTACAGTCACTGTAGCCTACGAATTTGTCACTACCCTAGTGTATATTTTGCATTGTAATGCTTGATGTGGGGGCACTAAGCATTATTTAACAGTTGTATGTTGATATTTTTTGGAATGCTGGAAGGGCAAATGGGCAAAGATTATCTTGCGCATTCGATGAATGCCATCTCAGAAGTTGATCTCTTAAAGACACACCTTCAGCTGGTGGCTAAGAGAGCTGCAGATTATGCGGGAATATTCGGCGCCTCTACCGAAGCATACCTCGCTGGCCTCCTGCATGACCTGGGTAAATATGGTGATAACTTTCAAAGAAGGCTATTGGGAGAGCTTCGTGGTATCGATCATTGGTCGATCGGTGCCTGGGTCGCCTTGAAGAGATACCAAGCGTTAGGCATCGCGTCAGCACTCTCCATACAAGGGCATCACATAGGACTTCGGCGGGCTTCCAAGGATGCTTTGCGTAATCTTAGCCCCGATAAATTGGAAAGTTCGCTTCCTATGGGCTTGACTCTTTCAGATCCTGATGCGGAACACTTGCTGGAGAGAATGGGCAACGATGATCTCACACTCCCCGAACAAGAGCAGATCGTTGATTCTATATATAATCACTCCGATGTCACGAAAGCCTCTAGCATGCTCGATATTCGTATGCTGTTCTCCACGCTTGTCGATGCAGATTTTATAGAAACGGAAGCTCACTTCAAGGCAAATCGTCCGGGAAGCAGAACTTACCGTGAAAAAGGCTTGCCTTTGAATCCCGATCTGCTGATAACCCATCTTCTCGAATATCTTGATGGGCTATCCGAGAAGTCCACGGCATCTTCCGCCGTACGTGAAATGCGCTCCGACCTCCTCGAAGCCTGCCTTGATGCTGCGGAGAATAGCCCTGGGCTGTTTACCTTAACAGCGCCAACAGGCGCGGGTAAAACATTGAGTATGCTGGCTTTCGCTATAAAGCATGCGTCCCATAACAACCTTAACCGCATAATAATGGTGATCCCTTATTTGAGCATTATCGAGCAAACTGCATCCGAATACCGAAAAGCATTGGCGTCTGCCGTAAACAGCGAAGCCATGGAACGGTTTGTACTCGAACATCATAGCCTTGCCGGAACGCGCATAGAGGGGAGAAGGGATAGTCTAAAGGACAGCGAAGTCGCGCAGGAATCACTCTATAAGGAAAGGCTGCTCGCCGAGAACTGGGATGCACCGATAATAGTAACCACCAGCGTTCAATTCCTCGAATCCCTCTTTTCAAATAGACCATCTTCATGCCGCAAGCTTCATAGAATGGCAAATAGCATGATCCTTTTTGACGAAGTACAGACTCTTCCGGTAGGGCTGGCAATACCTACTCTGGCAACCCTATCCCATCTATCGAATAGATACTTCTCCTCAATAGTCTTCTCTACAGCTACACAGCCGGCTTTTTCACATCTCGATACGCATATAAGAAAACATTGCGCTTGCGGTTGGAAACCCCGAGAAATAGTTCCTGAAAGTTTGAACTTATACGAAAGGGCGCGACGCACAGAGATAACATGGCCTCAGGATGCTAATATGACCGTTTCTTGGCGGGAGCTTGCTGTAGAGCTTGCGGACGAATCTTGCAGCCAGGTCCTTTGCATTGTCAATCTGAAACGGCACGCTTTGAGCCTGTATCGGGAACTCTCTGATGTGGGCGCAATGGATGTCTTCCACCTCTCCACAAATATGTGCCCACTGCATAGACAGGAAGTGCTACATGAAGTACGCACACGACTTGAAGGTGGTAAGCCTTGCCGCCTGGTTTCCACCCAATGCGTGGAGGCAGGAGTTGATGTAGACTTCCCCATCGTATATAGGGCGCTGGGCCCCCTGGACGCGGTTGCCCAGGCAGCTGGAAGATGCAATCGAAATGGCTTATCAGAGACCGGAAAAATCAAAACATTCATACCGGAGAGTATGGGACAAAAGAGAATCTATCCGGATGATGCCTACAGGCAAGCTACCGGGATAACGCGCATTCTTCTGGCTAAATACGGCAGTCATGAACTTGATATTAATTCCTCGCGGTTTTTCGAAGAATATTATCGAGAATTATATGACATCGCTAGACCGGAGCAAAGAAAGAAGGGCTTGATTGGATCCATCGAATTGCGTGACTTCGAGGGCGTAGCCAAAAACTATCACATAATTGAAAGGAGTGCGATCAATATCCTGGTTCCTTACGATAATCGTCGCTTCCAGGAACTTGCAGAAGAAGTCCGCGATGCCGGATTGAATGGGCGATGGATGATGAAAGCCAGGCCCCATACGATAGGTCTGTTCAGGCCTCGAGCCGATGATTCGATAAGATCATACATCGAGCCGGTACCCCTTAAGGAAGGGCATTACTCCAATGAATGGTTTCTTTATTTGTTCAACGAGCATTACAGCCCTGAAACTGGGCTCAATCCTCCACAGGAAATGGAATGTTTTATAGCCTGAGGAGGAGGGGATGAAGGGAGTTGTAACATGAAGGCAAAGAATCAGGTGCTGGAGGTATGGGGGGAATTCGCATGCTTTACCCGCCCCGAATTAAAGGTGGAGAGGTTCAGTTATCCTGTTGTCACTCCATCTGCTGCCCGCGCAATTTTCGATGCGATCTATTGCAAGCCAAACAAGAACCCCGCCAAAGCGGAATTCCGTTGGCAAGTATCAAAAGTAGAGATATTGGCTGAACCGAAGTACATAGCTTTAAGGCGCAACGAGACAAAAGACAAAGCCCCAAGTGAAAGAACTATACTGGGTTGGGCATCAGGCAAGAACGAACCAGAACCTCTATTCGCAGACGGCACCAAAGATCTACTAGGAACAGACCAGAAAGGTCGAACACAAAGACAGACAATGGCACTCAAGGATGTCCACTATCGCCTGCATGCTGAAATCAGGCCTTGGCCGGGCTATGAAGATCGAATTCAAGGTATGGAGGCGCAATTCCGTAGAAGGGCAGCAAATGGTAAATGTATCTATCAACCTTATTTCGGATGTCGTGAATTTCCCGCCTTCTTTACGCTTGTTGAACCTAATTCAACCGTTTTTCCCAAACCTGTTCCTTTAGATATGGATATTGGTCTTATGTTGTATGACGTATTCGATTTATCGAAACCAGGCTGTAATACCGATGAGCCCGCGATTAGTCTCTTTCATGCAACGGTGGAAAACGGCGTCATGACGATTCCCGAATATGAGAACGATGGCGAAGTCCTTAAAGCTATAGGAGGCAAATCATAATGATGGAACTCCTTGTTAGATATGCCCAAGAACATGGCCTGGTTACAGAGCCCGGCTTTGCCCCAAAGACTATACGATGGGCGATTGTTCTCGACGACAAGGGAAAATTACTTGATGTTATCGAGTTGGGAGACATGGAATCAAAGGGAAACCCTGGGCAGACTTTCGAAAGATGCCCCGAGTTCAGCCCTTCTGAGATCAAGCGAGGGAGCACTAAAAGGAGTCACTTCTTGTGGGAAGCTGCTAACGTAGTTGCGCTATATGGCAAGAGTGAAAGCGATCAGAAGACACTAGAAAAACATTCCTACTTCATACATCTTTTACGTGAAGCAGGGACTGTCATGCCAGGACTATCCGTAGCAGCGAGTACCCTTTCTAATGACCTATCGCTTGTAGCAATACGTGATCTTCTTAGCAATGCAAAGGCAAGGGCTACGGAAAAAGTAACTTTCCGCATCTCAGGAGCATTTCCCCTTGAATCGGACGCCTGGCACGATTGGTGGCGCGATTTTCGAAAAAAGAATGCCTTAAAGGACGAAAAGGAAAGAAAGCGTATACGCTGTTTTGCAACTGGCGATTTGGTTGAGCCCGCCTTAACACACCTGACAATTCAAGGCTTAGCAATCGTAGGAGGGAGGCCACAAGGCGACGTATTGGTAAGTTTCGACAAGGATTCCTTCGAATCCTATGGCTTTAAGAAATCGGCAAATGCATCAATATCGGAAGAATCTGCTTCCGCCTATCGAGCTACTCTCAATCATCTTATTAAGAGACATGGCCAGCAACTAGCCGGGGCCAAGGTTATTCACTGGTTCAAGAAACAGATTGAGAAGACTGATGACCCTATGTCCTGGCTCGAGGAAGGCCAAGGCCAGCAGGAATTGAATGCCCAGGAACAAGCCAG
This sequence comes from Actinomycetota bacterium, assembly GCA_034188985.1. Lineage (GTDB taxonomy): Bacteria > Actinomycetota > Geothermincolia > Geothermincolales > RBG-13-55-18 > JAXHVT01. Next base: position 40,888 of record JAXHVT010000052.1, on the reverse strand, counting down.
AAGGATGCTTAATAGAATCCGTACAGGTGAGAGGGTGGATTTGCAGGACAACCACTTCTATGCAATCACTCTATCGGGAGCAAAAGGAAGAGTAATGATTCGCGATTGGATGGAAGGTCGGCTTGAGAATCTTGTAGATAACGTTGCGAAATGGTTCGAAGATATATCAATAGTGAATCTCTCCGGATCAAACTTGGCGAAATCACCAGGCATAGAGCGTGTAATCACCTGCATATTGCCACCACGCAAACCAGCCCAACAGTATAAGGATTGGATAAAGCCGATTGGAGCTGATCGTGCAGGTCTATGGGCTGCTGCGGTAAGGGACCAAGCAATACCGAGGTGTGCTATATTTCGTATAGTAGTCTTACATGGGAACTTCATGTTTTCGGGAATTCTTGAAGAAATCCTCGCTGGTCAAAATCGAAATGACTCTGCGTTGCAGCTCTCGCTTTTATATGCACGTATGGGATTAATCAAAGCGTTTCACTTGAGATCTGAACGGGTAACAGGAGGTAATGCCATGGCGGAAGTTATCAAACCGGACTTAAACAAAGGATACCCAAATCCCGCATACCAATGCGGGAGATTGATGGCCATCCTGGCCAGATTACAGCAAAGCGCGTTGGGTGATGTAGGGGCTGGAGTGATACAGCGCTATTATGCTTCCGCTAGCTCGACTCCTTCACTCGTAATTGGGCGCCTCACCCGAAATAGCCAATATCATTTGAACAAGCTGAGTCCCGGATTGGCTCATTGGTACGAAGAAGAACTAGCTAATGTTTGGTATAGGCTCAAGGACGGTGTGCCCAAGAGCTTAAACCTGGAGGAACAGAGCCTGTTTGCCCTCGGTTATTACCAGCAAATCGCTGAGATGAGAAAGAAAAAAGAAGATTCCCCAGAATCCGTAAAGGAGGACCAAAATGAATAATCCAATTAAGAACCGCTATGAGTTCCTTTTAATGTTCGATTGCGAGAATGGAAATCCGAATGGCGATCCCGATGCTGGAAATGCCCCACGCATTGACCCTCAAGATATGCGCGGTCTGGTTTCAGATGTGGCGCTCAAGAGAAGGGTACGTAATTATGTACAGATCGCTAAGGGTAATAAAATGCCTTTTGCCATATTCGTAGAACATGCATCGAACTTAAATACGAAGATTGCTCAAGCTCATGAAGAAACTGGTGGTATGCCGCCTTTTGAAAAAAGCAAATGGAAGACCAATTTAGACAAATCAAGGGCTGCTGGTAAATGGATGTGTAAGAATTTCTTTGATGTCCGGGCATTTGGAGCTGTTCTCTCAACAGGACCTAATGCAGGCCAGATACGCGGACCTATTCAATTTGCATTCGCACGATCAGTTGACCCTATCTTACCGCTTGATATTTCGATAACACGAATGGCAGTTGCGGATAACGAAATTAAAGGTAAGGATATTGGGTCGAAGGAATTCGCAGAATGGGAAAAAGAGCAGCCGGAAGACAAACTTCGAACAATGGGCAGAAAGGCACTGATACCTTACGGGCTTTACGCCGCAAAAGGATTTATCAGCGCACACCTTGCGCAAGATGAGACCGGCACTGGATTCTCAGAGGAAGATTTAACCCTTTTTTGGGAAGCGCTACTAAGTATGTATGAGCATGATCGATCCGCCAGCAAGGGCATAATGTCAGTCCGCGAACCAATCTTTGTCTTCAAACATGTGGGAACAGACTCAGATGAAAAACAGCGAGAGAAACAGGCAATACTTGGTTGCGCACCCGCACATAGATTATTCGAGCTTGTTAAGGTCACCAAGAAAGATTCTGTTGATATACCTCGCTCCTACGAGGATTACACGGTGACTTTCAACAAGAGTGCCCTGCCAAAAGGCGTATCTGCTGGATTCATCGTAACAGGAGAAGGTGGAAAAGCGGATGTTGTTTGGAATACCGTCCCAAGCAATGTCATTGAAGCTTGAGGAAGAGTGCAGAGCAATTAAGCCATGTTTTCGGAGGACGACTTCATACCGATCTCATCGCTGCAGCATTTAGTCTTCTGCGAACGTAGGGCGGCGCTGATATACCTAGAGGGTATTTGGGATGATAATCCTTATACCATCGAAGGAATCCGTTTACACGAAAGAGCCCATACCTACGAGGCAGAATCGCGAGGGGAGATTCGGATTGTGCGTGGCTTACCATTGAGGTCACTCAGGCTCGGCTTATCGGGAAAAGCGGATGTGTTAGAGTTCCATGACCTTACGCGTTACGATTGCGAACAGCTTGCCGTTGAACCTTGTTATGACGGGATCCGATTGGAGGGCGTAGAAGGCATATGGCGCCCTTTCCCGGTTGAGTATAAGAGGGGAAAGCTGCGCCACGAAGAAGCTTATGAGGTACAACTTTGCGCTCAAGCGCTCTGCGTTGAAGAGATGCTTGAAGTCTCAGTTCCAAAAGGGGCTCTTTATTACGGCAAGACAGGGCGAAGACTGGAAGTATCAATAGATGAGCATTTGCGAAAGAAAACGGAGGCGGCAACCGAGAGAATGCATGAACTTATCAGCCAAGCACTTACGCCTTCTGCGTGTTACTCGAAGAAATGTGACAAATGCTCGTTAATCGATGTTTGTCTCCCAAAAGCAACGAGCAAAAGCATCCGCGTTGATAGTTATATTGAAGGTGTAATCAAGGAATTGGAATGATACAGCAATGAAGCGTCTTCTGAATACCTTATATGTTACGAGTCAGGGAGCTTATCTCGCCCGTAAAGGCGAGACGGTGCTAGTAAGAGTAGAGAATGAAACCAAGTTCCGCGTACCGCTTCATAACCTAGATGGAATCATTTGTTTTGGACAGGTAACCTGTAGTCCCCCGCTAATGCAGATTTGCGGCGAGAGAAATATCTCTATCTCTTTTCTTAGTGAATACGGCAGGTTTTGGGCGAGGGTTCAAGGTCCGATTTCTGGGAATGTCATTCTTAGGCGAGAGCAATATCGTCGAGCAGATGATATCTCTTTCTCCTCTGAGGTCGCCCGTAATATTGTACTTGTTAAGGTGGTAAATTCCAGGACTGTGCTCCTCAGGGCACAACGCGACCATCAAGAAAAAATAGATGTTGAATCCCTCAGAGAGGCAACCCAGCAACTATCTCGCATATCTAATAAGTTAAAAGAGATGGTGCCACTCGATACAGCTCGTGGTTATGAGGGAAGAGCAGCACGCGTCTATTTTGATGTTTTTAATCATCTTATCGTAGCCAATAAGGAGGATTTCTTTTTTCACAAGCGTAGCCGACGACCGCCGATGGATAACATGAACGCCGTCCTATCGTTTATATATGCATTGCTTTCACATGATGTAAAATCAGCTCTGGAAGCCGTTGGTTTGGACCCAGCAGTTGGATACCTGCATAAAGATAGGCCGGGAAGACCAGGCTTGGCTCTAGATCTCATGGAAGAATTACGCCCATTTTTCGCTGATCGATTAGCATTATCGCTTGTTAACCGTAAGCAGTTAAGAGGTAAGGGATTTAAAAAAACCGAATCGGGATCCGTGTTGATGGATGATGACACCCGAAAAAGCGTCCTTGTTGCATATCAGAAGCGCAAACAAGATGAAATATACCACCCTTTCATCAAGGAAAAGGTCGCTTTAGGTTTGTTGCCTCACATCCAGGCGATGCTCTTTTCACGCTTTCTTAGGAATGATATCGATGGTTATCCACCTTTCATTTGGAGATGAGAAAGAATGATGGTTCTTGTTACTTATGATGTTAATACGGAGACTCCTGAGGGGCGAAAGAGGCTTCGGAGAGTTGCAAAGAATTGTGAAAATATGGGGCAACGTGTTCAAAAGTCTGTTTTTGAATGTCTAGTTGATATGGCACAATGGACTGCTTTCCGGCAACGCTTAATAGATGAAATAGAATTGGATGATGATAGTCTGCGTTTCTATTTCTTAGGAAATAATTGGCGGCACCGCATTGAGCATATTGGTGCAAAGCCTTCCTATGATCCGGAGGGTCCCCTTGTTATTTAAATTCTTGCCTCGCGAACCCTTAGCTATCATAGATATTCTAGGGGTTTCGCGATTGTTGCATTTATGCATTAGAAGTGGTTTTCCTCATTTGTTCTTTGACAATCTCTATAGTGTTAAATCAATTTTCTGTATGTTTCGCGATCTATCAGCTGGATTATCAATTATATTCACATTTTCATAGTCATGCGGTCGCCTCCGTCGCCTCCCGCGTGGGAGGCGTGGATTGAAACTGTGATATATCTGTAAAGGGAATGGAGATTTCGTGGTCGCCTCCCGCGTGGGAGGCGTGGATTGAAACTGAGAACAAGACCAAGAAGGGTATTGTCTACGGCGTCGCCTCCCGCGTGGGAGGCGTGGATTGAAACGTCATCCTCCGACGAGATACCCAAGAGGGCAGAGTCGCCTCCCGCGTGGGAGGCGTGGATTGAAACGTAGGAATAGCACCAATCGCAAACCCACCCCCCGGTCGCCTCCCGCGTGGGAGGCGTGGATTGAAACATGATAGGCCCTATCCTTTGGGCGCATCTCTACCGTCGCCTCCCGCGTGGGAGGCGTGGATTGAAACCTCGGTCAGCTTGTCACGCGCCTCCTCTAAGTCTTGTCGCCTCCCGCGTGGGAGGCGTGGATTGAAACTGGTTCAAAGCCAATCCCAACCTTGGAATCTCCAAGGTCGCCTCCCGCGTGGGAGGCGTGGATTGAAACTCTATTCCGCCGTTGAAAGCGGAGACTTGATGAGGTCGCCTCCCGCGTGGGAGGCGTGGATTGAAACTCCTCGCCCCGCTGGACTACCGAGAGCTCGCCATCGGTCGCCTCCCGCGTGGGAGGCGTGGATTGAAACTCCCTATGCTTATCCCGGTTTGGCTTCTTATCCAGTCGCCTCCCGCGTGGGAGGCGTGGATTGAAACTCCTCGCCCCGCTGGACTACCGAGAGCTCGCCATCGGTCGCCTCCCGCGTGGGAGGCGTGGATTGAAACTTCGAGGTAGGGTGTGTCAAGCATCTCCTTATACTGTCGCCTCCCGCGTGGGAGGCGTGGATTGAAACTTTTTCAACCTCTATCTTTAGCTTGTCCATCTAGTCGCCTCCCGCGTGGGAGGCGTGGATTGAAACTCCCTTCAAGGATGGCAGTTACAAGAGCATTTCCTGTCGCCTCCCGCGTGGGAGGCGTGGATTGAAACGGCAGAGCAGAAATACCATGCCAACTACTTTGAGGTCGCCTCCCGCGTGGGAGGCGTGGATTGAAACAGGCGCTACAGGGGCATGTGGAGACATGGGGGAAGTCGCCTCCCGCGTGGGAGGCGTGGATTGAAACTTATCGCCATGCACCCTGAAACGATGGGGGAGGGTCGCCTCCCGCGTGGGAGGCGTGGATTGAAACAGATGACCTTGGCGGGTTTATCGAGATGGTAAAGTCGCCTCCCGCGTGGGAGGCGTGGATTGAAACACGGTTAGTATCTCATAGTTTGCGGCTACCAGGGTCGCCTCCCGCGTGGGAGGCGTGGATTGAAACCTGTACCTGCTCCCAAAACTCCTCAGCGTTGTTCTGTCGCCTCCCGCGTGGGAGGCGTGGATTGAAACGGCTAGTGGGACCCTAATTTTCCACGAGTCTGCCGGGTCGCCTCCCGCGTGGGAGGCGTGGATTGAAACAGAAAGAAGTGCCTGGACGATGGCGGGACCGAGTCGCCTCCCGCGTGGGAGGCGTGGATTGAAACTCCGCAATCCTCGATGTCACCGATTCTACCGAGTCGCCTCCCGCGTGGGAGGCGTGGATTGAAACACGAAACCAATCCCACCATTTGATCGACAAAACGTCGCCTCCCGCGTGGGAGGCGTGGATTGAAACTGAATCGAGGGCAACGATTTGCCTCGCTCTATTTTGTCGCCTCCCGCGTGGGAGGCGTGGATTGAAACCGGTTGCGGTGACGAAGAATCTTTCTGGGATGCCGTCGCCTCCCGCGTGGGAGGCGTGGATTGAAACATCCAGGCGGGCTATCGTCCAGTTCTGCTTGTAGGTCGCCTCCCGCGTGGGAGGCGTGGATTGAAACCGGTTGCGGTGACGAAGAATCTTTCTGGGATGCCGTCGCCTCCCGCGTGGGAGGCGTGGATTGAAACATCACTTCGCCACCTCTTCCAACTTGGCGAGGGGTCGCCTCCCGCGTGGGAGGCGTGGATTGAAACATCAAAGCTCAACGCTTCCTTAAACTCCCTCACCGTCGCCTCCCGCGTGGGAGGCGTGGATTGAAACTGTCTGACACCGCTACTTCCGGTCTGTCCCGTGGTCGCCTCCCGCGTGGGAGGCGTGGATTGAAACTTCCTTGTCCTGCGGAAATACAGCCACGGCGTAAGTCGCCTCCCGCGTGGGAGGCGTGGATTGAAACTTTGCTATGCGACCGAGGAACTGCTTGAGGACACCGTCGCCTCCCGCGTGGGAGGCGTGGATTGAAACCTACTCCGGTATGAAGGCCTTCATGTCCTGCAGGGAGCCGGAGCGCACCTCGTTCCACTTGACCTTGACCCTCTTGCCGATCTCCATGTCCTCGGGCTTGCACTCCTGCATGACACCCATGATCCAGGTATCACCGCCGTCCAGCTTCACCTCCACGGCGATGCGGGGTTCCTCCAGCGGATTACCCCTCACGTCGGAGTAGCCCACGGTGTAGGACATGACGGTACCGTGATCGCTTACCTCGGCCTGCTCGTCTATCTTTACGTGGCACTTCCTGCAGTAGAAGTTGCCGGGAATGTATACCGTGCCGCACTTGGAGCACTTGGTGCCGACCAGCTTCTTGTCCTTCATGTTCTCCAGCATGAGCCGCAGCCCCTCGCCCTCGACGCGGAACTTGAAGGTGGAGAGCTCCCACGCGCCGGTGACGACCTTTGTCTCTTCCATCTTCTTCCTCCTTATTTCCTAGGGGGCGTATCCCCGAGAACGGTCACCGCCACGTACTGCATCAGGCCTCCCCAACTGTGGGCCAGTGCCTTGTGCACGTCCTTGGGCACCTGGTGCCCGCCCTCGGCCTTGCCCATTATCTGCAGGGCGGCCTCGGTGACCCGGTTCAGGGCCGATGTGCCGATGGAGTTGGTGCTCACCACCCCTCCAGAGGCGTTGGTGGGCAGCCTTCCTTCTATCTCCAGCTCGCCGGCCTCCAGCAGCTTGTGGGCCTCCCCCACCTCGCAGACGCCCAGCTTCTCCAGGAACATCAGGGTCTGGTGGGCGAAGCCGTTGTAGATCTCGATGACGTCGAACTCCGTCTTGGGATCCTCTATCCCCGCCCTCTCGTAGGCCTGCCTGGCCGCTATCATGCAGGGCCTCTGCTCGGCGGGATCGGTGATCATGCCGTCCACCAGGTTTCCTGTGGTGGCGTCGGAGCAGCAGTTGGCGACCGACCACACCCAGGCCACCTTGTCGGCCAGCTCGGCCGCCTTCTCCTCAGAGGCCAGGATGCATACCGTGGACCCGTCGGTGGTGGGGCAGATATGCCCGAAGCGAATGGGATAGGAGACCATGGCCGTCTCCGCTATCTTCTCCGCCGTGCACTCGGGGTCCTTGAGGTGGGCGTAGGGATTCTTGGCCGCGTTGCGCCTCTCCATGGCCGCCATGGCGTCGATGTGCTCGATGGAGGCCCCGGAGTGGTTGAGGTAGGACATGGCCTGGAAGGAGATGCCGCCGGCGCTGCCGCCGCCGATGGCCCCCATGCCGCTGCCGCCGGTAACATCGATGCCCGCCTGCAGCATGGTCATGACCTCGGGGGTGATGATGCCCATCAGCCCCACCTGGGCGTCGCCCTCGGAGTGTTTCTCGTAGGTGACCACCATCACCACGTCGGCCATTCCCGAGGCCACGTGGTAGTATCCGGCGTGAAAGGCGGACATGCCGGTGGTGCCGCCGGTGGCTATCCTCATCACCGGCTTGCCCAGGGCCCGTATGTGTTCCACCGCCCACAGGTGGGGCAGGTTGACTCCCTCGAAGGTCTGCATGTTTCCGAAGATCACGGCGTCGATATCCTCCGGGGTGAGGCCGGTGTTCCTGAAACCGGCGTCGACGGCCTCGGAGATCATCTCCGGTATGCTGACGTCTTTTCTCTTGCTGACGAAAATGGGGGTATACCCCACGCCTATTATCCCGACGTTGCGCATCATAGCCATCACCTCCTAGATCCCCAACACCACGACGGCGTTCTGCTGTGCGCACATACCGTCCTGCCCGTGCGCCACGGCCACGCCGGCCTTCTTGACCTGGTTGCCCTCTGCCTCGCCTCTGAGCTGGCGCGCCGCCTCGGCCATGCGGATCAATCCGGTGGAGCATATGGGATGGGCCCCCAGGGCTCCCCCCGAGGGATTGACGGGCAGCCTGCCGTCGATGGCGCTGTCGCCGGAGGAGTAGATATCCACCGCCTTGCCCTCCTCGAAGAGCCCCAGTGCCTCGGCAAGGAGGGGCTCCTGATGGGCGAAGATGGAGGATATCTCGGCCAGGTCCACCTCGCCGGCGGGATCCTTGATCCCCGCCATGTCGTAGGCGACCTTCGCCGCCTGGGTGGTGGATGGGGAGACGGCGAGATCGCGGTCGCCGATGTAATATTTGTCTATGCTCCTTCCCATGCCCAGGATCCACACCGGTTTGTCGGTGAGCTCCCCGGCCCTATCCTCCGAGGCCAGGAGCATAACGCATCCCCCGTCCGTAGGCGGATAGCAGTGCAGCTCGCGCAGCGGTTCATAGAGGTAGCGGGATTTCCCCACCTCTTCCGCGGAGATGCCGTCCAGGCGCCTGGCCTGGTAGGGATCCAGGGCGGCGTTGCCCAGGTCCTTGGCCGCTATCTCGTCCAGGAGCTCAGCGGGATAGCCGTACTTGCCCAGGTAACTCCCGGCCTGCAGCGCGGCGGCGGAGAGCTCGTTGAGCAGCTTCAACTGCCGGTCGTAGGTGGCGTCAAGGGTGTAATCGATGTGCAGGTACGGGCTTATCTGGTGGCCGCACAGGCCCAGACTCACGATAAGGGCGGTATCGTACTGCCCGGTCAGGATGCGCATCCAGCCATACGCTATGGCGTTTACGGCGTCCATCTCCACCTTGGTCTCGTCCTTCATGTAGGCGCCTATCGGCGGGTCCAGGAAGACGTTGGAGATGGTCCTGCCGTCCAGGAAATCGTTGGTGGCGATGATAAAGGTGTCCACCGCATCCCTGTCTATGCCCAGTTCCTCGAAAAGCCCCGTGGTCAGATCGAAGAGGAGCCTCTCCCGGCTGGTTACCATGTTGGAGGAACAGGGCGATATGTTGTACCCGGCTATGGCTACTTTTCCATCCAATCCCATCACCCCCTATACCGGCTCGAAATGATCGAGGTCGGCGCAGTCCCCCTCGACCTGGTCCTTCCAGACCGCCTTCATGCGCGTGCCCCTCTCCACCTCGTCAGACGGCACGCCCTCCACCCTGGTCAGAAACAGCGAGTCCGCCCCGTCCAGCTGGATCATGCCCAGCACGTAGGGGGTGTCGGAGTCCTCCAGCCGGCCCTTCACCAGGTTCACGTGCCCCACGGTGTAGTTACGCAACTCCCCCTCCTGTGAGAGCTCCACGAAGTCCTCCAGCTTCTGGTTGCATGGACCGCAGAACATGCGAGGCGGCACGAAGACCTTGCCGCACTTGGGGCACTTGACGCCCATGATCTTTTTCTCCTTGAAGCCCTCCAGGTAGCGCCCTATATGGGAGCCCACCCGGTAATTGTAGGTGAAGTCCAGGGGCACCGTCGGGGTGAAAAAGACCTCCTCTGACACTTCCATCTCTCCCTCCTTTAATAGACGCAACTCGACCCATCCACCCGCAGCAGGCTGGATAATCTGGAAATGATTCTCCCCCTCAGGGTAATCCTATAATTTTACCCCCGTCATGTAAATGCCTTAAACGTTACTTAATACTTATTACTTCTACAAGCGGGATTTTGATATCGAATCGCTTCAAAGGTGCTCGCCATCAATAAGGAATCTCGCTTAAAACGGAAAACCGCGTTCTGAGTGCAAACCGCTTTGTATATACCCGATAATCACGCGTTATGCACATCGGACATACAAACCCCCGGTCGCCCGGGCCCCCGGACGGGAGAATGAAAGCCGTCAAGTCAGGCCAGCCGGCCATCGATATTAAGGGGAGGGACGGAAAGGAGGCGTGATGGCCAGGCTGGCGCTGGCGAGGGAGTTCTTCTGCAAGCGTGGTTATATAAAGGTCAGGTTTTACCGGATAAAGGACCGTAAGAAAGGCCGGGAACTCTTCAGGGTCAAGGGCGGCAAGAGTGATTACCGCTTCAGGGGCGAGATCTTCGACGATCTATACTCCGCCCAGCGCTACGTCGCCGATCGCATCGCCGAGATGGACGCCAGGGAGGAAGGCCAGGCCTGATAGAGAAACAAACCGGTTCGCACGGCCTCGGGATGGCCACACCCCGGGATTCGGCGGCCGGTATCGGAGATATGCCCTTTTCCGCCGTGCGGGATACCCACGGTCTATCCGGGGGATCCGGATGTCCGTCACTTCTTCATCCCCAGAACCACCAGGGAGGCCCCCCTGGGCAGGTCCCAGCGGGATACCACCCAGGCCTCCAGGTCCAGGATCATCCTCAGCAGCCGGTTGGCGGGGGGGAAGATGGTCTCCATACCGTCCACGTGCTTCGTCCTTCCGGCGCTGATATTCCCCCTCCACCTGTAGTAACGGGTAAGGGGATGCACCAGGGTTGTGTAGCAGGTCAGGCGAATGATATCGAAACCGCTTCTCCGCATCAGGTCCCTGATCTCGGAGAAACGGTAGCGGCGCAGGTGACCGGCCATGCAGTCGAAATCGCTGTAGAGGTGGGGCCCGGCGGGGAGGGTGGCCAGCAGGTAGCCGCCCCGCTTCAGCACGCGCCCCAGTTCGACGAAAGCGGGAAGGTCGAAGCGAAGGTGTTCGATGACGTCCAGACAGGTGACCAGGTCGAAGGCCTCATCCCGGTAGGGAAGCTCGTAGATACTGGCCTCGAGCACCTGGTGCTCCCCCCGCAGGCGGCAGAAGCGGACGGCCTCCTCGGAATAATCGAATCCCTCCACCTGGCCGTAGGCCTTGAGGAAGGGGAAGTTGCCGCCCGTCCCGCAGCCCGCGTCCAGGACACGCCAGTCACCCCCGGGCTCCAGGGCGTCCAGCAGGGTTGAGAGTATCTTGCGCCGTCCCAGGAACCACCAGTGCTCGTCCTCTTTATCGTAAATGGCCTGGTAGGCTGTCTTCTGCAGCTTCAATCCGTTCTCCTCACACCATGGATATGGCTCCCCGGGGTCATGCCCCGGCGAGGCGGAAGCGGGCGATGCGCTTCCCCGCGTCAAGCTCCGTTACGCCGTCCACCATTATAACCGCTTCCACCGCGCGCACCCCGACGCATTCCAGGCGCCCGTCACATCTCCCGGCGTCCACCTTCATCGCACCTTATCAGTCCTTGTGTCCGCGTCCCGTCCCCTGCCGCCCGCCGCCCGTGGCTATCGGGGCTACGGGTTCTCAACCCCCGATAATCGCCTGGAAGTTGCCTCCGAATATCTTCTCGAACTCCTCGTCGTCCAGGGGCAGGGCTTCGATCCACCCCTTTACTGTGCCGTAATCGTAATCCTCCCCGACGCTCTGCGACCCGTAGGGACCATCCGTCCCGTACAGGCATTTCCCGGCGCCCAGGAAATCCACCGCCTTTCTCACCAGGTCCCCGTTAAGGTAAGGACTGGACAGGTCGACGTACACCCCTTCCTTATCCCTGATATACGACCACAGCTTGCGGTAGTAGGGTATGCCGGCGTGGGCGTAGATGATCCTCAAGCCGGGGTATCTCTCCGGAAGCACGCGGTAATCGCCGCTCCCGCCCGCGCAGCCGAGATGCACTAGCATGGGCCATCCCTTTCGCTCGCACCACGACGCCGCGGAATCCAGTTTGCTTACGGGATATGCGTGCATGAAGGGATGGGTTTTCACGCCCACCATGCCGGGGTGGGAGCTCCATCTCTCGATCTCGGAGACTATATCAGACGCCGCCGCCGGGTTGACGGCAATCCACCCCAAGAACTTATCGGGATGCTTATCTATAGCCTCGGCCACCGGCGCGTTATCGGGCTCCCGGTAGATGCGGTATTTCTCCGCAAGCAGGACGAAGTTATCCTTTCTATCCACGAGGGTTCCGTAGAATACCCTGCCCAGGGGATTGGTGTGGTACAGGGCGTATCTCATCACGTCATTGGATATCTTCTGTATCCCACCCTTGGACATGTGGAAGGGCTCGCAGACGGTAGTTATCAAGGCCGCTTTGTCTACGCCGTGCTTCTCCATGCAAGCCAGCATCCGTTCCAGTGGTAATATCTCCGGTTCGTAATGGACATGACAATCGATTACCATGGGATCACCCTTTCCGATACTCGATGGAGCCCTCCGCTTTAAGGTCCTCCCCGCTCAGCCCTTCATTCCCGAGCGGTGAGAATTTATATCAAAAGCCCGCCCTCACGTCCCCTCAGTCCACGCCCTAGGAGCCGCGCACCCGAGGGCGGAAAGGCGGTAAGTCCGCCGCTGGATCATATTCCCCCATATGCGTCTTCCCAAGGCAACATTCCTGCACCCGATGTGCGTGCTGATATATAAATCAAGCGCTGTCATCCGTACCGCTCTCGGCCTCGTTTCTCGAGAGGACCCGCGGCCCGCCCTCATCGATCGCCCGGTCACAGTAACCCGCGGGCCACTTCCCCGTAGCCTTCCACCATCTCCCGGATGATTTCCGCTGCGCTCTCGAGTTCCCCTATCATTCCGGAGATCTGTCCGCACATAAAGGAGCCCTCCTCGAGATCGCCTTCCATGGCCGCCTTCATGGTGCGGCCGGGACCGATCAATTCCAGTATCTCCTCCGTGGACCGGCCCTCGGACTCGGCCTCGAGTATCCTCTGCGCCAGGGCGTTTTTCAGCACCCTCACCGGACCGAAGGCCCTGCCCGTGATCACCGTGTCTCGGTCGGTGGCCCGCAGCAGCAGCTCCTTGTAACGGGAGTGGGCGGGGCTCTCCTCCGACGCCAGGAAGCGCGTCCCCATCTGCACGCCCTCCGCGCCCAGGGCGAAGGCGGCCACCATCCCCCTGGCATCGGCTATCCCGCCGGCGGCCACCACTGGGAGGTCCACCGCGTCCACCACCTGGGGAACCAGGGCCATGGTGGTTATCTCGTCGAAACCGTTGTGCCCGCCGGCCTCGTATCCCTCGGCCACCACCAGGTCCACCCCCGCCTCCTGTGCCTTCTCCGCCATCCTGACGTTGGATACCACGTGGATGACCTTCATGCCCCGTTCCCTGGCCAGGGCGGTGAAGGTCATGGGATTGCCGGCCGAGGTGGATAGAACCGGGACCCGGTTGCCGGCCACAACCTCTATAAGCTCCCCGGCATCCGGACGCTGCAGCGGAATATTGACGCCGAAGACCTTGTCCGTGAGCCCCCGCGTCCTGGCTATCTCAGCCTCCAGCATCTCGGCGGGCATGCCGCCGGCGCCTATCATGCCCAATCCGCCCCCCTCGGAGACGGCCGCGGCCAGCCCGGCGTCGGTGACCCAGATCATGCCTCCCTGCAATATGGGATAGTCGATGCCCAGAATTCCCGGAACTCTGCTTTTCATGCTCGAATCCTCCTTTAACCCGTAGGAACCACGTCGGTCCCATGATATCGCGAAACGGCGGCAACGGGTCCCCAGGGACTGCGCGTACCGTCCGCCTCCTGAATCAGGAGCCGTCGAAGGTGGTGTAGTGGGAGATAATGTCCACGGCGCGGTCGCGGCACCACAGCTTGACCTCCTGACAGGTAACGGAGCCGTCCATGAAATCGGCCAGGTCCCGACCCGACTGAAAGGAGCGCCCTGTCACATCCCGGCACTCCATGGAGCCGAACCTCGCGGCGAACTCGGAGGTCAGGAGGGTGGCCACCGCCCAGAGCTCCGGTTTCTTGCGGCCCATATACAGGTTCACGTGGCCTTTCAGGAAAGACATCAGGGTGCCGTAAAGACTGGTCTCCCTGGGATTTATCCCCCATATCAGGCCGATGGGAAGCATGGCCCCGGCCAGGGCGCCGCACAGCCCTCCGGAGAGACCTACCCCGCCGTCCAGGGCCACGGAGAGCTTCTCCAGGAAAAGGCTGCCGTAACCCAGTACCTCGCGCACCCCGCGCAATACCTCGGAGGCGCAATATCCGCCCGAGCCGCAAACACGACTATCGAGCTCGGTTGCCCCCTCCTCTCCGTCCAGGGACTCATCTATCATCCTGATCAAGCGCGACGCCGCCTTACCTATAGGCGATGTGCAGCGGCTGAAGACCTTGCCGGTGAATAGATAGTCCATGAAGCCGGTGATCTCGTTTACATTCACGCCGGTGCGTTCGCGGCATATCGTGCTGCCGAACTCCCGCTCGAACCAGGAGGCATAATCGCGCATCCGGCCGTAAAGGGCCTCCGCCTTGCCCGCGCCGCCGTCGTCCATGTCCCCGAGATGCCCCAGGGCGATGGACATGCAGCCTCCGGATACCACGCCGCACGTCGAGCCCTGGCTAGCGGCCCCTCCTTCCAGGGGGTAGACGGCTCTCAAGGTCTCATTGTCCGTTACCCTCAGGTACCCCTCCAGGGTCCCTAATGTGGCCTGCATTCAGTTCAAGTACCAGATCAAGCGACCGCTTGCCAGGGCGGATATTCCCCGGTGCACCATCGCGTCCAAGACTACCTCCGCATCCTTCGTTTCAGCCACGCTTTCCGCAAGACTCCATTCAGCCCGTTTGAGCTATTATACCCTCGCGCAACGTGTATACAACGGGCGCTGTCAAAGTCGGACGAGGCGCGGTCCACGTCAGGGAATTCCGCCACGGACCTTTCAGTCCTTTCTCACCTTCAGGGACAACATGGCCAGGGCCAGAAAGGCAGCCGCGAAACCCATCAGAGCCAGGAGATCGACCCATATCTTGCCCAGGCCCCAACCCTTGAGCATCACTGAGCGGCAGGCATCGGCGGTGTAGGTGGGCGGCACCAGGTAAGAGAGCGGCCTGAGCCAGGTGGGTATAGCCTCCAGGGGCCAGAAGATACCGGCTAGCAGGAAGGCGGGCAGGATGATGAAGGGAAAGAATTGTATTGCCTGTGCCTCCTGCTTGGCCAGGCTGGAGAGTAGGATACCCAGGGCCTGGGAGACCACGGCCAGCATGGCCACGGCCAGGAAGGCCAGAAGCACGTTGCCCTCGATTATGATATGGAAAGCGGCTACGCCCACGATGAGCAGGAGGGCTGACTGTATCAAACCCACCAGGCTGAAGGCGGTGGCGTATCCCATCACGATATCCCCCGGGCCGAGGGGAGTGGCCAGCAGCCGGTCCAGGGTGCCCGAGGTCCTCTCACTGACGAAGGAGATCAGGGTCAGCAGGGTAGTGAGGACAAAGACCACGAAGGCCAGTACCCCGGGTACGAAGAAATCGATGAACCTGGCGTTTTCACCGTAGATGGCCTCCCCGGTGGAGATGCTGACCGCTGGCTCCTCGCCCACCTGCTCGACGGTCTTCAGGAGGGCGTCGCTTACCGCCTTGGTGATGGCGTTGGCCACGTTGACGTTGCTCTTGTCCAGCCTCAGCTTTATGGTGGCATCTCCAGCCGAGGTGTCCCCCCCAATCTTCTCCAGCGCGTTGGCGGTCAGATCCGGGGGAAAAACCAGCGCCGCGTAGACGTTGCCGTTCTCCACCGCCGCCACCCCCTCTTTCTCGCTTTCCGCGTACTCCACCACTACCACCTCGGGGTCGAGGTTGTCGATTACCATCTGCGATATGGAGACCTGTCCACCTCCTACCGGGACGGTGATTCCCTGATCTTGGTTTACCACCATCACCTTGACGTCCTCCACCTCGCCCGAGAAGGCCAGCCCGAAGACAAACATGGCGAAGATGGGGGCGAGGAACATAAGGGCCAGGGTGCGTATGTCGTTCCTGAGACCCAGGATTATGCGCCAGGCCACCTTGAGGAAACGAGGGTTTCTCATGGCTCGCCCCCCCTCCTGGAGAAGACCATGAAGGCGTCCTCCAGGTTGCTGGTACCGGCTATCTCGAGGATTTTCTCCGGTCTCCCCTCCGCGATCAACCGGCCCCGGCGCATGAAGCCGATACGGTCGCAGTGGCTGGCCTCGTCCATGTAGTGGGTGGTGATAAGTATGGTCACTCCACTCTGTTTGAGCTGGTCGAAGTATTCCCAGAACGACGCCCTGAGCTCCGGATCAACTCCTACCGTGGGCTCGTCCAGGAAGAGGAGTTGGGGCTGGTGAATCATGGAACAAGCCAGGGATACGCGGTGCTTCATCCCCCCACTGAGGTTCTCCACCAGTTCCCTGTCCCACTCCTCCAGGTTGATAAAACGCAGCAGCTCGCTCTCCCGCTCCCCTATCTTCTTCCGGGACAGGCCGAAGACGCCGCCGAAGAACTGGATGTTCTGGTGCACGCTGAGACCGGGATACAGCGCCGTCTCCTGGGGTATGTAGCCGATACGGAAGGCTGCTCTCCTGCTGGGTATCTTCTCGCCGAGGACGTAACAATCGCCGGAGCTCACCTTAAGCAGGCCGCACAGGATCTTTATCGTCGTGGTCTTACCGGCGCCGTTGGGGCCCAGCAGGCCGTAGATCTCTCCCCGCTTGACCTTGAGGTCGAGATCGTCGACGGCGGTGAACTTGCCGAACCTCTTGACCAGGTTTCTGGTTTCAACCGAGAATCGATCTTCCTTTTCGCCGTTCCTCAACGATAGCCTCCTCCGGCGGTTCCCGCCCCTCGACATCTTCTACTCCCTCGCCCTCCATGTTCGGGCCGTTTCTCCCGATTATACAGTCTCCAACGAGCAAGCTCTCCGCATGTTCCCATCCGACGCGAGGGTGGTGCTGTCGCACCACCTCGATGGCCACCTTGAAAAGAAAGGCTTCCGCGGAACCGCGCCCTCTCGAGGTTACCCGGTGAGCAGCCTGTCCGGCATCTCCTCGCGGCGGTAGTGGCCTTCCTCCACCATGATGGAGCCGTTTACAACCACATGCTCGATACCGTAAGGGTAGACCTTGGGCTCCTCCATTCCGGCCCGGTCGGCGATGGCACCCGTGTCGAATACCACCAGGTCCGCCGCGGCACCCTCCCTAATAACGGCCCGATCATCCAGGCCGAAGCGGGAAGCGGAGAGGCCGGCGCACCGCCATATCGCCTCCTCCAGGGTATACAAGGCACAGTTCGCGGACGTAGTAGCCCAGGATGCGCGAGAAGCACACGTATCCCGATGAAGGCGGGTCCCCCGCCTCAGGCCAGAGCGTATCGGACCCTACGAAGAGCTGGGAATGGTCCTGGATAAGGGTAAAGACCTTCTCGGACCAGCGGCGGGGCGTCATACCGAAGAGAAAGGTAACCGAGCCCTCCTCCTCCACCGCCCGGTCGTAAGTGGAGCAGTGGCCTCTAACGTGGGTCACGTATCTGCCTCCGTATTCGGCCACCACGCCGGCCAGCTCCACTATCTCGTCGGTATGGGCGTAGACGCCCGGGAAATAGGTCAAGCCGGTGGAGAATCCACGGCAGCCCGCCTCCATGGCCACTCTGATCAGGTTCTTCATCTCCTCCAATTCCCGCCGCGTCGAAAAGCGGCTCTCCTCGCCCATCGCGGCTATTCGAATGGGTCCGTGAGCGGCCAGCGGCATCAGGTTCACGGGCAGAGGCCTGGCCTCCAGGTAGTGGTGGAAATCCGCCTGTGTCTCCCACTGCGGCTCCAGTTTGCCGGAGACGCCCAGGGTGGAAAGCGCGGAGTGCAGAAGCCCGCCGTTTCTCTCCCCGATCCACGGCGAGGGAGACCAACCGCAATTGGAGATAACCGTAGTGGTGATGCCCTGGCGCAGGTAGGGCTCGAACACATCCTCGTAATCGGGGCGTATGATGTACAGGTCGTCGTGCGAATGGATATTCACGAAGCCCGGGCACACCGCCTTCCCAGCGGCCCGCAGCACCTTTCCCGCCTCTCCACCTCCCCCAGGTCCCCAACCGCGGTTATGCGGTCGCCCTCCACGCCTACATCGGCCCTTAAGGGCTTACGGCCGGAGCCGTCAACCACCTCTCCACCTTTGACGATCAACTCGAAAGCCATGGTTCACCCCCTCGCTGATCCCATCTTAAAAGGGCGCGGGTGACCGCGCCCTCTTTATCGTGCCCTTATCCGGCCCGGCGTTACGAAACGCCTAGTCGACGCCGAAGATGGCTATACTGCATACGTTCTGGTTGGGTACTCCTCCCAGGTTGTGGGTCAGGGCGAGCTTGGGATTCTTGACCGCCCGGTCCTCCGACCAACGCCCCAGAAGCTGGCTGTACATCTCATATATCATGCGCAGACCGGACGCGCCGATGGGATGCCCGAAGCACTTCAGGCCCCCGTCCGTCTGACAGGGGATCTCCCCGTCCAGATCGTAGAAGCCGTTCAGGACGTCCTCGGGACCTTTACCGGGAGGCGATATCCACAGGTTCTCCATGGTCACCAGCTCGGTGATGGAGAAGCAGTCATGCACCTCCATCATGCTGATCTCCTTGCGGGGATCCTTGATGCCCGCCTCCTCGTAGGCCTTCCTGGAGGCCGTCTGGGTGGTGAGCAGGCTGGCCCCGTCCCACTTGTCATACATGGCCTCCTCGCCGGAGCTCACCGATATCTGCAGGGCTTTCACCTTGATCAGTGGATCGTTGGGCTTGATCTTCTTTGCTATCTCCGGCGTGGTGACGATGGCCGCCGCCGAACCGTCGGAAACGCCACAGCAGTCGAAAAGCCCCAAGGGGTAGGCCACCATGGGAGCCCCCATTATCTGCTCCTTGGTAACCTCCCTCCTGAGATGAGCCCTGGGGTTCTTGGCCCCGTTCTGGTGGCTCTTCCAGGAAACGTGGGTGATGGCCTCCTTGACTTTCTCCATGGGCAGGTTGAACTTTGCCGCGTAGGCCGTCGCCAGCTGGGCGAACATGCCCGGCGCGGTGGCGTTGGGCCCTATCACCAAGGCCTCCTGCCCAAAGGCGGGGGAGTCCGGAAGCCCGCCGTAGCCGGTGTCCTTGAGCTTCTCCACGCCGATGGCCAGCACCATGTCATAGGCGCCGGAGGCCACGGCATAGGCGGCCCCTCGGAAGGCCTCGGTCCCCGAGGCGCAGAAGTTCTCCGTGCGGGTCACCGGGATGAGTGGTAGATGCAGGGCCGCGCTGGCATAAGTCCCGCCCTTGCCCAGGTTGACCTCGTCGAAGTGGGTACCCAGCCAGGTGGCCTGGATGTCCTTCTTCTCGATCTGCGCGTCCTCCATGCACTCCTGGTAGGATTCCAGGAGCAGGTCGTCGGAACCCATGTCCCAGCGCTCGCCGAACTTGGTGCATCCCATGCCCAGGATGACTACCTTGTCCCTGATTCCCTCGGCCATATCATTCCACCTCCTCAACCGCCGGGGTGGCCTTCCAGAAGTAAACGGTTATATCCCTCCTGGGGTCGTACCTCTTTATACGATAGGTGAACTCCACCGGCTTACCAACCGCCAGGTCGTCGATGACGCAGTCGGTGAAGTCGAACAGTGACCGGCCCCCGCCGTTGAAGATGACCGCGCCGTAGACGGCCGGCGGGTCGATGGAGGCGGCCAGCATGTCCCCGGTATAGCTGAATATAGTGCCTCCTTTGTCGGCCAGGTATACCGGCTCCATCTCGTCGATGGCGCCGCAGTCGGGGTTTGCACACACCCGCTGGGGCGGGAACTGCTGGGCACCGCACTTCTTACACTTGACGCCCTGCAGGCTTTGGAAGGCCTTGTGCTCGCGCCATACCAGCGACCAGCGGGTCATCTTGTCCTCCTCGCCCCTCACACCGGTATCCGCGGGCGCAATGCCCCTCCACACCAGGTATTTCTGGTAGTTATCCAGGTCGGCCCTGCGGTTCAGCCACTTGGTGACGCCGCCGCCCTTCATCTTTTTTATGTTCTCGGTGACCTCGAAGAAGAGGGCGTCACATCCGCTGCCGAAGCTCATGACCAGTATCTTCTCCCCCGGCTGGGCCTGCTCCAGGGTCTGGGCCAGCATGAGCAGGGGCTGTGTCGCCCCGGTGTCCCCCACCGTGCCCAGCATATCGTCCACTATCTTCTCCTGGTCCAGCTCCATGACCTTGTTGATTTTTTTGCGTGCTCCTCCGTAGGAGCAGGGATAGAGTATCTTATCGAAATCGCCGGGGGACAAGCCGACTTTCTCACAGAGCCCGTTGATGGCCTCGGGAACGAAATGCTGGTAGCCGACATCCCTGATCCAGCGCTCCTCCCACATGCGGTCGTACTTGGTGTTGGCGCCCCTTAGGTGGTCAACGAAGTCGTGGGCGGCGGAGAAGGAGCCTTTGTACTCGGCGATAACGTCGTCTCCTCCCACCATCAGCGCCGCGCCAGCGTCGCCGAACCTCAGCTCCTGCACCGAGCCCATCTTGCCAAGGCGGCAGTCCGCCGCGCAGACCATCACCTTTCCGCCGTCGTTGGCCGCGGCGTACTCCAGGGCGGAGAGCAGGGCGCTGGTGCCCGCCTTGAGGGAACCGCCGAAATCGGCGGTGCGAATGAAATCCGGCGCTCCCAGCGCGCCGGAGACCAGGTTGGCGTTCTGCCGCTCCTTGTAAGGGGCGGTAGTCGTGGCCAGGTAGACCCCCTGTAAATCATTCCTGTCGAATCCATGCATACAGTCCATACCCGCCTCAACAGCCATGGTTATGGAGTCCTCGTCGAAGTTGGCCACGGCCTTCTCGCCCCTGGCATTGGTGATGTTGGCGGGTGCGAGCCAGCTCATGGCCCCGTAAACGACCATGCGGTTGAGGCGGTAGCGAGGAACGTAGCCGCCGATTGAGCAAATACCTACCATGTCCATCCTCCCTTCGATTCTATGTTCTTAACGCAGCTATCCCTGTTTCATACACTACTCTCAGGCGAAACTCACCTGCTGAAACACCGGATATCTATCCCTGAGCAGCCCCTCGATCTCCCTCCTTTCATCCTCATCCTTAATTCTTTCCACCTCCGATACCCAGAGACCCGAATCGTTTTTATAGGACTTGAGTGATTGCAGGTAGCCGGGTACATATATGTAACCCATACCTCCCGATCCGCAGCAAGATGTATCTATCTCCGCCGCCTGAACCAGAAAGAGCACCTCCCGGCCATTGTATTTTAGCACGCCCTCCTCCAGGACGATATAATAGCCGGCTACGCTCCTTATCTCCTCGTTCAAGCTCTGGTGTACGTGTTCCGCCAAACCCTCTCCTTCTTCCCTTCAAGCCGTGCGGTACACGGCTTTCCGTTATCAATCGCCGCGTTAAGAATCGCCGGCTGAACTGCTCACCGCGTCCATGTCCTCTCCAGGCGCGCTTCCATCACCGTTACCGTCTTGGGGCACTCCTCCGCGACGCTTGAACAGGGTCCCGTTCATGAAGCGGCGGTGAATGGGTATCAGCCTGGGCTCCGAATATATCTTGGCCATGGAGACCAGCCATATAAGCTCCTTCATGGGCCTGTGGCCCCGGTATACAAGAAAGGGGAACCAAGTCCGCCTGATCCCCACCTGGGTCTTGCTGAACCCCGGCAGGTCCAGGACCGGTCTCCTCCTCTCCAGGCATGGATCGAGCCGCCCGTCCAGCAAGCCCATCTCCATGCAGGTATCGTGGAGTTCAGTGCCCGGGTAGGGGAAGAACACGCTCAGAAGGAACCAGTCGGGCTGGCATATGCGGTTTATCTTGATCGTCTCGCGAAAATCGTTCTTGGTCTCTCCGGGCAGGCCGATAAGATTGTATATACCCACCTTCAGGCCGTATCTCCTGGCTGTCCGAACCGCGGTAATGATATCCCGGTTGGAATACCGCCGCTTGAGGACCTCCCTCCTTATCCTCTCGCTTCCGGACTCCAACCCGATGTTGATGAAGGTGAAATTGCACGCGGCGAAGGCGGCGAAAAGCGCCTCGTAATCGGAGTTGGGAGTAACACGCAGGTTGGAACCGAAGGCCACGGGTGAGTCAAGGCCGTCGTTGAACTCCTCGAGATGGGAGCAGAGGCTCAACGCCCATTCCTTGTTGGCCCCCATGGTCTCCACCTCGAGATACACCTCACAGAGCGTGGGCATCTTCTCCTTAATCCCCCGCAGTTCCTCCACGATGTTTTCCGGTGACCTTAGGCGCACGTATCTGCCGTCGGCCAGCTTGCTCAGTGCATGGTTACAGCAATAGGTACAGCGGAAGGGACATCCCCTGCCCACCAGTATGGAGGGGCGGGAGGGATATTTGGCCACCCAGGGCATCCACATACTCCGGTCGGGAAAGGGCAGCTGGTCCAGGTCCTCTATGAAAGGTCTGGGCTGGTTCCTCTCGATACTCCCACCGCGCTTTATGAACAGGTTGGGAATACCGCTGGGGTAACTCCCGGACTGCAGTTGTTCCGCCAGCTCCAGGGTGGGGTACTCCCCCTCTCCGACGCAGACCGCGTCGAAGGCTGAGCCCAGGCAGCCTTCGGGATCGAGGGAGGCGTGAGGGCCTCCCACCAGTAGGAATATCCCGGGGCTGGTCCTCTTGACCGAGGCGGCCACCTCGGCCAGGAAGGGGAACTCGGTGTAGACGGCGGTGAAGCATATCAGCCCCGGTTCGAAATCTTTTATGTGATCGTGGATGCACTCACCCGTCTCGCGGCACAGGACTACCAGCCTGGTTTCGTGCCCTTCCTTTTTCAACAGCGATGAGATATAGGATATGCCGAACTGGACCCTCTCCATTATCTCCAGCGGCTTGTCGCGGGAATATGGGTCCTGTTCGGAATGGATAAATAGTACCTTCATCGCCGCCTCGAAATCCAGCCGACGGCCTTACGGCCGCCCTCTTGATGCACCCTTATTTATATCACAAGAGGAGCTCGGCCGGTCGTCCATTCGAAATAACGCGTGCAGAGCGCCGCTTATCGTCCCCGCAATACCTCTCGCTCTCAGCCTCGGGAATGCGCGAGAGGATATCGTAGCACGAGGCGGCAAGTGGAATAAGGGGGCGCTCTCCCGGGATAGCGCAATGGGCACCCCGGATTATGGGGCGCCAGTTCCCGCTTACGGCATGTCCATACGACCGGTACTCGCCTTATTCCTCTGAGGCCGTCGGGGGGTGGAATACGCGCTGTGCGAGCTCGCGGTCGATCATTAGGATTCCGCGGTTGTCGTCCTTCAGCAACTTGAGCTGGTCCAGTATCTTCTGCGGGCTTGCCACCTCCTCGACCTGCTCCTTCACGAACCAGTTCAGGAAGCTGGCCGTGGCGTGGTCCTTTTCCTCCAAGGCTAGGTTCATGAGGTCGTTGATACGCCTTGTTACCAGTATCTCGTGCTCCACTGTCTTCTCGAATACGCCCGTCACGCTCTCGTAATCGTTGTCCATCTGGTCGAAGGCATATATCATAGGTCTGCCCCCCGCCTCGTCGATATAGGAGAAGAACATCAATGCGTGGCTGCGCTCCTCCTCCGCCTGGATAGTCATCCAGTTCGCGAAACCATCGAGGCTCTGAGACATGAAATATCCGGCCATGGCCAGATAAAGAAACTCGGAATAAAACTCCCACTTCATCTGGTCGTTCAATGCCTCCTGCATTTTCTCGGAAAGCATACCTCTCACTCCTTTCTCTTCATCTCATTAAGCTTACTCTGCTCAACTCTATTCATATACATTCTTTCCATTTTTGAACAGGATTAACATCATACCAAGGCCCTGATACCCGGTTGCAGCCACAACTCGAATCGCATCCTACAAGCTACGAGAGATGCGCGGGAAGTCTATCCGGTAAAACACATAACGGCCTTTCTCATGGGTTGGTATTCTCGCTATTGCACGGGTTGTCGAACACCGAAAGACAATCTATACATTTCTTGATATTTTGTTGACTTGGTTGAAACGTGGTGATAGTATGTGACAGTCAGTCATGTTTTAGGTCGATGCTTGTTCGCACCAATATTCGAAGTCGGCGCCAGGGGTGGCTGTCCAAGCCCCCTACTATGAAATAGCATTGTTAATATTCGGCTGATGGCTGCCAATCCAGGCTTTCACTAACAGAGGTATCCGCCCTCGGCGGGCCAAATGGCTAACAGTCAACCGGCATCCCATTCGGGCAGGTACAAGATTCGAAGGGGGTATATACATAATGCCGGATCAAAACGACATCTACATCATCGCCGAGCTGTCCGAGGAGAAGCATCCCACCCCCCTGACCCTGGAACTCATGGGCCTGGGGAAGGAACTGGCCGCCGGTATGGGAGGCGATCTACACGCGGTGATGCCGGGGGAGGGAATGGAGGCGGCGGCGGTAGAGCTGTCCCGCTACGGCGCCTCCGGGATATTCGTGCTGGATCACCCGGCCCTCTGCGATTACAACCCCGACATCTACCTCCCCGTCCTGGAGGGCTTTTTTACGGATAGATCCCCTCGTGCCATTATCATAAGCCACACCTCCATAGGGGCCGACCTGGGCCCCCGCCTGGCCTTCGCCCTGGGAGCGGGCCTGGTGACCGACTGCGTGGGGGCGCGGGCCGAAGCAGGCGAAATACGTCTGGTGCGGCCGGTATACGGAGGAAACGCCCTGGCCACCCTGAGAGCCACAACGGATACCGTCCTAGCCACGCTGAGGGCCCGGGTGGGCTCCGCCCCCTCCCCCTCCGGGGAGAGCGAGGTGACCTTGGTGGAGGCCGCCGTGCCCGCTGAGATAAGGATCGGGCTGCGCGGCCGGGAGAGGGCGGTCTCGGCGGAGTGCCCACTGGAGGAGGCCGCGGTGGTGGTAACCGGGGGACGGGGCATAGGAGGGGCCGATGGCTTCGAGCAGCTCAGGGAGCTGGCCCGCCTCTTCGGGGGCGCCGTGGGGGCATCCCGGCCCCCCGTGGACTCGGGCTGGGCCCCCACCACCTGCCAGGTGGGCATAACCGGCAAGGTGGTGGCCCCGGACATCTACATAGCCGTAGCCATCTCCGGATCCTCCCAGCACCTCTCGGGTATGTCCGACTCCGGCAAGGTGGTGGCCATCAACAAGGATCCCGAGGCCTATATCTTCTCCGTCTCCGATTACGGCGTGGTGGGGGACTGGAGGCAGGTCCTGCCCTCCTTCACGGCCCGATGCCGGGACATACTCAACGAATGAGGTGGTGTGTGGGATGACTCTTCATATCGTAGTGCTGGCAAAGCAGGTTCCCGACCCCGAGGGTCCCCCCACCTCCTTCGAGGTGGATCCGGAGGAGAGGAGGGTCACCGTCCGGGGCATACCCCCTGTCGTAAACCCCTTCGACGAGAACGCCCTGGAGGCGGCCATAAAGCTGAAGGAGACAGTGGGGGAGGTCACCATCACTCTGCTCTCCGCGGGCAACGGCATATCCAAGGCCGTCATCCTAAAGGCGGTGGCCGCCGGGGCCGACGCCTCTTACCTGGTCGACGACCCCGCCTTCGACCCGGCCTCCCTCGACTCACATGCCTCCGCCGCCGTCCTGGCCGCGGTCATAGAGAGGATCGGGGACTACGACCTCATCCTCTGCGGGCGGCAGGCGGCCGACACCAACGCCGGCCAGGTGGGACTGGGTCTGGCGCATCTGCTTCACATCCCGGCGCTGACGGTGGCTCAGTCGGTGGAGGTTGCGGATGGCAGGGCGGTGGTGAAGAAGGTCATGCCCGACGGCTACGAGAAAGCTGAGGCCCCCCTGCCGGCGCTCATCACCGTGTCCGGGGAAATAGGTGACCTGCGCTACCCCTCCCTGGCCGCCATCAAAGCCGCCAAGGCCCTGCCCCAGACCGTGCTAGCAGCCTCCGACCTGGACGTGGACGTCTCCGGCCTCTCGCGGGTGGAGACGGTGGCCCTGGAGGCTCCCTCCCGGGAGAGGTCTTGCGCCTTGATCGAGGCCGACGGCCCGGAGGAGGCGGGGCGGATGCTGGCCGAGAGGCTCAGGGAGGACAGGGTTATCTAATGGCGCAATCAACGCCCGCCGGTTAGAGGCGGGGTTCGATGCATAGAGAAAAACGGGGAAAGGATTGATATATCCAAACGGAGGTGAGTAGATTGTCGCTCGATCCCGTAGGCGTGTTCAAGGTTATACAGTGCACCTACGGTCATGGCGTGCTGGATGAATTCATGGTCATCCAGGGACAGACCCTGGAGGGGGTGATAGTCGAGACCTGGATAAACATTGGGGACCTCTTAAACCGCCTGGACGAGGCGGAGGAGGCCACGGTCAAGAAGATCGACGGCCTGCTGGACATGGCGGGCCCTTTCATAAATCACCTGGATAACGACGGTCTGATGAAGCTGTCCTCCCGCCTGCTGGACATCGCCCTGGTGAGAAAGCTTATGGTCAAGAACCTGCGGGCCACCATGGCCGGGGCGACCACCGGGACCTTACCCCCGTCCTTGGGAGAACGCTTTCACGCCCTTGCCGGGAAAGCAGCTTGAAAGGAGCGCGCCATGGACGCGAGCGGAGATAAACTTGCAGCCATAGTCGGCGATGCGAATGTTATCGACGATCCCTCACTCCTCGCGACCTTCCGCAAGGCGGGGGCCATCAGCGGCGGCGAGGCCGCCGTCGTAGTGCGCCCCTCCTCCACCACCGAGGTGCGCGAGCTGGTGATCCTGGCCCGGGCCGAAGGCCTCAACCTTGTCTTTTTGTCCTCATCCGCCCCCCGCCTGCGCGGCGACTCCGTGCCATCCAGCGAGGCGGTGGTCGTGGACCTCTCGCGCATGAACAAGATAGTGCGCATGGACAGGCGCAACAAGGTGGCCCTAATCGAGCCCGGTGTGACCTTCGAGCAGCTCATACCCGCCGTGGATGCCGCCGGCCTCAAGACACTCATGCCGCTTTTGCCCAAGGCCGGCAAGTCGGTGCTTGCCTCGGCCCTGGAGCGCGAGCCCATCATTATCCCCAAGTATCACTGGGACATGACCGATCCCATGCTCTGCACCGAGCTGGTCTTCGGCACCGGCGACCTCTTCCGCACCGGCTCGGCCGCCGGACCCGGCTCGCTAGAGCAGCAATGGGCGGTCGGCGGAGCCCAGAAGAACCCTATGGGCCCGGCCCAGACCGACTTCGTCCGCGTGATACAGGGGTCGCAGGGCACCATGGCCGCGGTCACCTGGTGCACCCTCAAGCTGGAGGTGGCCCCGTCCATCCACAGGATCTACTTCGTGCCCGACGCCAAGCTCTCCCGCCTAGTGGACTTCACCTACCGGGCCTTAAGGCCCAAGCTGGGCGACGAGTGGCTCATCCTGAACTCCCGCGCCCTGGCCATCGCTATCGCCGATGACCCCGCAAAGATCTCCGAGCTGGCCGCGGCTCAGGCCCCCTGGACGGTAATATACGGCGTCAGTGGCTACGAGTACCTGCCGGAGGAGCGTATGGCTTACCAGGAGCACGACTTGGCCTCCCACGCCCAGGCCGCCGGTGTAACGGCTATCCCCGAGGTGCCGGGATGCTCGGCTCGCAGGATGGAACGCATCCTGGCCGCGCCCTCCGGAGGCCCCTACTACAAGACGGTCCCTAAGGGGGCTTTTTCGGACATCTTCTTTCTGACCACCCTTGACAGGGTCGAGTCCTTCGTCTCCGTCATGGAGGAGGTATGCGACAATCACGCCTATCCCCCCCACGATCTGGGGGTCTACATCCAGCCCATCCAGCACGGCCGCAACTGTCACCTGGAGTTCACCCTCTACTACTACCCCGAGGACCGGGACAAGGCCTACGCCCTCTTCGCGGACGCCTCCCGCACCCTTGATGAGGCCGGGGCTTTCTTCTCCAGGCCCTATGGCCCCTGGTCCGAGCTGGCCTACGCCCGCTGCCCGGACACCGTGGCCGCGCTGTGCAAGCTCAAGGGCATACTCGATCCCGACAACGTACTCAACCGCGGAAAGCTCTGTTTTTCGGAGGAGGTGGTTTAGATGGCGCTCGAGGATTACAAACGGGATATGGAGGGATGCTCCCGCTGCTCCTCCTGCAAGTGGGTGCTCTTCAACCAGATCAAGAGCCGGCGTTTCGGCAAGAACTGCCCCTCATTTACCGACATAACTTCCACGCTTACTCCGGCTCGGGCAAGATGATCATGGGCAACTCCATGCTGGAGGACCGCTCGGAGTAAAACGATGAGGTGGCCGAGATCATCTACCGCTGTCGGCTCTGCGCGGCCTGCGACGCCGCCTGTAAGGTCTACCGCGACGACATCGATTTTAACCGAGGTGCTGCTGCAGCTGCGGGCCTACTGCGTGGAAGAAGGCCTGCTCATCATAGAACACATGGCCATGATAGACGCGCTCAAGCGCGAGGACAACGTGCTGGACGAGTTAAAGGCCCACCGGGGATACTAGGCCGAGGGCCTCCATGTAAGAGGCATCAACCAGGAGTCCTGCGAGGTTATCTTCCACGCTGGCTGCCGGGCTTCCTACTACCTCGACCTGCGGGATACGGTCAGAGGACAGGTGCAACCGCTTACAGCCGCCGGGGTCGACGTAGGCATAGCCGGAGCCGAGGCGAGGCCCGCAACTACGATGCCTTCTTCATGTTCCCAGGTCTTACGATCACCTCCATGAGTCCCGTTACCTTCGCCGAGCGTTCGGTTGAGCGCTCCGCCACGGACGCCTCGGTCCCTCCGGGCGAGGGGCTGCGGGCTTCACCCTCCCCCGTCTCGCCGAAGGCCAGCTGCTCCTGGATTTTCCGCCGCTTGCCGTCCAAATTAAGGTTCGAGGTCACGGGGGACAGTAGGAAGGGGGTATCTAGGTTATAGAAAAACGGGACGTAGTCGTGATCGGTGGAGGCCCGGGGGTTCCCATGCCGCCAAGACGGCCGCCGATGCGGGGCTGACGGTGGGTGAATGCGTCGGCGTAATCCGACCGGGCTATGGCATCGATTACGATCCCTTCGCGGAAATCGGGATCCCGGATTTCGTCCTCGAGGTACTGGAGGGTTGAGGGCCATCACGAAGAAGGCGCGAAAGAAGCGGGTACTGATAATAATAAGTCGGCTGCGACATCAACGCCAGGGAGCCCTGACGCTTATGACGGCTTATCCAACGCCGGCATGGAGGTCATCTACACCAGCCGTTATCAGACCCCCAGAGCGATCGCCGAAGCCGCCATCGCGGAAGACGTGGGTGTGATCGACCTGAGCGATCACACCGGCAGCCTCTCCATTATCGCGGGATCCGTCCTCGAGGAACTGCGGGAACTGGACAGCACGGATATCGCGGTAATCGCCGGTAGCCTACTGGCTCCCAAAGACATCGAAGCCCTCAAGGAAATGGGCGTTTCGGGTAACTACGGCCCAGGCACACCCATCGAAGTTATCATCGATCACGTCAACGGGCCGTTGGAGCCGCGATGACGCCGCGCCGCTTATGTGAGATCCCGTCATTCACCGGCCGGCTGATCATCCGAAGATGCGGGAGACGCCTGTTGCCCCTCTCCCGCCAGGCTTTCAGCCCCGGCGGCTTGATTGAGATCCCCGACCCGGCCTTCCTTATTCACGTAGGTGGCCATCTGCTCCTCGATCATCCTCTCTCTCGAAGCGCCGTGCCGAAATCCCATAACGTAGCCCGCGAACTGAAAGGCCAGGGTCCCCGCCCATATCAACAACACCCACAGGAACCAGGGATAATCGCTGTCCGAGATGGCCCAGATAGCTATGAGAAGACCGTTGATGAGCACGAAGGAGCCGATATTGTACAGCAGCCACAGACCCGTGGTCCTGCTCTTCACCCTCTTCTCCGCCCTGGCCCTCAAGGCGTCCGCGCTCGGCGGCTCTTTCGCCTTCCCTATCCTCTTCACCTGGAACACCCCTTTCGGTGCTTGCGGTCGACTCCTTCCGGATACCTGAAACGGCAAATCCTGGTGGCTATCGTTTTCGCCTTGCGGGGAGAGCCGTTTGCCATCTTCATCAATTATACCTGTATGCGGCGCTGTTCCATATCATTGCCTTTGGCTTGAACTGGAACTATATTTAGGGAAAGCCAGCCGGTAACCCATAGAACGATTAAGAAAAGGAGGTCGCGATATGAGCACCATGGATAATCTCAAAGAGGCCTTCGCGGGTGAATCACAAGCCAACCGTCAATACCTGGCCTTCGCTAAGAAGGCTGATGACGAAGGGTATGCCCAGGTGGCCAGGCTGTTCAGGGCCGCCGCGGATGCCGAGACGGTGCACGCCCACGCCCACCTCAAAGTCATGAAGGGGATCGGGAGCACCGGGGATAACCTCAAGGAGGCCGTGGAGGGTGAGACCCACGAATTCCAGACCATGTACCCCCGGATGATGGAGAAGGCCAAGGAAGAGGGGGATAACGCCGCTTACCAATCCTTCGCCTACGCCAACGCCGTGGAAGAAATTCACGCCGGCCTATACGAGAAGGCGCTGGAAAACCTGGGAAACAACGAGGAAACGGAATACTACGTCTGCCAGTACTGCGGCAACACCGTGGAGGGAGAACCCCCCGACAAATGCCCTATCTGCGGAGCTCCCCGCAAGATGTTCAAGAGGATCGACTGATCGAACGTACACGTGACAGGCCTTCACATCCGGAAACGTAACGGCGTTTGAACACCAACGCGCTTCCTTTCGGGTGCAGCCTCCGCTTACGTAGCATAAAACACCGGATGTAATTGCTAAGACGTATGAGACTCGCTTTACCGCGTGGGTACACGGATGTATATGTGCCGCTTGCACGATACCGGCTATCGAACCGCAGGTGTATATTCTCTTTTTTATGGCCTGGGGTATCTATAACCGGGTAGCTAGAGGGCAAAGAGCATCAGGTAGGGGAAGGCGTCGGGATCATACGTACCCAGGATGGCTCGGATCAGCTGCCTCAACAGGGCGTGGGGCGTGTATACTCCCTGAGCTTGCGGAAGACGAACTGGTGGTAGTACAGCGGAGCCATCCGCCTGAATTCCCTCAAGGCCCGGTCCAGGTCCGTAACCGCGGTGGCGGCCACCTTCCCGTAAATCAGAGCTCCATTGACACCGAACAGGAGCACGGGGCTGATAAGGCCGGCCAGCGTACCGGCCAGTATCCTGTCGCCGTGGAAAAGCCGCAGGTTGTTCAAGCTGCCTAAAAGTCAGGCGGCATGGGAGGCTATACGATCGTTCCAGTCGTCGAACTCCACCCCGTCGTTTTCCGCCAGCTTGCGCTTGAAATCCCTTTTCTCCCCGTCGGTGAGAGGCCGCCGCACGCCGAAGACCAGGGCGCCCGCCACCTCGCCCTTCTGGAAATAATATCCGTACTCCCGCATGAAGCGGTCCAGATAGATGATGACACCCGGTCGCGAGGGATCGCCCTTGCCCGTCGCCATATGGCAGAAGAACGGGCGGAAGGGAAGATCCGCCGCCTCGAAGCTCTCCCGGTCCAGACCGTTGGCCAGGATGGACCCCGACGGCAGCTCCTTTATCTCCGGCTTGGAGATCCTTCTCCCCAAGGTAACCTGGACTCCCTCCCGCAACGCCTGGCGTTAGAGGACATTTTCCAGGGAAGCCTCCCCTTTGCCCCGTTCCACCGTGAAACCCTCGACCCCGCGGGACAGGCCGAACTCGCACTTCCTGCCATAGGCCCAGGCCCGGGTAAGCGTCCATGGATCGAGCGCCTCCTCCACCTCGACCCCGAGGTCACTCCTGACAGCCGGGAGGTCGAGAAGAGTGGAATCGGCATAGGACAATCCCCTCCCATGAATTTCCTGCTCTCGTATATCTCGACCTCGAAGCCCTCTCGGGCCAGGTTTATCCCCGCTACCAACCCGGCCAAGCCGGCGCCCTCTATCTTAATCTCCCTGGTCATCGTCCCCTCCCCCGCTTTCGCGACTTTTTCCCGTCAGAACTTGCCGTGCTTGCCCGTGCCCTCGCTGAAACGGCTGGCCCCCATTCCCGTTTCGCCGCTGGTGATGGTCTCCAAGCCCAGCTCGAACTCCATGGCCATGGCTTCATCGAAATCCATGCTGAATCCGCGGTAGACAGCCTTCCTGTCGTTGAGCATGCAGTACTGCGGGAACTCGGTCAGTTGGCGAGCCAGTTTCTCCGCTTCCTCCCTGGCCCTCCCCGTCTCCACCACGCGGTTGACCAAGCCCATGGAGTTGGCCTCCTCCGCGCCCACCGGGCGACCGGTCAGGATGAGGTCCAAGGCGCGGCTCATACCGATGAGTCTGGGAAGTCGCTGCGTACCACCGTCTATCAGAGGGACCCCAAAGCGGCGCTCGAAGATCCCCATCACGGCGTCCTCCTCGGCCACCCGGAGGTCGCACCAGCATGCCAGTTCCAGCCCCCCCGCCACCGCGTAACCGGAGATGGCCGCCACCACCGGCTTGGAGAGCTTCATCCGGGTGGGACCCATAGGGCCGTCATCGGACATATCCCGGTTGAGCCGGTTGGGCATACCGTCTGATTCACCGGCTATGGCTTTTAGATCGGCCCCGGCACAGAAGGTGCCGCCCGCACCGCACAGGACCGCCGCATACAGGCCATCGTCCTCCTCGAAAGCCCTGAAGGCGTCCGCCAACTCGTCGGCGGTCTCTCTGTCAACGGCGTTCTTGACCTCTGGCCTATTCAAGATCACCGTGCATATCTTTCCTCCCCTCTCCAATAGGACCTTCATGGCGCATTCCTCCTTATCCGGCGGCGGGTGCCTGCATCCTGCTTCAGCTTAAGATACCGGTAACCGGTTTCAAGAATGACGGACAGTATCAATACATTTACGCACCCTGACCCGCATCCCCGGTCTTCTTCTTGCGGAAACCACGCAATACCTTGAGGACCGCATGCCGCCGCAAAATGTCAGATTTCCGGGGCTGACCCCGTCTTCTGACATTTTTACGGAGCGGAAGATGTCAGCGACTGACCCCGAGGTGGCGGGCCAGGAAATCGGCCTCCGTCTCCACCACCTCCTTGAAGAGATCGCCCACGTATACGTCGAAATGGCCGGCGTCGAGGTGTATGAGGGTGACCTCGCGCATGCTGGAGGCGGTTCTCTCAACCGACCTGGGATAGATAAGGGCGTCGTTGTCGGCCATGATCACCAGGGCCGGACACCTGACCTGCCGGGCCCGGGCCACGGGGCGGTAGACCAGCAATTCCAGCACCGCCCTGGCCGGACAGCGGTTCTCCCAGTCCGAGTCCTCGGGGACGATGGCCATATACCCCGGTAGGGAGTCGGGCGAGTTCATGAGGCCGAAGGTATCGGGATCGCTCACCACCGGCACGTAGTAGGGCTCCCGGTGGGATAACATCGTGAACAGGTCCTTGGCGCCGACCACCGTGGCCTGCATGGCGTGTTTGAAGCCAGTCCTGTAGGCGGTGGTCAACCCGTCGACGAAGGGTACCTGCGAGACGATGGCCGCTATGCCCGAGTCCCGGGATGCTATGACGATGACGTGGCCGCCGCTGAAGGAGGAGCCCCACAGGGCCACCCTGTCCGCGTCTATTCCCGGCAGTCCCCTGACATGGGCCACGGCGGCCTCCCAGTCCCGCAGATGCCTGGAGTTGCTCACAAGGTTGCGCGGCTCGCCGTCGCTCCCGCCGAAGCTGCGGTAGTCGAAGAGGAAGCAGGCCATGCCCCTCTCCAGAAATCTTTCGGCGAAGTCGGGCAGGCCGAAAGTCCTCTCCGCCGCGAAGCCGTGGGCCATCACCACCACCGGAGGCCTGGATGCCCCATCGGGCAAGTAGAGCCATCCGGCGCACCTGGTTCCCTGGCTCGTGAAATCCGAGTCCTCCCTGCTATATGTGCCACTTGCGCTTCCATCTTCCCGCATTGCATATACCCCCTCACAGCTTGTTTCGTACAACGATTGTATATATTATCGCTCATTTACCATAATAAGATACAAGGGTTTCTTATCGCTTTCAATCGTGTATCGGAATAACCCCGTGCCTTACGGAAAGTGACCGCTTCAAGCTTCAAGATGGAGATATACGCCGCGCATGGGCAAGGCGTTCATAAAAGGCTGGGGTCTCGTGCCTGGATTGAATCAGGAGGTGAGAGTATGAAGGCGGACGAGGTGACCAGGGCGGCCGTAATGGAGGTGATGGAGGATTACGCTCGACTCTATTCCAAGGGTGATATCGAGGGGATCCTCAAGCTATTCGACCCCGACGCCGCGGTCATAGGTACGGGTGAAGACGAATGGAGAACGGGCCTGGACGAGTTAAGGGAACAGGTCGAGAGGGATCTTTCCCAGGTGGACAGCGTGAGCCTGGAGTATTCCGACGCACGGGTGCTATCCCTGGGGGATGTGTCGTGGATGCGCTGCCGTTTCACCGGTAGAGCCGGCATGGGTGAAAGCGATCTGAGCCTGTCCGGCCGCATGACCGGCGTATTCGTGAAGAATGACGGCCGGTGGATGATCGCGCAATCCCATTTCTCAATCGCCTATGGCGAGCAGGAGGAAGGAGAATCCTGGCCGGATTGACGCACGGGTATGTATAATCCCCGCCCGGAGTGAGATTTGTCCGTGACAGGCCGCATCGATGCGCACGGTGGAGAAGAATGGGCTTTCGTTCTCCGTTCGACCCCACTAATACGGGACGAGAGGCGGCAGAGCAACGGGGAACTCGGCGTCATAAGGCAAGCAGCCTTCTCCCGTGGATCCGCTCGCGCGCATTGCGCGTGGCGAGCTCAAGGAAGATATCGTCATCGACCGATACTTCCCTCGAACGGATATTCGAGCCGGCAGAACCCGGCATGAGGGGGATGAGACCATATGGACGAAACCACGCCGACGAAGCGGCGGCACGATAAGAGCATAAGGGCCTTCTATCCCTTCATGATGGTCTCAGGAATCATCCAGATCCTGGCGCCGGCCAGCATAAACATAATCATGCAGCAGTTGGGCATAGAGGAACACCTGGGCGGGCTTTTCCAGGTGGTCTATTTCAGCGGGCTGCTGCTGGGTACGCTCCTCCTCACCCGCTTCATGCAGAGATATACCATCAAGCAGATAATGCTGATCCAGGCGTTGCTGCTGGTGGCATCTCTGTTCGCCGCCTCCGCCGCGCCCTGGTACTTCCTGCTGCTCATTTTCTTCTTCTTCACGGGATTCGCAAACGGCACCCTGATCACCCTGCCCGCCATCTACGCCACGGGGGTCTGCGGCGAGGACAGCCCGCGGGTGCAGAACATACTCTACGGCTTCTTCTCCGTGGGTTTCGTACTAGGGCCGTTAATAGCCGCCCTCATAGCCCGGGAGAACCTGTCCTGGAGGTGGTGCCTGGCCATTCCGGCGATGCTGGCCCTGCCCCTTATGGTGCCCATCGCCCTCACCGGCATGAAGAAAATCCCCAAGCCGGATAAGCTGTCCATCGCCTCGCTGCGCAAGATCCTCTCCTTCAACCGCAGCCTGTTCATCGGCCTGGTACTGGCCTTTCTCCTATACGCCGCCGGCAACGCCTCGGTCAAAACATGGCTGGTGACCTTCCTGGAGATCGAAAAAGGCATGGTCTCCGGCTCCGCCCATGTAGTGCTGGTGGGCACGGCGACCAGCCTTACCCTGGGCCGGTGGGCGTGCAGCTATCTATCGCGCAATATAGATCCCCTGGATATCCTGACCTTTATATCCATCTCGGCCGGAATCCTGGTCTTCCTGGCGCCCCTGCCCAGCTCCAAGGCGGCCAGTATCGTCCTCTACCTGTTGCTGGGGTTCGCCAACTCCGGTATCTATCCTTTCCTCATAGGTTATTCGGCGTGGTTCCCGGAGGGGGAATCGTCGGTGGTCATAACCTCGGCGGTGGCCGCGGCGGGAGTGGGGGGCATTATCTTCCCCTATCTGATCGGTATCCTCAACCAGCATATAAATCCCATACTGGGCATGAGTTCCGCCTCCGTATTCGCCATGGGAGTGGTGGCATGCGTATTCTGGATCAAGCCGCACGTGATAAAGAGTCCCTGACCGCGCGCGGGGCACGCGTTTACCCGCCGCATTACCCAGGTGCCCGCCCGCACGCCAAGCCGCCCGGGGGGTCGGTCGGGACAGCCGCTCCGGCATGTGATAACTTGGAAGAAGGGAGGAGCGCATAATATGCCCGATAAAGAAGGGGACAGCAGAGAAACCGATAACACCCTGACCGAGCGCGAGAGGCGCAAGAGGGCCATGGTGGCGGCCCGTCGGGCGCAGCTTGCGAAGATCGCCCCGGTTCTCGAGAGCCTGCCGTGGAGGAGGATAACCGCCGGCTACGACAGGCTCAAGGATATAGAGACGTTCATCAAATTCTACGAGATGTACGCCCCCCTGCTGGAGGAACGTAAGGATATCCTTATCGAGGCCAGGGACTCCGGGCGCTACAGGTGGTTCGATCTTCACGCCACCGCCGACGGGCTGGAGGTGACGGGCATAGACGAGCTGGGCAACAGGAAGGTGCTGTTCCGAATTCGCAAGCATTACTGGGACGGCGAATACTCCCCGACGTCCCCTACATTCACCCCTCTCTAGCGCGCTCCGCCACCCGCGCCCGTTTATCCGCTTCCCCACCCCCTTACACCGCGCGGACAGACCCGAACCCTCAGCCGCGGGACAACTCGTGCACCCCACATCGAGAGACGCCGCTGTGGTAAGATTTAGGATGTCGCGGCGACCGATGGAAAGCCCGCCTTTGCCAGGCGAGGCGGCGGCGCCACAACCCGAGGATCGATCTACAGCAGAGCGAGGTGGGCAAGATGAGGATGATTCCCCGTAAGCAAATGGAGGAACTCTTGAGCGCCTATATCGGCGGTGCCGAGGGGCTTCCGGAAATAGACATGGACGGCCAGATAGCATTTATCGAGGAATACTTCCGTGTGGGCTCCCCGGAATTGAGCTGGCTCTTCTACATGTGCAACACGGCGTTGAGGATCGTGTCCTTCATCTACATGAGACGATCCTTCTCCAGGCTCAGCCAACAGGAGAGAGGAGACCTCCTGAACACGATATCCTCCAGCCGGAATCCCCTTATCAGGGGGCTCGCCGTCCTGCTCGGCCTGCCCATCTTCATGTCCTACTACCGCCGCGAGGAGGTCAGCGTTCCCCTCGGCTTCGATCCCAGGGCCCTCAAGGAGGAGGCCAACCTCAGGACGGTCTCCAGGGATCGCGAGCTGCCGCCTAAGAAGGAGGAACCATCATGATCGTAGGTCTCGCCGATATCAACTCGGATGTGTGGCGCTCGGCGGACGTCGTCATCATCGGCTCGGGCGCAGGCGGAGGCCCCCTGGCCAGGGAACTCAGCGGCGAAGGTTACTCGGTGGTGGTGGTGGAGGAAGGCGTCCATTTCACCAGGGAGGATTTCAACATCAATCCCACCCAGGCCTACACCAGGATGTACCGCGACGCCTGCCAGACCATCACCGTGGGCATGCCCTTCATCCTGCTGCCCTTAGGCAAGACGGTGGGCGGGACCACCACCATCAACTCCGGCACCGCCCTCAGGATGCACAAGCCCGTCCTCAAGAAATGGCATCTCACCCACGGGCTCACGGACATCACCGAGGCGGAGCTCAACCTCCTCTACAGCCACCTGGAGGAGTTCCTCTTCGTCAAGAGGGCCGACCCCGAGGTGGCGGGCAAGGTGGCCAACACCTTCCTGGAAGGGGCCGAGAAACTAGG
Source organism: Actinomycetota bacterium (assembly GCA_034188985.1). Lineage (GTDB taxonomy): Bacteria > Actinomycetota > Geothermincolia > Geothermincolales > RBG-13-55-18 > JAXHVT01. Next base: position 3,264 of record JAXHVT010000052.1, on the reverse strand, counting down.
GCTGTCCTGCGGGTGGCTGCCCCGCAACGCCAAGGAATGCGAGGGATACGGTTCCTGCGTATTCGGCTGTCCGTCCGGATCCAAACAGAGCGTGGATGTCTCCTTCGTTCCCGACGCCGTCAACAACGGCGCCGATTTCTATACCTGCTGCCGCGCCGATGGTATCAAGCTGGAAAACGGTCGAGCCGCGGGGGTCACCGGTTTCTTCGTCCACCCCGAGAGCGGCAAGCCCACCGGCCAGAGGATAGACATCGAGGCCCAGGTGGTGATACTCGCCGCCGGAGCCGTATACTCCCCCTATTTCCTGCTCCAGAGGGGGCTGGCCAACTCCAGCGGCCAGGTGGGCAGAAATCTCCAGATCCACCCGGCCATGCAGGTGGTGGCCCTCTTCGATCACCCCCTGAGTCCCCCCAAGGGGATACCTCAGAGCAGCTATGTGGACGAGTTCAAGGGCGAGGGAATCATGCTGGAGGGAGGCACCGTGCCCCCGGAGATACATTCCCTGACCCTTCCCTTCGCCGGGAACAAGCACGCCTCCCTGATGACCCAATACCCCAACATGGGTATCTTCGGGGGCATGGTGTGCGATTGCGATTCCTGGGGTCGGGTCGTCGATTCTCACCGGCCGGGCTACCGCCCCACTATGCTCTATTTCCTCAAGGGCGGCGACGTCAGAAGGGCCAAGGATGCCACGGTGCTCATGGCCGAGATCTGGTTCGCCGCAGGGGCCAGGAAGGTGATAACGCCCGTGGCGGGGCACTACGAGATCTGCGGTGCCCGGGATCTCAAGAGGCTGGAACGCTCGAGGATGAAGGTCTCGGATATCTTCGGCATGAGCGCTTATCATCCCTTGGGCACCTGCCGTATGGGAAGCGATCCCGAGTGGTCGGTCGTCAAGCATACCTGCGAGACCTGGGATATACCCGATCTGTATATATGCGACGGCAGCGTTATCCCCTCCTCCCCCGGGGTCAACCCTCAGCTGACCATAATGGCCTTGGCCATACGCTGCGCCGGCTTCATCGACGGCAGGCTCGGAGGGGAATCATAAGTCAAGGGGGCTATTCGCCGACATATACAGCGGCCGTCGACGTCCGGAAACGCGGGGAGATATGGATATCATGATCGCTTCTAATTCCAGCACGGAAATCGAAGCCTTCGAGTAGCTGGTGGGGGACTCGCCCCATCACAATATCCACGAGGAGGTTAGGGTCATGGAGGCCGGACTCGCCCCCAGGCAGGTGCGCAGGGGGCTGCGCCTGTTCGGCGACTTCGTCCCATCGCCCGGGATTTCGTGGCCGCCATGGGGCAGGACATGGTCATCTCGGAGTCCCTGGCTTACAACAGCGCCATACTCTTCGAGAGCTACGGTTTCAATTACATCCGCGGCAAGAGGAAGATGTTGAGATACAGCAGGGTTTCCAGCCCGGTGGCGAGCTTCTGGGAAAGCTGGACGGCAGCACTCCCTTCCGGCAGCCGGGCATGGATAAGACGATGCGCGACAGGAGCTGGGCCATCCACGACGGTATCCTGGGCGAACCCTGGAGGGGAATAGAGATGTACCGGAGCCTCAAACCCGCGGATGTCTGCACCTTCCCGGGATGTGTCTACTGAAAGTGCCCGGACGGCAACCTGACGGCTATTGGCCGGGCATCCGTAAACGCTGAAGCGTCCCCGCTATGCTTTCCTCTTCCCGGCCACGAAACGATACCCCTTGACCCCCTCCGTCTTCACCCCGGCCAGGTTGGCGTCGGTCAGGTCCACGTCGGTCATGATGGCATCGGTGAAATCGGAGTTCTCGAGATTGGTTCCCAGCATCATAACCGATTCCATGTTGGCGCCGGTGAAATTCGCCCCCACCACCAGGGCTTTGTTTATAACGGCCGCCTCGAGGTTCGCCCCACTCAGGTTCGCCTCGCTGAGATGTACGCCCCTGAGGTCGGCGCATTCCAGGTTGGCGCCGCGGAAGTCGGTGCCGTGCAGGAAGGCCCCCACCATGTAAGCCCTCCTGAGATTGGCCCCGGTGAGATCGGCTTCCCCGAGGTTGGCCCTCATGAAATGAACGGACGCGAGATCCATGTCCTTCAGGTCCGCCTGGTACAGGTCAGGCATGACGTATGGATTTTCCCTCCTCCACAGGTTCCAGGCGTCCACGCCCTTCTTCAATATCTCCAGGTGCTCCTCACTGGCCATATCCTTGCCTCCCTCGTGCTGCGATGAATGCCGCCGGTATGTAATTATATTCAATCGCCGCGCCGTTGAGCCACGCCTCGCCGTACCGGCCTCGGGGAGAGCCCCGAACCGGTCATACGTTACGGGCCCGCGCCCGCACCGCGGCGAACCGGAGGACGCTTCCCTTCCTCGAGAGGAAATAATAAACCTTCTCTTCACTTTTTTCGATTAATATGTTGATGTAGGCAGAGGTCCGTGGACAAGCGAGGGGAAAGGGGAGCGTTATGGAGCCGGAAAACCAGAGACCGGTGCCTCCCGGCGGCGAGACGCTGCGGGAGAAAGCGGAGAAGAGGGTCAATCAGCGGGTCGGGTTGCTGTATCACATCGGGACATACGTGGTGGTCAACGCCTTCCTGGTCGTCATATGGGCCCTGACCGGCGCGGGCTACCCCTGGTTTCTCTGGGTTATGGCCGGGTGGGGAGTCGGCCTGCTTATCAACATCGTGGCCTATTTCTCGGGCTCCAAGGGAGAGGCCGCCAGGGAGAGGATGCTCCAGAAGGAGATGGACAGGATCAAGAGGGAGCAGGATTAGCCCTCAGGTACCCTCTCCATCCAGTAAGGCCGCCAGATTCGCGCGGGCCGTGCCGCTGCGATCCTTGCTTCAATAGCTCCGTCTGTAGTGTCTTTTAATATGTACTAATATGTACTCACTTTGGGCCTCAAGGACTAAGGGGAACACCCCACCACGCAGTGCCTCCCGTTCCAGCTTCCGGGACGGTATCTTCACCGACGAGCAGATGGCGGCGGCCATGATCGACCGTCTTCTACACTACGGTCATCTCGTTATCTTCGAAGGTCCCAGCTACCGTATGACCCATGCCCTGATGGCCCATAAAGGATGATGCCCCCCGATGATGAAAACAGGGAAATTCCCTTGCTCACAACAGGGAATTCTACTTGCCGAAAAACAGCTGTTCCGGGTGAGCTCTTCGCCGAGGTCCTTGCCCGCATCCGCTCCCTGCCCTATCTCCGACCTGAAGCAGCGAGTAACGAAAGGTAATTGCATATGAAACACGCCTTGAGCGGTCAAG
>JAXHVT010000051.1:0-86209 GCA_034188985.1 Actinomycetota bacterium | reverse complement strand
ACCGCGCACCGGGAACCCGGATGAGTCCATGTCCGGGATTACCTTCCTGGCACCGCTCACGCGCATCGCCTTGGACATCCAGGCGTGGTTGATCGCCGAGAGGCCTTTCAAGTTCTCGCCCCTGTCGAGAGCCTCGGTCTCGAAGCGGGATACGGTCTGGGAGCTCGCCGCGCTACGCTCCAGCGCCTTCTCGCCGATCGCCGCCAGCATGGCGGGGTCCCGGAGGAGACGTTCGTGGTCGTTCGCGTCCTCGTAGCCGGGCCAGCCTCGCATAAACCGATTGCCTCGGCAGCCCCGCCGACTCATGCCTTACGTTCCTCCCTGACCTTCCATCCTCGATCATCACCCCCGCCATCTCGGTCAGCCCCAGTGTCTCGTACAGCTCCCTCAGCGCCAACAACCCCGCGTCGGCGGTGACCCTGGCGCCCCTGAATTCCAGCCTCGGGTGCCCGTTTTCGCCTTCACCCATTGGGCCTTCTCCTCTCGAGGTAGCCATATCGCCATAAGTGCTGTTACGATATTTTTCAAGCAAAGAGAGCTTACAAAGAGAGCTTAAAGTCCTTTGAGTTTCAATATGAGGAATGCGGGCTATATAAACTAAATACGACAAGATCAGTTATATCATGAATAATGCCGGAAGGGGTGGGCTAGGCCCGGGAAAATGCTGTGCTTCGTTCACGAACAGCGCTTTTAAGCTGCTTGCGGAAACGTCATGGAAGAGACATAAAAGCCTTGGGGACGGAAAGTCGATCGCTAAGCGTACATATTGCGGGAACGTGCGAGGATCGATTTCCGCCCGGGTTTATTCATTAGAATCGCGGGAAGGATGTAGGATTGTAGATGGTCGGTACGGTAAGGTAGCGATGGTAAAACATGGGAGGGGAAGGCAGGTATTTGATCGTGTCGAGAGTAGAACGGTGGTTGGATTGAAGGGAAATACGATGTATAGGTTGGAGGTAGACACAAGGGCACTCGAGGAATTCGAGAGGGGACTGGATCCCAGGCACCCGGACAAAAGCCGTATACCCGCCGCGGTGTTGGGATACGGGGAGATCAGCACCGTTTTCGAGATAGGGGCGGAAAACCTGGGTGGGTACGCATTTAAGAGGCTGCCCCTGTTCCGGGACATGGAGGAGATCAATTCATATAGCGAGATATACATGGAATATAATCGTCTCCTGTCGCATGAGATAGGTATAGACCTGCCGCCATACGGGTACTCACGATTCATATCGGACAGTGGTCGTCCCATCTTCTATATCATCCAGGAGAAATTGAACGAAGACTGTATCGGCAACAACGCCATTCACCATCTTTCCGAAAAAGGGGTGCTGGACCTGATAAGGCTGGTGCTGCGGAGCTTGAAAAAGGTATGGGATTACAACTACTGCCAGGATGAAGTGGAGCTGGCCGTGGACGGTCAGATATCCAACTGGTGCATAGTGGACTACGATCCTGGTGCCCCCCGCATCCGCGAGGATTCGAGACTGATATATATGGATACCAGTACGCCTCTCTTCAGGGTCGGAGGAGAGGAACAACTCGATCCCTATCTGTTTCTGCGCAGTGCCCCATCATTCCTGGTATGGGTGATAAAAGCACTCTTTGTTCAGGATGTTATCGACAGGTATTACGACCACCGCCGGGTGACTATGGACCTGATAGCCAACTTCTACAAGGAGCAGCGGTCGGAGCTGATTCCAGCGATCATAGACCTGGCCAACGATTTCTTCGCCAGCGAGGCTTCCTACCTGGAAATAGAGACCATACGGGAGAAAGATGTCCGTTCTTATTACCGCGAGGACGCCTTTATATGGGTGCTTTATCTCAACGCGCGCCGGCTTGATCGCTTCCTGCGAGGCCGGCTGTTGAGAAAGGATTACCCGCATATATTGCCGGGAAGGATCAAGAGATAGAAGCGATGCCAACCGGGTAGACGTGAAGGAGGTTTTGCATGAGCCTGATAGGGCAGGACCCGAAAGAAAAGATCATCGAGAGGTTTGCGCGCTATGTCTCCAGCGGCAAAGCCAGGTTCTTCGAGCAAGTTGGAATCGACTTCGTCTTCGCCAGAAGGGAGGGGGTTTTTGTCTGGGATATGGATGGCAACAGGTTGATAAACTGCCACTGCAACGGAGGAGTATTCAACCTCGGTCATCGTAACCCCCGTGTCATGGGTGCCTTGAGGGAAGCCCTGGACGAGCTGGATATCGGTAACCACCACCTCATCAGCGAGCACCGTGCTCTTCTGGCTGAGAGACTGACAGCCATGTCGCCCGGAGATCTGAACCGTGTTATCTTCGGGGTTGGCGGCGGTGAAGCCATAGAAACGGCGATCAAACTGGCCCGCGGGCATACGCGTAGACCCGGTGTTATCTCGGCCCTTGGCGGATATCACGGTCATACCGGGTTCGCCCTGGCTGCCGGAGACACCAAGTACAGCGCTCCCTTCGAGCCCCTTCCGCCTGGTTTTTTCCAGGTACCGTTCGGAGACCTGGGGCAACTGGAGGAGTGCATGGGGGAGGACATAGCGGCCGTTATATTCGAGACCATACCAGCCACCCTGGGTATCGCCATACCTCCAGATGATTACTTCGCCGGAGTACGTGGACTCTGCGACCGCCATGGAGCGGTGATGATCATAGACGAGGTTCAAACCGGTCTGGGCAGGTGCGGGGAGGTGTGGGGCTTGGATACCTACGGTGTGGTCCCCGACATTATCGTGACCGCCAAAGGGCTTTCCGGGGGGATATATCCCATAACCGCCACCATTTACAATGACCGGCTGAACCCCTTTTTCGATGAAAACCCCTTCATCCACATATCGACCTTCGGTGGAGCGGAGGTGGGCTGTTACGCCGCCCTGGAGGTACTGGACATACTGGAGGAGGAGGGATTCCTGGATCACGTGCGGGAGATGGCGTATTTATTCGAGAAGGGCTTCGCCCGCTTGAAAGAAGAACACCCACGCTTGTTAGTGGAGCCCAGGCAGAGGGGTATGATGATGGGTTTGAAGATGGTCAACGAAGCCTGCGGTCCATTGATGACCCTGGCCGGATTCAGGCACGGGATACTCACCATCTACGCCAACAATGATACATCCGTAAGCCAGATACTGCCGCCCCTGATCATCGAGGAAGAACAGGCGTTGTCGGTTCTGGAGGGGCTGGATGGAATGCTCTCCGAAGTCAAGGAGGCCCTGGAGATGGAGGCCTGAACCGCGGTTGATCTCCGAACGTAAAAACGCATCACCCACCACGTTCATCTTGCCGAAAACCGGCAAGTTAAACTGGATATCATAGCTGAGAAACCGTCCGATCTGCGGCGTTAGCGATTGTTCAAGAGCGGGGCACTTTACCCGCCTTCATGCACTTGGTGCACACGTTGAGGCGCACCGGTTTGCCGTCGACCACCGCCCGGACTTTCTGGATATTAGGATTCCAACGCCGCCTGGTTTTACGGTGGGAGTGGCTTACGTTATTGCCGAAACTCGGCTTTTTTCCGCAGATATCGCATATCTTTGACATCAATACCACCTAATTTCATTCGGCAGTATGTTACCAGACCCCCCCTTATAAAACAATAGATCGTAAACGATTTGTTCTCACAGGTGTGGTCCGGGGTCTATAACCGTTGCTATAATCATCTTGTTTCTTACTATCGGAAAACCCGAATAAGCGTGGTGGCTTGATTGAGATTTCATACCGAGATGACCATGAAGGAAGTGCTGCGGGCCCATCCGGGCAGCAAGGATATACTCATTGCAAACGGGATAACCTGTATTGATTGTCTGGGCGCTCGGCTGGAGACCGTACGGAAGGTATCGCAGACCTGTGGCCTGGACCCGTTTCCCTGATAGACGAGCTCAATCGGCTTGAGGAGCGCCCCGCGTGAGCGAGGAGGCAAAGTGGAGAAAGAAGACGACGGTGACGTTTCAGGAAAGATAACCATAAGCGACGAGGTCGTGGCCGACGTAGCGGGTCTTACCTGCAATCGTTGTTACGGGGTGGTGGGTATGGCCGGCCAGAGCTTCCAGGAAGGTGTCGCCGAGCTATTGGGAAGGGATTCGCTGCGCAAGGGAGTCCGCCTCAAGCGCAAAGGGGATGCGGTGAGTTTTAGCCTCTTCGTTATCGTTGAAGCGGGGATAAACATCAACGAAGTAGCCCACAATCTAGTGGAACAGGTGAAGTACATGGTAGAGAACTGCACGGGCCTCCAGGTGGAGGAGGTCCAGGTTCATGTTCAGGGTGTAAGGGCGCCCTGAGTATGGAGGGGGACGCTATTGAATGACAGATTGCAGGCCTGGGAGTTGATCGATCTCATCAACACAGCCATAGAGGGTCTAAGGATACATAAAGACGAGATCAACGACATGAACGTCTTTCCCGTACCGGATGGGGATACGGGTACCAACATGCTTCTGACCATGCAGGCGGTACAGGAGTCTATTGGCGAGTCCGATAACCATGACATGGCTTCCATATGCAGGGCCATAGCCAGAGGTTCGCTGATGGGAGCCAGGGGCAATTCGGGAGTGGTGCTTTCGCAGATATTCAAGGGTATGACGGAGGTTTTCAGCCAGGCCGACACGGTGGGTGTGGGAGCGATGGCAAGCGCGTTGAGCCGGGGATCGGAGGTGGCCTACCGTGCGGTAATGAAGCCGGTGGAGGGAACTATTTTAACCGTGGTAAGAGATGCCTCCGAGGAGGGGGAGCGCGTCAAGGGGGATTGCGGGAGCCTGGAGGAATGGCTGACGGCTGTGGTAAAGAGGGCCAGGGAGTCCCTAAAAAACACGCCGGAATTACTGCCCGTGCTCAAGGAAGCTGGAGTGGTAGACGCGGGAGGACGGGGCCTGGTGGTCATCCTGGAGGGAATACTGGCCTGCCTTACGGGCGAGGAGTTCGAGGTCGTGCTGGAGAATACCTTCACGACGGCCGGGCATGGGGCCGTGGAGACGAATGACTATCGCTACGAGGCCCAATTCATGCTTCATTGCAGGGATTCCAAGGCTCAGCGCTTGCGTGAAAAGCTGCAGGAACTGGGAGGATCGGTGCTGGTAGTGGGAGACGAAAAACAGCATCGAGTACACGTACACACCAATAAGCTGGGGCGGGTTATCGAGGAGGCGAGCAATACAGGGCGGATGAGCGATGTCGAGATCACCGATCTCATGCTGCAAGTGGAACAACTGGAGGAAGAGCGGGCCCGTTACGGCGAAAAGGATATTGGCGTGGTGGCCGTGGCGGTGGGCGAGGGAATCAAGGATATCCTGCGCTCGATGGGAGTCGATCGCATCGTGGACGGAGGTCAGAGCATGAATCCCAGCACCGCTGAGATCCTGGCGGCTATCGACAGCGTACCTCAGAAACAGGTGATTCTGATTCCCAACAATAAGAACATCATACCCGCGGCGGAGCAGACCAGGGACTTGACGGATAAGGAAGTGGTGGTGATTCCCGCCGTATCCATAACCGAGGGTTTCAGCTCCATGGTGGCGTTCGATCCCCGGGAAGACCTCGAGATCAATCACCAGCGTATTCTACATGCGATGGCACAAGTTAAAACGGGTGCAGTAACCGTGGCGGTAAGGGACGGCAAGTTCAAGCGAGGCCGTATCAGGGAGGGCGAATGCATAGGCTTGTTCAGTGGCGAGATAGTCGCGGCCGACGGCGACGTGACGGAGACGGCATGCTCGTTGCTGGAAACGATGGTAGAAGATGGAGACGAACTGGCTACCGTGATCGTGGGGGAGGAAGCCGGGGGGCGGGAAGAGGGCAGAATCATTGAGCTTTTAGAGGAAAAAGGCTTAGAGGTGGAGGTTATAAACGGCGGCCAGCCCGTCTATCATTATATCTTCGGAGTGGAGTAGGTATTTGAGGCATGCCTAAGCCGGTCACCTCCCGAACGGAAAAATTGCAGAGAGATTGGGCGGCTCTCCGAGAGCCTGTAAATGCGGTGAGCGGAGTGGGAAGCAGCTTTCTTCGGAACCTCCATGCCCTTGAAATAGAGACGGTTGGGGACCTCCTTTATCATTTTCCAAGGCGTTACCTGGATCGGCGCCGGCTATCGGTTATAAACGAGGTGAAAATCGGCGAGGAAGCTACCGTCGTGGGAACGGTGCGCCGGGCCGACATTAACCGAAGGTCGGGTAGGAGAAGCGTGGCCAACGTGGCCATATATGATGGCACCGCGTATCTCTACGGTATCTGGTTCAATCAGCCTTACCACGCGGAGAGATTGCAGCCCGGTATCGAGGTGGCGTTCTCGGGCAAGGTGCAGTATCGTTACGGTCGGCTGCAGATGATTAATCCCTCCTACGATATCCTCGAGGATTCCCGGGATATGGGAAGTAAGACGGTACATACGGGCAGGATTATCCCCCTGCACCCAGCCACCCAGAAATTGAGCGCCGCTATGCTGCGCAGGCTTATCATGAGAGCGTTGGACCAGTTCGGGGATCTTCCCGACCACATTCCCCTACCCTTGAGATCGAGGTGGGGTTACCCACATCTTTCCCAGGCATTGCGCGAAATGCATTTCCCCGGTTCGGCAGGGCGCATGAACAGGGCGCGTCAGCGTCTGGCCTATGATGAGCTTCTGGTCATGCAGGTAGGTTTAGCCTTGCGGCGCAAGCGCCTCGAGTTGGCGACGCCCGGGATCGCTCACGGCAGGCCGGGCGGCATGATCGAGTCATTTATCGGCTGGCTGCCCTTCGAGCTGACCTCGTCTCAAAAAAACGCTTTCGGCGAGATATGCCGCGATATGTCTCGACCGTATCCCATGAATCGCCTTCTGCAGGGCGAGGTGGGTTCCGGGAAAACGGTGGTAGCGCTCCTGGCCCTTGTCCTGAGCATAGAGAGCGGGAATCAGGGCGCCATAATGGCCCCCACGGAGGTCCTGGCTGAGCAGCATTTCGCCAATATCTCCATGCTGTTGCGGGGGCAACCTAGGGTCAGGGTGGAGCTTTTAACAGGGAGTACGGCCGGGGCCCGGCGCCGCGATATATTAGAGGCGGCGGCAAGCGGCGAGCTGGACATCGTGGTGGGGACACATGCGCTGATACAGGATACCGTGGAGTTCAAGAGCTTGAGCCTGGTGGTCGTGGACGAGCAGCACCGTTTCGGAGTGAGACAAAGGATGTTCTTGAAGGAAAAAGGCGCTCATCCCGATACCCTGGTGATGACAGCCACGCCCATTCCGCGCACCCTGTCCCTGACCTTGTACGGGGACCTGGAGGTATCCACGATAGACGAGCTTCCAGCAGGAAGGGCGGGAACCCGGACCATGGTGATGGATCCCTCCAGCCGGGAGAAAGCATACGAGATCATTCGCGCCGAATTGGGGAGGGGGAGGCAGGCGTTCGTGGTCTGTCCCCTGGTGAACACCTCTCCCTCCGTCGAGGCCAAGGCGGTGGAGAAGGAGGCGCGGGAGCTTCAAGGTGTTTTCCCATCGTTCAACATAGGCCTGCTTCACGGACAAATGCCAAAAGGCGATAAAGACGCCGTTATGGACGATTTCAGGGCCGGCGACATACACCTGCTGGTGTCCACAACGGTTATCGAGGTAGGGATTGATATATCCAACGCCACGGTGATGCTGGTGGAAAACGCGGATCGTTTCGGTCTCTCACAGCTCCACCAGCTCAGGGGTAGGGTGGGAAGGGGAGAACATCCCTCATATTCCATATTCCTGGCGGAGGCGGCTGGCGACGAGGCCAGGGAGAGGATGAAGGTCGTGGCGGAGATAGAGGACGGCTTCAAGCTGGCGGAAGCCGACCTGGAGATCCGGGGCGAGGGCTCCATATTCGGGACCCGGCAGTCCGGTATGCCCGATTTGAAAGTGGCCCGATTGGTAAAGGATTTCAACCTGCTGAGAAGGGCCCGCAAAGACGCCTTCGCCCTGGTGGAGAAGGATCCCCGTTTGGAGGAGCCGCGTCATCGACTCCTGCGTCTGGAGGTATCCAGGCGTTTCGCCGGTATCCTTGACTGGCTTTTCCAGGTCTAGAATGGAGGCTCGATCTTCTATGTGTAAAGAAAAGAGGAGATGTTGCCTGGTTGTTCTCTTCTTGCTCTGTATAGTGGGATTGGCCATGCCCAGGACCGCGGCCAGCACCTTAACCGCGGGCGATGACGGGCCACGGCTCGTGGAGGTGATGCCGAGGCAGCCGGACGTGGTGGGAAGGGACATGGTCGTGGTTCTATCCTTCGATCGTGTCATGGACGAGAAAAGCCTCAGGGAAGCCGTATCATTCGAGCCAGTGGTGGAATTCCGTCTCACTGGCCGCGGGGAATACATGGTAGTGCCCGAAAACCTGCTGGAGGGAGGCAGGGATTACCGTTTCCGTCTGGAGGAGGGGAAAACTTGCGATATGCAGGGGAGAGTCCTGCGGGATGGCGTCAGCTTCGATTTCAGCACTCGTAACGATCTCATGACTCTGGAGGTCCCCGGGATGGATTTCAGCGGGCCGGTGGTGGAGGGAAACGATCCCCAGGGAGTGGCCTATATGATCGGAACCGGCGTAGGACATTACCCCGGCACGGGTCGGCCCGGCGGGGGCAACCTGGTGCTCATGGCCCACAGCTCCGGCTTGGTCAACTTTCCTTTCAATCGGCTGGGCGAGCTCGAGGAGGGTTCTGAATTCTTACTCCGCTATGGTGGAAAGCTTTACAGATACACCATGAAAGAGGGCTTCGTGGTCCGGGACGATGAGCTGTGGATTATCGATAACAGTTCGCATCCCATGCTGACCATATTCGTGTGCTGCGCCGAGAACGGGGAGCCGTCACCGACCTTTCATCCTCCCTATAGATACGTGGTGCGTATAATCCTAAGCCAGGCGTACCCGTGAGTATTGTTAGAATATAAACATGAGGATAATATCCGGGGAGGCACGCGGAAGGCGAATAAAGGCGCCGCGGGGACGCAAGACGCGTCCAATGCGGGACTTCGTGCGCGAGGCGGTCTTCAGCATGTTGAGCCCGAGAGTGAGGGATTCCTGGGTATTGGACCTGTTCGCGGGAAGCGGCTCGCTGGGCCTGGAGGCCTTGAGCAGGGGAGCCGAGAAAGTTATTTTCGTGGATAAGGCGCCTGACCCGATCCGCGTTATCAAGGAAAATCTGGATACACTCGGAATGAGCGCAAATGCCGTGGTGATAAGGGCTGAAGTACTTGATTACCTGCGCAAACCCCGCTTTCCGGAGCGGCCTTTTGATTTGATTTTTATAGACCCACCCTATAGAATTGGATTTGAATATCGACGAGAGATACTGCGAATAATGGACGAGGGCGGGTTCCTGGCCCCATCGGCTGTTATCATCATAGAAGCTCCACTGCGGAGCGAGCCCCCGCCGGCGCCCGCGGGAATCAGCTTTGAGGAGAGGCGCAAGTATGGGGAGACCGCGGTGGATGTTTATGTAAAAAGGGAATAAATACAAGCATGGAGGAGGGGCCGCGTTAAATGACCGTTGCGATTTGTCCAGGTACCTTTGATCCCATTACCTGTGGTCATCTGGATGTCATTAAAAGGGCTTGTTCGTTTTTCGAGCGTTTCATAATAGCCGTAGCGGCCAATCCGGTAAAGGAGCCTCTTTTCGATCTCGAGGAGAGGGTTTACCTGCTGAAAAAGGCCACTTGCGATCTAGAGGAAGTCGAGGTGTGTTCGTTCGACACTTTGCTGATCGATTTTGCCAGAGAGGTCGGTGCGAACGCCGTCATCAAGGGATTAAGGGCTATTAGCGATTTCGAGTACGAGTTCCAGATGGCCCAGATAAACCAGGCCATGGACGAGAAAATAGAGACCTTTTTCGTGATGGCCAGCGCCGAGTACACTTTCATCAGCTCCAGCGCGGTAAGGGAGATGGCCAGTTACGGCGGCTCGATAAAGGGACTGGTTCCGGAGAGCATAGAGAGGGAGCTGGTGGAGATGTTTAGTAGCAAGTTTGGCAAGTTGGAGAAAGGGGCGGTCTAAATGGACGTCTTTCAACAGCTGGACAGAATAGAGGACCTGATAGTGTCGAGCAAGCACGTGCCCTTCTCGTCGTCGGTGATGGTCAGTGAAACTGAGATCTTCGAACTGCTTGACGAATTCCGTAGCGCGCTTCCCGAGGAGCTGAAACAGGCTCGATGGATGGTCAAGGAAAAGCAGGAGCTCATGGAGGAAGCTCGCAAGGAGGCCGAACGCATCCGCGAGGAAGCCCAGGAGGAGAGAGTACGGCTGATCGAGGAAACGGAGATTATCAAATCGGCCAGTGCCGAATCCGAGCGAATGATCGAGGAAGCACAGGCACGCGCCAGGGAGATTCGCCTGGAGGCCGAGGACTACGCCGATGAACGCCTTGCCAACCTGGAGGTAACCTGCTACAAACTGCTGGAGGTCATCAAGAGAGCCAGGGAGAGATTGCAGGGAACCCAGGAGCAGGTAGGTCAGGCCGAGGAGTTCGAGCTGGAATAGAGATAACGAGGTACCTCCGTCCCGCGGGTACGAGGTGATGAAGAACGCGGGTCCGCGATACGATCGTTTAACCGATAACTATCCCCACTCTTTCAGGTATCAAGTAAATCCCGGCGGAGCCAGAGACGATCACAGCTGAAACCCCAGGATACGGCGAGCGATGAAAGGTTTATGGAGATGAAGCGGGGCATGGATTCCAGAGAGCTGAAAGTATCTGTAACCAACCTTCTAAAACGGGTGTTTACCAAAGAGAGGTTCTCGGCTTACCTGGATGTAGGTATCTCGGATGAAGGTCTCTACGAGCGTGGCGGAGGAGGAAACCTCGGCGTCGAGTGCTGGCTGGAGAGCAGCCCCGACGGCATCCGTGTTAAAGGCAAGATATCGGGCAAGGTAGGAATGCAGTGCACGCGTTGCCTGAAGGAGTACTCACGGGAGCTCGATATCGATGTGGACGAATTCTTCATGCGACCGGGATTGACCCAGGTGGATGAGGACGGCTTGAAGCTGAACTTGGATTCAGAGACCGGCGAAGAAGACGATTACATTATCGAGGAGGGAGTTATAGACCTCAACGTTCTGGTCAACGATGCGGTTATGTTGAGTCTTCCCATGAGATGTCTCTGCCGGGAGGACTGCAAGGGGCTTTGTCAGGTGTGCGGCATTAACCTGAACGAAGGCGAGTGCGGGTGCGAGGTATCGGATATCGACCCGCGTCTCGAGGTACTCAGGACCTTGCTTGACCAGGATGATAGCTGAGAATATACTCTGATGGTGTCTTGATGGCCCTGTACCGCAGGTTTAGATGTTCGGAGGTATGAGATGGCGGTACCGAAACGGAAAAAGTCCAGATCGCGAACGGCTTCCAGGCGTGCAAACTGGTTACTGCAGCCGCCGCCGAAGTCGGAGTGCCCACATTGCCATTCCCCCAAATTACCCCACAGAGCCTGTCCCAACTGTGGAACCTATAACGGTAGGGATATACTGGAAACGGAATAAAGCTTAAGGAGTCTCGGGGGTGACCGGCCTGGAGAAACCTATTATTGCCCTGGACGCTATGGGTGGAGATAAGGCGCCCGAGGAATTGGTTTCCGGAGCTCTAGATGTCCGCGACGAACTGGGTTTGAAAGTGCTCCTGGTAGGTGATGAGAATACCCTGAAACGCCTTATCGATGACGCTGGGCGTGGAAGGCTGGAGATCGTCCATGCCCCGGAAACCATAGAGATGGAAGAGGAGGGAGCATGGGCCGTCAGGAGACGCGAGGGAGCCTCCGTTGTAGTAGCGGCGGAATGCGTTCGCCAAGGTAGAGCTCAGGCTATGGTCTCGGCCGGGAACACCGGTGCCGCAATGACCGCTTCATTTTTCTCCTGGGGGAGAATCAAAGGCATCAAAAGGCCCGCGGTAGCTGTCGTCCTCCCCCCTAACTATTCGCCCACCCTGTTACTGGATGCGGGGGCGAATTCCGATTGCCGACCGGAGCATCTTCGCCAGTTCGCGCTGCTGGGAAGCGCCTATGCTTCATTGCGTTGGGGGCTGCAGCGGCCGAGGGTAGGGCTGCTGAATATCGGCGGCGAGGAATCGAAAGGAAACGAGCTTGCCCGGGAGGCACATGAATTGCTGAGAGAAGAAGAGGGAATCAACTTCGTGGGTAACCTGGAGGGAAGGGACCTGTTAGGAGACGGTACGGACGTAGTGGTTACCGATGGCTTCACTGGTAATGTGACCCTGAAAGTCGTGGAGGGCGTTGCCTCCCTGATAACCGGCGAGCTGCTGAAGGCACTGGGAACCCTGGAGCGGCAGGAGATAGAGCCGCTTCTCCCCGCCCTCGGTGGTATGCGCAGTGAACTGGATTACCGCGCAACCGGAGGGGCTCCCCTGTTGGGAGTGAAAGGCGTTTGCATAATAGCCCACGGCAGCTCCGATGCTGTGGCGGTAAAGAACTCCATCCGTTTGGCCGCTGAGGCGGTATCGTCCAGGTTGGTGGAGAGGACGGAGCAGTTCCTCTCCTCGGGTGGGAAGGGTATCGCATGATGGCGATATGGGACAGAAGGGGTGATCTGGAGAAGGCATTGGGGGTAAGGTTTCGAAACAGGGAACTGTTGCGTCGGGCCCTGACCCATCGCTCCTATGCCCATGAGGCTGGCCTGGACGCCGAGGATACCAATGAGAGGTTGGAGTTCCTGGGCGACGCCATTCTGGACCTGGTGATATCCGAGTACATGTACAACAATCACGACCAGCTGGATGAGGGGGAGTTGACTCGAATAAGGTCGTTTCTGGTAAACGCCAACTCCTTGGCGGAGGTGGCCGGGGAGATAGGACTGGGGCGTTACATCCTGTTGAGCCGGGAGGAAAAGGCGGATAAGGGGGGCGAAAAGGCATCTATTCTGGCCGACGCCCTGGAGGCGGTAATCGCGGCTGTGCATCTGGATAGAGGTATCGGTAGAACCCGGGAGATGGTCATACACCTATTCGGGAAGAGGTTGGAGGACGCTGTTTCGGGGCCATTGGACAACGATTACAAGTCCCAGCTGCAGGAGATGATGGTCAAGGAGAGAGGGATGCTCCCCAAGTATCGTTTGAGCGAGGAAGGCCCCGATCATCGCAAGGTGTTTTATGCCACGGTATATGTGGAGGGCGAAAACCTGGGGAAAGGATGCGGTACTTCGAAGAAAGAGGCCGAGCAGGCGGCTGCATGCGAGGCCTTGAATCATAACCTCCATAGCGAGGAGCAGATGTTGGGATAAGGAATAAAGCATTCCGTAAGGGGGGATGAAAATGGCTGGCATCGGTATAGTAACCGACTCCACTGCCTACTTGGATGATGAGTACTGTGACAGGAACGGCATCCGAGTGGTGCCTTTGAAGATCATTATGGAAGACGTATCCTATCGCGAGGGTATAGATATAAACCATGATGATTTCTATCGGCGCCTCAAGGAGCCGGGCGTTTTCCCCACAACCTCACAACCTTCATCCGGAGAGTTCCTTGAGGCCTACAAGGATATGGCCAACAGCTATGATTCGCTGCTGAGCGTTCATATATCGAAGGGCATAAGCGGTACCATCGAATCGGCGAGGACCGCTGCGGCGGAAATAGGCGATTTTCCCATCGAGCTCATCGATTCCAGGGTGACCGGAGTCGCGTTGGCGCTGCTCATCGATGAATTGGTCAAGGCCAGGGATCAAGGTGTCGACATGGAGGGGCTCCTTTCCGTCAGCGAGAGGATAATCAAGGGCATGGAGTTGATGTTCGTGGTTGACACACTGGAGTATCTGCACCGCGGTGGGAGGATCGGGGGGGCACAGGCATTAATGGGCTCCATGCTGCGGATAAAGCCTATACTGCATATAGACGGAACCATAGATGCCCTGGACAAAGTGCGTGGAAGCAAAAAGGCGCTGGACCGACTGGTGGATATCGCGGTCGAGAAGCTGGGAAGCAGGAAGGCCAGGGTCGGTTTCACCCACGTACGGAATACGGAGAAGATGCGGGAGTTACAGAAGAAGGCCGCGCGGGTACTGGATTTTGGCCCGGATGAAGTTATAGTGAACGAGACCGGACCGGTGATCGGCTCTCACGTAGGGCCCGGTACGACCGGGATCTGCTTTTTCCCGAAGGAATGATAACAAGGAGCTTGACGGGCCCCTCGGTAAACCCTGGGCTTCTTTTTGATAAGCGTCCCCGGTATTGCACGGGGCAGATAAGGGTTTGCGGCGTATATGGCGGTGTCAGGCGATAAAATCATGGGATTTAACGGGCTGAAGCTGGCCGGCAAAGGCCGTTTACTCACGGTTCCAATATGGCGTTTTTCCGGGAATAGCAAGGGAGATGCCGTATTTCAGCCCATAAAAAGCTTCTTCCACCTTCATCAAGGAGCCTCTGGAATCAATTGTAACTGGGCTGCGCGAGCCTGACGCAGCGGAAAACACTCGCAATCCGGGAAGGGTTTATGCAGCCATAAAGAGAAAACTAACCTGAATATAAGTTGGCAAGATAAGGAGAGGAAAGCAAGGTATAGATGTACCTTAGATCGCTCAACGCCAGGGGATTCAAGTCATTCGCGGATAAGGTTACCCTGGATTTCAAGGCCGGCATATCGGTGATCGTCGGCCCCAATGGCAGCGGTAAGAGCAACGTGGCCGATGCCGTGCTCTGGGTACTTGGAGAGCAGAGCCCCCGCAATCTCAGGGGTACAAAAATGGAGGATGTGATCTTCGCGGGAAGTGCCACCCGTCAGCCGCTGAGCATGGGGGAGGTATCCCTCTCATTCGATAACCGCAACGGCGAGATTCCGATAGATTTCCCCGAGGTAGTGGTGACACGGCGCATCTATCGCACCGGCGAGAGCGAGTACCTCCTGAACAAGACGGCCTGCCGCCTGGTCGACATACAGGAACTCCTCTCCGATCTCGGTGTGGGCAGGGAATTGACAGCGGTCATAGGGCAGAACAAACTGGAGGCCATCCTTCGCAGCCGCTCGGAAGACCGCAGGGCTTTCCTGGAGGAGGTGGCGGGTCTTCGCAAGCACAGGCGTCGCAAGGAAAAAGCCCTGCGGAAACTAGAGGGCATGGACCGCAACCTGGTGAGGGTCAAGGACATTATCTCGGAGGTAAGAAAACAACTAAGGCCGCTGGAAAGACAGGCCGGACAGGCCAGGGAATACCAGGAGCTGGCAGCCGAGGCCAAAGAGCTGTCCGTACGCATACTGGTTGCAGAAATGAAGGAGCTCAAGGAACAGTGGGAAAACCGTCAAGAAGAAGAGGTGAGGTTCGAGCGGGAATTAAAGGAGGTAACCTCAGGCATAAGGGAGGGCAAGGAGAGGCTTACGAAGCTCGGGGAAAGCGTCAGGGAGTTGCGGCGCACGCTCGAGGAATGCCGGCTGCACGAGATGAGGTTGCTGTCCCTGGGCGAGCGCCTTCGTGCCTGCGAGGGCCTGGGGGAGGAGAGGTTGAAACTGTATGCCGCGTTGAGCGGGGAGATAGGGTTCGGGAAATCGGGATGGTTATCGCGGCGCGAGGATATAGCCAGAAAGCGCGGCAAACTGGAGGAGGAGCGGAACAGAGCCCTGGAGGATCAGGCTCTTATCGAGGAAAAAGAGGGGGACCTGCGCTTGCGACTCGGAGTCATAGAGGAGATGTTAGGGCGGGCCAGGCGGGAGAGGGACAAGCTGAGGCGTTTTAGGGACGAGGAGCGGAACAGGTTGGAGCGGTCCTGGGAAAGCCTGGCGTTCGCCTGCAGAACGGCGGATGAACATCGTGAAAAGGCCCGGGGCGTCGCGGAGGAAGGAGAGGAGATCGAGGCCCGCCTGCGTGATATAAGCGATGAGAAGAGAAAAATCTCAGGTGAGATGAAGGAGATAGAGGCCGGGCGGGCCGAAGCGGAGGAGAAGATAGCCGCCGCTGGTGAGGACCTGCGACGTTTCAAGGAGAGGATGGAGGCCATCTGGCGTAAGCAGAGGCGTTCGCAGCAGGAGGAAGCGTTGGTGGTGGCGAGGCTTCAGGCCCTGCAGGAGGTCTTCAGCTCCCGCATAGACTACGCGTCGGCGGCGGCAGGGATACTGGAAAAGGGCGAGGATCTGCCTGGTATCATGGGTATGCTTCTGCATCATGTAAAGATCTCGGAGGATTGGGAGAGGGCGCTTGAATCATACCTGGGCCCCTGGCTTTTCTGCATCGTTACCAGCGGATTCGATGACGCCATGGCGGCTATCAGGGTTTTGAAGGATGAGGAGGGTGGATACGGGTTGTTCCTGCCCACATTCGATATGGCCCGTGAAGGAATCGAGGATATGGGAAACATGGCTCGCATAGCCGGGGGTGTGCCGGCGCTGAAGGCGGTCGAGGGTGACGAGGTTATCCGTCCCGCCCTGGAATTCCTTCTGAGTGACGTGGTCCTGTGCCGCTCACTCGAGGAGGCGGAGGGTAAAGCGGAGCTGTACCCCAAACTGACCTTCGTGACCGCCGAGGGCGATGTCATAGCCCCTCGCGGGGTGGTCAAGGGAGGAGCGAGGCCGCGCAGCCCGTTCCACGTAATAGCCAGACGGCGCGAGATAGAGCAACTGCAGGAGATGCTGGATTTATGCGACGAGGAATCCATGTCACTGGAAATACAGAGAAAGAGCGCCCTGACCACCATAGACGGGCTGGAGAGGGACATGGCACGTATGGTGGAGGATGATAAGGGTCTGGAGGTGAGGTTCAGGGAGCTTGAGCTCTCTCACAAGGAGATGGAGCTGCGGGAGAAGGCGCTGAAGGAAGAGCTGGAGGAGGTCGAGCGTCTGGCCGGTGTGTTGGAAGGGGAGGAGCTGGAGGCGAGGGATGGGATTATCCGTCTGAACGCCGACTTTTATTCCGCGCAAGGCGCCATCGAGGGATGCACGCCCCGTTTAGGGGAAGGCGAGCAACTGGTTGTGGAGCTCCGCGAGGCGCAGAGGCATATCGACGAATCACTGCAGGAAATAAAGGCGGAGGCCATCTCCCTGGCGGAAAGGCGTCATCATCTTGAGGAAAGGTTGAGGGAGCTGGAAGAGGACGAAGCGGGTCAAGCCCCTCCCAGCCGGAAGGACCTGGCCGTAAAATCGCGTGTGCAGGAGGATATCCTCTCGCTCGTCAAGCGCCTGGAGAAGGTACACGGGGATCTGGCTTCGCAGGCCGAAACCAGCGAGAAGAAGGGGCGGGAGGAACTTGCCGCGAACGAGGGTGAAATCGAAGCGCTGCGACATCGAATCGAGGAGCTGGAAGTACGCGAGCAGGAGTTAAGGGAGGTAGCGCATAACAGCGATCTGGCTGCGGCGCAGCTGAAAATGCGCGTGGACATGCTGGTGCAGCGGCTCCTGGATGAATACCGCATACCCATGAATACCGCCCTGACGGAGTATCTGCCTACCGCACCCGCCGAGGAGATGGGCGGAAGGCTGCGAGACCTGGAGAGCCGCATAGAGAGTATGGGGCAGGTAAACCTCAGGGCGGTTGAGGAGCATAAGGCCTTGAAGGAACGGCATGATTTTCTCATGGAACAGGTGGGGGACCTGAAGGAGAGCAAGTCTTCCCTGCTCAAGGTCATCCGGGCCATCGACAGGGAGATAGTTCGTATATTCAAGGATACCTACGAGGAGGTAGGACGGCACTTCCAGGAGTTGTTCGAAAAGCTATTCCCGCAGGGAAGAGCCGAGCTGTCCCTGTCCGATCCCACCGATCTGCTAAATACCGGTGTGGATATCGAGGCCCAACCGCGGGGAAAGAGGCTGAAGAAACTATCGCTGTTATCGGGGGGGGAGACGGCGCTCACCTCGCTGGCCTTCCTTTTCGCGCTCTTCAAGACCAGACCAAGCCCGTTCTATTTCCTGGACGAGGTGGAGGCGGCCCTCGACGATGTCAACCTGCATCGTTTCCTGAGTATGTTGATTGATTTCAAAGGAGACTCGCAGCTGATAATCATCACCCACCAGAAGCGGACCATGGAGATAGCGGACGTGCTCTACGGCGTATCCATGCAGGCGTCAGGAGTGTCACGCATCATAAGCCAGAGACTCGATGAGGCCGAGCAGCTCGCCAGAACCGGCACTGCCTGAGGCCGCCGCATTCAAGGTACCGGCTGTCCAAACATGGCACTCATCCATTTGAGGTGCCTTCGTGATGTCGTAGGGCTTGTGAGGCATGGAGCGGCGTATCCGGGATTCGCGGACGCACGAGATGGATTAAAATATACTGGACGGACCGGACAGATCCCCTAGATTCGAGGAAGAGATCATGAAAGAGGAAAAAGAGCTCGCGAGACAACGCAAAGAGGAGAGTAAAAAAGAGGCCAGGGAGGAGAAGGCCAGGCTCAAGGCGGAGAAAAAGGAGAGAAAAGAGCGCGAGAGGATTGAGAGAGAGGAGGCCCTGCGGCTGGAGCGGGCATTGCAGGAGCCACAGGAGGAAGAGACGGTTGACGAGGACCTGTTGGAGACGGAGGCCTTATCCGCCGTCGAGGAAGCTGCGGCGGTTGACTCGGAGGCGGAACGGGACGAATTCCCGGAGATAGAGGAAACGGGGACATACGAGTCGGAGATAGCTGAGCCGTATCCCGAGAAGGAAAAGGAACTCGCGAGACAACGCAAAGAGGAGAGCAAAAAAGAGGCCAGGGAGGAGAAGGCCAGGCTCAAGGCGGAGAAAAAGGAGAGAAAAGAGCGCGAGAAAAGGGATAGGGAGGCGTCCCCCGGGGAGCTCGAAAAACCGGAGATCGAGGGGCGGGAGGACCTGGAGGCGGGAGTCCTTTTGGAACCCGGGAGGGAGGAGGCCGACGCCGAAGAGGAGAGGGAGCGCTGGCTGTCCCGGCTGCGCAACAGTCTGTCCAAGAGCCGTTTGAACTTCGTAGCACCCCTTTCCAAGGCCCTGGCGAACAGGAGATTCGATGATGACTTCTGGGAGGAGGTCGAGAATATCCTGGTGAGCGCGGATGTGGGCATGGATATGACGCTTAACCTGGTCGAGAGAACCAGGGAACGCATGGCGAGGGATAAGGTAAAGGATCCGGAGGCCCTTCTCGACCTCTTCAGGGAAGAGCTGGCCGAGGCCATGGATATGGGCCAGAGCAAGCTGAGATTCGCGGAGGACGGAACAAGCGTAATGATGGTCGTGGGGGTTAACGGAACCGGCAAGACGACGACCATAGCCAAGATTGGTTATCTGTTACGGCGGGAGGAAAAGGGAGTGATCCTGGCCGCGGGCGACACATTCCGGGCGGCGGGTATAGAACAGTTAGAGGCCTGGGGGGAGCGGGTCGGCCTGCATACCGTGAAACACAAGCAGGGGGCGGATGCCGCGGCCGTGGTCCACGATGCCGTTGAGTCGGCCCGGGCCCGCGGAGTCGACGTGGTCATCGCGGACACCGCGGGCAGGCTGCATACCAAGGCCAATCTCATGGAAGAGCTCAAGAAGATAAAGAGGGTGGCGGAGAGGGGCGCCGAGGTGACCGAGACCCTCTTGGTGATCGACGCCACAACCGGGCAGAACGGCTTGATTCAGGCGCGTGAGTTCAAGGACGCGGTGGAGGTGACCGGGGTAATCCTTACCAAGCTGGACGGCACGGCAAAAGGGGGGATCGTGGTGGCGATCGTGCACGAGCTCGGCATACCCATTAAGTTCATAGGCGTGGGCGAGGGCCTGGATGATCTGCATCCCTTCGACCCCCAGGAATTCGCTTCCGCACTGTTTTCCTGAGGCGAGGGCGGCTTGGCCGTTTCGTTCGAGTCCGGATATCAAGACACCACCGTCGCCATATCCCTCAACCTTTATTAAAAGGCTTGTTCCGTTCGGCCGATATTAAAGGCAGAGATATAATATTGGTGATTGTATAGGGCTAAATAAAGTATTTATGGATCGTGTTCTGAATGAACTTGGGCATTTTGCCTGTCCCCATATAACAGGGGGTGTTGACTTGAAGGACGAGGACCGGCTGTTGTCGGAACTGCACGAGCTTCGCCGGCGGTGCCGGGAATTAGAGGAAAAGAGGTCCGAAAGCCTCAAAACCCAGGAGGAGCTGAAGAGGAGGCTGGGATACTACAGTACCATTCTGGATAACACCAACGACGTCATCACCCTCATGGATGCCCAGGGAAAGATGCTCTACACCACTCCGTCCAGCCAGCGCTATTCGGGGTATAGCCAGGAGGAGTTGCAGGGCTTATCCCCCTTCCAGTTCATCCATCCCGACGATTTACAGGAGGTGCTCGAGAAATTCGCGAAGATGCTGGAGAAACCCGGGGAAGTCACGCAGGTGGAGTACCGTATTAAGCACAAGGAGGATTGTTGGGTGTGTGCCGAAGCGGTGGCGAGAAACCTCCTGCACGATCCCCTGGTGCGGGCCGTCGTCGTCAACGCCAGGGATGCAACCAAGCGCAGGAGGGTGCAGGAAGCGTTGCAGGAGAGCGAGAAGAAATACCGCGAGCTGGCCAGTTCCCTTCCCCAGGTTGTGTTCGAGACCGAAGCGAGTGGAAGGATCACCTACATCAACGAGGTCGCTTACTCCATGTTTAAATACAGCGAGGATGAAGTGGCGAGAGGCATAAACGCCCTGGACGTCATCGACCCCTCCGACCACGAGCGAATTACCCGTGCCATAACCAAGATGATGGACGGCCGCTCCACCGGTGCTATCAGGGAGTACCTGGCCAGAAGGAAGGACAGCACCGTTTTTCCCTGCATGGTGTACTCTACGTTGATCTCGGACGCGGAGGGAAACCCGATTGGCATAAGGGGTATCCTCGCGGATATCACCGAGCAAAAACACATCGAGGAAGCCCTGCGGGAGAACGAGGCCAGGGCCCGTGCCCTGCTCGAAGCGACCATGGAGTCATCCATGCTGATCGACCTGGAGGGGAAGATCATCGACTGTAATGAAATCGCCGCCTCGAGGTTGGGATTTTGCCGCGAGGAACTGATCGGAGAGGATATCTTCGCTCGCCTCCCCCTACGGGTGGCCGATGACCGAAGGCGCAGGTTCGAGGAAGCCATTGCCGGGCGCGAACCGTTGAGGTTCGAGGACCGGCGCCAGGGTATGTTTTTCGATAACACCATCCACCCTATTCTGGGGACAAGCGGGGAGGTAGCGGAGTTAGCCGTCTATGCTCGTGATATAACCGAATATAGACGTGCGGAGAAGGAGTTACTGGAGCACCGCGTGCACCTGGAGGAGCTGGTGGAGGAGCGCACCCTGGAGATAATGCAGGTAAACGAGCGATTGCAGGGTGAGGTAGTCGAACGCCTGAAGGCCGAGGAAGAGCTGCGGGGTATGGCGGCCATACTGGAGGCAACCAGCGATTTCGTGGGAATGGCCGATATGGAGGGGCGAATTATGTACATGAACAGGGCCGCTAGACACTATCTCGGCGTGGGCTACGACGAGGACGCCTCCGGGCTCTTTAATTACCAATTCTTCGCGGAGAACCATGTGGATCGGATATATGAAGGAGTCAGGGCCGCGATGCGGGAGGGTATCTGGGAGGGGGAGATGGTATTCCGCAGCCGGAACGGTGAGGAGATACCTTTCTGGGTGGTGGGGTTGGTCCATAGCAACCCGGAGGGTGACGTTACCCATACATCCCTCATAGCCCGGGATCTCAGGGAGAGAAAGGCCATGGAGGAAGAGCTGCGAAACCGCAACGTCGAGTTGGACGCATTCGCCCGCACCGTATCCCACGACCTGCGCGGCTCCCTGTCAATAGTGGAGGGCTTTGCGACCACTGCCATAAGGGAGAGGGAGGACGGGAACCTGGAGGAGGAGAGGGAATGCCTGGAGAGGATCGTGGGTGCGGCCAGTCGTATGGACGGGTTCATAAAATCGCTCCTTGCCTATTCCATGGCGGGGAACCCGGAGGGAGAGGCCATGCGGGTGGAGCCCAGCGAGATGCTGCAGGAGGTGCTGCTGGAGTTGACGGAGGTCGTCGAGTCGAGCCGGGCCGAGGTCGAGATTCAGCGGGATCTCCCCGAGGTGATGGTCGATCCCCTGAGATTGGGGCAGGTGTTTCTCAACCTGGTCGGAAACGCTCTGAGATACCTGGGCGGAAATCCCCATCCCCGGGTGAGGATTGGCGCGAATAGAGCCGGTGATACGGTCACATTCTACGTTGAGGATAACGGTATAGGCATACCTCGAGAATATTATAGCGATATATTTAAACCGTTTCGGCGTATCAGGACGAAAGATCCCCGCGGTCTGGGTATCGGCCTGGCGACAGTGGAGAGGGCAGTGAGGGGATGGGGAGGGGAGGTCCGGGTCAACTCCAAGCCCGGAGAGGGCTCAACCTTTTTCTTTACCGCTCCAGCGGCCGGGGAATGATGCAGTCAATGAACAATAACCTCCGGCCGGATACGAGTGGTGATAGACCTTTTAAGAAAAGCCGGTACGAGCCTGCAATCTTCACCTGACAGGAGGAGCGGTGCCCCTGTTAGGAAAGGTTGAAAAGTGGACAATTTAAGATTCAAAAAGTGTACACTGGGAAACTCTCCCAATGGATAGGTAACCGATCTGGCCATCTTTAACTTCCACCATATCCTTACTTCCATGACGCCCCTTTTCGCGTCAGGAACGAGATGAACATCGACCTCGTTCCACAGGGGTAAACCGGGAACCACTATCTCATGCTTGTGAAGCTCTATCTTGCGATAGCCATTCACCCTCCTTCTCTCCCGTAGGCAGAACACGTTCTTGGGCAGAGAATAGGGCTTGGGAAGGACAAAGGCCTGAACAGGACGTTTCCCCCTTTACAGCGTTTTTAAAACGGATGGCCGGTATCTCGCCGGTAGTAGAGTGGACCTGGCGGCGGTTGTAGCGATCCACCTCCTCCCGCAGGACCGCACGCACCTCCTCTATAGTGGAGAGCTTCTCCAGGGCGCAGGTCCTCACGATATGGTCCTGCAGCCAGCGGGAGGGCCTCTCCACCTTGCCCTTGGCCTGGGGAGAAAGGGCATAGACGACGTCTATCCCCAGCACCTTCATCACCTTCTTCCACTGTGGATCAACGTCGTCGGTCAAGGCCACGTGCTTTCTCCATAAGCTGTCCCTGCTCTGCACGAAGCGAAAGACGGAGAAGGAGTCCACGTAATAGCGCAGGGGGATGCCGTGGGTGCGCGTCAGGTCCTTAGCGGCCTGAACATGGGACCAACTGCTTTCCGCACACCAAATATCGGCATAGAGAAGCAGACGGGAGAAGTCATCCAGGGAGGTGATAAGGGTCCACTTCTCCGGGGCGTATGGCGACCAGTGGTGATGGGAGGCGTCGTGCTGGATGAGGGCGCCCACAGCGGTTATCACCACCTCCTGGTCGTGCGCTTTCTTCTTCCTGCGCGGCTTGTGGCACCCCAGGCCCTTAGCCAGGTTGATGATGGTGGGCAGGGAAGCCTCTATTCCCTGCCCGGTCAGACGGTCCCTGACCGCCGAGTAATTGTAGCTGGTGATGGGGAGGGCGGGTTATCTATGAGATCTTTTTCTTCGAGGAGGGCGCCGGCGATCCCCTTCTCACAGAAGGCGGAGATCAGGCGGGTGCATGCGGAGAACTTCGGCGTCTACGGCGCGCGCAAGGTCTGGCGGCAGATGAAACGCGAGGGCTTCCGTGTGGCCCGCTGCATGGTGGAGCGGCTCATGCGTGAGCTGGGCCTGGAGGGCGTAAGACGGGGCAAAAATAAGCGTACCACCATCCCCGACGAAGAAGCGATAAGGCCGGCTGACCTGGTCAACCGTGATTTCACCGCCCCCGGGCCCAACCGCCTCTGGGTGTCCGACCTCACCTACGTCGCCACCTGGTCGGGATTTGCCTATGTCGCCTTTATAATCGACGCCTACAGCCGCTTCATCGTGGGCTGGCGGGCCTCCACATCACTCCGCACCGACCTGGTCTTAGATGCTTTGGAGATGGCCATCTGGGCACGCAGGCGCGGCAGCCTCCCGGAGCTTGTGCATCACAGCGACCAGGGAAGCCAGTACCTGTCCATTCGTTATACTGAACGTTTAGAGGATGCGGGTGCCGCCTCATCCGTCGGATCCCGGGGCGACGCCTACGACAACGCCCCGGCCGAGACGGTCATCGGCCCCCACAAGACCGAGCTCATCCGCAACCGCGGACCCTGGAGGAACTTGGGCGAGGTGGAATAAACCACATTGGAGTGGGTGGACTGGTTCGATCACCGCCGCATCTTGGAGCCCGTCGGCAATATTCCGCCGGCGGAGTTCGAGGCTTATTATTGGGGAAAGGAGGTTCAGGAAAAGAGCGAAGGACTCAAGCAACCGAGTCTCCGGTAAACCCGGGGCGATTCAAAACCTGAAGGATGTCTTGTCCATTCTCGCATGTATCCACTAAGAGGATATGTCTATAGAATCTCTTGGTGTCAACTTTTCAGGCTTAAACTGTCCAGTTTTGAATTTTAAATAACAGAGGGGCGGGGCCCCTTTACAACCCCGGCTTTTTCCTATAGGTTTAAGTATTTAGTGGTTTATGAAGAAAGAGGAAAAGCACCCCGGCGGAGCGGGTGTGGGATGCGTTGAAGGGTGATACGTGATGTTCGACAGTCTGAGCGACAGGCTACAGGATATATTCAAGCGCATGCGCGGCCACGGACGGCTTTCCGAAAAACAGGTAAACGATGTAATGAGAGAGATACGCCTGGCCATGCTGGAGGCGGACGTGAATTTCAAGGTTGTAAAGGAGTTCATCGACCGCCTGAAAGAGAGGGCGGTAGGCCAGGAAGTGCTGCGTTCGTTGACTCCGGCTCAGCAGGTTATCAAGACAGTTAACGAGGAATTGACCGATCTGCTGGGCAGCAGCAACGAGGGGATAAGCTTCGCGGGACGTCCACCTTCGGTAATCATGCTGGTTGGCCTGCAGGGTTCGGGCAAGACCACGGCCACGGTAAAACTGGCCAGCCATCTCAAAAACCAGGGGCGTCACCCCATGATGATAGCTGCGGATACCTACCGACCGGCGGCTATCGATCAGCTCGAGAAAATGGGTGAGCAGGCGAAAATAGAGGTCTACGCAGATCGCTCGGCCCGACCGGAGGCTATAGTAAAAAAAGGCCTGAAAAAGGCGGAGAAGGAGGGTTTGGACACGGTGATAATAGACACCGCCGGCAGGCTGCATATAGACGAGGAGATGATGCAGGAGCTAGTGCGTATCAAGAAAAACTATCCTCCAAACGAGACCCTTCTGGTAGTGGACTCCATGACCGGACAGGACGCCGTGAACGTCGCACAGGCTTTCGCCGGGGAGGTCGGATTCGATGGCATCATCCTCACCAAGCTGGATGGAGACGCGCGCGGCGGCGCCGCCCTCTCCATAAAGACGGTCACGGGAAAACCCATCAAGTTCGCAAGCGTGGGCGAGAAGATCGCAGACCTGGAACCCTTTTTCCCGGATCGCATGGCCTCGAGGATACTGGGCATGGGAGACATGCTCACCCTTATAGAGAAGGCGCAGTCAACCTACGACGAGCAGAAAGCGCAGGAACTGGAGAGGAAACTGCGAAAGCAGCAGTTCACCCTGGAGGACTTCCTGGATCAGATGAACCAGCTGAAAAAGATGGGACCGTTGGACCAGTTGCTGGGCATGATTCCAGGCATCTCGACCTCCAAGCTCAAGGGGTTACAGGTCGACGAGAGTCAATTGAGCCGGGTCGAGGCGATAATACAATCAATGACCTTGGAGGAGAGACGCAAGCCGCAGATTATCGGGTCGAGCCGCAAGCAGCGCATTGCCAGGGGCAGCGGCACCAGCACCCAGGACGTCAATCGTCTTCTGCAGCAGTTCCAGCAGATGCAGAAGCTTATGAAGCAGTTCGGGAAGATGTCCCCGCGCAAGTTGGGGCAGGCATTCCCCTTCCAGTTGTAGCGGATCCGCACCGGGCGGAAAGATGTAGCGCGAAAGGAGTGCGTTTTATTGGTGCGATTAAGGCTGATGAGAATGGGGGCCAGAAAAAAGCCCTACTACCGCGTTGTTGCAGCTGACAGCCGGAGCCCCAGGGATGGCAGATTCATCGAGATCCTGGGTCGTTATGATCCTCGCAAAGAACCATCCTTTATCGAGCTGGACGAGGAGAAGGTGTTGAAATGGTTGCGCAACGGAGCCCAGCCCAGCGGTACGGTGAGGAAGTTGATGGAGATAAAGGGAATCCAGCAGAAGTTCGAGGAGGAATAAGTTGGCAATAAATGAACCCGTTGCCCCGGAGGTAGACATGAAGGAGCTGCTGGAATACCTGGCTAGAGCCCTGGTGGATAACCCGGAGAGCGTTGAGGTCACCTCGGTAGAAGGCGAGAAGTCCATCATCTTGCAGTTGAGGGTGGATCCCGATGATGTAGGAAAAGTGATAGGCAAGAAGGGACGCATAGCACAGGCTATGCGCACCTTGATAAAAGCTTCGGCCACCAAGGAAGGACGCAACGCCATAGTAGAGATCATCGACTGAAGGCCATGCCTTTGCGCGATAAAACGCCGGCACATGTTGTGACCGGAAAGATCGTAAAGCCCCACGGCGTACGAGGCTGGGTCAAGATAGAGGTTCTTACCGCCAACCCCAGCCGTTTCTCACCGGGCAACTCTTTTATTATCGAGGGCGAAGAATGTGGTGAGAGACTTGTTCTGAAGGAGACGCGGAGGGTATCCGGGGAGCTAATAGCTAGGTTCCGGGGTGTTGAAGACCGGGAGCGGGCGGATTGTTTGAGAGGACGCGCATTGATGGTCCGTGCCGATGAGCTTGGAGAAGCACCGATGGGAACCCTGTGGGAACATCAGGTGATCGGGCTCGAGGTCCGGACGAGACGCGGAGAAATACTGGGCGAGGTGGCGGAAATAATGGTGACTGGAGCCAACGACGTTCTGGTGATCAGGGGTAAGCGGGAGTATCTTATCCCGGTCATTAATGAAGTCGTGGTGGAGGTGGATACGGAGGCTGGTCTTATAACCGTGGAGCCCCTTCCGGGTTTGTTGGAGGACTGAAAAGATGCGCATAGACGTTTACACAATCTTCCCGGCGATTTTCAGTTCCCCCCTGGGGGAGGGCTTGCTGGGGAAGGCGGTGGAACAGGGTACAGTGGTGGTAAATATCCACGATATAAGGGATTATGCAGCCGGAAAACGCGGTCAGGTCGACGACTCTCCCTTCGGGGGAGGCCCCGGTATGGTTATGAAGCCGGAACCGGTCTTCGAGGTTGTGACCGGGACCTTGGGTTATGGGATGGACGAACTGGAACGACTCAAGAAGGAGGTAAGGGTCATCCTTCTGACTCCCCGGGGAAAAAGGCTGGAACAGAAGGATGTCGAAAAGCTGGCCGGTGAACCTCAACTGGCGCTCATCTGCGGGCGATATGAGGGAGTGGATGAGAGGGTGAGAGAGCATCTGTGTACGGACTCCCTGTCCATAGGCGATTACGTTTTATCCGGGGGGGAGTTAGCCGCCCTGGTGGTAATAGACGCGGTCACCCGATTGGTACCGGGGGTGGTGGGAAACCTGGAATCACTGAGAGACGAGTCCTTTCACGGAGGTCTGCTCGAATATCCCCAGTATACCCGGCCGGCGAACTACCGGGGATGGAAGGTGCCGGAGGTAATACTCTCGGGAAATCACGGGGAGATAGAAAGATGGCGCCGTGATAGGGCCGTGGAGTGGACCAGGAAGATAAGGCCCGATCTCATGGATTCCTTCGAGAAGGGGGGCGGCTTACTGAGGTGAACGAGAATTCGTATTCGTGCCGGGCTTCACGTGCAGGCGCGAATTGAGCGGATATCGCAGCCGCCGGTCTTGCCGACAGGGAGGTTGATGGGTTCTAATATATTGGAAAGGAGGAAGTCTCAATGCAGAAAACCGATACTGTAGAGAGCGAATACCTGCGGGATGACATACCTGACTTCCGCCCCGGCGATACGGTGAAAATACACGTACGTGTGGTGGAGGGAAGCCGTGAACGCATACAGGTCTTCCAGGGAGTGATCATTAGCCGCAAGGGCGGGGGAACCCGCGAGACCTTTACCGTGCGCAAAGTCTCCTTTGGCGTCGGAGTGGAACGAACCTTTCCCCTGCATTCCCCCATCATATCCAAGATAGAGTTGATGAGCAGGGGGAAGGTAAGGCGTGCCAAGCTTTATTACCTCAGGGAAAGGGTCGGTAAATCGGCCAAGGTCAAGGAGAGGCGCAGGAGCTGAGGCTGGATACATGGACGAAAGCGATCTCCACCCTCTACCGCCGAAGCGAGATAACAGCGGAGGAGGCGCCCCCTCGCCGCATGTCACAATGCAAGAAGGCGAGGAAAAGAAAGTCCCGGACACTGAGGATGAAAGTCGGCGCAAGCGGAACCGTTGGATAGCTCTCAGCCTCGAGATAGCGGTTTTGTTCATAACAGCCCTAGCGCTGGCCCTTTACCTTCAAGCGTTCCTGGTGAAGCCCTTCATGATACCGTCTCCATCGATGGAGCCCACCCTCAAGGAGGGCGACCGCGTGATATCCGATCGCATAACCTATCATTTCCGGGAACCGCGAATGGGAGAGATCATAGTGTTTCGCTATCCCCCCGATAATCCCGCGAACTGGACCAAGGGGAGCAACGCCCTGTTTCGCTCACTGGATCTCCTGGCGGAGGTGTTGAATATAACCCACCAGGACGGGCACCCGCCCTTTATCAAGAGAGTTGTTGGAATGGGAGGGGATACCGTAGAGATGCGCGACGGGCTTCTCTACATCAACGGAGAGCTCGAGGAAGTCGATTACGAATACGTTCGTGATAGCAGCAACGGGAAATGGGAGGTACCGGAGGGAACGGTGATGGTCATGGGCGATAACCGCCCCAATTCCAACGACAGTCGGAGGTGGGGATTCGTACCCCTGGAGGCCATTCTGGGGAGGGCGGTGGCCATCTGGTGGCCGCCCAGCAGGTGGTCATCGCTCTAGGTGTGGTGGAAAAGCTTGAATGTGGGTCTTTTCGCGCCGGAGAAATGGGCATGGAGGCTTGGATATAGAAGGGTGGCCGGTACGGACGAGGCGGGCAGAGGGGCACTGGCCGGACCGCTGGTGGCCGCGTCCGTCGTCCTTCCGGACCGTAAACGTATGGAGGGCCTGGAGAATCTGAACGATTCGAAAAAACTCGATCCCTCCATCAGAAGAGAGCTCTTCAGGCATATACTTGGGATCGCGGAGGACTGGGCGATTTCGTGCGTACCCGCGTCCGAGATCGACAGGACGGGCGTGCAGCCCAACAATATCGCTGCCATAAGAGAAGCGGTCATGTCGCTGCGTACAGCTCCGGAACTTGTGCTCGTCGACTATTATCATGTAAGCGATTTGGATATACCGCAGTGGAGCATTATACACGGTGACAGGTTGAGCGGGAGCATCGCCGCCGCATCCATCATGGCCAAGGTAGTAAGGGATCAACTGATGTGGTTCTGGTCTCTCAAGTACCCTCAGTACGGTTTCGACGCCAATAAGGGTTATGGAACCGAGCGTCACGTCAGGGCCTTGAGGGATCACGGACCGGCTCCCTGTCATCGCCTGTCGTTTCACGGCGTCATACAGATGGAGATGGGATTCCTGGAGTAGGATGAGGGATAAAGAGCTGGGACGTGCAGGAGAGAGGCTGGCCGGCGCCTTTCTGGAGCGGAAGGGATATCGCATACTGGAGAGGAACTACAGATCTCCACACGGGGAGCTGGACATTATAGCCAGCAAGGGTGGCTTGCTGGTGTTTTGCGAGGTCAAGACGCGTTCTTGCGGCGATATCATAGAGGCGCTGGAAGCGGTAGGCCCGAGAAAACAGGAGCGTATAGTCAGGACGGCCTCGTATTACCTGTTCCGCGAGAAGCCGGCCTGTAGGCGATGCCGGTTCGATGTAATTGCCTTGCTAAGAGAGTGTGGCCGCTGGAGAATAGAGCACGTGCAAGACGCTTTCGAGATAGGTGAGATATGAGGACATGTCCTTGGTGTGGAAGAAGTAACCTGGACAGCGACGAGTACTGCTTCAATTGTGAGAGATCGCTGGACGCTACTCCGTCCGATGAGGACTTCCGCGAGCTGGAGAGGGAGACGAGAAAAATACGCCTTAAAAAACCGCCCTCCATTGCAGGAATGATTTTTATGTCCATTCTCAAGAAACTCCTTTTCATACTTCTGGCCCTGGGGGTGTTCTGTATCTTCGCCCTCGTCGCCATCTGGGTTTCCTACGATAGCGCCGCCCTGTCGCTGGCCGTACTGGCGGTACTGGGATTTGCCGTGCTGTACGCCTGCTATTATCCCGATTACGATCTCTCCAGGCGTATAGGGGTGAGAGGAACCTTCGTGTCGGTGATTTCAAACGTCATATTGCTGGGGATAATACTGCCCCCTTCACTGTGGTTCCTTTCCAGGCGAGGGTATATCTCCGGGTCCTGGCATTTTCTGTCCAGGACATGGTGGGGACTGCTGGCGTTCGTTATCCTGGGCGGGCTGATAGCCTGGCTGGCGGGTTACAGGACCGCGGCGGAGACGGCCCGACCCTGACCGCGTGACGATCGCTCGGACGGGATATCCGCTTGGAGCACGGTCTGCCCCCCGTCACTCCGATATATTCCGGTCCAGGGCTCCCCTGCCTGAAGTCGTCTAGGGCCGAATAAACACAATATCGCCGAGATGCGCGATCAAATGATCATGTATAAAGACATCATTGACATCATCAACATATATATAATATAGATGTTATAAAGGAGGTGATGAATTGTTCGCTGCAATCGACAGTTGCTCTCTTCTGGGCATGGAGGTCATCAGGGTGGAGGTTGAGGTGAATACCTCCGGGACTTTCCCGGGCATATATATGGTGGGTTTGCCGGATGCGGCGGTAAGGGAGTCCTATCGGCGCATCAAAGCGGCCATAGCAAATTCCGAGCTGCCCTTTCCCCGCCAGAGGATAACCGTCAACCTGGCTCCGGCCCATCTGCGCAAGGAGGGATCCAACCTCGACCTACCCATCGCCCTTGCCATGCTAGCGGTCGCGGATTGCCTCGACGCGGAGGCGCTTTCCAGCCGTCTGGCGGTGGGCGAGCTTGCTCTGGATGGAAAGGTAAGGGGAGTGCGGGGTTCCCTGGCTATGGCTCTTTGGGCTCTGAGGACGGGTAGGGAGGAGATAATCGTGCCCGCGTCAAACCTGGCCGAGGCCTCCCAGGTAGAGGGGATAAGGGTTATCGGCGTGGAAAGCCTCTGGAACGCGTTGGACTACTTGAGGGGAAATCCGTATAGCCCGCCAGGCTTCGACAGAGCGGATGAGGATGGTTGTGACTTTCCGTGTCTCTCAGAGGTAAAGGGGCAGCTGCAGGCCAAGAGGGCCCTGGAGATAAGCGCGGCGGGCTTTCACAATCTGCTGTTCGTGGGGCCGCCCGGCTCTGGAAAGTCCATGCTGGCACAGCGACTGCCAGGAATCCTGCCGGAGTTGAGCCGCGAGGAGATACTGGAGGTATCCAGCATTCACAGCGTGGCCGGATTGCTGGGGCCTGATGTACCGATAAGACGGCACCCACCCTTTCGAGCTCCTCACCACAGCATCTCACATGTGGGCCTGGTGGGCGGCGGCCGTAAATCTCCCAGGCCTGGTGAGATAACCCTCAGCCACGGGGGTGTGCTCTTCCTCGACGAGCTGCCCGAATTCCGGAGGGATGCTCTCGAGGTCTTGAGGCAGCCTATGGAAACGGGTCGGGTGGTCATATCCAGATCCCTGGTGAGTACGTGTTTTCCGGCTCGCTTTCTGCTGGTGGCGGGCATGAATCCCTGCCCCTGCGGTTACCTCGGGGATCCCTACCGATTGTGCTCCTGTTCTCCCGGCAGGCTCAGGCGCTATTACGCCAGGCTTTCGGGGCCCCTTATCGATCGTATAGACCTACAGGTGGAGATTCCTCGCCTCAGCCCCAGGGAGCTGGTGGAGCTGCCCGATGGTGAGGTATCGCGTACGGTTAGAGAGCGGGTGGAGGCCGCTCGGGAGATACAGCGCTGGCGCTGGGAGGAGGAGGGTGTTTATAACGCTCATGTTGAACTGAAACGGCTTCGCCGTTCATGCCGTATGGGGGAGGAGGAGGAGGAGTTCATGTATATGGCGGCCGAGAGGTTGAGGCTGACGGCCAGGGGTTTCGACCGCTGCTTGAGAGTCGCCCGCACCATCGCCGATATAGCGGGGCGGGAGGAGATAGGGGTAGCGGATCTAGCGGAAGCCGTTCAGTACAGGTCATTGGAGAAAATACAGGCGTCCGCTTTTCCATAGGAGGCGAGGAATGGAGAGAGCTCACCTGGCCGCCCTGGCCTGTCTTCCCGATATAAAGGTGATGTCCCTGCCGGGATTGTTGAACCTGGCCGGTGGTCCGGTCGAACTATGGGGGATAATCGCGGGTGGAGGGAGGAGGGCGGCGGCCCTGGTTGGAGCGGACAGGGCGGCTGAATGGCGTGAGGCCTGCCGCCTTATGGATCCCGGCTCGATTATAAAGGATCTGCGGCGGCGCGGTATCGGGGTTCTGATACCGTTCGATGAAGCATACCCGGAGAGACTGGGGGCTATATACGATCCTCCGCCCTTACTCTTCACGCGAGGCAGCTTGCTTCAGGGAAAAAGGCCCTGCGTGGCCATAGTGGGGTCTCGTGGCGCGAGCGATTATGGCAGATGGGCGTCGGAAAGCATGGCAGCGGAGCTTGCACGCAGGGGAGTCGTGGTAGTGTCGGGAGCCGCTTACGGCGTAGACGGTCGGGCACATCAAGGTTGTATCAGGGCGGGTGGTTTCACCATAGCCGTAATGGGATGCGGCGTAGATCGGGTATATCCCGCCGGGCATGCCGGACTCCTGGAGCACGTCGCGCGAAGTGGATGTATCCTGAGCGAGTTCGCTCCAGGCTCCGATCCCCTTCCCTGGAGGTTCCCGCAGCGAAATCGTATCATAGCCGGGCTTTCCCATGCCGTAGTGGTGGTGGAGGCTTCGGAGAGGAGCGGAGCGTTGATAACCGCGGACATAGCCCTGGATGAGGGAAGAGAGGTCATGGCTCTCCCGGGGCCCATTACAAGCCCCCTGTCGAGGGGAACGAACACCCTCATACAGAAAGGTGCCAAACTGGTGACATGCGCCGATGATATATGCGAGGAACTGCCGCATCTTCCCGATATCAAGGAAGAAGACCGAAATGCCGGAGACGTTCCCGGCGAGCTTAAAGACGGGGAAAAAGAGATAATCGAGTTGCTGAGGCGGGGACCCAGGGGGCTGGACTGGTTGTCGGTGAGCTCGGGGATACCAGCGGGGGAATTACTGCCCCTGCTGACCTCTCTATCATTGAAAGGCGTGATTCTGGAGGAGGTGGGGGGAAGGTATCGGCTCCTCTCGAAGATTTGATTCCCCCGCATATTGACGTTGACATGAGATTATCCCCGTGCAAGATCCAGCATCGTTATGGTCCATCCGACGCAACCTGCGGGTAAGCCAAGGTCTTGCAACTTGCGGGTGAAGCGCAAGCAAGCTGCCGTCACGAGACCGCGTTCATGAAACGGGATAATCTATGATACCGCTGTGTAAAGGTTCCTCGCCCTCGGGGGTCGAATCATAAGAGCGTGGTGCCATGAAGCGTTGCCGTGAACACAGCGTGGTGGGGATTTCGAGTATTGTGGGGGATACGCTTGGATGTTTCGATAGTTTTTTCACTTTAATCATATTTAGTCACATTAAATTCAAATATTGACAATAATATTATATAGTATAAAATTATATATAATTTCAACAGCTTGCACGATGCACAAGGGAAGTCTGTATGCGCGAAACAACTGAGAAATATCTGAGGTATCTGGAAACCGAGCGCAATCTGTCACCGCATACCTTGCGTGCTTATGGTGCGGACTTGGATATATTCGCGGAGTACTGCGAGCGGTCCGGGCGGTTGGAACCAGGTGATATCGATCACCGCTTTCTTCGCAGGTATCTCTCATATCTGCAGACCAGGGGCTATTCACGTTCAACGGTTGCCAGGCGTACATCGGCGGTAAAAGGGCTGTATCGATACCTGGTTGCGCGGGGATACATAGAAAAAGACCCCGCGGTCGTCCTGTCGCCACCTCGCAGGGACAGGAGGCTGCCGAGGGTGCTACGCGTACAGGACATAGACGCGGCTGAGAGCGGAAAGGGCTTACACATCTACAGGACGTCTCTGAGGGACATGGCGCTGGTGGAGCTGCTCTACGCCACCGGAATGCGCGTAGGGGAGCTGGCTGGATTGGACCTTGATGACCTGGACTTGGACAACGGGGAGGTGAGAGTGATAGGAAAAGGGCGAAAGGAACGCATACTACCCGTACACGACGTGGCGCAACAGCTCGTCAAGGCCTACATGGAGAGGGAGAGGTCGCTGCTGGCGGCCAACAGCACCGGATCGGGAGAAGAGGAAGAACCTCTTTTCCTCAGCATCAGAGGAGGACGGCTCAGCGACCGTGGTATCCGCAGGGTTGTGGAGCGCTTTTTCCGCTGTCTGGAAGGAGGAAAAAGGATAAGCCCGCATACCCTGCGCCATACTTTCGCCACGCATTTACTTCAAGGGGGAGCTGACCTCAGGACGGTACAGGAGCTTCTGGGCCATGTTGATTTATCGACTACCCAGATATATACTCATCTTAGTAAAGGTCAGCTAAGAGAGGTTTTTTTTCAAACCCACCCCCGCGCGTGATGCTACTGCACAGGTTCGGCATCTTAGAAATGAGATGGGGAATATGTTGAATACGGCAGACTTTTACAAAAGAGGAGCGAGGTTGGAAGGAATAGAGGACGTAAGCGAAATCTGGAGGCAATTCAAGGATGAGGATTCGCAAGAATCCAGGGAAAAACTCATCCTCAACTACGCTCCGTTAGTTAAGTACGTCGCCGGTAGGGTCTCCTCCGGGCTGCCCCCCAATATAGAGTACGCGGATCTGGTAAGCTACGGGATTTTCGGGCTTATAGACGCCATCGAAAAATATGATCCCGACAGGGGTATTAAGTTCGAGACCTATGCCATCGCTCGTATAAAAGGCGCGATTATCGATGAGCTTCGATCCATTGACTGGGTGCCGCGTTCCATCAGGTTCAAGGCCAGGGAGATGGAGAAAGCGTACGTCGCCCTGGAAAACGAGCTCAAGCGATTGCCCTCCGATGAGGAAGTAGCCAGCCACATGAACATCAAGCTTGACGAGTTTCATCAACTGCTGCAACAGATGAGCTTCATCTCCCTGGTGGCATTGGACGAGTTATGGAACGTGGGGGGAGACAAGGGCGATAAGGTAAGCCTGGTGGATACCCTGGAGGATTCACGGGTCAAAGACCCCTCTAAGACCTATGAGGTCGAGGAGATGAAAAGGATTCTGGCCGACGCTATTAACCGTCTTCCGGAGAGGGAGAAGATAGTTATAAGCCTCTATTACTACGAGGGACTAACGCTGAGGGAGATAGGCGAGGTACTCGGAGTAACCGAGTCCAGGGTATGCCAGATGCACACCAAGGCCATCCTGCGTCTCAAGGGAAGGTTGAACAGCACCCGGGGGGCCTTGGAAGTATAGCCTACGAAGGCCGGCGATCGGTATATTAGACGGCTTGTTTTTCTTTTTCAAGGGATATAGTGGCTTGAGGATGATGCTGAGTTCATAACTGCAAACTAATTTTCGTGTTTCTAATATTGTTTACGTTTCTCAATTTCTTACCTGACTTATATATACGTGGAATATGTACGAGGAGATTCAGGTAACAGAGGATGCGATATCGAATACCGTAATTTGCCCGTGAACAGTGCCCATGCTATATTTAATTGGCGCCCAAATATGCATATAAAGGAGGTGAGCCACGGGACCGCAGGTAGGGGATGAAAAAGCCCAGGGGCGTTGTGAGGCTCGCCAGGAGGCGGGATTTTTTTATGACCGATAAAACGCGCGTTCGTGGACTCTCCACCGGGTGCCCGTAAGGGTTGGTGGAGGGGAGGAAACGGGCGGAGGAAAAACCATGGGAGGTTGAAATGACCGTAGTCTCAATGAAACATCTTCTCGAGGCGGGGGTTCATTTCGGGCACCAGACTCGGAGATGGAATCCCAAGATGGAGAAGTACATCTTCACGGAACGTAACGGTATCTACATAATTGATCTTCAGCAGACCCTGGCCCTGATCGAGGAAGCTTACAATTTCATACGTAATATGGTCGGGGAGGGTGGAGAGCTCCTCTTCGTGGGAACTAAGAAACAGGCCCAGGAGGCCATCAAGACCAACGCCTTGCGTTGTGGCATGCCATATGTAACCAACCGTTGGCTAGGAGGCACTCTGACAAACTGGTCGACGATAAGCAGGCGTATAGTGAAGCTTAAAGAGCTGGAGCAGATGGAGGAATCGGGAGAGATCGACGAAATGCCGAAAAAGCAGGCTACACGTGTGCGGCATCAGCTGGCCAAGTTGCGTCGCAATCTAGAGGGCCTGCGAGGTATGGAGAGGCTCCCGCGAGCGGTATTCATAATCGACCCCCGAAAAGAACATATCGCACTGATGGAAACGCGAAAAATCGAGATACCCGTGATAGCCGTGGTCGATACCAACTGCGATCCCGATCTGGTGGATTACGTCATTCCGGGAAATGACGATGCCATCAGGGCAGCCAACCTCATCAGCAAAATCATCGCCAACGCAGTGTTGGAGGGGCTGCAGATACGCGATGCGCTTCAGGCGGCCGCGGAAAAAGAAAGAGAGGAAAGAGCGGCGCAGGAGAAAGCGGAGAAAGAGAAAAGGGCGGCAGAAAAGAGCGAGTCGGCCGAGGGGGAAATGGCGAGCGAAGGCGAGGGGGATGACGAACCGGAGGCGGCTGTAGTAGATAAGGCGGAATAGACCGCGCTTTTTATAGTTGTAAGGAGGAAAGATGGAGATCAGCACTGCAGAGGTGAAAGCACTGCGGGAGGCCACCGGTGCCGGCATCATGGACTGCAAGAACGCCTTGAAGGAAGCGGAGGGCGATCGGGAGAAGGCCCTGCGCTTGCTGCGGGAGAAAGGGCTGGCGGGCGCCAAGAAAAAAGCGGGGAGGAGCGCGAGTAACGGCATCATCGACGCGTATATCCATCTCAATAACCGTATTGGCGTCCTTTTAGAGGTAAACTGCGAGACGGATTTCGTTGCCCGCAACGAGACTTTCAGGAACATGGTGCATGATGTGGCAATGCATGTAGCCGCATCCAACCCCCTCTATGTCTCCGCCGAAGACGTTCCGGAAGAGGTGCTAGAACAGGAGAGAGAGATAAACAAGACCCGAGCTCTGCAGGAGGGAAAACCGGAGAAAGTCGTGGACAAGATAGTAGAGGGAAGGATGAAGAAATATTACGAGGAGTTCTGCCTTCTGAACCAGCCCTTCGTGAAAGATACCGATATCACCGTCGAGGAGATCCTTCAGCGCACCATAGCTGTCGTGGGCGAGAATATCATCATTAAAAGATTCGCCAGGTTTCAGGTGGGTGAGCGGCTTCCGGGGGAGGATGAATAAAGGGGATTATGCAGCGCGGTGATGTTGACACGGCTCGGGGATGATATATTGATAATGCTTCAGAGTAGGGGACGCCGCCGTAAGTGAATTGCCGCCGGCATTTTACAGCTTAACCGGAAGGTTAACCGGTGTACCGGGTAGAAAAATACAGGGACGCGGAGTAGACCTGTCGCCTGGGGGGATTAGAATTGGCGGATAGAAGGAAAGAGAAGCCCCTTTACAGGAGGGTGCTTATAAAGCTCAGCGG
Source organism: Actinomycetota bacterium (assembly GCA_034188985.1). Classification (GTDB taxonomy): domain Bacteria; phylum Actinomycetota; class Geothermincolia; order Geothermincolales; family RBG-13-55-18; genus JAXHVT01. Next base: position 48,531 of record JAXHVT010000051.1, on the reverse strand, counting down.
CGAGGCTTTCATGGGTCAGGGAGATTATGGCATCGATCCCGAAACCGTCAACTCCATCGCGGATGAGCTAGCGGAGGTAAACGCGCTGGGCATCGAATCGGCTGTCGTAGTCGGCGGAGGCAATATCTTCAGGGGCGTAGCGGCAAGCTCGCAGGGCATGGATCGGGCGGCCGCCGATTACATGGGCATGCTGGCCACGGTTATGAACTCCCTCGCTCTGCAGGATTCCCTGGAGAAAAGGGGCGTGTACACGCGGGTGCAATCGGCCGTTCAGATGCAGGCCATCGCCGAGCCCTATATAAGAAGAAGGGCCATCCGTCATCTGGAGAAAGGAAGGGTGGTAATTTTCGCCGCCGGCACGGGAAATCCCTATTTCACCACCGATACCACGGCAGCTCTACGGGCGTTGGAGATAAGCGCCGAAGCTATCCTCAAGGCCACTAGGGTTAACGGCGTATACAATTGCGATCCCATGGAGAATCCGCAGGCGGTCATGTATCCATCCCTGGATTACATCGATGTAATCAAGCAGGGCCTGAAGGTTATGGATGCTACCGCCGTTTCTCTTTGTATGGATAACGACCTGCCTATAATCGTCTTCAATATGACCGTTCACGGCAATATCATCAAGGTCATCTTTGGGGAGAAGATAGGGACCATCGTCACCGCCGCAAAGGGTGAAGGGAGGTAGACAGGTGGTAGAGGACATCTTAAAGGACGCCAAACGGCGCATGAGGAAATCGGTTGAACATACCAAGGAGGACTTCGCAACCATTAGGACGGGCAGGGCTAGCGCGTCTCTGCTGAACAGGGTAAACGTGGATTACTATGGCCAGTCCACGCCGCTCAACCAGATAGCCTCCATCGGTGTGCCCGAGCCAAGCCTTCTGGTTATATCCCCTTACGATAAAAGCGTTATCGAAGACGTTGAAAAGGCTATCCTGCAGTCCGACCTGGGGCTTACGCCCATGAACGATGGTAACGTGGTGCGCCTGCCAATACCCAAGCTAACCGAGGAACGCAGAAAAGAACTCACTCGGCTGGTGAGATCCAAGGCAGAGGAAGGCAGGGTATCCATACGCAATATCCGCAGGGATGCCATAGACGAACTTCGCGATTTCGAAAAGGAAGGGGAAATAACCAAGGATGACCTCCATCGCGGCCAGGATGAGGTGCAGAAGCTGACAGACCGTTTTATCAAGGAGATGGACAAGATGCTCAAGGTCAAAGAAAAGGAGCTCATGGAGGTCTGATTTGGCTGGAGATAAGAAGCTTAGTCCGGAGCAAGGGGAAGCGGAGGGACGGCACAGCCTGGCCTCACGCTTCACGGATCTGGCCGCCCGGGTGGTAAGCGCGATCATCCTGGTGGCGGTTATCGTTATCCTTCTCTGGTGGGGTGATATTCCCTTTACGGTTGGAATTACCCTTATCGTCCTGGGGGGACTCTGGGAATTCTACTCCACCTTCGCAAAACAAGGCTACAGGCCGGCCATGCTGCTGTCCATAGCCGCCGGGTGCGCCTTTCCCATAATGGCCTATTTCATGAGGGATAATTCCCGGGGTTTGGACTGGTTCGCGGTAGCACTGGCCCTTTATCTGCCGCTGCTATTCGCCTGGTGTATCGTTAGAAAGGGATCGGATTCCCCCACCACGGATATCTCCATATCCCTGCTGGGGGTGGTAATGGTGGGGTTCTGTTTGAGCCATTTCGTGCTCATGCTGGGTTTCGATGACGTGTCATGGACCGCGCCATTCGCGGTTATAGTGATGGTATGGATCTACGACGCGGTGGCCTATTTCGCCGGCTCGGCCTTCGGCAGACATAAGATCGCTCCACACATCAGCCCCGGTAAGAGCTGGGAGGGAACGCTGGCCGGGACGGTAGCCACTTTTATCGCCGCTTACGTACTGTATGTAACCTTGAGCCGCTGGTGGTTGAGCATAGGGGTGGCCATGGAGATGGCGGCGATAGTCTGCGTTTTCGGGCCCCTGGGGGATCTGTCGGAATCCATGGTGAAAAGGGAGCTGGGTATCAAGGATATGAGTTCCCTCATCCCCGGACATGGTGGTATCATGGATCGCTTCGACAGCATGTTCTTCACCGCCATCATCTCCTATTACTTCCTCAGGTTTTTTATATTAAAGATCTGACGATAAAGCGAAACAACTTGCAGCTTGGGGTTGTCTAACCCCTTAGTCCTGGTATGCGACAGGGAGAGTAAAGAGGAACGAGAATAAAATCAAGCTATGGACAAGGTAAGAGATAAACGGGGTATCTCCATTCTGGGTTCCACCGGGTCCATCGGGCGGCAGGCCCTCGAGGTGGTATCCCTTCATCCTAAACGCCTGGAGGTCGTGGCTCTCACGGCGCGGGCCAGTGTTGACATCCTGGAGGAACAGGCGCGCAGGTACAGGCCGCGTATGGTCGGTTTGGTCAGTGAAGGTGCCGCAACGGAGATGAAGCGGCGTCTGGAGGGCACCGGAATGCAGGTACACGGAGGCGAGAGCTGCCTCATGCAGGCAGCCACACATCCGGATGTGACCATCGTCCTCAACGCCGTGGTGGGCTCCGCTGGTCTTCCCCCCACGCTGGCGACGCTGGAGGAGGGGAAGCGGTTGGCTCTAGCCAATAAGGAGAGCATGGTGGCGGGGGGCGATCTGGTGCTGGGCGCCCTTGATCGCGGAGGAGAGATAGTTCCCGTGGACTCGGAGCATGCCGCCATATTCCACTGCCTGCGTGGAGAGAAGATGGAAGAGGTGGAAAGAATAATACTGACCGCCTCGGGGGGGCCTTTCTACGGGTGGAGCAGGGAGGAGCTTGAAGAAATTACCCTGGAGGATGCCCTGGCCCATCCCACCTGGAGCATGGGAAAAAAGATTACCGTGGATTCAGCCACCCTGATGAACAAGGGGCTGGAGGTTATCGAGGCCCATTTCCTTTTTGGAATGCCCTATGACCGCATAAGGGTGCTGGCTCACTCCCAGAGCGTGGTTCATTCCCTGGTGGAGTTCAAGGACGGGTCGCTATCAGCGCAGCTCAGCCTCCCGGATATGCGTCTCCCCATAGCTCTGGCCCTGTCATACCCGGAGAGATGGGCCCCGCCTTTTGCAAGGACCGATATGGCCTCCCTTGGCGGCCTCTCTTTCGGGAGTGTAGACACCTACGTTTTTCGCTGCCTGGAGCTGGCCTATCGAGCCGGCAGGGAGGGAGGTCTGGCCACCGTCGTGCTCAACGCGGCGAACGAGGTGGCCGTGGACGCTTTCCTCCGGGGCGCTATCGGTTTTCTGGATATTGAGAAGGTGGTGGAGACTACCCTGGAACGCCGCACACCGGGTAAGATGGAATCGCTGGAGAAGGTCATGATGACGGAGAAATGGGCGCGGAGTACAGCGGAGGAAATCGTGCGGGAGGTTGCGTAGTTTGATGATCGTCGTCTACGTCCTGATAGTACTGGCCGCCGTAATATTTCTGGTGGTAACGCACGAGCTGGGCCACTTTATCGCTGCCAAGCTATCCGGGGTGAAGGTAACCGAGTTCTTTGTGGGTTTCGGGCCGCGCATCTGGAGCACCAGGCGCGGCGAGACAGAGTACGGGGTGAAGTGGATACTGGTCGGTGGCTACGTGAAGATACTGGGTATGAATCCCGAGGAGGAAGTGCCGCGGGAGGACTTCCCGCGTTCCTATAAAGGCGTCTCTCCCGGTAGGAGATTCTGGATTATCTTCTCCGGCTCCCTGGCCCACATCATTCTGGCCCTGCTGATAATATTCTTCACCATCTGGCTGATCGGCATTCCCAATACCGAAAAATCTACCAGCACCATAGCGGAAGTGGGGCAGTATATGCCTGACTCCGATCAGGAGACACCGGCCTACATATCCGGGATGCAGCCCGGGGACAGGATACTTACCATGGACGGTGAGGTGGTGAATGACTGGGATGATGTAAGGGGGTTTATCGAGGAGCACCCCGACCAGGGGATCACCCTGCTCATCGAGAGGGATGGGGAGGAACAAGAGGTCGACATAAGGCTGGCCGAGACCTCCGAGGGTGGGGGTTACCTAGGTGTCAGCCCCAAGGCTGAGTTGGAACGCTATTCCTTCACAGAGTCCATACACGAGACCTTCTGGTGGTTCGGTGCGGCTACCTACGGAGTGGGTTACGGGTTCTACCGCATCTTCAACTGGTCCACCATCAAGCAGCTGCTGGGGTTGGAGGAGCCCACTATCGAGCGACCGCAGACAGTGGTGGGAATCTCCAGGATGGCCGGGCAGTTCTGGGATTACGGCCTCTTCTACTTCCTGAATTTTTTCGCCTTTATCTGTCTATTCCTGGCCTACATCAACCTGCTGCCCCTGCCGCCCCTGGACGGCGGGCATCTCGCGGTGCTACTGTGGGAGAAAGCTACCGGCAGGGAAGTCGATCTGCGCAAGCTCTATCCAATCGCCGTTGCTGTTCTCGCTTTTTTCACCGTTCTCTTTCTGCTTACCCTCAGATTGGATATAACCAATCCCATCAACCTGCCATGACTGTACGTAAACTGACCCGGAGATTGAACATCGGGAACGTTCCCGTAGGCGGAGGGTCGCCGGTAAGCGTCCAGTCCATGACCAACACACCTACCCGGGATACAGAGGCCACCCTGAAACAAATAGATATGCTGGCCGATGCGGGTTGCGATATCGTAAGGATCGCCGTGTCCGACCGGGAAGCGGTGTCGGCCCTGCCCGCGATAATAATCGCGTCACCGCTGCCCGTGATCGCCGATATCCACTTCGACCATGCCCTGGCCATACTTTCGCTGGAGGCGGGAGTGCACGGGCTGCGTATCAATCCCGGTAACATAGGCGGGGAACACAAGGTACGAGAGGTAGCCAGAGGGGCCATGGAGAGAGGGATCCCCATCAGGGTGGGGGTAAACGCGGGATCTCTCCAAAAGGATATCCTGGAAAAGTACGGACATCCCACCCCGGAGGCATTAGTCGAAAGCGCCCTGCAGGAGATAAAAGTTCTGGAGAACTTGGGTTTTTATGATATAAAGGTTTCCGTGAAAGCCTCATCGGTGCCCTTAACCGTCGAGGCTTACAGGAGATTGTCCCAGACGGTGGATTACCCGTTGCACGTAGGAGTCAGCGAGGCGGGTCCGCCATGGACGGGAACCATCAGGTCGGCGGCGGGAATAGGCGCCGTTCTATGCGAGGGAATAGGCGACACCATACGGGTGTCCCTGGCCGGAGATCCGGTGGAAGAGGTACGAGTGGGCCGTACTTTGCTCAGAGCCCTGGAGCTCTCCTACGTGGGTCCGGATATCGTGGCATGCCCTACCTGTGCCAGAACGCTGATAGACGTGGCGGCACTTTCAGGGGAATTGGAGAGAAGGCTGGCGCATATAAAGGCGCCTCTACGCATAGCGGTTATGGGTTGCCCGGTGAACGGGCCGGGTGAGGCCAGGGAGGCGGATATAGGAGTGGCGGGCGGAAGGACGCGAGGATTGCTGTTCCGTAAAGGGCAGCCCCAGGGATGGTATGCAAAAGAGGAGTTGCTGGACGTCCTTATATCGGAGGTGGATAAGATGGCGGACGAGGCGAAGGAAGAGCAGACATGAGGCAGACTGAAGCTTTTATCCCCACCCTCAAGGAGAGTCCCGCCGATGCGGAGATAGCGAGCCACCGCCTGTTGCTGAGAGCCGGCCTGCTGCGCAGGGTGGCATCGGGAATCTACGATTTCCTACCGATGGGCCTGAGAGTGGTGGAGAAAATAGAGGGGATAATCAGGGAGGAGATGAATGCGGCGGGAGCGCAGGAGGTGCTATTGCCCATAATCCAGCCGAGGGAACTCTGGGAGGAAAGCGGACGCTGGTCCAAGTACGGCGCGGAGATGATGCGCTTGAAGGACAGAGCGGAAAGGGATTTCGGACTGGGGCCGACCCATGAGGAGATGATAACGGACCTGGTAAGGTCCAACGTTTCCTCCTACCGGGATCTTCCCCTCAACCTGTACCAGATAGGATCCAAGTTTCGCGACGAGATCAGGCCACGCTTCGGGCTGCTGCGAGCGCGGGAATTTATAATGAAGGACGGCTACAGCTTCGATAGGGACGTCGAGGGCATGCATCGCAGTTACAAATCCATGTACGATGCCTACGCCAGGATATTCACCCGCTGTGGCTGCACCTGGAGGGCGGTAGAGGCGGATACCGGCCTCATAGGAGGCGACATATCCCACGAGTTCATGGCCCTGGCGGAGGTAGGGGAGGATCATATCGCCTTTTGTCGGGGTTGCGAATACGCCGCCAACCTAGACCTGGCCGGATACGGCCGCGAAGAGCCGCCGCGTGGAAGTGGCGAGGATATCGAGAAAGTACATACGCCCGAGAAGCGAACCATCGAGGAGGTGAGAGCTTTTCTGGAGCTGGAGCCAGCGCGTATGATCAAATGTCTCATGTACCTGATAGAAGGCAAGCCTGTGGCGGTGCTGGTACCTGGAGACCGGGAGGCCAACGAGGTAAAACTCCGGAGAGTGCTCTCCACCGATGAGTTTCGTATGTTCAACGATGAAGACTGGAGACGTTACCCGCAGTATCCGAGGGGCTACGTAGGCCCGGTTGGCCTCGAGGTCGAGGAGATAGTCGCGGATACGGCGCTTGAGGGCAGTGGGGGCATGGCTTGCGGCGCTAACATGGAGGATTACCATCTTCGCCATGTTCAAGAGGGTAGGGATTACCAGGTAGGGAGGTTCGCGGATGTAACCCGTACCATCGAGGGCGATAGCTGTCCACGCTGCGGAGATACCCTGGATGTGGAAGCGGGAATAGAGATAGGCCAGGTTTTCCAGTTGGGAAAGCGTTATTCCGAGCCCATGCAATGCCGGTATGACGACGAGGACGGGCAGTCGCGCCTCATGGTGATGGGAACCTATGGCATAGGGGTCACCAGGTTGATGGCAGCGGTCGTGGAGCAGCATCATGATGATCGCGGTATCGCGTGGCCACCGGCAGTGGCCCCGGCCCTGCTGCATATCCTGCCCCTGGATTACGAGAGAGAGGAACGACGGGAGGCGGCTGATGAATTGTATCGCATGTGCCGGGAGAGAGATTGGGAGATACTTCTGGATGACAGGCCGGAGAGCGCCGGGGTGAAATTCGCCGATGCGGACCTGCTGGGAATACCCTATCGCGCGGTTATCGGAAAAGGATACGAGAAGGACGGCAAGGTGGAGATACAGGTGAGGGACAGTGGTGAAAAGCTGAAGATGGACAAGGTCTCCTGCATGGAATATCTGTGGAAGATGGTTGACGAGTCGACCGGGGTGTCGTAAGGGGGGAGGAGAGATGGAGATCTACAAGGTTCACGAGGACAGCCTGGAGTGGGTGCCGGCGGATTTTCCCCGTGCCCAGATGAAAGTCCTCTTTATGGATCCCCGCGGTGGGGGGCAGGTCCTCATACTCCACTTCGAGCCTTACTGCGAGATGCCCTCCCATGCTCATGCTTCCTCGGATGAAGCGGCCTATATCCTGGAGGGCGAGCTCAAGCAGGCTGGTCGGAAAGACGAAGGGGAAATATTTCGCAAGGGCCAGTTCATCTTCTATCCAGCGGGTGAAGAACACGGACCTTTCACCACCGGGGAGGATGGCTGCACTATAATCAGCGTTTTTTATGGGCCGCTGCAATAGGAGCGGTACGAGGTGGGAGGAAGAAGGGGACCCGCATTGGGTGAGGCGGTATGCAGGTGCTGAACCGAGTGGACTCGGTATACTACATGGAGAGAAGGTGTTTCAAGAGAAGAGCCATAAGTCGCACCAGAACGATTGGGGGGATTTGAATTGTCGAGAACCTGGAGCGTGGATCAAGGCCTCAGAAGGTTTTCCAGTGCCGTTTTCCATCCCGTAGGCTATGCCCTGGCCAGGGTGGTGACCCCCAACCTGCTTACCACGTTTTCTATATTTTCCTCGGCTGCGGCGGGGTACTGCTTCGCCACGGGACGATTTGTCCTGGGCCCCTGGTTGATGTTCCTGGCTGGGCTCTTCGATATATGGGACGGGCAGGTGGCCAAGCTGACCAACCGCATAAGCATGTTCGGCGCTTTCTACGATTCCACAGCCGATCGGGTGAGTGATTTCGTCTACGCCTTAGGGGCCCTCTATTTCTTCACCGTGGAAGAGATATACGACGTGGCCTTCATGGTAGTGGCTTATATGGTGCTTTCAGCCATGATAAGCTATGTCAAGGCCAGGGCTGAGGGCCTGGGTTTCGATTGCAACGTAGGCCTTCTGGCCCGACCCCTAAGGTTGCTTTTCTTCGGTATTCCGCTCTTCGTGTACGGTGTCACCTCTAACGTCTGGGTTTTCAGAGCCGCTCTCTACGCCGTTCTGCTGCTGAGCCTTGAAACCCTGATACACAGGGTAGTGCACGTCTATACCCAGGCTACGCATGCTGACAGGACCCCGGCAGGCGGATGAGAGAGGGGTGCGACCGTTGTGGCGCATAAGGAGAGGTTCATCGATGATATCCCCGGTTACCTGAAGTACTACGGTTTCCGAGCTGGGGGATGGATGGTGGGTAAACTTCCGGAAAAAGCCTCTTTTGGCCTATCCGTTGCGGTGGCGGAGATCGCCTACCTCATATCCAGGGAGAAGAGGGAAACGGTATATGAGAACATGCGATTGGTAAAACCCGAGGCGGGACATAAGGAATGGAGGAGCCTGGCCCGCCGCAGCTTCCATGCCTACACACGATACTGGGTTAATTTACTGCGCTGTTACTATACTCCATTCGAGGAGATATATTACACTATGACCGTGCCCCACGGGACCTACTGGTTCGACGAGGCTCTGAAGAAGAAGTGTGGTGTGGTGCTCGCTCTACCCCACTACGGTAGCTGGGATATCATAGGCGGTTGGGTGGGCCATAACTATCCCTCCTTCTGGGCGGTTGCTGAACAGCTGAAGCCACGCCCCATGTATAAGTTCCATACCGAGCTGCGACGGCGCATGGGGATACGTATCATTCCGCTTGGGGAGGGCACCGTGAATGAAGTTATACGAGTCCTCGCGGACAACGGTATGGTCTGCCTGCTCTCCGACAGGCTCATAGCCGGCAGCGGTGTTGAAGTGGTATTTTTTGGTCAGAAGATCGAGATGCCCATAGGTCCAGCGCTGCTGGCCGTAAAGATGGGTACTGTAGTCCTGCCCTGCCAGATCATTCGAAGGGACGGGCTGTACCATGGAAACGTGGGGCCCCCTCTGGAGGTTGAGGTGAGCGGGGATACCAGGAGAGACGTGAAGGTGAACACGCAGAAGCTGGCACGGATCTTCGAGGACTTCATCCGTGAAGATCCCACCCAGTGGCACATGTTCCAGCCCATATTCTCCAGGGATAAGGAATAGGTTGGATAAATCTTTTACACTGGGGCTGCCGTCCCAGTGACTCCCGGCTTGCGTGGACGTGATCTTTGGATTTCCAGGCGTTAGTGTACATATCAGAGATATCCTGCTCAAACATGTTTGCTGGATCTCCTGGAGGTTGGTCTCCAGTTCCCTTATTCTTGCATCTGCGTTGAATTTATGACTCCCTAGGCCTTTGTGTTCTGCTCGCCTTCGTGTGAGTACCACCGCTTAAAAATCCAGCCTCATATGACGCGGAATGTTGTGCGAACACAATAGTTCCCAGGGTGGGCGTGCAACATGTGAAGGGTGGCGGCAAAGGCTCCGCTGATACCATAACCCTACAGGTGGGCGATGCACATATGAAACTGCAAGTAATAATCAGTAAAATATTGAAAGGAATAGAAATCCCATCAACCCGCCTATAGTCAGCGTAACCCAGGCAATAATTGCTGCATCCTTCTGGCCTGATTCGGAATTCCAGCGCCGGCTATATCTGGCAAGAAAACTGTTATTCGTTTGCATACATTCTATAAATCCTTTAAAGAATCTCTCCTGAATTATACGCGCTTCCAGATGCCAATAGTCTACCAGTGGGCAAATGGAGTACCTTCGGCTTCTGGAGGCTTGGTATAAGCATTGGGATCTTCTTTGAGGAGTTGCAGTACCGATAACGGTCGTATGTTGTAGAATTACGCCATGAATATTGCGATGGTATCTCCTTATTCCTGGGATTATCCCGGCGGAGTCAACCGCCACGTGGAGCAGCTGTCGAAAAAGCTTCGTGGACGTGGGCACGAGGTGAGCATAATCGCGCCCGATGGATTTGAGGACGGGAATATATTTTCTGCGGGGCGGTCTATCGCGGTCGCGTCGAATAAGTCAGTGGCCCATCTCAGCTTCGGGCCCAGAACCGCGTCAAGGATAAGGAGTATCTTGAGGAGTTTGAGGCCGGATATCCTGCATCTTCATGAACCGCTTATACCCGGTTCATCCATGCTGGCCCTCGCTTTATCCACGAGTGCCAACATAGCGACATTCCATGCCGCGAGGGAGGTAGGAAGTATGGGATACAGGCTGGCCCGGCCGATACTAAATCCGCTGGCGGGAAGGTTGCATTTTCGTGCAGCCGTGAGTCCGGCCGCGCTGGAGCTGGTGTCAAGGTATTTCCCGGGTATCTATCATATACTCCCCAACGGTGTGGATACGGATGTGTTCAAGCCCGATGGTCCCGGGATGCCTGGACTGGACGAAAGCGCTTTCTATCTCATCTTTGTGGGAAGGGAGGAGCCCAGAAAAGGCCTGAACGTTCTTCTCGATGCCATGCCGCTGGTTCGCAGGAGATTTCCCGAAGTACGCCTTATGGTGGTGGGTGTTGAGGGTGGTACGAGGAAGGAGGAGGGTGTGGAGTGGATGGGAAGACTGAGCGACGAGCTGGTTCCCTGCAGCTACCGTTCAGCCCGCATCATGGTCTCGCCTGCCCTGGGATGGGAGAGCTTCGGCATAGTTCTTATAGAGGCCATGGCCTGTGGGCTTCCAGTGATGGCGTCGAATATACCGGGCTACCGGGCGGTGCTGGAGGACGGTGTCCAGGGGGTGCTGACCCCACCGGGGGACGTGCGAGCTCTATCGGAGGCTTTAATAGGGTTAATAGGTGAGGACGAAAGGAGAATGAAGATGTCCGAGTCTGCCCTGGAGAGATCCAAGCGATATTCTTGGCGGCGTCTGGTGGGAGATGTTGAGGGGGCTTACGCTGAGGCCCTGCAAAGATCCAAGGAGGTTGTTTAATGCGCCTTGAAGACATCGAGGAGCTGTGCAGGGGACTGGCCGGTGAGATCGTAAGGATGGTGCGGCCCGAACTGGGGAATACTGAATCAAGAGTAATGGAGGGCCGCGGAGCCAGTGGAGATTCCACCTTCGCCATAGACGAGGTGGCCGAGAGGTTGGTGGAGGAGCGGCTGAATGAAATCCCTGAGGTGGCCTACTATTCCGAGGACAGGGGCATGGTGGGGGGTAGCGAGGCACGGTGGGTACTGGTGATAGATCCCATAGACGGCACACGTCCGGCGGCGGCCGGACTGGAGGCCTGCTGCGTGTCACTGGCCGCCGCCGAGTATACAGCGGGCGAGAAGGAGCGTCTGACCCAGGGTGATGTCGTCTTCGGCCTGGTAAAGGAGTTGAAGAACGAAGCTGTCTTCGAGGCGGTGAGGGGGGACGGATGCCGCATGGTATTGGATGGAGAGGAGAACCCCGTTAACCTGCATGAGCACGAGGAGATATCAACCTTGTTCTGGACGCTGGGATTCCGGGGAAGACCCGCTCTCCCGACAACCCTCGTGCTGGAGAAGCTGATAGATAAATCCAGCGTGGACGGGGGCATCTTCGACCTGGGCAGCGCCACATTCTGCATAACCAGGTTGCTGACGGCACAGCTTGACGCCTACGTGGATGTGGGAGACCGTATGCTCCGGGAGGCGCCCCGTCTGGAGGAGAGATTCTTGAGAGCAGGTCACGGGCATGTACTTAACAATTCATCTTACGATCTGGCGGCAGTGGCCCTTATCGCCGTCGAGGCCGGATTATCCATAACCGATGCTTTCGGAGAACCGCTGGATAAGTACCCGCTGTTGGCCACGGGCCGGGCCGGGCAGCTTTCCTGCGTCGCGGCGGTGACCCCAGGACTGCTCGCCACCCTAATAGAGGAGATAGATGCGGGCATGGAACGCATGCGCCGGCACTACGGATGGTGATAAATGAGCCTGGCCACCCTGTTCTTCGTATCCCTGGGGGTGGGTCTCTCAGGGGCCATGATGCCGGGACCCATGCTGACCGTGACCATCAACGAATCCTATAGACGCGGCTTTGTCGCCGGGCCGTTGGTGGTGGCGGGTCACGCCGTACTGGAGGGTGGCCTGATAGTGCTACTGGTGCTGGGCCTAGATCGTGTGATAGGTGACGATATCTTTTTCGGCATCGTGGGTATAGCCGGGGGCGCTTTTATCATATGGATGGGGCTTGACATGGTAGTGGATGTCAGGGACCGCAATTTGCACATAGAACTCGGGTCAAAGTCCGACACAAGGATAGGGCCCTTCGCTGCCGGCTTCACCACCAGCCTTTCCAACCCGTATTGGTTTATGTGGTGGGCCACCTTCGGGCTCAGCTACCTGCTGCGTTCGATGGAACTGGGTGTATGGGGCGTGATCTCCTTCTACACGGGTCACGTAATGGCCGACGTTCTATGGTATTTCCTGATAACCTTCCTGGTAGTTACCGGAAAAAGGTTCCTCTCCGATCGTGTTTACGGTTACGTCATACTGGCCTGCGGGGCTTTTCTGGTGATACTGGGAGGCAGGTTTATAGCAGATGGCCTGTCCCACCTGCTGTAAAATCCCTCACCCAGGTCTTCGATAAGAAATTGTAGGTCTTGGCAACGAAGTGTGTTGTTGATGCGCGCGGCGTGTCGCCCACCTGCAAAGTTCCGGCACTAATTGCGAGTATTAAACGCCAAATATAATAGGTAGGACGGATCGTCTATTGTAGGCGTCGAGAAGCCGCAGATACGGATTCGCATTATGGTGGATATCGGCGTACCGTTTTCCTTTCCGCTGGCAGCGGCGACCTGGAACGGAAGCACCATGGATGGCGTGGGGGCGACCATGAACGGGGGGTTAGCCTTCGGGATACGGGTTGCCGGGGTCAGTGCCGGGCGAAAATGTATATGGTAAAATGTTCGCGAGCATCGAGCTAGCGACGGCAATGTGAATGATCAGGCTGTGACTGCCGATAAGTCTTGCAGAGGGAAAGAAGCCTGGGTCGATCCATTGAGGTAGCAGGCGATAGCGGTTGTCGCTCACACTTGATGGATGGGGACCGGAGATGAAAAGGAGGTAATGCCGCCTATGTGGATTGGAATCGGGATCGCGATATTCGTGGTGCTACTGATCATCTATTTCATCTATGTCTACAACAAGCTGATACGGGATCGCAACCGGGTGAACAACGCCTGGCATCAGATCGACGTACAGTTGAAACGCAGATACGATCTGATACCCAACCTGGTGGAGACGGTAAAGGGATATGCGACCCATGAGAGGGAGGTTTTCGAGAGAGTGACACAGGCAAGAACCATGGGCATTAACGCCCAGGGCGTGGGAGATCAGGCTCAGGCCGAAAACTCCATTACCCAGGCCTTGAGGCAACTTTTCGCAGTTGCCGAGAACTACCCGGATCTCAAAGCCAATCAGAATTTCCTCATGTTGCAGGAGGAGCTGGCGGGAACGGAATCGAAGATCGCCTACGCCAGGCAGTTTTACAATGACAGCGTTATGTCCTACGACACCGATCGTCAGAGGTTCCCGGCCAACGCCGTCGCCGGAATGTTCTCGGGAACCTTCGGCGACAAAGAGTATTTCGAGATCGAGGTCGAGGCGGAACGGGCCGCGCCAAAGGTGCAGTTCTAATCGCGGCGCATCACCACCCGATTCGAAGATATCGCCTTTCGAACGCAAGCCGAACGAGGTAAGGCAAGGTATTCAAGGGGCCGAGAGATGCGGGAGGTTTGAAAAAGCTTGGCTAGCACCACTTTCTATGACGAGATATCGAGAAATAAATGGAAGTCGGCCTTGTTGGTCAGTGTGTTCATAGCACTGGTATTGGCCCTGGGCTTTTTCATCGGTTACATCTGGGGACCTTCCTGGGCCTTAACGGGGTTGATCATAGCCACAATCATAGCCCTTATCATGGCCCTGACCAGTTATTACAAGAGCGATAAGATCGCTCTTACGGCGGCTGGCGCGAAGCCGGTTACCAGGGATGATTTTCCTTACTATGTGAATACCGTGGAGGGATTGGCCATAGCGGCGGGCTTACCCGCCCCGCGAACCTATATCATCGAGACACCGGCAATGAACGCTTTCGCCACCGGGAGGGATCCGGAACATGCAGCGATAGCCGTGACCACAGGGTTGCTTGAGCGTTGCAATCGCCTGGAGTTGGAGGGCGTTCTGGCCCACGAGATGTCTCATATAAAGAACTATGATATACGCCTGATGTGTATGGTGGTCGTGCTGGTGGGCCTGGTGGTTATTTTCGCGGAGGTCATGCTGCGCATGTTCATCTTCGGTGGTGGCAGAAGGCGCGATGTGAGCAGTGGGGGAGAGGGGGGAGGTATAGTCTACCTGGTGATCCTGATAGTGGGATTGGCCTTCCTCGTTTTGTCGCCCATCATAGCCCAGTTGCTGCAGCTCTCCATATCGCGTAAACGTGAATACCTGGCCGACGCCAACGGCGCTATGCTGACCCGCTATCCCGAGGGGCTTGCCGGCGCCCTGGAGAAGCTGACGGCAGAGGCCAAGCCCTTTCCACGCACCAGTAGGGCCACAGCGCACCTCTTCATAGTGCAGCCCTTCCGTAAGGAGGCCAAGCAGAAAAACCCCAAGAAGTCGAGAATATGGGATACCCATCCTCCCATCCAGGAACGTATCAAGCGTCTACGGGGCATGGGAAGCATGGATGGTATGTACAACCAGGCCCAGATGGAAGCACGCCTGCGAGGCGAACTGTAGCGGTCGCGTTTAACCGGCACCATAATTGCTGGCCCTTATCGTATGAGCTATGATAGAAATTGGGAAGAAGTTTGGTGTTTCCTGCAGGCTATAATCCGTGGAGGAAGCGGAAATTATGGAAGATAAAGGTACTTTCAAGGTCAAGGTGGGTCTGGCGGAGATGCTCAAGGGAGGAGTGATCATGGATGTCACCTCACCGGAGCAGGCGGCCATAGCGGAGGATGCTGGAGCCGTGGCGGTGATGGCCCTAGAGAGGGTGCCCGCCGATATCCGCGTCTCGGGAGGCGTGGCCCGGATGGCGGGTCCGGAGATAATCCAGGCCATTATGGATAGAGTGACCATACCGGTAATGGCCAAGGCCAGAATAGGCCATTTCGTGGAGGCGCAGATTTTGGAGGCAATAGGCGTGGACTACATCGACGAGAGCGAGGTGCTCACGCCGGCCGACGAGAGCCATCATATAGATAAAAGGAATTTCACCGTTCCCTTTGTATGCGGGGCCATAAACTTGGGAGAGGCGCTGCGGCGCATCGGGGAGGGAGCGGCTATGATACGCACCAAGGGGGAAGCCGGGACCGGAAACGTGGTCGAGGCCGTTCGGCATATGCGTACCATAAAAAGCGAGATGCAGGACTTGACGGTGAAGCCTCGTGAGGAACTGATGACCGCGGCCAAGAATATGGGGACTCCCTACGACCTGGTTTGCTGGGTGGCCGAGCATGGTTGTCTTCCGGTGGTAAACTTCTCCGCGGGGGGTATAGCCTCTCCGGCGGATGCGGCCTTGATGATGCAGTTGGGAGCGGACGGCGTATTCGTGGGATCGGGCATCTTCAAATCCGAGGACCCGGCTGCGATGGCCAGTGCCATAGTGCGTGCCACAACCCATTACAGCGATCCAGCGGTGCTGGCTGAGGTCTCCCGGGGATCGGGAAAAGCCATGCTGGGACAGGAGATAGCGGAGATTGCAACCGAAAACCTGATCCAGTTTCGAGGCTGGTGATGGATTACCATATCGGCGGAGAAATGAGACATGAAAAAACCGATTATAGGAGTGCTCGCGCTGCAGGGTGCGGTGCGCGAGCACTTGAACTTATTGGAGGCATCTGGAGCTCGGGGGATAGCCATAAAGTATCCCGACGAGCTCCAACTCTGCTCGGGATTGATAATACCCGGTGGTGAGAGTACCACCATTGGCAAGCTCATGCGTGGTTGCGGTCTCCTGGATGATCTGCACCGGTTGGTTCTTCAGGGTATGCCCCTGTACGGGACATGCGCGGGATTGATAATAATGGCGGAAAGGCTAGTGGAGGGGCGACAGCCCTTGCTGGGCGTTATGGGCATTACCGTCAGGCGCAATGCCTTCGGGCGGCAGGTGGACAGCTTCGAGGCGGAGATAACGGTGGAGGGCATAGAGGATGAATGCCGTCCCTTCAGGGGTGTTTTCATACGTGCCCCTTGGATAGAGAAGACGGGCCCTGGAGTATCGGAGCTGGCGGTATACGATGGTAGAGTGGTAATGGCTCGCCAGAACCACCTTCTGGCAACCGCCTTTCACCCCGAGCTAACAGGGGATACGAGAATACACGATTATTTCATAAAGATGGTGAGGGAAACCGTGACGGTACAGGAAACCTGAGTACAGGAGGGCAAGATGTCTGGACATTCCAAGTGGTCGTCTATTAAACACAAGAAGGCCGCCGAGGATGCCAAGCGGGGCAAGATCTTCAGTAAGATGTCCAGGGCTATCATTGTGGCCGCACGCGAAGGCGGGGGAAACCCGGATATGAACATCGCCTTGGCCAACGCCATCGAAAAAGCTAAGAGCTTCTCCATGCCCAAGGACAATATCGAGAGGGCCATCAAACGCGGCGCGGGGGAGGTTTCGGGCGATGAGTTCGAGAAGATTACCTATGAAGGTTACGGAACCAACGGCGTGGCCGTCATGGTGGACGTTATGACCGATAATCGCAACCGGGCGGCTGCGGACATAAGGCGTATCTTCGGCCGCACCGGAGGCAGCCTAGGAACCACAGGATGCGTAGGTTGGATGTTCGATAAGAAGGGCATCATTATAGTGAACAAGGACGCGAGCACGGAAGAGGATACGCTCCTGGAATCGGCCCTTGAGTCGGGAGCGGAGGATATGAACACAGAGGACGATCACTGGGAGATAATAACAGACGTAGAATCCTTCCGCGGCGTGGTGGAATCGCTACAGAAAGCAGAGATCGAGATGGCGTCGGCCGAGGTCACCATGCTTCCCAAAGATACGGTAAGGCTGGACAAGGAAGGAGCCAAAAAACTGCTTCGCCTGGTGGACGCACTGGAGGAGTATGAGGATGTGCAGGAGGTATACGCCAACTTCGATATTCCCGACGATATCCTGGAGGAAATAGCGAAGGAGTGAAGCACGGAGCGTTCCATGATCATTCTGGGCATTGACCCCGGCCTATCCTCGACTGGTTACGGGGTGGTGGAGAAAAGCAGAGACAAGCTGAGGCCGCTGGGATACGGAAATATATCAACATCGTCAAAAGCCCCGCTGTCGGCACGTATTGATAAAATATACCGGGAGGTCAGGGAGCTTATAGACAGGTATAATCCCGACCTGGTAGTGCTGGAGGAGCTATTCTTCAACACCAACGCCCGCAGTGCTATGCAGGTGGGACAAGCACGTGGAGGGATTCTTCTGGCTGCCGAGCACTGTGGGGTAGCTATCGAGGAATACACACCATTACAGGTCAAACTGACGCTGGTCGGGCATGGACAGGCGGATAAACAACAGGTGGCGTACATGGTCCGCACCCTTCTGTCGATTGATGAGAAGATAAAAACCTCTCATGCCAGCGATGCGCTTGCGCTGGCCATATGTCATGCACATCACGAGAAGCTGATGGGGCGCCTGGATGGAGGGCGTCGGGGATCGGCTGCGGGATGACGAGGGCGGAACATTGATCGATTACGTAGACGGTCGGCTGGAGGAGAGATCGGAGGAGGGAGCGGTAATCGACGTAGGGGGCCTGGGGGTGTTCCTCTACCTCACTATCCCCACCCTACAAAAGTTGAAGGGGGTAGGCGAAAGGGTACGCGTTTACAGCTACCTGCATGTCAAGGAAGATCTCTTGCAGCTCTACGGTTTCTCCGATCGACGGGAGAGGGATATCTTCCTGAAGCTGACCTCCGTGACCGGAATCGGTCCCAAGGTGGCCATCACCGTGCTTTCGGCCTACGATCCTGATAGCTTTATACGAATCGTGGCCACCGAGGACCTGGACGCCATAACGGCCATATCCGGGATCGGCCGTAAGAGCGGTCAGAGGATAATCCTTGAGTTGAAGGAGAAGCTGGCTCCCATGATGGAGGAGGTCAGCCTGAGCGCCGGTGTTGACGTGGCGGGAGACGTAAAGCGCGAGGCCAGGGATGCCCTCAAGGGCTTGGGGTACAGTACCTCAGAAGCCACTTACGCCATGGAGGGTTATGAGGGTGAGCACCCGGGGGTGGAGGACATCGTCAGGCACGCTCTCAAGCGCCTGGGAGGGGCGCAGTAAAGTGGTGTGAAAGAGGATCAACAAGACCTGGGAAAAAACATGAACGAAGCGGAGGAAAGGCTGCTCGATCCAGGCATTAAGGAAGAGGAGCGGGAGTTCGATATCAACCTGCGGCCGCGTTGGATCTCCGAGTTCATAGGGCAGGCGCGCATAAAGGAGCACCTGGAGATATTTATAAGAGCGGCCCGAGAGCGAGGCGAGCCTCTGGACCACGTCATCCTCTCGGGACCGCCAGGCCTGGGCAAGACCACTCTAGCCGGCATAATCGCCAACGAGATGGGGGCGGCCTTCAAACAGACCTCCGGACCGGCGCTGGAGAGGTCAGGCGATCTGGCATCGATTCTCACCAACCTGGAGCCAGGGGATGTGCTCTTCATAGACGAAATCCACCGGCTCAACAGGGTGGTGGAGGAGGTGCTGTATCCGGCCATGGAGGAATTCCAGCTGGATATAGTAATAGGCAGGGGACCAGCGGCCAGATCCATAAGGCTGGACCTTCCCCCCTTCACCCTAGTGGGGGCGACCACGAGGACCGGCCTTTTGACATCGCCGTTGCGTGATCGCTTCGGGGTGCAGAGCAGGTTGGAGTATTACGACATCTCGGAGATCAAGGACATCATCTTACGCTCATCTCGAATCCTCGACGTGGAGATAGACGATAAGGGCGCTTTTGAACTGGCTCGCAGGTCACGAGGTACCCCGCGTATCTCCAACAGGTTACTGCGCAGGGTCAGGGATTACGCACAGGTAAGGGCGCAGGGAAAGATAACCTATGAAGTGAGCCGCGGAGCCCTGGGGCTATTCGAGGTAGACGAGATGGGCCTGGATAAGGTGGACAAGATGATCCTCAACACCATTATAAGCAAGTTCGGCGGCGGCCCGGTCGGCGTCAACACCCTTGCTGTTTCCGTGGGCGAGGAGATAGATACCATCGAGGAAGTCTATGAGCCCTACCTGCTGCAGATAGGCTTCGTGCAGCGTACGCCCAGGGGCAGGGTGGCCACGAAAAACGCATATCGCCATCTCGGCCTGGAGCAAGATCATGAGAATACCCTCTTCTGAGCTCTCACCAATGACGCGGTACGCATGGTCATTGAAAGAGCGTGGTCATTCTAACCCCCGGGGTCGCCACGGGAACGAGAGGGAATATGAGATTGGGGTTAATATCCAGAATGAAGCGTGGTAATGATGTCGAGACTTATGGTGGATACCTGCTGTGGTCCTTGTGCCATACCCGTTACGCATCTCTTCGGTGAGCCGGATTACCGGGTGCACTACCTCTTTTATAACGCCAACATCCACCCTTTCAGGGAATACCGCCGCCGCCTCGAGGGCTTCGAGGCCCTGATGCGGGATGAAGGCGCGGAATACACCGTGCTCCCCTATGAACCGGAGGAATGGATGCGGGCGGTATCATACAGGGAGGAGAACCGTTGTGAGATATGCTACCGGCTTCGGCTGCGCAGGTCCGCTGACCTGGCGGCGGAAGAGGGATACGATGTCCTCACTACCACATTGTATGCCAGCCCTTATCAGGATCATTCCCTCATCACCTTGCTGGGAGATTCCATTGCCCGCAGCAGAGGCCTGCAGTTTATTACCTGGGATGGCAGTGAGGGATATCGGGATACTTTACACGAGGCGAGGGAGAGAGGGCTCTACACCCAGCCTTACTGCGGTTGTCTGCTGAGCGAAAGGGAGAGATACGACCGCTCCCTGCGCGGCGGTAAGAAAGGCTGAGGATGGATTATGCGCATAGGCCTCTTCGATTACGACCTTCCGCCCGAATTCATCGCCCAGAGGCCGGTGGAGCCACGTGAGAATTCCCGCCTTATGGTCGTGAACTGTGAGAGCGGTACATGGGAGCACCTGCGCTTTGGGGATCTGCCCACCTGCCTGGAGAGCGGAGATTGCCTGGTCCTGAATCGCAGCCGCGTACGCAGATCGAGGCTTCGGGGCAGCAAAGTGGGGGGAGGGGGTAAGGTTGAGATACTACTGTTGAGGAGGCAGGGTAACGATGTATGGGAGGTATTGGCGAGGCCGGCAAGGCGCCTGCGCCCAGGGGTGGAGCTGATTATCGGCGAAGGAGCCCTGAGGGCCAAGATACTGGAGAAAGGGGAGCGGGGATGCTTTTCGATTCATCTCTACCCCGGAGAATCCGGAGAGGTTGAGGAACTGGTGGAGAGGATCGGTGAGGTGCCCCTGCCTCCATATATAAAGGAGGGCTTGGAAGATCCGCAGAGATATCAGACCATCTACGCCGGGGAGGTGGGTTCGGCAGCCGCGCTCACTGCAGGCCTGCATTTCGAAATCGGCACCCTACAGCGCCTGTTGGATATTGGGGTACGACTGG
The DNA here is from genome assembly GCA_034188985.1 of Actinomycetota bacterium. Classification (GTDB taxonomy): domain Bacteria; phylum Actinomycetota; class Geothermincolia; order Geothermincolales; family RBG-13-55-18; genus JAXHVT01. The sequence continues at coordinate 27,682 of JAXHVT010000051.1, read as the reverse complement.
CCTCACTGCGGCTGGACGTGGGCCTGGATACCTTCCGTCCCATACAGGAAGAGGAGGTAGAAAAACATCGCCTTCACAGCGAGGAGTTGTATCTGGACGAGGAGGAATGCAACACGATAAACATCACCCGAGAGAAGGGGCACAGAATAGTAGCGGTGGGAACCACAGTTGTACGCGCGCTGGAGAGCGCGATCTCCGGAGACGAGGTTTTGCCCTTCAGCGGTTCCACCGACCTCTTCATATATCCGGGTTTCCGCTTCAGGGCGGTGGATGCCCTTGTCACCAACTTCCATCTCCCGAAATCTAGTCTGCTTCTCATGGTATGCGCATTCGCGGGTAGGGAACTGGTTATGTCCGTATACCGCGATGCGATGGAGGAGGGATACCGTTTTCTCAGCTTCGGGGACGCGTGCCTATTCTATTTCCCTCGGGGCAGGAGGACGTTCGACCATATATTCGCGCAGACGGTGAAGGAAGAAAGCGAGAGATAACCTGTAAGGGGGTGATAGTGACTTGTCGAGGGGTATGAAATTCGACATCCTGGCGAAGGACGAATCAACGAGGGCCCGCTCGGGGCGTATCACCACTTCCAGGGGTCTGGTCGAAACCCCCGCCTTCCTTCCGGTGGGGACCAGGGGCACGGTGAAGGCCATGGCCCCCTGGGAGCTTCGTCGCATCGGCTTCGAGATGATACTGGCCAACACCTACCATCTGTACCTGAGACCGGGTATACCCCTGATCAAGAGGGCTGGGGGTCTTCATGATTTCATGGGCTGGGAGGCTCCACTTCTCACCGATAGTGGGGGGTTCCAGGTCTTCTCTCTTTCCAAGACGCTGGAGGTACGGGACGAGGGTGTATTGTTCCGCTCCATATATGACGGCAGCGAGCATCTGTTGACCCCGCGTAAGGCGGTGCGCATCCAGGAGGACCTGGGATCGGATATCGCCATGGTACTCGATCATTGTATTGCCTACCCGGCTTCGAAGGAGGAGGTGGAAAGGTCGGTGCGTACCACCGTAGCTTGGGCGTACCAATCTAGGGAGGCGCGGACGGATGGTAATCAGGCCCTCTTCGGAATAGCCCAGGGTGGCACTTATCCGGATTTAAGGGAGAGGAGCGCGGAGGAGATAGCCGGGATGGATTTCCCGGGCTACGGTATAGGGGGTTTATCCGTTGGCGAGCCCAGCGAGTTGATGCTGGAATGCCTGGAGATACAGACGAGAATCCTTCCCCGGGATGTGCCGCGCCATCTCTTGGGGATTGGCGATCCCGAGGGACTGGTGGAAGCGGTGGCCCTGGGCGTGGATCTTTTCGACTGCGTTCTACCCACTCGCATGGCCCGCAATGGCGTGGCCCTGACCCGGCAGGGCAGGATCAACTTGCGCAATTCCCGTTACGGCGATGATCTACGCCCCCTGGAAGAACATTGCGATTGCCCCGCCTGCAAGGATTTCAGCCGGGCTTATCTGCGTCACCTGCATCGCAACAACGAAATACTCGGCCATCGCCTTTTGTCCTGGCATAACCTGCGATTCGTCAACAGCCTCATGCTCGATTGCAGAGCTGCGATAGGTGCTGGTAGAATGTTGGAGTTGATCGAGAGTTGGAGAGGATGGTCCGAACGCATTCCAGAGTAAAAAGAGAGCGGGCGCATCGGGTGGTTATCGTACCGGGAAGGTAGGTTGAGATGAACGAAAGTACTATGTCCATTCTGCTCATCGTGGGCTTGATAGTGATCTTCTACTTCTTGCTCATAAGGCCGCAGCAGAAACGCATGCGGCAGCAGATGGAACTGATGAATAATCTGAAAACCGGCGATGATATCATGACCTCTTCCGGGATCTACGGAACGGTAAGCGAGATAGAGGAAGAATCCATCCTCCTAGAGGTGGCGGAGGATATACACATCAGGGTTGCCAAGAACTCGGTGGCCCGCAACTTCACCGCCCGCGAGGAACCGGAGGAACCCGAGGAGCCGGAGGAGCCGGAGGAGATCGAGGAATCAGAGGAGCCCGATGAAGGCGAGGAGTCACCGGAATACGAGGACCTGGAAGATGAAAATTGAGGGCGGATCCTAAAACCCTTTCCATTACCGGAGCGTCTCAGGGGGGATAACTTTACCGTGTGGCCGGACTGAGCGGAGAATACGATGTTCTGGAGGGAGATACTCGGGTAAGGGGTGGGAATAGACAAGGCGAGCGGCCCGTCAAAGTCCTCGGATCGAGAATAGGAATCTCCTTTCAGAAAGCGGAGGTATGATTTGAAGACCCGCAGAAACGTGGTCATGCTGATTGTGGTTGGGCTGGTACTGATCGGCATATACGTACCCATAATCGTATTAGGGCAGTATGCCCCCCGGCTAGGCCTTGACCTGCAAGGGGGCATAAGCGTAACGCTGCAGGCGGTGGGGGATACAACCTCGGAACAGATAGAGAAGGCCGCCGATATCATCCGCAACCGCGTCAACGCCCTGGGATTGACCGAGCCCTCGGTGGCCGCCCAGGGCAGCAACAGGGTTCTGGTGCAGATACCGGGGGAACAGGAGCAGGAGAGGGTCCTGGAGATAATAGGAAGTACGGCTCAGCTACAGTTCCGCGAGGTGCTGGAGGTAATATCACTCGGTGATGAGGTCTACGAGGAAACCCAGCTTACCGAGATCAACCCGGCCGATGAGGAAGCATACTTGGCACTCAAGGACCAGGAGGTGGTGCTGCCCTTCGAAGGCGACGGAGAGGGCGAACTCAAGATCAAGCTGGGCCCCACCCGGCTTACAGGCGATATCATCGCCGATGCGCAGGCGGCCGTTAACGAAGAATCGGGCGGATACCGCATAAGCTTCGATCTGACCTCCGAGGCCACCCCGAAGTTCGCAACCCTTACCGAGGAGCTTTTAAATAAGCAACTGGCCATTGTGCTGGATTATCACATAGAATCTTTCCCAGTAGTGAGGTCGGCCATCACCGACGGTAATGGCGAGATAACCGGGGACTTCACCCGCGAGGAGGCCATGGACCTGGCCCTGGTACTGAGGATGGGCGCCCTGCCAGTCGAGTTCCAGCAAGACCCGCTGGTAGAGAATGTTAGCGCCACCCTGGGGCGCGATTCTCTGCGCCAAGGGCTTATCGCGGGGCTTGTGGGCCTGATGCTGGTCATGCTGTTCATGCTCATATTCTACCGAGGCCTAGGGGCGGTGACCTGCCTGGCGCTATCCATATTCGGCATGCTTATATACGGAATAGTGGTCTTACTGGGTCACTACATCACCTGGTCGCTTACCCTGGCGGGAATAGCCGGTATCGTGGTCTCGGTCGGTATATCCGCAGACTCCAGCGTGGTATTCTTCGAGCGCATGAAGGAGGAGGTAAGGGCGGGGAAAACACTGCGCTCCTCGGTGGACAGGTCCTTCAAGTCCGCTTTCCGCACCATAATAGCCGCGGACGCGGCGACTTTTATAACCGCCCTGATACTATGGCTGCTGGCCATAGGGCCGGTGAAGGGTTTCGCGTTTACCCTGGGAATAGCCACGCTTCTGGATGTGTTCATATCATATTTCTTCACTCACAATATCGTGTCCCTCCTGTCCAGGTTGAAGGTATACAACCGGTCGCGTTTCGTGGGTGTGGGTCGCGAGGCGCGTAGGAGTGAGGCCTGATGTTCGTCAAGTCCAGGGAGGTGAAATTCAACCTCATAGGGGGTAAGGTCCTCTCCCCTCCAAATATCTATTGGTTCTCTTTCTCGGGTTTGCTGATCGTCGTGTCCCTGATAGCCTTATTGACCATGGGCATCAACTGGGGCATCGAGTTCGAGGGCGGATACCTGGTGAAGCTGGAGCTTGATAAACCGGCCAATGTGGAGGATGTCAGGGGTATTCTAGCCGAGTACGCCGATCAGGCATTGGACAAAAGTATAGTTCAAACCTCGGAAGAAGGTAAGATCGTAACCTTGCGTATGCCCTATATAGAGGATCCCGAGATACGCAAAAATACCATAACCGAGATAAAGACAACCGTCGACGATAGATACGGCGTAGCGGAGGTGCTGGAGGAGGAACAGGTAGGTTCAGAGTGGGGGCGAGAGGTGAGCAGGAAGGCTATTATCGCCCTCGCTGTGTTTCTGTTGGTGATCCTGCTCTACATCACCTTCCGCCTGGAATTCAAGATGGCGGTGCCGGCCATCCTGGCCCTTGTCCATGATACATTCATTACCGTGGGCATCTTCGCTCTCACCCGGAGGCAGGTCAATCCGGCGACGGTGATCGCCTTCCTCACCATCCTGGGGTATTCCCTGTACGATACAATCGTGGTCTTCGACCGCGTGGACGAAAACTCGACGCTTTATGCCAAGTCCGGAAAGATGGCCTATGCGGATATCGTAAACGAGAGCGTCAACCAAACCCTCATCAGGTCCATAAACACCACCCTTACGACCCTGATTCCCATCATCACTATCCTCATATTCGGTGGAGGTACCCTCAAGGATTTCGCCTTCGCCCTTTTTCTTGGCGTGCTTCTGGGGGGGTATTCCTCCATCTTCGTGGCCTGTCCCCTACTGGCGCTGTGGAAGGAGAGGGAGCCGCGATATGCCGCCATACGCGAGAAGGCTCAGGCCAGGGGCGCGAGAGAGGCCATTCTGATAACCTCTGCACGCGGGGGAATCGTCGAACCCGAGGTGGACCTGGAGGATGAGCTGGAGATGGAACTGGAAGAGGAGGCAATGGAAGAGGAGGCCGCCTCCGTTGCTGTCAGGAAGCAGAAGAAGCCCAAGCCGAAACCGGCGGCGTCCAAGCTGAAGCCCTCCGGAACCAAGCCGAAACAGACGGCGCCTAAGGCAACTTCAAAGAAGCCGCAGCAGCGCAAGAAGGCCACCACCAAGGGTCCCAGCGGCGGGAAGAAGAAAAAGAAGAAGAAAAAAAAGAAGAGGTAGGCGTCTCTCGCCGTAATTGCCGCTCCAACTCCCTGGTCCTTGGTGCTCAGTCCTTGCTTCAACCTTGTATCTTCAACTCCTAGAGGCTTGGTGTCCAGCTCTGATTTGCGCTCGTCCCGCCGCGATAAGTAGGAACAAAGGACTGCCTCAAGCTCATCTTGAACAGTTGAACCCCGATTTTGGCCAACCCCGGACATAAAACTCCAGGTAGATGGATTGCGGCTTGGAAACCGTGCTTGAAACTAGTGCCATGTTTAAGGTAGTTAATAGGGCTATAAGGCTTGCACAAGAGGCATAATAGCTGCTATCGGCATAATGTCATGTTTATACGAACCAAGACCGCGGAGGGACGCACCTACCTGCAGGTGGTGGAGAGCTACTGGCAAGACGGAAGGCCCCGCCAGCGGCGAAGGAGGCCAATCCTAATGCCACGGCCCTTTTTTGAGGGAGAAATATGGCCTTCTACCTGGGAGTCTGGAAAATCAACTGTTCAAGATGAGTCAAAGTCTCCGCTGGCACCATTGTCCTCCAAGTGGGCGATGTACATACCGGGGCTCAGCGGCAGGCTGCGCTGACATCATAGTTCCCGGGGTGGGGTTGCTGAATATAACAGCAATTACCATTGCACTGTTATGAATAACAACCTATAAGAAGTATCGAAGGCCCTAACCTAATGGATAAGGGGGTGTCCTGATAGGGTAAAAGACGGCGATCACTTCATTTCGCGCGGCGACCATCTGCCAGGTGTTACCCTGAAGGCGTTGAAAACGGAGTCAAGATCACTTACGTTCCTCAGCATGTCCTCGAGGTGGGCGATATTTCCCAGCTCGAAGACGAATCTGCTCACAGCCACCTGTTCCCGGTCGATATTCATGGTGGCCGAGAGTATGTTCACGTGATATTCCCCCATGACCGTGGTGATGTCCCTCAGCAAGCGAGGACGATCCATGGCCTCCACGCATATTTCAACCTGAAAGCTGGTGGGCTGCTGCGTATCCCAATTGACCTCTATGCGGCGGTAGTCCTGCCCCATCATATGCAGCGCGTTGGGACAGTCGGCGCGGTGGACGGATACGCCTCTTCCCCGAGTCACGAAACCAACGATGTTATCATAAGGTACGGGATTGCAGCAGTGGGCTATGCGAACCAGCACGTTATCAACCCCTTCCACACGGACGCCCTTGGTGTAAGCAAGAGGGCGGCGCTTGCGTTTTTTCTGTACCGCTGGCTCCTGCTCGGGTGGACGTTCCCCCGGTTCCAGCCTGGCGCTCACCCGTGACACCACCTGCTGTGGCGATGTCTTTCCCGATCCAATACTGGCATAGAGGTCGTCGAGTGAGGCGAAACTGTATTCCTCCCTGGCGACACTATCGACAATATCGGAACCCATTATCTTCTGCACGGGCATACGGGATTTGCGCATGTGCTTTAGCAATACCTCCTTTCCTTCATGCGCGTCCTCGATGCGCCTTTCCTTGGAGAACCACTGCCTGATCTTGGTCTTCGCCCGGGCCGTCTTGACGATATGCAGCCAGTCTTTGGATGGACCTGGAGACGTGTTCGAGGTGATGATATTAACGATATCCCCGTTGTGCAGGTTATATTCCAACGGTACTAGCCGGTCGTTTACCTTTCCTCCAACGCAGCGGTGTCCTACCTCGGTGTGGATGGCATAAGCGAAGTCTATGGGAGTGGAGCCCCTCGGTAGATCGATTACGTCCCCCTTCGGCGTAAAGACGAAGACCTCTTCCGGGAAGAGGTCGACTTTGAGGTTCTCCATGTACTCCTGGGGATCAGAGAAATCGCTCTGCCACTCGATAATACGTTTTATCCAGTTCAGGCGCTCCCGTATTTTATCCCTGGATTTCTGGGCCTCCTTGTAGCTCCAGTGGGCTGCAATACCGAACTCGGCCGTGTGGTGCATCTCGTAGGTGCGTATCTGGATTTCAAGCGGCCTTCCCTGGGGACCTATTACCGTGGTATGTATGCTCTGGTATATACCGAACTTGGGCTGGGCTATGTAATCCTTGACGCGGCCTGGTACCGGCTGCCATATGGAATGCACTATACCCATAACCGCATAGCAATCCTCGTTGGTATTTACAAGTACCCTTATGGCGAAGAGATCGTATATCTCGTCGAATTGTTTGCCCCTCTCTTTCATCTTGGAGAAGATGCTGTAGTAGTGCTTTACCCTCCCGCTTACCTCAGCCTTTATATGGGCCTGCCTCAACTGCGACGATAGGTTTTTCTCGACCTCCTTGATGTAAGACTCCCGCTCGTTGTGACGCTGGTCGACCATCTGCACTATCTCCTGGAAACGAAGGGGGTAAAGGGTGGCGAAAGCGAGGTCTTCGAGTTGCCACTTGAGCTGCGATATGCCCAACCGGTGTGCCAATGGAGCATATATATCCAGGGTCTCCCTGGCTTTCTCCCTCTGTTTGTTCTCGGAGAGATGCCCTATGGTCTTCATGTTATCCAGGCGGTCCGCAAGCTTGATTATTATCACCCTGATATCCTTGGCCATGGCCACGAACATTTTACGGAAGTTCTCCGCCTGCTGCTCTTCCCGGTTCTGGAAGGATATTCGCTCCAGCTTGGTTACACCATCGATTATCTCGGCGACCTCTGCCCCAAATTCCTCCTCTACCTTTTGAAGCGATATATCCGTATCCTCGACTACATCATGCAGTAGCGCAGCAACCAAGGCCGTATCATCCATCTGCATATCCGCAAGAATGTGCGCCACCCCCAGAGGATGTAGAATGAAATCGACGCCGCTTCTTCTCGTCTGCTGGGCATGATGGGTGCGGGCGAAGTCATAGGCTTCTTTTATAAGCCTGGTATCGCCCCTGCTGTTGTAGCTTTTTACTTTCTGCAATAACGAATCGTAAGATGTGGGCAACGCCTCTCCTCCCACTATCGCCGATATGGCTGCCTATACACTGATAGTGCCACATAAACGCCCCAAATGACCACCTACTTATACCTCTTTCGCCCTTATACATGCTGATATGAGCCCTTATTCCTATAAACTGGCAATATCAGGCCGAGGTAAACAACTTGCTTACATATGTGAGAAGCCCACCCTGGTAACTATTATGTCCGCGCTGACTTCCGTGTCGCATGAGGCCGGGTTTTGCTTCTGAGTTACTCAGGCGGAAGCGAGCAGGATACAAAGGCACAGGGAGTTACACGTACAACGTTAATGCAAAACGAAGGAGCTGGACATCAAGGCCCCAGGATTTGAAGATATAAGGTCGAGGCAATATATCCTGCTTGCATATGTGCAAAGCCTACCTGGAGGACTATGGTGTCAGCGTAGACTTTGCCGAAATTCTAGGTACCTACTTACAAGGCGGGCCTAACACAAATCGGAGATGGAAACAAAGCCTCCAGGAGTTGAGTGTACAAGGTCGAGCAAGATGGATTACACAGATGAGCGGGACAACAAGATCCGGTAAGTTTAGAAGATAAGGTTGGGGCAAGATATTATAGAATTAGACAACGGAACCATGGGATTAATGCATGAGTGGTTGATACGGAAAAGAGGTGATCATGAAGGCGCTCCTGCAGAGGGTTAAACAATGCACGGTAAGGGTGGATGAAAGGGAGATATCGAGTATCGGCAGGGGACTCCTCGTACTGCTGGGCATTTCACATGAGGACGGCGATAAAGATGTGCCCTATATCGTTAATAAGGTACTGCGACTGCGTATATTCGATGACGAAGAGGGAAAGATGAACCTGTCGCTTTGTGATGTGGGCGGTGATTTGATGGTCGTGTCACAGTTTACGCTCTATGGTGATACGGGCAAAGGAAGGCGCCCCAGTTATGTAAGGGCGGCGGATCCCGGCAGGGCGCGGGAACTATACGAGTCGGTATGCGACGCTTTCACGGTGGGAGGTTGCGACCCGGCAAAAGGAGAGTTCGGGGAGCATATGGAGGTGGAATTGGTTAACGACGGCCCGGTTACCATTATGCTTGAGTCTCCGAGCCCCAGATCTTAAGCGCGGCAAAGCAGGGTGATCTTCGATATCCGGCCGATGAAGCGTCTATGATCGCGATAATGATGGCGTGTACGCTATCTATAACCACAGGTGATCGGTTCGCGATAGTTCGCAGCGTAAGGCATGTGCATAGCAAGAGAGGGTAAAAGCCCCTCCCTTCGGCGAGAGCGAAGCAACGTGAAATAATCGGCCTTATGGCGTAAATGCAAGCATTCGTGGTAACGGTTATAATGTTCCGGAATCCTTAGGGGAGTTGGGAAAAGAAATGTATCTGGAAAGTCTGACAATAGGAATGCTGGCCACCAACTGCTACATACTTGCAGCCGGACCGAGGTCTCCGGCACTGGTAATCGACCCCGCGGGAGAGATAAAGCGCATAGTCTCCCGGCTGCATAAGAATGAGCTCGAATGTGTGGGCATCCTTTGCACGCATGGTCACGTTGATCACATGGCCGGGGCGGGACCTCTCAGTGACGCCGTGGGAGCCCCGGTGTATATACACGAGAAAGACGCCTGTACCCTGGCGAGCCCCAGAACGCGTCTGGTAGGGCTGGTAGGGGGTGTATTGGCGACGCGGCCTCGACAGGTAAGATATCTCGAGGAAGGTGATCACGTGAATGCAGGCGAAATCTCGATGAAAGTGCTGTATACACCAGGGCATACAGCAGGAGGGTTGAGCTTCTACCTCCCGGGATATCTTTTCTGTGGGGACTTGATATTCCAGGACTCCATAGGGAGGACGGACTTAAAGGGGGGCTCCCTGCAAACTTTGCTGCGCTCGGTCAGGGAAAAGGTCTGGGATATGCCGGATGATACCCGTATTATGACAGGCCATGGACCGACGACTACGGTGGGGGAGGAAAAGAGAACCAACCCCTTCCTGATGGGGCTGGATTCCATCCCCGACCGGAGGTCGATATGATGTCATATACGCGGAAGGGGTAATGAATTGGACGCAAGAGCTCCCAAGGGCACCCAGGACATATTGCCACCGGAAAGCGGGAGCTGGCGTAAACTGCAACGTACGGGCACCGGGCTCTTCGCTCTCTACGGCTACTGCGAGATAATCCTGCCCGTGATGGAGTACACGGAAGTTTTCGCCCGCGGTATAGGCGAGGATACGGACATAGTGCGTAAGGAGATGTTCACCTTCTCGGACAAGGGTGGCAGGAGCCTGACCTTAAGGCCGGAGGCGACCGCCGGGGTCGTAAGGGCCTTCGTGCAGCATCATCTGGAGGCCTCGGGGCTGCCCGTTAAGCTTTATTATCAGGGGCCGATGTTTCGTCACGAACGTCCACAGGCGGGCCGCTACCGCGAGTTCCAGCAGTTGGGCGTGGAACTCATCGGTTCATCCCAACCCACCGCTGACGCTGAAGTTATCCTGCTTTGCCAGCAGTTTTTTACCTCATTGAAACTGGAGCCGGAGCTGGTTGTCAACAGCGTTGGAGACGATAAATGCCGCCCCGGCTACGTGCATGCCTTGAGGGGATACCTCGAGGAAAACGAGGGCCGGCTCTGCGAGGACTGCCGCAGGCGAGCCAGGGAAAACCCCCTGCGGGTACTGGACTGCAAGAGGGATAACTGCCATGAAGTAATTGAGGGAGCCCCGAGACTGGAGGGCTTTCTATGTAGTGAATGTAGAGAGCACTTTCAAAAAGTGTTCGAGTTATTATCATTGGCAGGACTAAATCCCAGGCGGGAGGAGCACCTGGTACGGGGTCTGGATTACTACACCCGCACCGTATTCGAATTTCAGGACGACTCCCTGGGAGCTCAGAACGCCATTGCGGCCGGGGGTAGATACGATCATTTAATAGAGGATTTCGGGGGAAAACCCACCCCGGCGGTGGGATTCTCAATAGGCCTGGAGAGGGTGATGATGGCTGGACCCTCTCTGGACGGTGGCGAGGGGGAAGGTGTATACCTGCTGGCTATAGGGGAAGAAGCCAGGGCAAGGGTTTTCATGATAGCTAACGAACTGCGCTCCAAGGGTATCAGGGCCGATCTAGATCACCTGCGGAGAAGCGCCAGGGCGCAGATGAAAGAGGCGGATCGTTCCGGTTTTCCCTTCTGCCTTATACTGGGCGAGGAGGAGATGTCGGGAGGGTTTTTCACCTTTAGGGATATGCGCAGCGGAACCCAGGAGCGGGTGGCGGCGGAGGAATTGAACGAGGTGTTGGGTAAGCGCTTTACCGGCGAAGGACTCGGAGGTTGAATCTATGAGCGCTGTTGAATGGGAGAAAAGATCCCGGTACTGTGGAACTCTCGGTAAAGAGGATGTGGAGGAAGAGGTCGTCCTCAACGGCTGGGTGCAGAGAAGAAGGGACCACGGCGGAGTTATTTTCGTGGACATACGCGATATTACCGGGTTGGTACAGGTCGTCTTCAATCCCGAGATGAGCGAGGAAGCCCACAAGGTGGCGGGATGCATGAGGAGCGAGTTCGTGGTTTCCTGCCGGGGAAGGGTGCGCCTGCGCCCCGAGGAATCCGTAAATCCCCACCTGGGTACGGGAGAGGTGGAGGTGATGGCGGATGATGCTCGGATAATCTCAACGTCGCTGACTCCACCTTTTGAGATACAGGATGATATCAGGGTGGACGAAGCCCTGCGTTTACGCTATCGCTACCTGGACCTGAGAAGACCGCGACAGCGCGATGCCCTGGTTCTTCGCAGCAGGATTACGGGTGAGGTAAGAAGCTTCCTGAACGCGGAGGGCTTCCTGGAGATCGAAACCCCCATGCTGACCAAGAGTACCCCCGAGGGCGCCAGGGACTTCGTGGTACCGTCGCGCCTCCAGCCGGGCAGGTTTTACGCCCTTCCGCAGTCGCCCCAATTGTTCAAGCAGCTCTTCATGGTGGCTGGGTTTGAGAGATACTACCAGATAGTTAGGTGTTTCAGGGATGAGGACCTGAGGGCCGACAGGCAGCCGGAATTCACTCAGATAGACCTAGAGATGTCTTTCGTGGAGGCGGAGGACATCATGTCGGTGGTGGAGGGTATGATCGTACATCTGTTCGGCAAGGTGTTAGGGGTGGAAATGAGTGCGCCCTTCAAGCGCATCACGTGGCAGGAGTCCATGGACCTCTATGGCACGGATAGGCCCGACCCCCGCTGGGGGATGGAGATAGAGGATTTCTCGGAGATTTTCGCTGACTGTGGCTTCAGGGTTTTCAACTCTGTGCTGGAGGAGGGCGGCAGGGTGCGTGGGTTCAAGGTCGACGGGCTGGTGGCGCCTCCCCGCAGGGAGCTTGACGGATTGGTGGACGAAGCCCGACGCATGGGTGCATCGGGACTGGTCTGGATGGTGCGCGAGGGAGATGGCATTAGGTCGCCCGCATCCAGATTTCTAAGCGTGAAGGAAGTGACGGGGATCTTGGAGAAAACGCGGATGGCCGAAGGAGAGGTGGTGTTAGTGGCGGCCGGTTCCCGGGAGATCGACCCCATCCTAAGCGGCATGAGGGATTACTGCGTCGGGCGATTCTCAAAGCGGGACGTGGACAGGTTCTCATTCCTGTGGGTGACCGATTTTCCTCTATTCGAATGGGATGATAAGGAGAAAAGGTACAAGTCCAACCACCATCCTTTCACCAGCCCCTCGGGCGGCGGCCTCCACCAACTGGAGGAGAGACCGCTGGATCAGACGTCGGATTCCTACGATATTGTGATGAACGGGGTCGAGATAGGTGGAGGAAGCATACGAATTCATGATGCGCTTCTGCAGGACAGGATCTTCCGTATCCTGGGGCTCGAGGGGAAAGACGCGCGTGAGAAGTTCGGCTTCTTACTCGAGGCGCTCGATTATGGACCTCCCCCTCATGGGGGGATTGCTCTGGGATTGGATCGCCTGGTAATGCTTATGGCGGGATTAAGCGGCATTCGCGAGGTTATCGCCTTCCCGAAAACACAATCCGGATTAGATCTTCTAACCGGGGCGCCGGATATCATATACCCCGATCAGCTCAAGGAGCTGCGCCTGCGTCCTCTTTAATTGGGTATAAGCTCAAGCGGTTTGAAGGTCGGTGTCCATCAGGATAATTCAGCAGGCTCGTTATGCGGATTTCAGAATCGGGCTGCATTCCGGAAAGACCGATATTCCTTACCCGCGGGTGATGGCAGCCGAATTCTCATGACGACGCTTATCGCTCATGTCAAGGCACGAGCTACTGTGCTAACATATAAATTAGATTGAAAATAACATTTGTCGGGCTCGACCTTGTGCGTTATTCGCCGTTGCTTATCGTTGAGCCAACACCGTGATAAAGGGAGCCGGTTTCCGTGGGTGGACGCAATGCCCCAAGCCCGGGCAGGGGACTGCGGAGGCTCACGGTAGGTGCCCACCTGCTGAGAGCAGGTTCATTGATATCGGAGGAGACGGCAAGGTGGAGCTCGGCCTGTAAATATTTGTAGAATCACTCCCCTTCTCTGGCCGCACGTTCCCATGGTATGGAGTTCGAGATCCCGCATGGTTTAGCCGTACACGGCGGCGATCCGGGATTTTTCCAGGGGTATCGGAAAGAATCACCACTTGATTGCGGAGCAATCCACGTTTGGAGCGGATATGGCAAACATTTTTAGCTATCCTGCCTGATGATCGTCCCCGTTAAACGCAAGGTATAGAAGTCATGGCCAGGGGATAAAATAGTATAAGCGCTTCGTGGTATCAAAGGGGACAGGATGAATCTTTTCGATTCCGTCAGAGAGGAAATGAATCTCAAGGAGGCGCCTCTAGCCCTTCGCATGCGGCCTCGTAGATTGGAGGAATTCGTAGGCCAGGATGAGGTGGTAGGCGAGGGTACCTATCTGCGCCGTGCCATCGAGGAGGACCAATTGATTACCGCGATCTTCTGGGGACCACCTGGATCGGGAAAGACAACTCTCGCTGCCATTATCGCCAATATGACGGACGCCTACTTCCAGCAGATATCGGCGGTTACCAGCGGAGTAGCCGAGGTACGGAGGATAATCCAGGAAGCGGAGGAACGCAGGGCCATGCACGGTCGCCGTACCATACTGTTCATAGACGAGATACATCGTTTCAATAAAGCCCAGCAGGACGCCTTGCTGCCCGCCGTCGAGCAAGGGACCATAATACTGATAGGTGCTACCACCGAAAACCCATACTTCGAGGTGAATTCGGCCCTTGTTTCCCGCTCAAAGATATTTAGGCTCCATACCCTCAAGGAAGAGGAAATAGAGGCCATCGTGAAGAAGGCCCTTGAGGACGAAGAGCGGGGTCTCGGGGGTTTGGGGCTCGAGTTAGAGCGGGAAGCCTTGAAGCATGTAGTCCACATGTCGGGCGGCGATGCACGGGTTGCCCTCAATACCCTTGAGGCCGCGACCCTGTTGGCCGCTGAGGAGAGCGGCAGGAGACGAGTAGATCTCGCCACCGCGGAGGAGGCCGCACAACGCAAGGCACTACTCTACGATAAGTGGGGAGGCAGCCACTACGATACCATATCCGCCTTCATTAAATCGATGCGAGGATCGGATCCACATGCCGCCATATACTGGCTGGCGCGTATGATATACGCGGGTGAGGACCCTCGCTTTATAGCCAGGCGTATGGTCATCTTCGCATCAGAGGACGTGGGACTTGCCGATGGGAAGGCCCTCGTGATGGCTGAGGCGGCGGCTCGGGCTGTGGAGTTCGTAGGGCTACCTGAATGTCGGCTGAACTTGGCTCATGCCGCACTATATCTGGCATTGGCGCCAAAGAGCAATTCCTCGACCAGGGCTTTTTCACAAGCTTTCAAGGAAGTCGAGAGAAGAGAAACACCGCCCGTGCCGGCGAATTTGAGGGATTCTCATTACCCGGGAGCGGAAGCGCTGGGTCACGGCAAAGGCTATCTTTATCCCCATAACTTTCCGGGTAATTACGTAGTACAGAGATACTTGCCCGAGGGTATGGAGGAGCAGGAGTTTTATCGTCCGGGAGGTCTTGGTGACGAAGCTGAGATGGTAGAGAAATGGAGAAAAACCAAGGGAACCACCGCTTCTGAGCAGGATAAAGATGATAATTAATAATTGAAGACGGCTGAAGCGCGGATCGCGGTATTCAGCCGTCGAGCGCAAGTTGACACCTCTCGAGAGCAGGTGCTATTCTCGAAAACGTTGAAAAACAGGGAGAGTATACTCACGCGATACATCGGAGGTTGTTTTCGGGATCGGCGTTCTTACGGTCCGATCCCGTGGCGAGGTAGTCCGGGTATAAGTAGAGATCGTAGAAGCATGAAGTCCAGGTTTACCGCAGTTCAGAGGTGGCATGTCGTCGGAGAGAGGCAATGTACAGCGATAAAGTGATAGAGCATTTCCAGAATCCCCGCAACGTAGGAGAGATAGAGGATTACGACGGGAAGGGAAGGGTTGGCAGTCTTACCTGCGGGGACGTTATGGAGGTATACATCAAGGTCAAGGACGGCAAGCTGGAAGATATAAAGTATAAAACCTTCGGCTGCGGCGCCGCGGTGGCATCGGGAAGCATGGGTACGGAGATGGCCAAGGGAATGAGCTTACAGGAGGCCTTGCGCTTGACGGATCGTGATGTGTCGGATGCACTGGATGGATTGCCGCCGGAAAAAATGCATTGTTCCAATCTGGTTGCGGATGGGATAAGGGCTGCTATAGAGGACTATATTTCCAGGAATGAAACCGGGAACGGAAGCAAGGGATGAGAGGGGGCACTTGAATGGGAAGCGTGGCGGCTATGGTATGTGCCATATCTTTCGCGTTGCTTATGCTGACGGCGGTGGTGGTGGTCCTGAAGCTGGCCAGAACCATGACGCTTACCAACCATATCCTGAACGACGTCAGGAAGGAAATGGTGCCACTAATGGGCAAACTCCAGACAACAATGGATCATATAAATAACGAGATGGGATACATTGATAGGGTCTTAGGTTCGGTGGAAAAGCTAGCGTCGCGGGCTAACTCCATGACCAAGGTCGCCCAGCAATTCGTCACATCTCCCCTTGTGAAAGTCTTGAGCCTGGGAGCCGGCGTACAGAGGGCTCTCGGCATATCGTTTTCGGGAAAGGAAGGGACCGGGGACGAAGCAAGAGAAGATTGAAAAGGGGGATGGCATTTACCTGCCGCCCCTGAGGACTTGGGTTCCGCAGATTCCGGGGCTCTTTTTGTTATCCTCGAGGAGGAGATGGATTGAAGAGCGATGAGATACGGGAGAGCTTCCTGGAATACTTCCGCGAAAGGGAGCACCGGGTGATCAAGAGCTCGTCGCTTATTCCCAATGATCCCACCCTGCTGCTATCAGGAGCGGGGATGGTCCAATTCAAGCCTTATTTTCTGGGCAGCGTCAAGCCCGAGTTCAAACGGGTCACCACCTGCCAGAAATGCATGAGGACTACGGATATCGAGAAGGTGGGGCTTACCGCTCGACATCTGACCTTCTTCGAGATGCTAGGCAACTTTTCTTTCGGGGATTACTACAAGCCTGAGGCCATACAATGGGCATGGGAATTTCTTACCGTGAACATGGCTTTGGCGGTGGAACGCCTCTATTGCTCGGTGTACGATAACGACGACGAGGCCTACTATATCTGGCGGGACGATATCAGAGTGCCCGAGGAGCGGCTGGTAAGGCTGGGCGAGGAGGATAATTTCTGGGATATGGGTATGACCGGACCCTGCGGCCCTTGCTCCGAAATTCTCTACGATAAGGGCGAGGATTTCGGTTGTGGAAGACCGCAATGCAGGCCGGGATGTGATTGCGATCGTTACCTCGAGCTCTGGAACCTTGTCTTCATGCAGTACGATAGGGATGAGAAGGGGGTGCTCCACCCCCTTCCCTCCAGGAATATCGATACCGGGTTGGGGCTCGAACGCCTGGCCTCCGTGCTGCAGGGAGCAACAAACAACTTCGAGACCGATTCTCTCCTGCCTATTGTCCGGGCCGTGGCGGAAGAGGCGGGAACGCGATATGGATCATCCGGGAAAACCGATATATCCATGAAGATAATCGCCGACCATGCACGTGCCATCGCTTTCATGGTTGGAGACGGTGTCATGCCCTCCAACGAGGACCGCGGTTATATCTTGAGGAGACTCATAAGACGAGCGGTGCGGTATGGGAGAATGCTGGGCATAGAAGATATATTCCTGCCCCGTGTCGTTGACGTGGTGGTGGAAATCATGGGTGGGGCATATCACGACCTCAGGCAGAACCACACCTATATCTCCTCTATAGTGCGCAGCGAGGAGGAGCGCTTCTTCCAGACCCTGCGCACAGGGATGCTATATTTCGATGAGACGGTGGCCAGGCTCAAGTCCGGAGGTGGAGACGTCATCAACGGTGAGGCGGTGTTTCACCTCCATGACACCCTTGGTTTCCCCCTTGAGCTTACACGCGAGCTGGCGTTGGAGCAGAATCTGCGTCTGGACGAGCAGAGATTTGAGAGGCTGATGGAAGAGCAAAAGGAGCGGGCTAGAACAGCGCGGGTGGAGGAAGGATATTCCCACCAGGTTCAGGAGGTCTATACTGAGATTCTCGACAATTATGGCGAAACCCATTTTACGGGATACGAAACCCTGGTGGAAAGAGCGCGCATCGTGGCCATCGTAATCGACAGGAGAGCTTCCGCTCAAGCCGTTGAAGGCGAGGAGGTCGAGATATTCCTCGATCGCACTCCTTTTTACGGTGAAATGGGTGGACAGGTGGGCGATAAGGGCGACATTATCTCGCCAGGGGGAGAAGCACAAGTGCTGGAGGCTTTCCGACCCGTCCACAATCTGATCTCGCACAAGGCAAGAGTGAAGCGCGGAGTTGTAAAAACAGGGGACGCGGTGGAAGCGGAGGTGGAGGAGGAGAGGCGCATGGCGATACGCCGGAACCATACCGCCACGCATATACTCCACTGGGCCCTTCGTGAGGTGCTGGGAGATCACGCCAAGCAGACGGGCTCGCTGGTGGACCAGCGGCGCCTACGTTTTGATTTCACCAATTTCGCTCCCCTGAGCACCGAGGAGCTGGACAGAGTAGAGGAGCTATCAAACGACAGGATCATGGAGGACCTGCCCGTTAGATCCTACGTGACCACCTTGGATTATGCCAGAAGTATAAACGCCGTCGCCCTATTCGGGGAAAAATATGAGGAATATGTAAGGGTGGTGGAGGTGGACGAGATAAGCAGGGAACTATGCGGCGGCACCCATGTCGGCAGGACGGGAGAGATAGGCCAACTGGCGATAACCGCTGAGAGCGGGATAGGTGCCAATATGAGAAGGATCGAGGCCTTTACCGGTATGGAGGCCTACCTCTATCATCGTGACCGGGGAAAGATGCTTAAGGACCTGGCCGGGACCCTCAAGGTGGAGGAAAGCAGGCTCCCGGAAAGGCTGCAAAGGACGCTGAAACGGATAAAAGATTTGGAGGCGGAGCTAGAAAAGCACAAAAGCGAGGAGGTATCCTTCCTTGCAGACAAGGGCATAGAGTGGGAGGAGAGCGAAATAGGGGATGGAGAAAAGGTGTTGACGGCAGCGGTGGAGGATTTCAAGGCGCAGGACCTCAGAAATCTGGCCGAGAGAACCCTGGCCAGATATAAAGCCGGGGTGGTGGGGGTGGTCAACAGGCGAGCCGGCAAGGCCGATATCGTGGTGGCCGTCTCCAAACAACTGGTCGGTGCGGGCTTGGATGCTGTGGAGGTAATGGAAAAGGCAAGCGGACTTCTGGGTGGAGGTGGAGGCGGAAGGCCGGATATGGCCATGGGAGGCGGCTCGGATACCTCGCAAATAAAGGAAGCTCTCGCGGTTATTGTCAAGGATGCGAATACCGCCTTGGTCGAGAGAGATGCGCATCCTTAGCCTTGATATAGGAGAACGCTATATCGGCGTGGCCATATCGGATCCTTTGGGAATCACCGCCGCGCCACTGGAGATTCTCGAGGGCTTCGATTTCGAGGAATTGCGATCGTATGTGGAGCAACAGGCACGGGGCGGTGTGGGGTTGGTGGTGGTAGGCCTGCCGTTGACAAAGAAAGGCGAGGAAGGTGAACAGGCTAGGATAACCCGAAGGTATTCAAGTAACCTGGAGAAGATCGGCGATATTGAACTGGTTCACTGGGACGAGCGTCTTACCACGGTGGAGGCGGAAAAGCGGCTTAGCGAGACAGGGCACTCCCTGCGGGGCAGGAGGGTGGATGCCGAGGCAGCCGCGCTGATATTGCAATCATACCTGGATTACGCCAGGGGGAAGGAAAAGGAGGACAAGGGATAACCGCTGGAGATGTTAGGCCTCGAGACAGCTGGATCTTCAGATACAGGATAATCATTATCCTAGTCCTACTGGCGCTGCTGGCATTGTTCATCGGGCTCTTCATTCTTTACTTTTTCCCCAGCCGGGGTGAGGAAGTCGTACATGTGACCATAGAGAAAGGGGAGAGCACCACTTCCATAGCTTCCAAGCTCCATGAAAGCAAGGTGATTACCAGCGCACTTCTATTCCGTTTCCTGGCCTGGATAGAGGGCAAGGCGGACAAGTTCAAGTCGGGGCAATACGTTTTCAACACCGGTATGCATTATGGCGAGGTGTTCTCCATCCTGGAGGGTGGCCCCAACTACGAAGCTCGCCTGACCATTCCCGAGGGTCTCACGGTATGGCAGACCGCTGAGAGGGTGGAACAGGCGGTGGGAATACCCGCGGAGGAATTCTATGGAGCGACGTGCAGCGGAGATTACCAGGTTCCCTTTATTCCCTCCGAGAACAGCGATAACCTGGAGGGATTCCTCTTTCCCAAGACCTATGATGTGCAGGTGGGTGCCTCCGCCCACCAGGTAGTGGAATTGCTGTTACGGCAATTCGATCTGGAGTTGGCGGGACTGGACTGGTCAAAGGCCGAGGCATTGGGCGTAACTCCTTACCAGGTTATTATCGTCGCCTCGCTTATTGAGCGCGAGGCTGTTCTGAACGATGAACGGTCCCTGGTCGCGGCGGTTATCTATAACCGATTGAACATCGATATGCTGCTTCAGATAGATGCCACCGTGCAATATGCTCTGCCGGAATGGAAAGAAACCTTGACCTATGAGGATCTGGAAACCACCTCACCTTTCAACACCTACCTCAATAAAGGTTTGCCTCCGGCACCGATATGCAGTCCGGGCCTGAAGAGCATAGAGGCGGCGTTGGATCCCGCTGGCATCGATTATATCTATTATGTGGCGACCGGGGACGGGAGCCACTTTTTCACAGCGGATTACGATAAATTCCTGGAGGTAAAGAACCAGGTACAGAGCCAGTGACATGTGGTTTCGACCGCAAGGTGGCTGAAAGACCCGTGTCAGCCGCGCCCATCGACGCTGGCTTTCGCCGCCTCACACGACCCGGCGAAGATAGCCGCAACAGCGTATAAACGACCTCGAGCCTGTTTTCCACGGTCCACGTTGTTGACTGGAAAGAGGGGTTATATTCATATTTAATAGAAAACGGTCGAAAAGAACTGTAAGGATAGGATAAAGCCGGAGGGATTCAGATCCTTCGAAGGGTTGTGGGCTACATCCCCGGTTGCGTGAAGGTGGACCGCTTCAGTAGATCCTTAAGATATCAAGAAGGTCACGGAGGTCATGGGAGAACAACCGACGGTTTCCGAGGAGTTGCATATCCTTCGAGAGAAGCTGAGGGCGGTATCCGAGGCCTTGGCGATCCTGGATCTTGCAGGGGGCGAGGTGACCGGAAAATCGGCGCCCCAGCTGATGTATTTCGCCGCCAAGGACCTGGGTGCGAAGGAAGCAGCCGGGTATGACCATACCGATGATATAGAGCGGGCCCTCAACTGGGTGTTCCCGGAATCGCGTAGGGTGTGGAATATTACCTTGTGGAAGGATCAGGGTGAGGATGATTACTGGGCTATGGAGGGCGAGGAGATGAGCATAAAGTTGCTTTTCGAGGAATGCCCGGTGAGAGAAATGTGTACGGCAGCGGGTGTCAGGCTGGGAGGTGTTGCCTGCCAGGCGATGCACGGATACGCCGCTGGCATGTTGTGGCAGATCTTTGGTAGGCGTGTGGATATTAATATAGAGCACAGCGGTCCAGGTTCCTGCCTGCTTGTACTGAAAACGGTTATGGAGTAAGAATGCGTATAGGATTGATCTCTCTAAGCTCTTGTCAGGGTTGCCAGATGGTATTCCTGGGCCTGGAGGAATATCTCTATTCCTTTATCTCGGAAAACAAGGTGTCTTACGCTCCCTTCCTGATGGACGAGAAGGACCTTCCTGAGGTGGACCTGGTCCTGGTTGAGGGTACGGTGAGAAACGGAGATCATTTCCGCAAAGCCCGACTGACCAGAGACAAGGCCGCAAGCCTGGTTGCGCTGGGTAGCTGCGCCTGCTTCGGAGGCGTTCAAGGCCTTGCGAACATGGTCTCGGAGGAAGAACTCATCAGACGGGGTTTCGGGGATACGCTTTCCTTCCAGGGAGGACCACCGGGTGTGAAACGCCTGCTGCCGCTGGACTCCTATATCAAGGTCGATGCCTTTCTGCCTGGATGTCCACCTCCCGCCGGGCTTCTCAGGGTATTTCTCCAGCAGGTGCTTTCCGGAGAACTGCCCTCCCGGGATGCGGCAACGGTTTGCTCCGAATGCCGGGTGTCGTCTCCCGCTTTACCCCAATCCGGTCTGAGAAGGATGGCTACGGAAAGACCCCAACCGGGGAGATGCTTACTGGAACAGGGTTTCATCTGTATGGGCCCTCTTACCAGGGACGGGTGCGGGGCCAGATGCCCGAGCGAATTGGGCGTACCATGCATTGGTTGCAGGGGACCATCGCAAGTGGTAATGACCGAGCCTTACGCGGACATGAGGCTGGAGAGTATAAGGAGGCTGGCAAGGGCGACGGGGCACAAGACCGAGGAAATAGAGAAGGAGATCAAAGACCCAGCCCAGACCTTCTTCAAGTTTTGTCTGGCGGAGCCATCACTACGGCGCAGGCGAACCGGAGGCACGGCACCGTACATATATCGTCTGGGAGAGGAAGGGTAGGAGAACGAGCATTGGCGGTATGGGTCGGGATTGGTGAAGATGGCCGATATACTAATTGAGCCGGTGACCAGGATAATAGGAAGTGCCCGAGTCAGGGTTATTCTTAACGAATCGAATCAACCGGAAGGAGCACGTTTCCAGGCTTTCGGTTACCGGGGATTCGAGCAGTTTGTGGTGGGATCACACGTGGACAACCTGCTACCTATCGTGTCCCGCATTTGCGGGAGCGACTCCGTTTTTCACCAGATAGCCGCGGCTAGGGCGGTGGAGATGTGCCGGGGTTTTACCCCGCCGGAAGGTGTGCTCATTCTCCGCAAGCTTGCTATGTACGCCCAGCTTTTCGAAAGACATGCTATTTCCCTCACCATGCACAGTCTACCGGATCTGCTCTTTCCTTCATCGGATCCGGGAGTACGTAACATCATCAGCATACACAGGGTGGACGAGGAAGTTGCGAGGCGGGTCCTGGACCTTAAGTCACTTGGTACGGCGGTGCTGGCGGAGGTAGCAGGAGGAGGGGTACATGCGGTGAATTTTGTCCCGGGAGGAGTGATAAGAGGGGTGGATGAGGAAGTGAGGAAGAAGCTAATAGGCCGTCTGGAACAGGCCAAACCTCTCTTGCTGGAAACCGGCCGACTTATCAAGATGCTTCTTCGAAGAAATGAGGAAGCGGTAAACAACCTGGGTATCAAGCCGACAGCATACCTGGCGATCAAAGGAGAAGGGGGTATGGCTCTGGAGGGAGATCGCCTGACGGTGATCAAAGAAGATGGTGCATCGCAAGAGGACTTGGCGTCCGGAGAAATACCGGAGCGCGTCGAGGAGATCCCAAAACCGCATTCCCATATCAAGGGCGTCAGTCTTTCCAGAATCGGGGATATCCGGGTGGGGGCACTGGCCCGCTTGAACGTAAATCGGCTATATGGAACCCAGATGGCCGATGAGGAACTGGACGAGATCAAATCGATGTGGGGATTTCCCCTGCACCAGAGCATGATAAGCCATGCGGCTAGAATGGTCGAGATGATTAATGCTTGGGAGAAGATGATGGAGATACTGAGGGAAGCTCCCGGCGAGGAGGTATCAAGCGGATTAACCATCTCCCCGGGAAGAGGGGTCGGCGTGGTGGAGGGCCCCGAGGGCACAATGATTTATGACCTGGTGCTGGATGAAGAGGGAAGAGTAAGGAAATTGAGAATAACCGCACCGCTGCAATTTAACCTGCCTGGCCTGGAGGGGTCACTGGCGGAGGGAGCACAAAACATGTTCAGCGGAGGCGAGCTTGGGGAAAGGGAGCGTAACAGGTTGGAGATGGCGGTGAGGGCATACGCTCCATGCACGCTTTGCGGTGTTCATTGAGGAACAGTCTTGTATTATACGGGAGAAACAGTGGAAGAGCCGAGGATACCGGAAGATGAAAAGAGCCCGGAAAAGAGGAGTGGTCCGGATGGACCGGCTATAACCATAGACGGGGAGAGATGCATAGCATGTTACGAATGCGTGGATGTCTGCCCACAATCAGGTCACAAGGAGTATCCAGTCTACGAAAGGAGCGGGGATGGTCCCCCACATATAGCCAACCCCGGAAACTGCATAGCCTGTCTCAGCTGTGAGAAGGCATGCCGTGCGTTGGCAATCGAGATAGGCGTAGCTTGCCATAAGGAGATCGCAGGCTTGCAGGAGGTGAGAGCACGGGAGAAGAATAATTCCATGTTTTAAGAATCGCCAGCAAATGACGATATTTTCTATTGGAGATAAAAATAACATTAGTATAAATAAGCAACAGTAATAGCCAGACTAAACCAACCAATGGTTATGTCGATAAGTAGAATACAAAATATATTCCGGTATGGAGTGATATGAGGATGGAAGGTTTCCTTTCTCTCAGGGAAGGAGGTGGTGTGGATTGCCCGATTTAAGGAAGGTTTTAGAGGAATTGGTGGCGACAGGAGCTGTAAGAGCATGCCTAGTTGTGGGCAGAGACGGTTTCATTATCGAGACGGCGGGAGATGACGCTGCCCAGCTTGAAGCGGTGGGAGCGATCGCCCCGAGCTCGTTGGGCGCGGCAGAGGTCATAGGCCTTGAGCTTGCCCAGGGTCCCATGAGTCAGGCCATGTTCGAATTCGAGAAGGGCGCTATTCTCATGAGCGCCGTGGGCGCCGATGCGATACTCGTATCTATTTTGCCATCCGGCGCGAATCTGGGTAAGGCAAGATACGACATTCGTAAATTTCTGCCCGCCATCGAGAAATCCCTATGAGTGTTGCATTGGAGGGCAATAAGTGGGAATAGGGCAGCTAACTGTATAAGGTTCAGGAGGTAGGCGTGGCTACGGATAGAATTGAGAGGATGAACTCCATCCTGAGGGAATTGCGTTCCAGCCTGCAGGAAATCGAGGCTGCGGTCCTCATTAGCTCCGATGCTATGGCATTGGCTTCCGATATCTCGGACGAATCCGACGAGGAGATGATAGGTGCCTTGTCTGCGTCGGTGTTGAGTATGGGGGAAAGAGCGGCCAGGGAACTCAATAGAGGAGACCTTGACCAGGTCTATATAAAGGGTGCCCAGGGATACCTGCTGCTGATGCACTGCGGACCTGATGCCCTGCTGTCTCTTCTGGTAAAACCCGAGGCCAAGCTGGGAGTGGTTTTTATGGAGGCAAAGCGCACCGCGGAGGAGTTGTCGAAACTTTTCGAATAGACAATACGTGGAATACAAAGTATTACAATTGATATATGGGAGGTCGATTACTTGGCGGAATCTAGGGAGGAGAAGCTGCGAAATGCCCTCAGCGAGTTGGTGGCGAAGTCCGCCGAGGTTGACGCGGCAGCGGTAGTCAGTATGGACGGTTTGGTGATGGCCTCGGTATTACCGAACACCCTGGAGGAAGATCGTTTGGGGGCTATGTCCGCAGCGTTGCTTAGCCTGGGTGAGAGGACCTCGGAGGAGCTGGGACGTGGCGAACTGGCCCAGGTTTTCGTAGAAGGGAAAGCAGGGTATGTTTTCCTGATGGCGGCCGGATTGGACGCGGTTTTAACCGCCCTGGTACGCAAGGGAAGCAAGCTTGGGCTTGTGCTTTACGATGTGAAGGGAGCGGCAAAGAAGGTCGCGGAGATTATCAAAACCGATTTTCGGATCGAATATGAATAGGGAGAGGTTACGTGTGGAGCACCATTAAAAAGCGTGTCAACTGGGTTAGAGATGATTGACTATGGCACTGAAGGGAAGCTTAAAGGACTTCAGCCTTCCCGACCTGTTCCAGCTGCTGAATTTCAGCAAGAAGAATGGGACGCTTAACCTTACTCGTGGAAAGGCGAGAGGTTATATCTGCTTTCGTAACGGTGAGGTATTCTTTGCCACGACAAACTGGAAACGCCAATCACTGGGTCTGAAGCTCGTCAATGCTGGGATCGTAGGTAAAGCTCAAGTGGATGAAGCCCTGAAACTCCAGAAGACATCAGCGCGAGGACAGCGCCTGGGCCAGTTGCTCATCCGCCTCGGATATATCACCAAGGAGGAGTTGGAGATATTCGTGGAGGAGCAGATCCAGGATGCCGTCTTCGAGATGCTTAGATGGACAGACGGCGATTTCGATTTTCAAGCCGGTGTGGTCTTCCCCGAGGAGGATATCGGGCTTTCCATCAGTACCGAAGAACTGATCATGGAAGGCTCCCGGCGTCTGGATGAGTGGAATCGTATCGAGAAGAAGATACCCCATCTCAACGTCGTATTTTCCATGACCTCTATGCAGGGAAGAGATGCAGCTCAAATCAGCCTGACCCCCGAGGAGTGGATGGTGCTCACATATATCGATGGAGATAAAACCGTACGACAGATCGTCGACCTTACCGGTATGGGAACGCTGCATACCTGCAAGATACTTTACGGGCTTATTGGATCCGGCCTTCTCGAGAACGTCACTCCCGCCGAAGATGAGGTGGAAGCCGATCGCAAGCTGGAGAAGATGGCGGAGGAATTGAAGGCGGATGAAGGCGTCGATACAACTGTGCTCCAAACACCCGTAGAACTGACCGAAACCCTCACCGAAATGATTCCCGATGAGATCGAGGCCGAGGATGAGATAGCCGAGGAGCCGAAGGAGGAAGAGGCGCTAGAGGAGGAGGCCGTCGCCGAAATCGAGGAGGAAGGGGAGCGCGAGGTAGCCGAGACGGTCGGAGATGTTCTGGAGCGCCTCGATGAGATAGCCGAGGAGCCGAAGGAGGAAGAGGCGCTAGAGGAGGAAGGGGAGCGCGAGGTAGCCGAGACGGTCGAGATAGATTTCGAGGAGGAGACCGAGGGAGAAATAATGGTTGAAGAAGCGGCTGCCCCGGAAGTAGCCGAAGAGGAAACCAAGGTTGCTGGGCAGCCTGAAGCGGCTGAGGAGCCAGCGGAAGAGGAAGCGGAGTTGCCGGGTGGCGGACAAAAGGTATTTGAAGAAGAGAAGAAGCGGGAAAAAGAGCTGATAGAGGAAATGAAGAAAGCCGCGATGGAGGAAAGCATCGAGGCGGAGGAAGTACTGTCGATAGACAGCAAAGAGGCGGAACTCGAGGATCTGAAGAAGAAAATAAGCTCCCTCCTGCCCGAGGGTGTTGGATTGGAGAAGGAAGAGGAGAAACCGTCGGAACCGGTTGAAGCGGAGGCGGGGTCCGCTTACCGCTACGAGAAGATGACGCGGGAAAGCGTAGAGGCAAAGGCGGCAAAAAGAGCCTACCTGGAGAAGAAGTACGGCAAGATCAAGAGGTTGGCGGAAGACGAAGATATAGCTGAGCTGGAGCCGGACGAGATACCGGAGGAATGGAAGAACCATCTTGAGAAAACGGTCAAGGAGGAAAGGGAAAAGCCTGAGGAACTTGAGGAGCAGCTCGAGAAGGAACAGGTGCGAATTGACCCGTTAAAGATACTTGGTGGCGATTTCCGTGGAGATCAGCCTTTGAAGGAGACGGAGAGGCTAGCCGAGGATGAAGAGATGCTTGCGGAAATGGGACTTGAGGAGATACTGGAGCAAACCCTACCGGATGAGGAGGCCGGAGCCGAGATCGAGACGATAAAGCTTCCCATCGAGGAGTTGGAGGAGGCCGTATCCGGAAAAGCCCGGGAGGTAGAAGGAACCGAGCTTCTGGAGAGCGTAATGCTCGAGGATATACCGGAGGGTGAGCCTGAGGTTGGTTGGGAGGACGTGAAGGAGCAAGTACGGGAATCAATAGAAATCGAGACGACAGCAGTATCGGTGCCCTCCGATAGTCTCTATGAGGCGGCGGTTGCAGAAGTTAAAGGCATAGAAGATGAAGAGCTGCTCGAGAGCGTGATGCTCGAGGATATTTCCGCTGGAGAAAAGGGATTGCTTACGGATGAGATGCTGCCGTATACGGAGGAGGTTGCTAGGACTACGGCGGAAGGTCCTTCATCGGAGACCTTTTTCGATATCGATGAGGACTCGTTGACGGCCGAGGTGGAAAGCGTCGTGGAGGAAGTGCTGGAGGTTCCACCGAGCGTTGAGAGCGCATCGAAGGAAGGAGGCTACGAGGACGTAGAAAGCCGGATAAACGAGGAATTCAAGCTCGAAATAGAGGAGCTTGAGATGGAGATATTGGAATCGGACAAGGGTTTAGAGCCGGAGGGTCTCGAGGAAGAGATCGCAGCCCTGGAAGAAGAGATATTGAAAAAGGAGACCCCCGAGGAGATCGTTCCCGGCGAGGAAACCCCCGTCCGGGAGGCGCCACGTACCGAGGAAGCCGAGGCGGCTGAGCCCATAGAGCTCCTGGA
>JAXHVT010000050.1:0-13589 GCA_034188985.1 Actinomycetota bacterium | reverse complement strand
TGTTGCCTCCGGTACCGTTACCGGCATAATGCTCGAAGGGAAAGGAGAAAAACGTTGCTTAGATGCGTCAACTTGCCCGTTGGATGGTGGAATATCGGCATCGGGAGGTTCATATGGGAAACGTCCGATTAATAAATGAATGGTGATCTTCTTATGTCCGATTCCACATTATTGCTGTGTTATTATTATTAATGTTGTTGGGTGGGTTCATTATAAGCCTTATTCCGACCTCACAGCTATCGATATCCCTGATCATTATAATATTTTGCTTAGGGGATTTTTCGTGGATGCTTTCGTGGTCAGGTATCATCATTATTTTTACGACAGGAATTATTATGTTTGCTTGGTCCACACTACTTAATAGGAAGCTTGAGGAAAAGGGCTATCTTAAAGCCGCAGAAAATGAAGGGTCGAGATAGAATGCCAATGCTCCATGATTAATCCTCTAGGAGCGCTATAGGTGATGAAAAATATGGCTACGATATAACCTATGCCTACGTGGACATCCAGATTTAATATCCTTTCTTTTGTTCTCTTTGCTCATGATACCCCTTCATACTATCAAATCGTTGGGAACGGCCCCGAACTTGCTCGGTGGGATTCGCGCGCATGATCTTCTCGAGCCGGGCGCCGCATGCCGGGAGGCGGATATGCATTCATTCCCCGCTCCAATTCCGAGGGTTCCCGGAGTGGCAGCGGTTTTCAGGGACTATCTCGTGCTTGCATTCCCGGGGAACAACGGTTCCCCGGGAATCGCTCTCTTTTTCACACTTCCTCGGTAGGGCCGGCCTGCACTCACATGGGGAAACGACCGGCAGCGGACAAGCCGCTCCACGGGAGTCGATTACAAATGAACCCCCGGCGCTATCACCACGCCGGGGGCATCTCCGTTAATCTAGAGCGTTATCTCATACCGTATGCCGTCAAATGGTCAGGTCGGAGGGCGCCCCGTAATCCTGGGGATTGAAGCCGTCACCGCCGGATGCCACCACGTTCCAGCTCTGCCCTTGCGGCGCCTCCTGGAGCAGGAAGAAGGTCAAGCCCATACCCTCGTATGTCTGGTAGGTGAAAAACGCCCAGGTATCGTCGATGGAGCTGTCCTTGGAGTCCTTGTACACGATACCGCCGCTGACCTCGCCGATCACTATGCCCTTCTCCTTGGCGTAGTCCTCTATGGCCCGCTCCTGGGCCGCTTTCCTGTCATCGGGGGTGGGGCCGAGCACCAGGTCGGTCGGCGCACCCAGCGCCGCCAGCTGCTCCGCCGTCCATCCCGCGTCCTCGGTATGGGCGACCACCGTCCATTGGCCGCTCTTCTGTTGCAGGAGGAAAAAGATGCCTTCTCCCTCCGCCTCGGGAGGAAAACCGTAGTCGATCTTCCAGGTGGAATCGCTGCTGCTCACGATGACCACCTCGTATTCCCAGCCCGAAACATCGATGCTGTTCTCCTGGCAGTACTTCTCGATGACCTCGACCGGGGTCTTCTGCGTAGAGTCGCTCTTCTTCTCGGCGACCTCGAACTCCACCGTGTTGCTGATACCGTCCTCGTATCTCACCACCACCTCGAACTTCCCGGCCTTGAGATCCGAGGGTATCTTCACTGTTATCTTTGTATCGGACCAGTCCGATACCGCGGACGTCACCGATCCGATCTCCACCGTACCGTTGCCCTGATCGGACCCGAAACCGGTGCCGCTGATGGTCACCTCGGTCCCCACCTCCCCGCTCGAGGGGGAAATAGAGGTTATGTTCGGCTCGGCCTTCTTGCCGCAGCCCAGGACCACCAGGCCCATGACCATGGCCACGCAGGCCACCATGATCACCAGTGTTATCGATTTTCTACCCATGCAAGATCCTCCTCTCCCTACACCACTGCAAACTAACCCTTCCAGATGTGTACCAGCTCGACCATATAAGTTTCCTGGTTTCAAGCTTGAAATCCTTCGGCGAGGCCGGGAATCCCCCGCTGGAACGATAAAATACGGCCATAAGTTTGGGTCCGCCGGAATATATCTACCACCATCCCCCGGGACTCCTCCGGCAGCTGGCGGCTATTTCACCTGGGCCGAGCCAATCAACAGGCGGGGATCCGGCCACCTCGCAGAGCCAGTATCTGTACTTGTAACAGGTGGTGCCATCCAGCTCCGCTTTCACCCCCGGCTCTAATCAATTATCCCCGAACATAGTATAATGAAACCAGGCTGAGTACCCCGTTCCGCAAATACGGTCATGCACCGAGAGCGCCGGTGCGACGCGCCCGCAAGGCGTGCGATCGAGGCGTACTCTCTGAGTACGTCGCAGGGAGCGGAACGCAGCGGCCGGGGATGCAGCGGAGGTCGAATGCGAGCGTATTTGCGGAGCGGGGTACTAAGGATGGGTGCAGTTGGGTAGATACAGCGCTTCTCTCACCGAGATAAGCCTTGATGACCTGAGGCACGCTGGGGGCAAGGGGGCCAATCTCGGACATCTTACGCGGGCCGGTTTCACGGTCCCGTCCGGTTTCTGTGTCCTGTCTTCAGCATATTACATGTTCCTTGATACCTCCGATCTCAAGCATCACATCCGCGAAAAGATAGACACCATTTCTTTTTCGTACCTACCGGGGGTAGAGGAAAGCGCGACCGCGATAAGGGACTTGATGCGATCGGCCCCCATACCCGGAGCGATAGCCGGGGAGATCGAAGAGGCTTACGAAAAGCTGGTCTCGGATGCGGGCGAAAACGTGCTGCTGGCGGTGCGCTCCTCGGTTGGGACCAGGGACTTAAAAACCACGTCCTTCCCGGGACAGATGGATACCTACCACAACCTGCGAGGCAAAGCGGAAGTCCTGGAAAAGGTCAGAGAATGCTGGGCCTCCGCTTTCAGCTATGCTGCCATGGTGAACCGTCACACCAGGGGCATAGAGCATTTCGAGGTATTCGTAGCCCCGGTGGTGCAGATGATGGTCGACGCGGAGAGAGCCGGGGTTATATTCACAGTCGATCCGCTCGGCAACAGTCGGGACCTCATGGTCATAGACGCCTGCCTGGGCCTGGGAGAGAGCGTTGTATCGGGACGGATGAAATGCGATCACTTCGTGGTGGACAGGAATTCCATGCGGGTTCTGGAGGAAGACATAGCGGCGAAGAGGTCCATGATCGTTCTCGATAGCGAACGGGGCAGGGGGAACCTCGAGATTCCGCTGGCGGAAGAGGAGGGATCGCGGCCGTCCATATCCGGGGACCAGGTACGAGAGCTGGCCGTGACGGCCCTCGAGGTCGAGGACAGTTACGGCTCTCCCCAGGATATCGAATGGGCTTTCCAGGACGACCGCCTCTACATCCTCCAGTCCAGGAGAATCACTTCGGCGGCGTACGCCGCTGACGAAGAAGAGGGCGCAGCGGAGGAGTGGGTGTGCGAGTTCGACAGCACCATAGATCCCGAGTACGACGAATACACTCTTTCCAACATCAGCGAGGTGCTCCCGGGGGTTCTCACTCCCCTGAGCATCTCGGACATCGACTCCCTGGATTACGGCTTCGTGAAATCCAACGCGGACCTGGGGCTGATGAAACATATCAAGCCCAAGAGCGAACTGACCTTCCTGGGGGTCTTCTACGGTCGAGCCCACCTCAACCTGTCGGTGGCCAGGGCCATGATCTCGCAGTTGCCCGGCGCCAATCTCAAGGAATTCGACCGCCGTGAAGAGGGGGGCGACGGCGGGGGAAAGCTCTGGCGGCCCACCCCACGAAATCTCGCCATCCTTCCCGGCATCCTGACCCGCCTGTTCATCAGGGCCGTGAAGACACCCGGGGAAGCGGCGGCGCTGGGTGAGGACTACGAGGTTAAGATCGCCGAAGCGAAACGGGTGGACCTCGCCAGGGCTCCCTATGCCCTGATTTTCGGCAGAATGGATGAGAGCCGCGGAGAGCTGTTCCACGCCATGGCGCTGCACATAATGATCTCGGAGCTGGCGGTGACCTATTTCGATTTCCTGTGCAAGATCACCGCCAGGTGGCTGGACGACGAGCGGGGCATGCTGGCCGCCCGCCTGGTAACCGGCCTGCAGAGCCTGGAGAGCGCCAGGCCCAGTACCCATATCTGGGACCTGTCGCGCCTGGTCAAGAAGTCGCAGAGGCTCCGGGACATCTTCGAGTCAAACCGCGAGGGCGACATACTGCAGGTTCTGGAGGCGGACGGCTCGCCGGAGGCGGGGGGGTTCCTCGAATCCCTCGAGGTATTTCTCTACCGCTTCGGCTACCGGGGTATCTTCGAGGCCGAGGCGATGATGCCCAACTGGGACGAGGACCCGAGCTACCTCTTCGCGGCCATCAAGAACTACTTGGAAGCGGACCCGGACAGCAGCCCCAGAATCATAGCGGAGAAGCAGGAAAAAGACAGGGAGCGGGCGATGCTGGAGGCCATGTCACGGCTTAGGGGCCCACAGCGGCTGCTGCTTCGCTATCTCGTAAAACAGGCTCAGACTTATATATCTTTGAGGGAATATATGAAATCCATCCTGATCAAGGGCCTTACACACGGCAAGAAGGTCTATCGTGCCCTGAGCCGGCGGCTGGCCCGGCAGGGCATCTTGCGGGAACCGGATGATATCTATTTCCTGACCAGCCGGGAGATCGAGGCGCTGGCCATGGGAAGGGGCGAGAGCATACCCGTCGATGAACTGGTGGCCCGCAGGAGAGCGGAATACGAGAACAACCTCGACGTCATCCTCCCCGAACACAGCAAGGGCCGCCCCAGGCCCCTTACCCCGCGGGAGTTGGAGACAAGGGAGGAGGTCGAGACACTGCGCGGTATAGGGGTCAGTCCCGGCAAGGTCACCGGCAGGGCCCGGGTGATAACCGATCCGCTGCGCGACGCGGAGATAAAGCCTGGAGAGATACTTGTGGCGCCGGTCACCGACGCCGCCTGGAGCCCGCTCTTCGTCACCGCCGCCGCCGCCGTGGTCGAGGTCGGGGGCCCCCTCTCCCACGGCTCCATCGTGGCCCGGGAGTTCGGGTTGCCTTGTGTTGTAAACGCAAGCTCCGCCACCAGGATCGTTAAAACGGGGCAGAAGATAACCGTCGACGGCGGCCGGGGAAAGGTACATCTCCACCCCGCCGAGAAGTAATGCGCTAAGAGGACAGGTACGGGGGAAGGAGGTTTTTCGTGGCACGTTCAGAAAAGGAGAGAATCACTCCAAGCAAAAGGCTGAAGATTCTCTCTCTCAGCCGTCTCTATTCCTTAATAAAGAAGACCAGGGGTATAAGCGACCCACTGGAACCGGACTGCGAACACCTTCATGCCCCGTCACAGGACTACAACTGGAATGAGAGCTTCTACTTCAACTTCACCGACCCTAAGCGCGCTATCGGCGGCTGGACCAGGCTGGGCATCCTCCCCAACCAGGACAGCGACCTCGGAGCCATGATGCTCTACGTCGGGGGCAACCGTATCCTGGCCACCCTCCAAACGGGCAAGGCCGCGGCGGAGGACGAGAGTTTCAGCCTGGGCGACCTAACCTACCGGCGCGAGATACCCCTTATGAAGTGGCGGCTTGCATATCGAGGGGACATGATGGACGTGGAGGATTCCAGGAGGCTTCCCGAGCTCAACCCGGAGACCCTTAAGCTGCAGCAAGTGGAGGTCGACCTGCTCTTCGAGGGATTGGCGCCCTGCTTCAATTTCAAGGACGCCCATCCCCGGGCCCTGGCCGAGATGGTAGTCAACGCGGGGACGCGGCTGAAGGACCTGCGCCAGGTGTCCAAGGTATCCAGCGAACACTACGAACAGGCCGGCAAGGTCACCGGTATGATCAAGATCGGGAACAGGGAGATATCCTTTGCGGGAAGCGGCCACCGCGACCACTCCTGGGGTCTGCGCGACTGGGCCGCCCCCCGCCTCTGGACCTGGTTGACCAGCCAGTTCGGGGATGAACTCTCCTTCAACCTCAGCCGCGTGGCCATCGCCAGCGTAGACATCTTCAACGGCTTCGTCACCAGGGACG
Source organism: Actinomycetota bacterium (assembly GCA_034188985.1). Lineage (GTDB taxonomy): Bacteria > Actinomycetota > Geothermincolia > Geothermincolales > RBG-13-55-18 > JAXHVT01. Next base: position 7,609 of record JAXHVT010000050.1, on the reverse strand, counting down.
GCAATAACTACCCCGTACGCCGGGCGGACCTGGAAACGGAGTTCGAGGGCGACGGCGTCACCCAGAAGAGCCTGCGATTCAGCATCGAGGACGCGGGCGGCAAGACCATCGAGGTAAGCGGCGAAGTCCTCACCGTCATCCCCCTGGTGCTCGCATCCGGCGACCGCCGCACCCTGGTCAACGAGGCGCTGACCGAGTACCGCTTCGGGGACGGGGTAGGCTACGGCATATCGGAATACCTGCATCAGCTGGAGGACTGAATAAGCGACGCTCTCTCGAGGGACCGCCTCTCATCCCGGCGCCCTCGCTTCGCAGCGGTCCCACCCACACCGAGGATAAAGGAGGAACATATGGACGAGGAAAGCCCGCATTACGAGCACCTCATCTACGAGGAGGACGGCGATACGGCCCGCGTCACCTTGAACCGTCCCGAGGTGGTCAACGCCTTGAGCATGGTTCTGTCGGACGAACTCTTCGACGCCATCAGGAGGGTGCTGGACTCCACCGACCTCAAGTTCATGGTCATCAAGGGCGCAGGCGGTAACTTCTGCGCCGGGGACGACATCACCGAGATGCACTTATGGGGCGACGCCAACGATGTCATGCGGCGCGCGCGCCATTACCAGAACATGGCCAATCACCTCGAGGAACTGAACAAGATGACCATCTCGGCCGTCGACGGCTACGCGGTGGGCGGCGGCCTGGAGATAACCATGGCCTGCGACTTCGTCATCGCCACCGAGCGGGCAAGGTGGGGTATGCCCGAGGTGGACGTGGGCATCACCCCCGGATGGGGGGCACCACCCGCATGGCACGCCTCATCGATAACGCGCGCCAGGCCTGTACGTTGGGGAATACCCCGGCAAGGGCGCCGCGCCACGACCGCGGGTGTAAGTGACGGACATCGCGCTCGATGTCTCAGCCCGCATGAATCCGTAGCCGGGGAGGAATGGCTCTCCGGGGGTGGCGGCCCTCGCGAGCCCCGGCAGAGCGAGTTCAATGTCTTGAAAGAGAGCGGTTCAGGATAAGTTTATAATCGTACTCGATTAAAGCTTCCGACGATATGGGAGGGGGAGTATACCCGCACAGCCGTAAGATCGAGAGGAAACCTGCGATCTCCTGGTGGTGGGAAGCGAGGGTGCGGGGGGCCCTACGACCGTCTTCGCCGCCCGGGCCGGCGCCGATGTTCTCATCGCCAGCAAGGGCAAGATAAGCAAGTGCGGCGCCTCGCAGATGGCTGGCGCCGACTTCAACCTGGACGGCGAGAGCGCCCTGGAGATAGGCCTGCCCGGCGACGGCCGCGACTCGCCGCGGCGCTTCTTCGAGGACCTGGTGCGGGAGGGCTTTTACCTGGGCAACCAGAAGATAGTGGAGAAATACGTCGAATACGCCGCCAAGAACACGGCGGACCTGCTGGAGTGGGGCATGCCGGTGTACCGGTTCGAGCAGGTGCACGCCGAGGAGATGGCCAGGGGGCTGATAAGCTCTGGGGTGAAATGGGTAAGGGCAATCCGGCGGCAGGTCAAGGAGATGAACATACCCATCCTCGAGGACACCATGGTTGTGGACCTGCTCACGCGGGAGGGCCGGGTTATAGGAGCGATGGCGCTTGATCTCAAGACGGGGGAGATAGTCCTCATCAAGGCCAAGGCGGTGGTGCTATGCACGGGAGGATGGCAGCAGGCCTACCATTTCAGCACCGCCTCCACCGACCTCACCGGAGACGGCCAAGCCATGGCCTACCGGGCCGGCGCCGAGCTTCTGGGCATGGAGATGGTGCAGTACGCCCCCATGACCATGCTCTGGCCCCCCATCGCCAGGAAGAGCATCATTCCCTATATACTCTGCGAGACCGAGGCCGGCCCCCTCATCCAGCTCCTCAACTCCGATGGTGAGCGCTTCATGGAGCGCTACGATCCCTCCACCATGGAGCAGGGCACCAAGGAGATAGTGGCCATCGGCACCGAGCTGGAGGTTGAGGCCGGAAGGGGCAGTCCCCACGGAGGCGCCTTCTTCGCCCTCAAGCACCTGACGCCAGACGGCGTCGACTTCATCGCCGGCAAGTACAGGGAGTTCCTGGACGAGAACTCCGATAAGCGCTCCGAGTTCCGCACCCTCCTCCCCTACCTGCTGGAGAGGAGCAAAATCGAGGACCTGGAGGTGGGAAACGCAGCCCATTTCATGGCCGGTGGAATCAAGGTCAACGAGCTGACCGAGACCACCATCCTCGGTCTGTATGCCGCCGGGGAGTGCTCCGGCGGGCTCTTGGGATCGGTCAGGGTGGCCTCGGCCTGCACCCAGGTGAGCGCACAGGGAAGGATAGCCGGCGAGGTAGCGCCAACCTACATGCGCGAGGTGGGGCACCTCGAGCCGGACCTGTCCCAACTGGAGGAGATATACGGCAGGATCATGCGGCCGCTGGAGAGCGGGGATGGAGTTCCCCCTCTCGACCTCCTGCGCAGGGTGCACTCGCTGACCGCGGAATGCCTCAAGGTAATCAAGGGCGGCGAGGGCCTGCGCAAGGCCCAGCGGGAGCTGGCCGGGATGAGGAAAGATGAAGCCCCCCGGCTCCATGTATCAGCCTCCGGGACCAGGCGGCTGAACTACGAGTGGGAACTCTCCCTCGAGCTCCCCAAAATGCTGCTCTGCCTGGAGATGTACTCCCTGGGTTGCCTGATGAGAGAGGAGAGCAGGGGCGTGCATTACCGCGGCGATTTTCCGCAGACGGACAACGACCGCTGGTGCGTGAATATCGTCTACTCCAACCGCGGCGGCGAAGCGGAGACGAGTTTCGAGGAACCGGTGGTGACGACGCTGCGGCCGCCCACCGGAAAGACGTCCTTCAACCAGGCGGTGGAATCGGCCACCGCCTCCCTCAAGCGCAGGGGGGTGGAGTGAGATGGGCGAGGCCGGCATCAAGATACGCTGCCTCCGCTTCGATCCCGAGACGGACGCGGAGCCACGGTTCCAGGAATACGAGGTACCCCGCGCCGACGGAGACATGTCGGTTCACGACTGCCTGGAGTACATACGGAATAACCTGGACCCCAGCCTTGCTTACTTCATCAATTGCCGCCACGGCTTCTGCCAGCGCTGCCACATAAGGGTCAACGGCAAGGTGGTCCTGGCCTGCGAGACCATGGCCGATGGTGATATGACCCTGGAGCCGGTGAACGCGGACAGGATAATAAGGGATCTGTGGTGCGAGAGCACCTGACGCCAAAGGCAAGGAGGTTGACATGCCCGGGGAAAAGAAGGATTTCGACCTGGAGGTCCTGGGTCCCGCCCTGGCGGAGAGAAACGAGTTGGGCAAGGAGTATATCGACGCCCCGCTGGCCATGCAGGCCAGGATCTTCGGCACCCTGGCCAGGGAGGTAATCGAGCGCTTCGGGGAGAAGGACGAGGAGACGGTCATAGCGGCGGTCGAGAAGTTCGGCGAGGAGCGGGGTCGCAGGATGGCCGAGAGGGCCGAGGGCAGGGATCCCAGCTTCGCCTCCTTTCTGGTTCTCTCCGATCTGGACACGAGCTATCACGAGATGGTCCCCGAGGTCGGGGAGGACAGCTTGAAGGTGACTATCTCCTACTGCCCCTTCGCCGCGGCATGCAGGGAATGGGGCCTGGAGGATTACGGCAAGATATTCTGCCGGCACATAGACGCCTCCATCATGAGGGGCTACAACCCCGAGAGGTACGAGACGGTGTGTGAGCAGAATCTGACCGAGGGGGCCGAAGCCTGCATCCTGGTCTATAAGTACAGGGATGAGGACTAGGCGGAGCGGAGGGAGGCCCCGAAATCCGGCTGCCGTGATCGGCGGGGTCCCCCGCGGCAAACTGGACCGGCGGAAACCGCACGGGGCACGAGGTCCCGGCGGCCATATCGAGACTGGAGGACGCATGGACTGGGACAGGTTGGGCAATGAAGCCGTCGAGGTGCTAAGCGAATACATACGCATCGACACCACCAATCCGCCGGGAAACGAGGCACGGGGCGCCGAGTTCCTGGGCGACCTGCTCGAGCGGGAGGGCATAGACTTTAAGACCTACGAGAGCGAGCCGGGAAGGACCTCCCTGGTGGCCCGCCTCAGGGGCGGGGGCGAAGGGAAACCCCTGATCCTCCTCAATCACATCGACGTGGTGCCCGCCGAGGCGGAAAAATGGGACGTACATCCCTTCTCGGGCCAGGTATCGGACGGATACATCTGGGGCCGGGGCACCCTGGACATGAAGGGCATGGGCATTATGGAGCTCATGGCCATGTTCGCCGCCGCGAGAGAGGGGCTGGAGCTGAAGAGGGATGTGGTCTTCCTGGCCGTGGCGGACGAGGAAGCCGGGGGCTCAAAGGGCTGCGGATACCTCATGCAGCACCACCCCGGGGAGCTGGAGGCGGACATGGTCCTCAACGAGGGCGGTTTCGCCAACACCACCCTCGTGCCCGGCCATCCCCTGTTCATGGTCTCCGGCGGGGAGAAGTACGTCATGTGGCTGCGTCTCACCCGCAAAGGGGTGGGGGGACACGGCTCCATGCCCACCGGACAGGGAGCCCTGGAGAGCCTGGTCCTGGCCCTGGCCAGGCTGCTCTCCTCCGAACGACCCATGAGGTTCTGCGGGACCACGCGTGGATTCTTCTCGGTGCTGGCCGGGCACTGGGACATGCTTAAGCCTTTCCGCGAGGACGGCGACGTGGAGACCCTGAAGAGGCTCATCGTGGAGAACAACCTGGCGGCCCTTCCGGCCCTCAACTCGATAGTAAGGAACACCATCAGCCTCAACGTCCTCCACTCCGGGGTCAAGATGAACGTCATCCCGGACGAGGCCATGGCCGAGCTGGACTGCCGCGTTCTTCCGGACACCGAGCCCGAGGAGTTCCTGGCATGGGTACGTGAGGCCCTGGACGACCCGGAGATCGACATGGAGCTGGTCATTGGGGGCGATCTATCCCCCGAATCGCCGCCCGAGGGGGCGCTGTATTCGGCCCTGGAGCGGGCCATAACGGACAATTACCCCGACGCGGTCATCTCGCCTTTCCTCATGCCCGCCGTATCCGACTCCCGATTCTTCCGCCGCGCCGGGGTGCCCGTCTACGGCATAATACCGGCGCACCTCGACATGGAGGCGCTGGCCACCATCCACGGCTTGAACGAGAGGATAGCGGTGGAGGATGTAAGGAATGGGGTCACGTTCATATACGAACTGGTCCGCAATATCTGCACATGACAATGTCTGGATCGGAGCAGCTACAGGCTACGGGTTCAAAAGGAATATCGCCAGTGGCAAATAGGGCCTGCTGGATGTTAGCCTAACCGCCGGACCCGTCAAACCTCATATCCCTTTTTCATCTTGTCTATCAACAACTCGCCGCCTATGCTGAAATTCTCGGGCCCCGGATTCCGGATGGTTACCATAATCTTCTCGGGTTCCATCCCGAAAACCTCGGAAGCTGCTTCGGTAAGGCCTCTCACGAGATCTCGCTTCTTTTCGATCTCCAGGTCAGGCCCTTCCACGGTAATATAAGGCATCTACCTGCACCACCTTTCGATTCCGTCCACCCGACTATATCGGTCCGCCACTATCCATCGTTCCAATAGTATCATGCGGCCTGAAAACCTATGCATGGACGACCGGCTACCAAGACAGCCTCTCTCCACATGTACGGGCTATCCCGCTTTACGGGAGGTACATACACCTCCGTTCTTCCGTTTACCGCCGCCGAAATCCGGTCTTCACGCCTGACGACAAGTCGCGATTCCTACCGGAGGGCCACCATCTCGTGCAGGGTGGTCCCCTCGCGGTCGTATGTCTTCCCCTCGTGCTCCACGTGCAGGGTGAAATCCGACTCGAAGCGGAACCATCCCGGGCGGACGAAGTGGTTCGCCACCCATTTCACCGCCGGGTTCATGATGACGGGGTTTATCTCGGATAGAAAATCATTGCAGTCGATTGTCCTCTTGACCTCGAATGTCAGGAGGAGTTGACCGGGGACCTCCAGTTCCAGGACGGCGGGGTAATCGCGGTTGGCCTCACTGTTGAAGGTTATGTCCTTCTCCCTTATCTCCACCTCGCCGGTGCTCATGATCACCTTTCCGTTATGGGCCAGCATCAGTGGCCTGGAGGCGGCGTTGCCGAAACGCTTACCTGTTCTAACGTAGGCGTAGAGCAGCGTGAAGTCGTCGGTGTACAGCCTGCCCCAGTACCAGAAGGAGAGGACCTTCCTCATGTCCGCCGTGACCACGTTGTGGTCGTGATAGCCGATGCCCCGGGCCTGCAGGGTCTTGCCCTCGAAACTGACCGTGCCCTCCACCCGCGCCCTGGGGATGGGCACCACCCAGGAGAAGTAACCGCGGTCGCCGTAAAACGTCTTGCCCTTTCCCGGCATCCATCCCGGGACCTCGCTCACGAAGGTCAGGTCCGCCTCCATGCCATCCTCCGCTATATACAGGTAATAAGTGGGTAGGTCTCCCTCCTCCGGCCATTCCACGTAGCAGCGGTTTTCCCCCACCCGGGCGTCGCATATCTTCTCCGAGGCGCTGAACTGCGACCGCGGAAATTTCTTGACCACGGAGATCTTCTCGCCGGAGGGCTTGTACACGTGCAGCTCTATGCCTGGCTTGCGCGACATCAGCTCCGATGCCTGTATAAAACCCACCACCACGTGACCGTCCTCCAGCCACGCGTCGAAGTACTTCCACTCGCCGTAGAACTTGCCGCCGGTATGGTGCACGGCGTTTTCCACCGGCTTGATGGGGATTATCTCGCCGTCCTTTTCCCCAGGGCCCAACCACTCGTCGACTACCTTCTCTACCTTCATCCGCAACCTCCCCCGTAGAATAATTGACACACAGTCATATTATGACTTTCGATGGGGGTCAGGTCTCGAATATCGAGCAATTAACCAGTATATGGAATATTTCTCGATATTCGAGACCCGACCCCCCTTACTTCCGGATACGAGGACAATGCCGAGCCCATACAGGGGCTTGAGATAAGAGAGAGGGGGTGAAGAAGAGCAAGCATAATCGTTGGCCGTTTTTCCCCGGTAGTGTAGGCACTTACCTAAATAAGGGTTTTAGCCGGATGTTTCCGTCAAAAAGTGTACATTTTATTCCGCTGAATAGGCGACAATCTAATCCGACGTTGACATAGCGGGCCTGGCCCAGGGAAAACGTGGCCAGAGCTTCTTAGTATAGATCTTCTTAAAAAGACCGCCAAAACGCCCCCCTGGAGTATTTTCTTAATCTGAATATCTCGGGTGAGAGCTTCAGGCTCAAGGAAAAAGCGAAGAATGAACCGGATATAGGTTGGCCTCAATACCTTTAGATCTCCAAATTTTCCAGCAAAGCGACTAGGCAGCTTGGTTATAGTTTTGGTGAGTACCCTACCTTGGTATTCATGAGTTGGACCCGGCCACACATCCGGATCGGGATGCCAATCTTTTAAGTGCTGTAATAGCTCATCATCGCTCATGGCGCACATTTCATCGATACTAATTGGACTAGTGCACATCCAATTTGATACGCCTAAACTTGGCCAACGGGCAGCCCCTCGCTGAGTGCTCCCTGTTCCGCCAGGTCAGGTATCTGCCGATCCTCTTCCTTCTTTCATCATGGCTCAT
>JAXHVT010000005.1:0-2720 GCA_034188985.1 Actinomycetota bacterium | reverse complement strand
GATAGTCACCAGGGTGGGTGGGGCATATTCAAAGGGATCAGGACAGGTCGAGCGTCATACGTATCTCTCAACCAGGGAGGACTCTGCCAGGCGCCTGAGACCTTCCTTCACAGCCTGGGCACGCGCTTTGCCTACTCCCTCCACTTTCTCCAGCATTTTCTCCGAAGCGTGCATAATATTCTGTAAGCTCTTGAAGTCCTTCACCAGGTTCTCTACCACTGACGCGGGAAGGCGGGGGACGCGCTCCAGAACGCGATAGCCGCGAGTCGAAAGTGGGCGATCCAGCTCATCATGCGCCCCCGAGTAACCCAGCGCCTGGGCAACGCTAGTGAGCTGAAGCAGTTCCTCGCTGCTCAACAGTCCCAGGCTCATCTCCACCGCTTCTACGGACTTGCCCCTTTTCTCCACGCGGTAATCGCGGATGACGTTTTTCTTCTCTCTATCCACTCCGGACATTAGTTCCTCCAGTTGCAGGTTGATCAAGCGGCCCTCCACTCCCAGCTCGGCCAGGTAAAGCTCTATCTCGTCGGCGATCCTCTGCATCATCTCCGCTCGCTGCAGTACGCTCACCACGTCTTGAAGGGTCACCAGGTCCTCGAACTCCAGGGCGCTCAGGGCGGAGGATACATGGTCCATACGCGTCTTGTATTTCTCGAGGGTCTGGAGGGCCTGGGTTGCCTTGCTGATTGTAACCCGTACCTCGAGAATGACGTGGTTCCAATCGTTCTTGTATATTGTTACCCTTTCCATACGCTCGGAAACGGCGATGACCAGCTTTCCGGTTTGTTTGGCTACCCTCTCCGCCGTACGGTGCCTCGTTCCACCTTCACGGGTCGGTATCTGGGGATTCGGAACCAGGTGAACGTTGGCGAACCTGATCCTGGACAGGTCATCATTCAGCACCACGGCCCCGTCCATCTTGGCTACCTGGAAAAGATTAGCAGCTGAAAACTCCCAGTTCAGCTCCACGCCGCCATTCACCACGTCCAGGACTTCCTCACCGTCCCCCTCCACTATAAGGGCACCGGAGTGCGCCGCAATGATGCGGCCGATGGCTTCCCGCAGCTCGGTGCCCGGGGCAATAAGCTTGAGGGCATCCTGATAATCACGGTCTTTTGGGTTTTTCTCCAGCATCCAATATTATCCTTTGCATACCTCAAGACAATACTCTACACCAAAGCATCAAGACTTTTATACCACAAACAACGCCTATCGTGGAGCGCGAGCCTCGTACGTACCGCCCTTTATAATACCGGATCTTACCAGGGCCTGTCTTACATCTCTTACCCCCAGCAAATCCAGATCTAGGTCTTTGAGGCTGCCGACACCCTTGTCGCTGAGCACCATGGTTTTGAATCCCAGGCGAGCCGCTTCCCTGGCTCGTTCCTCCAATCTCGATACGGGCCGTACCTCACCGGTCAGGCTTACCTCCCCCAGGAAAACAGCCTCCAGGGGCAATTTCCCATCCAGGCACGACGAAGCTATGGCCGCGCACACGCCCAGGTCCAGGGCAGGTTCCGTCACCTTTAATCCGCCGCTGATCCCCACATATACATCCTTACCCGAAAGCCCGATCATCGCTTTTCTTTCCAGGACGGCCACGTTTATAGCCAGCCGCTTGTGATCGATACCGGAGGCAATTCTCTTGGGAGATGGAAGATTGGAGGGGACGACAAGCGATTGCACCTCCACCACCAGGGGTCTGCGACCCTCCATGACCACCACCGTCGCTGTTCCCGGAACCGCTTCCTCGCGAGCCCCCAGGAATCGCAGGGAGGGCTCCTTTACCTGCCTGAGGCCGGTGTCCGTCATCTCGAAAAGCCCCAGCTCGCTCACGGAGCCGAAGCGGTTCTTTACCGCCCTCAAGATACGCAGGGAACCAAAACGCTCGCCCTCGAAATAGAGCACGCTGTCCACCATATGCTCCACGGCTCTGGGTCCAGCCAGTACGCCCTCCTTGGTTACATGACCAACCAGAAAAACCACCATGTCCCGTTCCTTGGCCAGGGCCTGAAGACGGCAAACGCATTCCCGCATCTGGTTGATACCGCCTGGAACGGAATCGATATCCGGGCAGCGCATGGTCTGAAGTGAATCCACTACCAGGACCCGTGGTGAAAGCTCGCGGGCGGCGGAGATCACCGCCTCCAGGTTGGTCTCGCAGACCATGCTGAGGTCGGGGTTCCGGATACCCGTCCTGCGGGCTCGCGACGCTATCTGGGCCGCCGACTCCTCGCCGCTCACCAGGAGCACCGCGATATCCCTGCTAACCAGGGAGGCACCCGCCTGAAGAAGCAGCGTGGATTTGCCTATGCCTGGTTCTCCACCCAGGAGAACCAAGGAACCCGGAACCGCTCCACCACCCAGGACACGATCCAGCTCCTCGATTCCTATTATGATACGGGCCGGATCCTCCTCGAAATCACTCATGCTGACGGTCGTGGCTTTATACGCCCCGGTTTTCCTGTCACCGGTTTCGGCTTTCTCCTCGCGCATGGTGCCGAAGTTTCCGCAGCAAGGGCAACGGCCCAACCACTGGATGGATGCCTCCCCACATTCCTCGCATACGTAGAAAGAACTCTCAGCCTTCAACAATCGCCTCCCGAAACAGCCGGATGACCGATCCCGGACGATCTATTCCTGCAAGCGATTATATATCCCGGCAGTGACCCTTCCACCGAACCGGCCTCATATGTACCCCGCCCACGACGGGAATTATT
>JAXHVT010000049.1:0-11184 GCA_034188985.1 Actinomycetota bacterium | reverse complement strand
GTGAGCTGTTCGCCGAGGTACTTGACCGCATCAGATCCCTGGCAGCGACTCCGACCTGAGGCAGCGGATAACGAAGGGAGCTGAATATGCAGAACACTTCAAGTGCTCAAGCATCTCCGGAGGGATTCATCAATGCGGTGTCAGGTAGAATCCCCGATTTGGAAAGCAACTATAATTTATACTGCACATTATGATGGGACCTCCCCACTCGAGATCCGCCGGATAATTGGGCCTATTTCTATAGGCCGAGGATAGTATCTCCCTCCATCTTTTTCCCATTTTAAATATGGTACTTGGTATGTTTAATGGTATAAGAATAGATACTCCCACAATAATACATAATATGCCAAGTATGATCATTTCACTCTACCACCAGCAAGCAATTAAGTCACAACACTGAAAAGTGGTGGGGTCTCGGATGTCGACAATCCTACCATATAATGGTTAAAAGCTAATTCTCGAGGTTTGCTCCCTCTCCAACCTCCTTATCCGTTTGATTATATCCCATCCAACCCCCCCACCCCCGCGAAGCTCATGGAAGGGGACCCGCATGAATCCGGCCAATGCGGGTCCGAGCTCGCGTTCACGAATAGCGTGATCGCAAAGAGGGGGCGAAGGGACGCTGGGCATGCTGATTAACACTTCGCTGTTCAGTATGAACTCCTCACCCATATAGGCGAGGCCGGCCGCTTCGTTCTACTGTTTCTACACGGTCAAGGATTCAAACCTTTTTGCCGCGTCTACGCAGCCGGGTGGATCCGGCCAGGGATAGGAGGCCGAGGGTGAGGCCCAGCATCATGACCACGGCGCCGGAGCCCTGCCCGCAGGGGGGCGTGACGGTGAAGCCGTCCTGAAGCCGGCCCTCCCGGGCGTCCGGGTTCGTGACCACCACGTCGTACACAATGGGCTCGACCGCGAAAAAGCCGATCCTGCAATGGATCTCGCCGCTGTCGATCACCTCCACGTCGTAGGCCTCGATGACATACTCATCCTTTTCCAGCCTCACCTTCGCGCCGTCCTGGAAGGCGGCTCCGGTTATCACCATGTCGATCGCTATAGTGTTCTGCACGGCCTGGTTGGGCTCGACGGAGTAGACGCCAGGGCACGGCATCGAGAATACGGCGGGATTGGATATGCCCTCGGGCGTGCTTACGGTGACCAGCGCCTCACCAGAGTTGATGGCGGGCACCTCGACGGTCAGACTGGTGTCGGACCAGGAGAGGTATTCCGCAGCCGGGGTGTCGCCGAAATAGACCAGAGAGGAGCCTTGATCCTCGCCGAAATCGCAGCCGGAGACGGTCACCGTCTCGCCGGCGCAGGCGGAGTCCGGGGTGATCGACAGAATGTCCGGCTTGTCATCGCCGCCCCGCTTGGTGTTAAAGATGGCTCCTGATGCACCCACGACCCAGGCGTTGCAGGCGTCCGCGGCCGATACCCCGTACGCTGAAGAGGTGATCAATTCGCTCTGCAGATTCCAGCTCTCCCCTCCATCGCTTGTCTTGTAGATGAAATGCATATCCATATTGTAAGGACTTTCACCTATCACCCAGGCGGTATAGGGGTCTAGCGCATAGATATCGTTAATATTCTTGTATGGATAATCAGGAATCTTGTACTTGACCCAGCTATCTCCTCCATCGGCGGTCTTCGACACCGTGCCGTCCTCTCCCGCGGCCCAGGCGTTATCGGAATCCAAGGCGCACACTCCATACAGGCTGTCGTCGATCTCCTCGGCCTGGGGACTCCAGGTTTCACCGCCGTCCTCGGTCTTCAGGATTGGGGCCTCGGTAGTGCCGTACTTGTAGTCGCATACTATCCATGCCGTATCGGCGTCCACGGCCGAGATGTCACTGACGAGAAGATCGGCAACCGTTTCGTAGGCCTGCCAGTCCTGCCCTCCATTCAGGGTTTTCAGGACCGTTCCGTTTTTCCCCGCAATCCAGACGGTCTGGGTGTCCAGGGCTTCTACCGCAACCATGCGCTCATCGGTGCCGGAGTCCTGCCATGTCCAAATCTCTCCACCGTCCTCCGTCTTAATAATGAGGCCTTCCGTTCCTACCGCCCAGGCGGTGTCGGCATCCGGGGCGGATATGCCGCAGAGCGTCCTGTACCCGTCCTCCACCCATCCCATGTCCATGCATCTCCATGTGAGGCCCCCGTCATCCGTCTTCAGGGCGTTGCCGGCGGCTCGCGACACCCAGGCTGTATCAGCGTCCACCGCGCATACGTCGTTTAGAACGGAGCCTGTGCCCGGCCACTGGTGCACCCAGCTTATCCCGCCGTCCTCGGTCTTGAGGATGTCCCGGTCTCCCCCCGCCGCCCATACCGTGCCGGCGTCGACGGCGGTTAAGCCCATTAAGGGGCCGGATACGGTATGCTTGGAAACCCAGTTGGAACCACCGTCCCTGCTCCTGATTACCTCGCCGTGGTATCCTTCCGTTTCATCACCTACTATCCAGATGTTCTGGCTGTCGGGGGCGGAGACGTCCATGAAGTCATACTCCGTGTGGGTATGTTGCAGGCTCCAGGTATCTCCCGCGTCGGTAGTGCTCAGCACCGTGCCGCCGCATCCCACCGCCCAGAGATTGGAAGCGTCGAGGGCGTGGAGACCGCGTAAACTGCTGTAGGTGCCCGAGTACTGCTCCGTCCAGCTCTCCCCGCCGTCCTCGGTTTCGAGGATGGTCCCGCCGTTCCCCACCAGCCAGGCCGTAAGGGCATCCACCGCGGTTACGGCATACAGGTCCGTGGATATTCCCGGGCTCTTGTCCGCCCAGCTCTCCCCGCCGTCCTCCGTCTTGAGCACGGTGCCGTCCTCTCCCACCGTCCAGGCGGTGAGGGGATCCAAAGCGAAAACGTCGTAAAGTCTACGGCTGTCGTCCTGACGTTGGACGGACCAGCTCTCCCCGCCGTCCTTGGTATTCACGATATTTGCCGTTTCCCCGTAGCCCACGGCCCAGGCGTTGTCGCCGTCGCAGGCCGAGACTCCCATTAGATAAGTTTGGGTTCCCGAGTCCTGATAATCCCAGTTATCTCCTCCGTCGTCGGTTCTTACAATAGAGCCGTAAGGCCCGACCGCCCAGGCGTTTTCGGCGTCCACCGCCGTGACATCATAGAAGTGGATACGAAAATGATTCTGTGTCTCCCAGTTGCCGTAGGGGTCGGCATAGGCCGGATCGCCCGCCCGGAATGTGGTCGCGAACGCAAGCAGGGAAAGAAACAGGAAAACGATCGCGGTCGAGAACGCCAGTGAACCCTGAATTAATCCGCTACGTTTTTGCATCATAGCCCTCCCATAAATGCCCTTTACCCAACAGATGGATTGAATGTGTATTATATAGGAAAACTCTGCTCGTGAAAACATACCTTGTACTGATTCTATGGGGATGGCGGGAAGCTCCCTCCGTTTTATTGACGTAGATGTCCGCCCTGACGTAAAACACCTTAACGTTGAACCAGAATCCACGGGTGAAGGAAAGAAAGCCTCGCACGTTTAACTAATACCGGGGGTGGAATAATAATCGGCGAACAATACGCGATGGTGCGAAAAACGGTTGGGAGCCGGTTCCGGTGGTTCCCTCGAGCGAAAGGAGGAAGGATGGAAAACACCGAGATGCGCCAGGAGGCGGTGGCGGCCATCTCCAAGTTCTGGTGGATCGAGCTGGTTCTCGGCATCCTGTGGATTATCATCGCCCTGATCATCCTGCAGTTCGAGGAATCATCGCTCACCACCATCGGCGTTATAGTGGGCATCATGTTCGTGGTGACCGGCATACAGCAGTTCCTCGTCTCCTATATCGCGGAGGGTTGGAAGTGGCTGTGGGTCATCTTCGGCTTCGTGTTCCTAATCGCCGGGGTGGTGGCCTTGGCCTATCCCAAGGACACCTTCGCGGCACTGGCCGACGCCCTGGGATTCCTGTTCCTGCTGGTGGGCGTGTTCTGGATCATCGAGGCCCTGTCCACGAAGGATATGAACTCCATGTGGTGGCTGGGGCTTGTGGCGGGCATTCTCATGGTCATACTGGGTTTCTGGGCCGCCGGGCAGTTCTACTTCACCAAGGCCTACACCCTGCTGGTCTTCGCCGGCATCTGGGCGCTGCTGCAGGGGGTAACCGACATCATCAAGGCCTTCCAGATTAAGAAGCTGGGCGGCATGACAGCCGCCTGACGCGGGCGGTTTTGCGCCGTGGAGGAGGCGACCGCTACGGAGCCGCTTCCTCCCTCACCCTTGAACACCAGGGGTAGGAGCGGCCTTACGGCACGGGGGGAGGGACGACGCCTCCGTCCCGGTCGGCGAATGAAAGGCGATAGGATTTGGCGGCTTTCGAGTGGACCAGCGTATTCCTGTTCTTCGTGCTCTACATCGTCATGCTCCTTACCATCTGCGTGCTCACTTTCAAGAAGGGGCATATCGTGCTGGGGATAGTGGATATATTCTTACCCATCCTCTGGCTTATCGGCGCGGTCATCCCGGCCAAGTCGGGCTCGAATTACGAGATGGAGCAGGCGGCGAAGCTCAGATAAAGGTTTCTTAGGACCACCGGAATACCGCACAGCGGGTCCGTCTCCGCCCTGGCGGGTTTGGAAACGCAGGTTTGCCTCCTGAGTTTCCAAGCCTTATAATAAACCCACTTATCGCAGTAGTTACTCTACCATGCTAAGCGGCTGTACATGCGGAGCCTCCAAGCGGAGGAAGCGGTCTTGAACTCCTGATTATAATTTACCAAGGAGGTCGAAAATGGCAAGAGAGAGAAAGCTGGGCCGAGGGGTAGCCATAGTCGGCGCGGGGATGTCCAAGTTCGGCATGTTCCCCGACAAGGACTCCAAGGACCTCTTCGCGGAGGCCTTCAAGGAGATGCTGACCAACGTGGACAAGGGCATGGACCCTGCGGACATCCAGGCCATGTGGATCGGTAACTTCAGCAACGATTTCTTCGTTCACCAGGCACATTGGGGACCGATCATATCGGATCTCCTGGGCCTGGCGCCCAAGGCGTCCACCCGCACCGAGGGGGCTTGCGCCGCCTCCACACTGGCCTTCCGCGACGCGGTGATGGCCATCGCCTCCGGCATGTACGACATCGTGCTGGCCGGCGGTGTGGAGGAGATGTCCAAGCGCACCACCGAGGAGGTCACCGAGGGCCTGGCCCTGGCCACCTCGCCCTATGAGGGAGCGGCGGACTTTACCTTTCCCGGCGTGTTCGGGGCCGTGGCCACCGCCTACTTCGACCGCTACGGCGCCAGCCGGGAGCATCTAATGAACATCACCATCAAGAGCCATAAAAACGCCCCGCTGAATCCCAAAGCGCAGTTCAGCCAGACCATAGCCGACCTCATGAAGGCCAAGCAGGCCCGGGCCGAGAAGAAGGGACAGCCCGTCCCGGAGTGGGTGGACGAGAAGGCGGCCCTCTCCGATCCCAGGTTCAACCCCCCGGTGGCCTGGCCCATGCATCTCTACGACTGCTGCCCCATCTCCGACGGCGCCGCCTGCCTGGTGCTGGTGGCCGAGGACCTGGCCAAGAACTTCACCGACAAACCCATCTACGTGGTGGGTATGGGACAGGGCAGCGGCAGGGCCCTGCACGCCTGCCCCAGCCTGACCTCCTTCGAGGCCAACAAGCAGGCCGCCGTGGAGGCCTACGGCATGTCCGGGCTCAAGCCCTCCGACATCCAGTTCGCCGAGGTGCACGACTGCTTCAGCATCGCCGAGCTGGTGCACACCGAGGACCTGGGCTTCTTCGCCCCCGGCGAGGGCTACAAGGCCATAGCCGAGGGGGCTACCAGGCGGGACGGTCCCATGCCCATCAACACCTCCGGCGGGCTCAAGTGCAAGGGACACCCCGTGGGGGCCACGGGCGTGGCCCAGATGTTCGAGATCTGGAAGCAGTTGAGGGGAGAGGCGGGCGAGAGGCAGATCCCGGACCGGGACCTCTACATCGGTGCCACCCAGAACCTGGGGGGCACCGGCGGCACCTGCACTTTCACCATATTCGAAAGGAGATAAGGCGATGGAAGAGCGGCCTTTCAGCGATATCACCTTTAAGGAGTTTCTTACGGAGGGCAAACTGATGGGCTCGAAATGCTCCGGATGCGGGCAGCTCTACGTTCCTCCCCGCCACTTCTGTCCGGAGTGCCACGGCCAGGACATGGAGTGGTTCGAGTTCGGGGGAGAGGGCGAGCTGGCCGCCTTCACCTGCATCTTCATCGGGCCGCCCCACATGGTCAGGGAGGGATATGACCGCAAGCACCCCTACTGCACCGGGGTGGTCAAACTGGCCGAGGGGCCGAGGATCGTGGCTCGCATCGAGGGGGTGGACGCCTCCGACCCCGAGTCGGTCAAGGTGGGCCTGCCCCTGCAGATGACCTTCCTCGAGCGTGGCGAGGGGGAGGAGGCATTCACCTCCCTGGCCTTCAAGTCCAGGTAAGGCGGGGAGGTTGGGCACGGCCTGACGACCGAAACCAAAAACGTCAGAAGATGGGGTCAGGCACTGACTTCGGACATTTCGCAGGTCAGAGCAGGATGGATAGGGTCAGGTACTGACATAGGACATTTTCACGAGCCGTGGTATGAACGGTTTTAAAAGCGTGGCGTTCTGGTTATACACTTCAGGAGAAAGAAAAGGATCGCTTCTATAATCCTGGATTCTATTCCATATTATAGTCAACAATTGGAACCTTAAATAAATGACCTCCTATACCCCTCAAATGGATATAATCATATAGGCCGTTGAGTCAGCACATACCTTCGCCGCGGTCGGGTTATGTAAAGGGTGTTACGAGATGGCCAGGAAAAGACCTGACATCGAGAAGCTGAAGAGGAAGGGCGATATCGGGCAGCTGGTCGAGGCCCTCCGGAGCGGCGACGTGGCCATACGGGAACAGGTTTGCATGGCCCTGGGGGAGCTGGGTGAACCCCGGGCCGTGGAGCCTTTGCTGGAAGCCCTAGAAGACGAGGGGATGATGGTTAGGGTCTCGGCCATCGAGTCGCTGGGCGTCATAGGCGATCCCCGCGCCCTGGACAGGATAGCGTTGTTTCTGCGGGACGAGGACGAGTTCGTGCGCAGGAGCGCCGCCCAGGCCCTGGGGAGGATAGGGGACCTTCGTGCCATGCAGCCCCTGGTGTCGGCCTTAAGAGACGGCTCCGAGCTAGTGCGTGCCCAGGCGGGCATAGCCATGAAGAGGATCGGCGGACTCCAGCCACTCATAGATTGCCTGGGGTACGATGACGAGTTAATACGCAGGGCTGCCGCAGAGGCTCTGGGCAAGATGGGGGGCCTGGATGCGGTGAAGCCCCTCCTATCCTCCTTGAAGGACGACGACCACGAGGTAAGGTGCCTGGCCGCGAAGGCGTTGGGGGATTTAGGCGACCATTGGGTGGTCGAGCCGCTGTTGGCCATGATGCAGGACGGCGTGGAATCGGTACGCGCCGCCGCTGCAGAGTCCCTGGGCAAGATCGGGCATCGCGGGGCCCTGGAGGCCCTGGAATCGTGCCTCCAGGACGAGAGTCTTTTCGTTCGCAAGGCGGCCTACGACGCTATGGAGGCGCTGAGGAGAAGGGGTATCAGGGGGGAGTGAGACCACGGCGGCGTGTGAAAGGAGACACACGTGGACGTACTGGAGGGTTTGAGTAAAAAGCGATATAAGGGACTTGCTGGGCAAGGGATGGCTCACCCACGACGGTATGTGGTTCTACCATGTCGTACCATGTCGCCCGGGAGCTGGGCCTCGACAAGGACGATATCACCAGCTTCGAGGACTTGAGGAGTCTTATGCTCGTGGGCCTCGAGATGACCCTTCCCCACTCCGTCTTCTCCAGGATACATTTCCATTATCCCGGCCGGGACGCTATGAGCTGGGAGTGGGAGGAGGGAGAATGCTTCGCCTCTAAGGGCATGAAGCGGACAGGCATCATCGATGAGTACAGCTGTGGTGTGATGTATCGTATAGAGTGCTGGCTTCGGTCCATGAGCGTCGGCTGCGAGACAGATCCCGTAATCACGGGGTATCTCATGCATGAAACGGGGGCATGCCACGGCGAGATCCGTATATCCGGTTTTGGCCTTTAACCCCGGATAACTTATCTCAGGCGCATTTTCAGGCCTGAGAGCCTGTTACACAAACCCCGAATATCGCCAACGTAGGGATCGTGTCTTCATAAACCCAGTTTCAATCAACGGCTAAGCTGCCCTTTTGACTGTGGAGAAAGTGAATTTAAAAAACGACCCCGCCTTATGTGCAACAGGCTCCTGATCCCGGTGCCTAGGCCGGATCGGGAAGGCCGAAGAGCTCCTTGGCGTTAAGGCCCAGTATCTTGTCCTGGTCCTCCCGCGACAGGCCCAGTTGGTCGCATATGATGTCCACGTGCTCCCCGGGGTTGAAGGGCACCGGCCCGTAATCGGTACCGAAGAGCACATGATCGATGCCGTAGACCTCTATGGCGTGTTTTATGCCCGGGGGATGAAAGCCCATGCAGTCCACGTAGATGTTCTCCCTGGCGTATTCCACGGGCTCTCTCTGGTTTTTAGCCTTCTGGTACTCCCTGAATCCCTCGTATCCCATCCTGTGGGCGAACTGCAGACGGGGCAGGCACATGGTGAAGGAGCCCCCCATGTGGGCGATGATGACCCTCAACTTGGGGAAGCGGTCGAAGAGGCCGGAGAGTATCATGAGCGATATACACATGGCGGTCTCGTTGGGACGGGCCACTGTCTCGTCCAGCTTGTAACGGTCCGCGAATTCCCAGCCGTAGGACAGCATGGCGGGATGGATGTAGACGGGTATCTCCCTGTCGTTTACGAACTCCCAGAAATCGTAGGTCTCCGGCGTGTGTATGAAGACGTGGTCGGTGGTGCCGTAGCTGGTGTCCACGCCTATGCCGTGGAAACCCAGTTCGTCGACGCACCTCTCGGCCTCCTCGGCCGCCGCCTTACCGTCGTGGGGCTTGAGGTAGCCGTAAGGGAAGACGATGTCCCGGTAGGGCCGCCCGTACTCGGCCGCGGTGTCGTTGTATCGCCTGGCCACGTCGATGCTCTTCATGCCCATTATCTCGTTGGCCGGGGTGATGAGCATGCCCTGGAAGAACATGATATGGGTGATGCCGGCCTCGCGGCAAACCTTGACGTGCAACTCCACGTTGGTGAAATCCTCGGGGGCGGTCATGGTTATGCCCCTCCACCTGATACAGGGAGGCATGGTGGTGGCGTCGATCATGCCGGCCTGCAGCGCCTCGCCCATCAGGTCCAATGGAAGTATATGGTTTTGCACGTCCACGATCATCCTCTCAGCCATGTCTTCCTCCTCCAGCCTCTAGAAGGTCCGGCCCTTCGCGTTCCCTTACATATGTGATATAGACCATAATACAGCCTGAGCGGCGGACTCCATAAACGCTTCATAACGCGGCGGATGATCCGGTCCCCCGACACGGCGGAAGAGCGTGGCCTAACCGCGCCGGCGTCCCCCATTACGACCCAGAAGCCGGAAGACGAGCGGTATGTCTCGTGCGAAGGAAGGCGGCGGGGTATAACGTCCCGCCGCTAAGGTGCGCAAGCTTCCCGGGTCCTTTTCCCCTATTTCTCCTCGGTTATCTCCACCAGGCGCGAGAGTATGGACATGATGAAGTAGAGGTAGCCCACCAGGGACATGGAGAACCAGGTTCTGGAATCCAGCCCAGCGATCTTCTTATCCGAGGCGGCGGCGATCATGCCGGTGAAGCAGCAGGAGTCGCCCATGGTTCCTCCGAACCACATCATGGGGCGCGAGCCGATGAGTTTCAGTAACGGTGTCATAGCCATCCTCCTTTTTAAGAACGGTCATCCGAAACGGAATCAGGGGGTCATGTATCTATTTCTAAGTCGAGGAAAGGGACGGTCGACTTTAATCTCCGGATCTCCCGCCTTCGCCACTAAGCTTCGTCCGGTTTTTCTTGTGTATGTGCTCCAGCAGCATGCTGTTGGGTATGAGTATCAGGTAGGCGTATTGCGACGCGCTTATGTTCCAGGCCGCCAGGCCCATGCAGATAAGAAAGATGATAGACATGTTCAAATAGACGGTCATGAGGTGTTTCCTCGTGGCGGGATCGAGATCCTCCTTCACCAGGCGGTTGCCGCGGGATATATACCACCACAGCAGGAACAGGGAGAGGCTGGCCAGAGCCATGTTGGCGTCGTAGAATATCACGGCCAGCTTGCTGGTGTCGTACTCGCTCATCAGGGCGGTGGAGAAGGGCAGGAAGACTATGAACATCAGGAAAAGGAGGTTGAGCCAGAGCAGGCCGGGCGAGTAGCGCTTGAGATAGCTGAACATAAGGTGATGGGCTACCCAGAAGAAGCCGATCAGGGCGAAGCTGATGATGAAGGCCAGGAACTTGGGCCACAGCGACGTCAGCTCGGAGGGCAGTTCGCTTACCTCCTTGACCACCGGCACGTCGATGCCCAGGATGAGCAGGGTGATAGCCACCGCGAAGACGGCGTCGCTGAAGCCGTTGACACGCTCCAGCCCCTTTGTACGATTATTCTCCTTGTCGTTTTCCGCGCCGTTGAGTTCGTTCTCCATGAGAATAAGGGATCGAATACCGCCGGCGGGCCTTCCTTCCCGGCCCGCCCGTTCATGCCATTACTTCGCCGTGTAGGCATATTAACCCTGCAATTCCGGGAGCGGACGGCCACCCGGAAAGCGCTCCGACAGTGGGCGGCGAGGATCCGGCTCGCGGCCGGGTCGGGCAGAGTCGACGTGCGACCCTTTGCGGCGTTAAAATAATACGACCGGGTTTTTCCGGGTATCGCGTTAATTCGTGGGGGACGGTCTTCGATGCTGCAACAAGGGGAAGGATTCGTTCGCGACTGGCGAGCCGCGCTTTGTGGTATTAATAAGGAAATAGACAAAGAAAGAGTCATTGGGGAAATCTCAGAGTATACTGGTGGAATCTTCAGTATCATCAACCATGGTTTTTTATTTGGGGGGTATGAACATCTCCTTCATCATGAGAAAGATATTTGCCCATTGAGCATCCAATTCCCTTGTTAGATTACCAACCGGCATATGCACCTCCCGATGCCGATATCTTATCATCCAGGCGCAGGTTAAAACGCCCAAACCGTTGCTTGCCTCTTTCTAATTCGGGGATTCTACCTGACACCGCATTGATGAATCCCTCCGGAGATATATCCGGGAAGGCTTGAGCGATTAGGG
>JAXHVT010000048.1:0-16969 GCA_034188985.1 Actinomycetota bacterium | reverse complement strand
GGGGTTTTGAAGATTGGGCCCGATCTGATCTGCGCAAGACTATGGAGAGAGCTGGGAATAGGCGAGGTTCTGGAAAAACTGCTTTGCGGCAGGAAATTCGAGTTCCCGGTGGCGCGGGCGGTCTATCTGGCCACCTTAGCCCGTCTCTTCTTCCCCGGCTCGGACCGCAGGACCCTCTCTCGGGCGCGGGACTTCGCCATCAGCGGGGAGGGCAGCCTCTCCCCGCACCATCTCTACCGCGCCATGCCCTGGCCGGGGGAGGCCCGGGAGAGGATAGAGGACGAGCTCTTCTTCCGAAACCGAGACCTCTTCTCCTCCCTCTCCGTGGTCTTCTTCGACACCACCACCCTCTACTTCGAGGGGGCGGGAGGGGAGACCCCGGGGAGAAGGGGCTATTCCAAGGACCGGCGTCCGGATGAGAATCAGATGGTTCTGGGCATGGTCTTAGCCGGGGAGGGAAGGCCGGTAGCGGCCCCCGCATGGCCCGGCAACACCACCGACGCCTCAACCATCCTACCCGTGGCCGAGAACCTGCGCTCCCGCTTCGGGGTGGAAGATATCGTGATCGTGGCCGACCGGGGTATGGTGGGGAAGAGAAACGCGCAAGACTCGAAAAGCTGGGGTTTACCCACATCCTGGGGGTGAAGATGCGCCTGGAGAAGCGGGCCATGTCAGAGGTGCTCTCCCGCGCAGGGCGCTTCCGGGAAGTGGCCGATAACCTCGAGGTGAAGGAGGTAGCGCGCGAGGGAAAGAGATACGTCGTCTGCGTGAATCCGCAGGAGGCCGAACGTGATCGCCGGGCGCGGCAGGACATGGTCGCGGACCTGGAGAGGAAGATCGCGGAGTGCCCCTCCTCCCTCATCGGCAACACCGGATACCGGCGCTACTTAAAGCGCGGGAGCCGGTCGGAGATAGACTGGGAGAAGGTGAAGGCGGAGGAGCGCTACGACGGGAAGTGGGTGCTCACAACCAACACCGACCTGCCCGCCGAGGAAGTGGCCTTGCGTTACAAGGAGCTGCGGCGGGTGGAGAGGATCTTCCGCGAGGCCAAGGATACCCTCAAGATCCGGCCCATCTACCATCAATCGGATTCCTACATCCTGGGTCACGTCTTAGTCTCCTTTCTGGCCCTCCTCCTCATGCACGAACTCAAGGCAAGGACCGAGGGTGCATTCGAGTGGGACCAGATGAAGCAGGATCTCGAGGCCCTCTACGAGGTCGAGGTGGAACAGGACGGGAAGACTTGGTTTCTACGCAGCCCCCTACAGCGTATCGCCGGCAAGATATTCAAGGCTGTCGGGGTCGCGGTGCCGCCAGCGGCGAAGGAGGCCGATCCTAATGCCACGGCCCTTTTTTGAGGGGAGAAATATGGCCTTCTACCTGGGAGTCTGGAAAATCAACTGTTCAAGATGAGTCAGGAGGATCAAGAGCTACCAGAGGCGGGAGAAGAGGTAGCCGCAATAGGAGAATGGAGAGTGGCAGAAGGCTTAGATGAGGGGCGCCCCTCCCCTATCGCGCTTCGCTAAAGCGCTAGCTATTTCAACCCGCTTCTCTTTAATATTTCGTAGATCTCCTCGCGTGGGCCGGTGAGGACTACGTATACTATTCTCTCCTCCGGCTTGAGTTGGTAGGTAGATAATGCGGTCTCCCCGCCCGGAGTAGTAACGGGTAAGCTAAATGCCCCTCATAGCCCTTCAGGGACTTGCCAGCGCGCGGTCTGCGGGAGAGTTTCAAAGGCCTTGTCGTAGCGCAGGTAGCAAGTTCTTGACCATGGCGCGTGAGGGCTTTGGCGACACGTCAGGAGCCATGCACCTCCCACATGAGCTATTTCCCAAAGCCCTTCGGGTAGAGGCGCACCGACTTCTTGTTTTTCCAATCCTCCTCCGCCTCTCGTACGATATCCTCCAAGGATATCTTGCACAGGACTATCTCATTCTCCCTCGCCTCTACGGTCATGCGATCTCCTTCCTCAAAGCCCAACTGAGTACGGATCCTCTTGGGGATGACCACCTGACCTTTGCTGGACATCATAGTAAGCTCTATCTGGCGGGCTATCTTCATCACCTCCTCCTAGTAAGATTGCAAGACATTCTTACTAGGAATACACTATCGTCGGTGGAATAGGGAACATCTTCCGGGATCCCCTCGCTCTCCCCGCAAAAGGCCCCATATAAAACCCTTCGCGCGAATGCGAACAGGTTCTGGCGGGCATCATCGCCCACCTCCACTATCCTATCCATGCTTAGGTGCTCGATGGCGTCAACCATAAGAGCAAGAGCTTAAAAAGGATAGCCTATGGGTATAAAGATATACAGTACTCCTTCTTAACCTTCTCTTGATAAGGCAGATC
This sequence comes from Actinomycetota bacterium, assembly GCA_034188985.1. Taxonomy (GTDB): domain Bacteria; phylum Actinomycetota; class Geothermincolia; order Geothermincolales; family RBG-13-55-18; genus JAXHVT01. The sequence goes on along the minus strand of JAXHVT010000048.1, from coordinate 14,619 downwards.
GCTCTGGGGCGCGTCAGATCCTTGCCGCCGCTTCTATCACTTCCTTTTCGATTTGACCAGGGAACGCGCCATTCTTTCTAGCTTGAATATGGTGGTAAATTCGCGATTCACGCTTATCCAAAGGTTTTTAGTGATTATGGCCTGGGTAAGAGATCCTCGATAGGCAAGCCCATTCAACAGGGTATCGATATCCTTGCATACCAGGGTGAAATCAGGCTTGGTAGATCGTCCCTCGCTAACCCGAAGGTCACCGTCGTCGATCTCAAGGACGATTTCACCCCCGGTTGTCTCGACCTGTACTATCCGCCGCCAGTCGTCGATGTCCTGGCGGGCTCGCTCGCACTTATTCATCTCGTCGACCAGGTCCTTCAGCTCTTTCAGGCTGGCCTTAAATCTCTTGGTGTCTTCAGCATTGGCCTCAGGGAGCTTTGGCTCTTGCGCCTTTTCCCAATCGAGCTCCGATTCTTGTAGGCCCGTCTTGGAGACCTGTTCAGGACTGAGCTCGGAGGTGGGAACGCAGAATATGTCGGTTATCTCACCAACTCGCTGGTCCCTGAAGACGACCTTCATCTCCGTCCCTTTGCCCACGATCCCGGGCACCAGGATCCCCTTGGTGGTGTAGAAATTGATGCTCATGGCGGTATCGGCGCCTTCCAATACAATCCGCCCGCGTCCTGATGGCACCTGTTGTTGAAACAGAGAGTTGGCGAAGTAGGTGATAGGCGGCGTATTGATCATTTTACCCACTTCTCCCACCTCGACGAGTTCGGTAGGCGCGAAGTCGCAATCCGGACATCTTGTGAGAAAGGGAGGTATCCTCACGATTCCACAGCTCGAACAGCGGCAGCCCAGTATCCTTTTTTCATCTCGGAGGCCGAGAAAAAACGGGGAGAACTCACCCATGGAACGCCGGTAGAAAGTATACATGGAGTCGTTCATCACCAGGTAGTCTTTTCCTTCGACGCGGTGTATGTAACTCCCAACCTCCGGAATCGCTTCATAGGGAATGACCGTCTGCTTCTCCGACTTCTTCATGGCTCGTCCCTCCTCTACTCGCGCTCCAGAACGGCAGTAGCCGAATACTGGGCAACGGTACTCCCGGTACCGTGGACCAGTGCCCTGTGCAGGTCTTTCTCAATTAACTCTCGCCTTGCCGACCAGGCGGACATGATATTGCTGGCGCCTACCGCATGCCCGCAATAGATCAGACCGCCACAGGGATTGACTGAAATCTTCCCCCCAGGCGTCATTATACCTTCTTCTACAAGGCTGTCGGCCTTTCCCAGGGGCACGAATCCCATCTCGGCCATGGTAATCCCAAGCTGGTGCACGAAAGCGTCGTGTAACTCTACCACATCGATTTCCTCCAGGGGATTTTTAATCCCCGCCATCTCATAGGCCCTGTGAGATGCAAGATGATCGGACATGATCCGTGACAGGTCTTTCTGATTTTTGCCTGCCATGTGATGCTCGTTTGCCTCTCCCAGCCCTGTGATCCAGATTACAGGATTTCCGGTGTTCTTACAGATCGCTTTGGCCGTATCCTCCTCGGCCAGGATCAAGGCCGCGGCCCCCTCCGTATACACGCAGATCTCCAGTTCCTTGAAAGGATAGACTACTATTCTCGAATTCATCACCTCCTCGGGAGTCACCTGATCATGCTGCCTCTGCGCGAACTCGTTCGTCTTGACCTGTTGGCTTAATTGAGAGGATATCTGGGCCGTAACCTCGGGTTTCAGGTCCTCGGGGTGTTCATCCATGTAGGCCAGAACGACTTCCGCGTAACTATCAGATGCCGTCCAGCCGAGCTTCTGCTCGAAAAAACTGTCTCCGGACCAGGCAATGGTCTTTATGACCTCGGGCGTGGCTGACATAGACATGAAGTCGTAACAATCTGTGGCTTTCTCTACTCCTAACACCAGGGCTACGTTAAACCTCTCCGCCGCTAGGTAAGCATGAGCCGCCGAGATAGTATAAGCCCCGGTAGCTCCACCGGTGCTGATCCTTATGCCGAATTTATCTTGCATGCCCAATAACCCCTGCAAAGGATGCTCCGGGATACACGTCCTCTCGAAAATGTCGTTATAAATTGCGTAGAAGACCGCGCCCACATCGTCTACCGATATTCCCGCGTCCTTCAACGCCCCGGCGGCGGCCATCTGGGCGAGCTCGTAATAGGTTTTCTCGTACCATTTACCCTTAAATGGGGTAACTGCTGCGCCAACGATTCCTACTCTCCGCGACATCTCTTCACCTCCATATATCTCCCCAACCAACCTCCGTTAAATCCTCCGGTCTCGACTATGCAAATGAACTCGGCGCCCTGCGTACCTCTAATGCAGGCCGGTGGTGGCTGCCTTCCGGCAAATCAGCGACCTATTGTGCGAGTGCCCCCAGAATATCGCTCACCTCCTCAGCTCAAACCTTAAGACCACGGCGCCAAAGTGGCCTTATACTCCATTTCAGGTTCTGGCTATTTTCCCAGGCCCCGATGGAAAGGCCGTTCCTTGAATAATATTCCCCGCCAACCGCCTTGCCTCCAGTATTGTATCGTCGATCTTCAGGTATTTCCATTCGGCGAAACGGCCACAGGTCCGGATGCTGTTCAGCTTCAGGAAATCACCTATCAAACCCAGCTTACTTCTCCAATTCAGATCCGTAAGGATGTATGCGGGCTTGGTTATGCTTATTTGTGTCCCGCATACCTCCTCGAGCTTGATAAGCCCGATCTCCTCTAACTGGCGCAAGGCTACCTTAACCAATTCCTCCTTGGGTTTGTCATCGTAAAGGGAATCGCTGTTTCTGCGAGCAATGCTGATCTCGACGATAATGCTATCTTTGCCTTCGGGTACCATTAAATCACTAAAATTCCTCGGGAAGGTAATCCTATGGAACAGATACTTTTTCTCAGGGATCATTATATAGTGCTCGCTGAAATCCATCCTGCGACTGAGCTCTATCCCTATGTTCGCCATGCAATTGAAATTTAAAAATCCGCAGGCCGTTCTGATTTCTTCGGGGATATCCACGATTATTTCCATAAGGTTGGGGAGCGGTATGGTGGAGATAATGTTGCGGTACTGGTAACCATCGCCACCTCGTAGTCGGACGATCTTCCTCCAAGGGTCTATGGAGGCTACCTCACTATCAAGCATAACTCTATCTCCAATAGTCTCTGATAATTTCTGGATAAAATCGTACATGCCGTATCGTGGATAGAGATAGTGAAATCCATAACTTTGGCTCTGAATGAACAGGCTATTTATTAGAGTACCGATATGCGGGGGTGGGATGAGCTTGCCGAGCACCCCCGTATAATCGATTTCCTCGGCGTGCATCGCCCATGTCTTCTCCGAGTGAGGTATCAGAAGCCAGTCCGCCATCCTGCCGTATTTTTTTATGGCGTAACGCCTGAAATCCACGACTTCTTTTCTTCTTCCGACCATTCTATTGAAAATGAAGCTTGATAAGTAACCGATTCTCTTGTTTAAAGGCAACAAACCCAAGTTGAACTCGAAGGGTAGGTCATACAACCCTCCATTAAGATAGAACTTGATCCTGATTATACCTCGCTCGAGATCGGATATGCCGACTATTTGTTCGACAAATCCCGTTACCTCCTGATATTCGTCGTGAATGCACCTGACACCGAGATCAAAGAAAAAATCGCCATCCCTGACAGGCTTCAGGTAACCTCCTGCGGTTTTTTTCTTTTCAAATATTAAGAAGTCACGGCCGCGCAGGAAGTAACCCAAGCTCAGCCCAGCTACTCCCGCCCCTATGATTACGGTTTCCATTGTATCCTTATCATGCATAAATAAACGAACCAACCCCGAAAAACAGTAGCAGTCTTGCTAAACGCTCAGCTCAATAGTTCTCTAGCAATTATCAAACGCCGGATCTCCGAAGTCCCCGCGCCGATCTCCATCAATTTTGCGTCCCGCATAAGCCTGTTCACGGGATAATCGAGAGTATAACCGTAGCCGCCATGGATCTGCACCGCCTCTGTGGCTATCTGCATGGCAGTCTCGGCGGAGAAGAGGATGGCGGCCGCCGACAGTAGATGGGTTTCGGTTCCTTTCCCTCCCTTTTCCGTCTCGGAAGCCAGAACCGCCGCCTTGTAGGATAAGAGGCGCGAAGCCGCGATCTTGGTGTACATATCCGCCAACTTCGACTGAATCATCTGGAAATTCCCTATGGGTTGACCGAATTGGACCCTTTCCTTTGCGTATTGTATGGATAGATCCATCGCCGCTTGAGCAATACCCACCGCCTCACCCGAGAAAACGGCCCTCTCTATATCCAGGCCGGACATCATTACATTTATACCACGGTTAATACCGCCCACCACGTTGTCAGCAGGAACCCTGCAATCCTCAAGAATAATCTCTCCCGTGGGGGAACCGCGGTGCCCCATCTTCTCGATCCGCTTGGAAACGGAATAACCTTCAAATCCCCGCTCGAGGATAAAAGCGGTGATCCCTTTGGCACCTTTTTCCGGTTCCGTTTTGGCATAAAGGAGGACAACATCGGCAATGGGGGCATTGGTTATGAAGGTCTTCGTACCGTTGAGTACGAATTCATCGCCTTCCCGCCTGGCCATGGTGCGGATGGAAACGGCGTCGGAGCCGGCTTCCGGTTCCGTCAATCCCAAGGCACCTATCCATTCACCGCTGCATAGGCGGGGAAGATACCTTTTCCTCTGTTCCTCACCACCGTTCCTGAAGATATTATGCGTGCACAGGTTGGAGTGGGCTCCGGCGGACAGGGCCACCGCGGGACATACCCTTGCCAGCTCCTCGATAATCAGCACCTGCGATAAGAGGTCAGCTCCCGCGCCTCCGTAACTCTCGGGTATGGTGATCCCCAAAGCGCCCAACTCGCCCAACTTCGTGAAGACCTCACTCGGAAATTCATCCTCCCTGTCTATCTCATCCGCTATCGGGCTTATTTCGTTCTCGGAAAACTGCCTTATCGTCTCCCTGAGCATCTGGTGTTCCACGTCTAAACTAAAATCCATCTCTACGCCCTTCATTACTGTATAATCGGTATGTTATTAAGAACTTCTGAATTACGTATCGATAAGTGTCACGTTTATCACCCTCATATCTGTGTATACTTTTCGGGATACCCTCATCCATGGAGCTCATCAGCGACATCTTTCAATCCCAACTCCTCTAGACGCCTCCGGCTTGGACGGCCCTGCTTGTCTATATTGCGCAGCTTGTAATAATCATCGATCATGTAGTCGAAATCCACACGCCTGCTCAACATCTCCTCGGCATCCCCGGCCTCCAGCCTCTTCTGGCGCGCCCAGAGGCCGGGAATCAGGTACAGGGAGGCCTTAAGTAGCTTGTACAGGTAGGGGAAGAGGACGCCGTATGTGAGCTTGGAGCTTATCTTCAACACCGTCTTACTTCTCTGCAGGCCCAGGGGAAGCATGGTGGCGTATATAGGCCTCATCACCCTTGCCAGCTCGGAACTCAAGCCTTCGGGGTGGGGCTCCAGCAAACGCTGGGGAACCCTGTCGTCCTCGCGAATGGCCCCGCAGAGGTTACCTATGGCCCGCTTCAGGTACCAGATGCGCTCGCCTGCCTCGGCAAGTTCCCTCTCGCTATACGCAAACCCGGTGACCGCGTTTACCATATCGGTTATCTCCTTCATCCTGCCGCCGTTCAAGGAGTTCCAAGCGTATAGGCAGATCACGGCAGAGTTGGCGATGTTAGCTTTAGTCTGCCCGGCCACGGTCTGGGCGGCCATGCCCCTGGCGTTGCGAGCCTTGGTGCGCTTTGCGCCCAGATCCCGGTTGTTGAGCAAGCCCATATCTATATAGAAGTTGTTGTCGGCGCAGTGGCAGGCACCGCGGATGCTGGTGGCGTAGGTAAGGGCCACCGACCACAGCCCCCGTGGGTCGTGCATGGGGCACTCCATGCCCTTGACGTGGATGGCGAACTCCTCGCCCCCATACCTTTGAGACATGGCTCTGGTACCCTCGGCCAGGATGTCGCCAAACCCCTCCCTATGGGAAATTATCTCGATCAGATCCACAAGCGTCTTCGGCTGGTTCCAGCCCAGTTTTATCCCACCGGTGTCCTCCTCTGTTAACAACCCCTCCTCGTAAGCCTCTATGGCGTAGGCGATACTGCTCCCCGCGGAGATTGTATCCATGCCGTAGCGGTTGGCCAGCTCGGTGGCCTTGGCCATGGCCTCCATATCATCCATACGCAGCAGGGTGCCCAGGGAAGCTGCCGACTCGTACTCAGGTCCCGGTCCCTCCTCCATGGCATAGGGGCCGGATTTTATCTCCACCACCCTCTTGCAGGCCACCGGGCAGGCGTAGCAGGCGTGTGTCCTGGTCTGGATCCTCTCGGTCACCGCCACTCCGGCCAGGTTCTCTACACCCTCGTCCCAGCGTGCCTCCCTCCAGTTCTTGACCGGGGTGTCCCCGATGGCCATGCCGTATTCCATATGTACGTTGGATCCGTAGGTGTGGAGGGCCTGCGCTACCATGCTGAAACTGGCGATATTAGCCATCTCCTTGCGTATTTCATCATAACGGCCTTTGTCCGGTGTATTAAATTTCTTCTTTCCCCGTGCCACTATGGCCTTGAGCTTCTTGGAGCCCATCACCGCCCCCATGCCGGTGCGACCCGCGAAATCGCCCTTGTCGTTGGCTATGTTAGCATATTTTACCAGGTTCTCCCCCGCTGGTCCGATGCAGATAACCTGGGCCCGCCTGTCCCCTACTTCCTCCTTGAGCGCGTCCTCCGTCTCGTAGGTGTCCTTGCCCCATAGGTGGGAGGCGCTCCGTAGCTCAACACCTTCATCGGTGACCCAGAGATAAACCGGCTTCTCGGAAGTCCCGGTGATGATTATGCCATCGTAGCCGGTAGCCTTGAGCTGGGGGGCGAAATGCCCACCCAAGCTGGACTCGCCCCAAATCCCGGTAAGGGGGGACTTGGCGCATATCTCCAACCTTGAGCATCCTGGGAGAGTGGTTCCAGAGATAGGCCCGTTCATTATCATTAGGGGATTCTCAGGCGATAGGGGATCTGCCTCCCATCCTTTATTATCGAAGAACCACCTGGCAGCCAGTCCGCTACCGCCTACGTAGTCACGGTATAATCTTTCGTCTACCTCAAAATCCTCAAGGATTCTTACATCAAGGTCTACCTTGAGTATCTTGCCCCAGTTTCCGTTCATTGTAAATCCTCCCTTTACCTCCTCGATTATCGAACTGTATGGCTTTCCTATAATGTGATCATACTATCGGTATCTGCATACGATCCAGCCTGCAAATACGAAAGAGATTACAGGCGGCCATCCTACCGGTTATTTTCCGCTTTCTTTCACGGCTTCTCCATCTCGTTCAGGCAGATATGCTTATCTTTGCTTCCCTGCTTCACCTCTCGCTTTCATCATGAAATACTGGTAACAACCAAAGTAAAGGGACTTCAAGTGACGTGTTCCCCATCGGTAAATTCTATTCTTCTCACCAATTCATTTCACATTCCTGCACGCAAGCCTTTTTTCTCGCTATTACGGGGTTGTCCCCTGGCAGGGTTAGGCTTGCTCCTCTTTCCTTGCTTCCTCCCTCAAAACCCTTCTTAGGATCTTGCCCACGGCGCTCTTGGGCAGCTCGTCCCTGATCTCGATCACCCGGGGCACCTTGAAGGTGGCCAGCTTCTCCTTGCAGAAGTCGGCGATCTCCTGTTCGCTCACCTTCCCCTTATATTCCTCCTTCAGGGCTATGACCGCTTTCACCGTCTCCCCCCTGTATCCGTGAGGGATCCCCACCACCGCCACCTCCGCCACTGCGGGATGCTTATAGAGGACGTTCTCCACCTCCACCGGCGCGATATTGTACCCGGATGCGACGATCAGGTCTTTCTTCCGATCCACGAAGTGCACGAAGTCCTCGTCGTCGATGTAGCCCATGTCCCCCGTCTTCAGCCAGCCATCGGGCAGGAAGGTGGACCTGGTCTCCTCCGGTTTGTTCAGGTATCCCTTAGCTACTTGAAGGCCGCGGAACAGGATCTCTCCTGTCTCCCCTCTCCTGGCTACCTCGCCCTTGTCGGTTATGATCTTCATCTCGGCGACGACAGGGAGCCCGATGGAATCCAGCTTCTCCTTCTTCCCGGGGAAGGATATGCATCCCCCGCAGTTGATCTCCGTCATCCCCCAGCCATTGGTCAGGGTGATCCCGGTTACCTCGCTCCACTGGTCCTGAACCGCGACGGGCACCGGGGCACCGCAGCCGATGGTTACCTTCAGGGAGCTGATGTCGAAGTCCTTGAGCTCCGGGTACTGCAGGAGGGCGATGAAAAGCGTGGGGGGGGCGAAGATCGTGTTGCCACCGAATCTCTGGATCATATCCAGCATCTCCCCTGCATCGAACATCGCTATGGGGATGACCGTCCCTCCCTTATAGAAGACGGGAAGGGTATGCAGGAGATAGCCGGCGGTGTGGAACATGGGCATGATGGACAGGTTCACTTCCCTGAGAGCGTCCACCATGATGGGGTGGGAGTGGCTCAGGGAGTTGAAGACCAGGTTGAAGTGGGTCTCCAGCACCCCCTTGGGCAGCCCGGTGGTCCCCGCCGTGTAAAGAAGCAGGCTGACATCCTCCTTGGGGTCTATCTCCACCTTGATATCGGTGGGCTCGTATCTCTGGATGGAGGTAAAGAGGTCGATGGTCCCCTCCGCCTCGCTCTTGGGGAAATCCCAGAGCATCTTTAGAGTGGGAGAGGGCTCGTAGGAGGGATCGGCCCAGTCCTTAATGTTGGTAAGGATGACCTTCTCGAGGCAGCTTTTCTGCTTCATCTCCGAGAAATGCAGCGTGTACAGGAGGTCCAGGACAACGGCCACCTTAGCCCCGGAGTCGTTTATCTGGTAGGCTATCTCATCAGGCTTGTACATAGCGTTTATAGGGGTGTGTATGGCCCCGATGCGGTTGGCCCCGTAAAAGGCTATCCAGTGCTGCAGGGAATTGGGAAGCATAGCGGCCACCACGTCTCCCTTTCCCACACCTAAGTCCAGCAGCAGCGAGGCGTACCTGTTTATCATTATGTCGAGTTCGGCATAGGTTATGGGCTTGTACAGGAAGATCACCGCCGTCTCCTGCGGCGACCTGTCCACCGTCCTCCTGAAGAGGTCGTAGATGGAGACCAGGGGAGGTTCGGGCATGGGCTCATCCCCCCATTCCGGATCGAAGATCACGTAAGCGTCCTCATGCTTGTATTTCTCCGCCTCGTTCAGCCATACATCCGGGTACCCGATGCTCTTGAAGAAATCCTTATCCGTGACCGCCATACAGATCACTCCCCTCATATCGAATCGATGCTTACAGACCGTTTATCCTAATCCGGTGGTTTATCGCCTTTCCCCTTTCTCCTCCGGCTTAAGCCAAGTCCTTTCCTCTACCAGCCTGGCCATTCTCTCCAGCTTCTCGGGATCGATACCCGAGAGGTCGAAGTCGTCCTCCCCTGTATACAGGGTAGAGTCAGCCGCGCCCACAGGGTCGAAAGCCTCTGCCACCTTCTTCTGCCACAGGTTGTAATTGCCCTGCATAGGGCTGAACAGCTTGCGTAAGCGGGGGTCGAAATTAAGTCCCTGCTCCATACACATGTCTATGGCCGTGGTAGTGAAATCCATACTCATTCCCATCACCGCCTCGGCGTGACTTTCGTTCCTGGGATCATAGAACCACAGTTCCTCGCTGTGGGATACGGCCCCGTCCTCCCAGATCATGTCTATGCAGGCGTCGGCGAGGTCGTCAACGCATCCCCCTTTCTCGATCCACTCCTTCTTGGTCCTCTCCCCCGCCTCGTCCCATGCCACTACCGCGTCCCATGACTCGTCCTGGCCCCAGCCGGTAGAGAACTGCCCCCCCGGCCTGTAGGCCAGCGGGGGCAGGGCACCGCTTATCAGCGACCAGAAGAAGACGCCGCCCAGTGGAGTAGCCCCCAGGTTTAGAAGTACGCCGTCGTTCTCAGCGGTGATCTCCCTTACAACAGCCTCCTTGAAATCCAGCTCCCCTGGCGAGTCAGCAACGATTATCTCCAGAGTACCATGTTGAAGAGAGAGCAGCATATGTCTCAGGAAAGGCGTGCTTTTTAGGGCGGTTATCAAGTGCGGCACAACGATCGCGAGCGCCACCCCGATGGGCATTTTCAGGACGTTGTAACCTATCCCCTCCAAAGATATCCTGTAAGTGGCCTCGCTGAATCTCTCGCGGTCCGAAAAGGCCAACCAGAAGAGCCTGCAGTTCTTGGGTATCTCCGCTTTCACGTCGTAGAAAAGGCCTTTTGCCTCCGGCCGCGATGGGCCAGGCCAGTTAAAAAGCTTCAGAGCGCATTTGGTGAAGACGCCGTTTCCTCCGAAGGCGCCGTATCTTCCCCTCATGATTCCTCTGAAGGAAGGCCCGGGACCGTCGGCGGAGAACCAGCCGCCGCCAGAGCCCAGGGAGCCCAAGCGTAGCAGTTCCCCCGTAGGCAGCACCCATTCCACCCCCATGAGGTTGCGGGAGCCTGAACTCATATACGGGCCGTCCCATCCCGGACCCCACCCCGAACAGGCGCTGGCCAGGGGGGAACAAGCGGGTCCCGCCCCGATTATGTGGGTGTTGAGCCCGACCTTCATGGCCTCCGCCTGGATCTGGGAGCCCACGGCGTAAGGCTCCACTACCGCGTACATATTCCTCTCGTCGATCTCCAGGATGCGGTCCATCCTCCTTAAGTCGAGCTGGATCACGCCCTCGCCGGTGGGTCCTGCATGCGCCCCCCAGCCGGTGGAGAAGGGCTTGTACTTCATACCGTGCTCGTTGCACAGCCTGACCACCGCCTGCACCTCCTCGGTGGAGGCGGGCAGCACCACCGCCTCCGGCCGGGGAATCCAGATATCGGGGTCGACATTGAAGGATGGCTGCCAGGCGTAACCGTCCAGCACCGCCGGCTCATCCGAGACGTACTCCGGGCCCACCGCTTCTACGAGTTCTTCGTAGACCTCTTTACTTAGCATTCCTCAAATTCCTCCTTTATACCGTGTGTCTAGACAATCTGCATCTGCTTCTCAAACAGCGAGCCGAATGAACGAGATAAAGGCGATAGCTTTCTATCCAGAAGACGTATATCTCTCGCGCAACAGGCGTTTCAGAATTTTCCCGCTCGGGCTTATGGGCATATCCTGCTCGACGAAAATCCTTTTGGGGACCTTATAGCCGGCCAACTTTTCCTTGCAGTAAATGATAACCTCCTCCGGCTCAAGGACAACACCGGGTTTTGGGACCACTACGGCGGTTACTGCTTCTCCCCAATACTCGTCCCTCAGGCCGATAACCGCCGTCTGCATTACTTTTTCGTGTTTGGAAATAACCCCCTCTACTTCCAGGGATGATACATTTTCGCCACCCGTTTTGATGATGTCTTTCTTACGATCGATGAAGTAGAGGTAGCCGTCCTCGTCGAAACGGCCCAAGTCGCCGGTATGCAACCAGCCGCCTTTTAAAGTTACCGCGGTCTTTTCTTCGTTCTCGTAGTAGCCAAGCATTACCGAGGGGCTACGCATCACTATCTCCCCGACCTCTCCAACCGGAAGTTCCTCATCGCCATCATTGAAGATCCTGATAAGAACATTTGTATGAGGCTTCCCTATGGATTCGATCTTTTCATCGAATTTATCAGGCTGCAATGTTGACCCCATCGGCGTACTCTCGGTTTGGCCATAGTAATTGCGCCATCGTGAATCAGGCAATATCTTACGCCACTTCTCCAGTAGTGCCCTGGGCATATATGATCCGAAACAGATACATTTTTTGACGGAAGAGACATCATAGCTTTCGAAGTCGGGTATTGCCAGCAAGGCCTGGTACAGGGTGGGAGGAAAAATCCAATAGGAGATTCTCTCTTTTTGGGTAAGGTCCAGTATCTCCACTGGATTAGGAGCGTACTCCAAAACCACGTGCGCGCAGATGTTCATGCATAGCATCAAGAGATATTTTGCAGCGATGTGATACAGGGGAATAGGAACCAATATCACGTCGTCCCTGTATATCTCCAAATCTATTACGCCGCTGCTTATGCTATGAAAAAAATTGAGATGGCTGTTCATCACGCCCTTGGGAAGAGCCTCGGTCCCGCTCGTATACATAAGTGTCGCTATTTCTTCATCCCCGGCCTCGACCTCCGGTTCGGAAGCGTCTTTACCATCGGTAAATAACTGTTCTACATCCAGCCATCCCTCCGGCTTCTCCCCTTTACCTAGAGAGATCATTCCGAAGTGTTGGATTGATTTCAGCTTGCCGCTTACCTCCTGTACCACGCCGACAAGGCTGTCCTCCACGAAGAAGGCCTTGGGTCCGGCATGATTGACGATATACTCGACTTCAGGGCCCTTCAACATGAAGTTTAACGGCGTTGTTACCGCTCCGATCTTGGCGAGTCCCATCCAGCAGGCGATGTAATGCGGGCAGTTGTGGGTCATCAGGGCTACGCGATCACCCTTGTTTATCCCCATCTCCAGAAGGGAGTTGGCGCAACGGCAGCTCATCTCGTTTAATTGCTTGAAGGTGAGACTTTTACCTCCAAATGTAACCGCCAGCCTTTCTGGATAGTGCTCGGCCGACCTCCTGAGAACATCTCCTATGTTGGCTCTTCGCAGCAGGTTTTCCTCCAGCGAATCCAGACTCTTCATTGTACATCTCTCCCTTAAGCTAAAGTAGCCGCCTATGCACTCTCGCCTAGACAATAGCAAACGCTTCTGTTTCAACCATACCTCTAATACCTAGCCAATCGGGCATGGACATTGCTATATCTCTTGCAGCATCCTATGGCATCCTTATTCCGGCGGCCCGGACTCCGTCCATGTGTATTTAGCGACCAGTTCTGCCAGCTTCTCCAACTTTGTCGGATCGATGCCCGAGAGGTCGAAGTCGTCCTCCCCAATATACAGAGTAGAGTCAGCCGCGCCTACAGGGTCGAAAGCCTCCGCCACCTTCTTCTGCCACACGCCGTAGCTCCCCTCCATGGGGCTGAACAGCTTGCGAAAGCGGGGATCGAAGTTAAGCCCTTGTTCCATGCACAGTTTTAATGAGTTAATAGTAAAGTCCAGGCCTATGGGCAAGATCGCTTCCAGGTGCTTCTTGTTGCGGGGATCGTACTCGAAGACCTGCTCGCAATGCGTCCACGCGGTGTCCTCGTACTGGGTCATCCACGCGCAGTCGGCCATATCGTCCAGCATCCCGTCTTTTTCTATCCACTCCTTCTTGGTCTCCTCGGTCAGTTCGCCGAAGGCCACCTCCGCGTCCCAGGTCTCATCTTTACCCCAGCCGGTGGAGAACTGCCCGCCGAACCTGTAAACGAGGGGTATCATGGTCACCCTTATAAGATTCATCCAGAGCATAGAGCCGAGGGCGGGGGTCTCATGCAACAACTCCATCGCTATACCGCCACACTCGGAGACAATCTCCCTCACTGTCAATTCCTGATACTCCATCTCCCCTGGCGAGTTGGCGGTCAACATGTAAATAAGCAGGTACTTTAGCGATCGGCTCAGCATCGTTCTGAGCGCTTCCATGCCATCCATCTTCCTCAGTAGGTGCGGAGTGAAGCACAACAGAAAGCCCCCCAAGGAAGTCTTCGTGCCAAGGTATCCTATCTGCGCCTCTCCGATCCTGTACCCGGCATCCGCGAAAGCTTTCTCGTCTGGGAAGAAGCACATATACAGCTTCAGACCCTCCGGGACGTTCGCTTTAACATCGAAAAGCGTCCCGCTTACCTCGGGATTTGGAGGTCCCGGCCAGTTGAAGAGCTTCAGAGCGCATTTGGTGAAGACGCCGTTTCCTCCGAAGGCGCCGTAGTAACCCCGCATAGCTCCCCTCAAGGAAGGCCCGGGGCCGTCGGCGGAGAACCAGCCGCCGCCCGAGCCCAGGGAGCCCAAGCGTAGCAGTTCCCCCGTAGGCAGCACCCATTCCACCCCCATGAGGTTGCGGGAGCCTGAACTCATATACGGGCCGTCCCATCCCGGACCCCACCCCGAACAGGCGCTGGCCAGGGGGGAACAAGCGGGTCCCGCCCCGATTATGTGGGTGTTGAGCCCGACCTTCATGGCCTCCGCCTGGATCTGGGAGCCCACGGCGTAAGGCTCCACTACCGCGTACATATTCCTCTCGTCGATCTCCAGGATGCGGTCCATCCTCCTTAAGTCGAGCTGGATCACGCCCTCGCCGGTGGGTCCTGCATGCGCCCCCCAGCCGGTGGAGAAGGGCTTGTACTTCATACCGTGCTCGTTGCACAGCCTGACCACCGCCTGCACCTCCTCGGTGGAGGCGGGCAGCACCACCGCCTCCGGCCGGGGAATCCAGATATCGGGGTCGACATTGAAGGATGGCTGCCAGGCGTAACCGTCCAGCACCGCCGGCTCATCCGAGACGTACTCCGGGCCCACCGCTTCTACGAGTTCTTCGTACGCTTCATTCGGTATCACCAACAGTCACCTCCTACCACATTCAGAGATTATCTGTTTCAGCGCCGCTTCCTGGTACTCGAGGTCCCCCGGAGAGTTTGCCGCTATCATGAACTCGAACATATGCTGGATTGACCTCAGGGCTTCCCTTACGGAGGG
>JAXHVT010000047.1:0-50888 GCA_034188985.1 Actinomycetota bacterium | reverse complement strand
GGGTTGGGTTTTACGCCTATGCTCTTGTAGGCGGTAATCGTACCGTTTTCAACCAGCACCGCCTGTGCCGTCAGGGAGCCAACGTCGATACCCCCGAATGTCATTGTTCACCCCCAAAGCCGATTACCATTAAATATTTCAATAATACATCCGCCGAGATATCTAAATTTTATCATCAGAGCCGACATATAGTCATGACGATTATCACATCAGCTCGCCGCTTGGCGGTTGATCCGGCCCGCTTTTTTGCGCACTGTTCTTCCTGCGCGATTTGCGGCGTTTCTTATACAATACGTTATCCACGAATGAGGAGATTTCCTCCTGCAGCACACTGATCGGAGTCATACGTCTTATCCAGGCGTCTCCCTGCAGGCACAGCACGGGGGCCCCGGTACGCCCGGTTATCTCGCTCCTTACCTTGCTTATCACGCTCCAGGTCTGCTTACAGGCGTGATGCCCGGAGTAGATGGCACAGTTGGCGTCAAGCTCCTGAATGGCGCGGCTCATATCGTCGATCCAGGCTAACGACATGGAGTCCGCCCCCATCTGCCTGGTCATGGGGTAGTCGAAACAAACGTCGGCCAGGGTCATGAGCATGCTCTCCTTGCTGGCAGTATCTATAAATTGGGGTCGGATGAGAGAGAGTACATCGTTGAGATAAGTGATGCCATGTTCCTCCATCCAGTTGAAGAAGCCCAGAATGTCGAAGTAATAACCGACGTAAAGCCACATACAGCGGGCCACTTCCTGCTCCGCTGGATAATCTCCGTTCTCCAGACGGCGGCGGGCGGCGTCGATCATCCGCTCCAGAAAAAGGATGGCCCTGGGCTTTCCCCATACGGTGAAGCGTACTCCGTAGGTGAAGATGTTGAAGATGTTGGGGACAGGGCATGGGGAGAACTTGCGCAGGTCGTAAAGGTCGTAGTAGAGCCCGGAGGCGGAATTGGCCCCCTCCAGCACCTCGCGCATGTGTTCCTCGTCCAGTTCCTCATCCAGGAGCTCCTCCAGCTGGCGGATAAAGCCGAGGAAGAAGCGACGGTACACTTCCCTGCCGCGTGACGTGACCTCAACGGGTCTCTCCAGAAAGACCTGTGGGATATCCATATGCAGGGCCACGAACTCGTGTATCTTGGAGTTGGCGTCGCAGGCCCCGGGTGCCGACTGCACTATGATATCCGGCTCGAAATCGTTGCCGGTGAGGACGGAGCCCAGCTCGATGGTGGAGGAGGAGCAGAGGTAATCGGGGATCCCCATCCCCATGGCGTGATCCCAGTACCGCTCACCCTGTCCCTCCAGGGCTACCACCCCGATAGTGCTCAGGACCTCGCTGGTCAGGGGCACGGCTTTTTTGAAGATATGGATGACCTCCGGCGGGAAGTTGAAGGGCACCAGTACCACCTTACGCCCATCTTCCCTGGCCTGGCGCGCTTCGAGCATCCACTCGCCGATCATCTTCATAAAGGCCAGTCCCTCGTCGCGGAAGCGCGGATTCATTATCCCCTCGATGAAATGGGCAGTATCCGGCGATAGAAAGTCCACCACCCCCTCCAGTTCCTCGTCGCTCATACCGTAGGGAAGGTCCAGGGCCACCTTGACCAGGTTCTCCACGCGCTGGAAAAGGCCCCCCTCGGGTTTGAATTCAAGCTGCATCTCGTATGTCTCCTTCTTCCTGTCTGATACGTCTCGTTACTATTTTATTGCGGCTGCCGTTTCTCGGGCCTTGACACTGCTCAGTCATGGTACCGTATCCATCACGATGGATATCAAGCGTCCTTGGGCCGTCTCCTCGTCCGGCGGCTCTTCCTGGCAACCATGTGTTTTATCCACGAAGGATGATATCTCCTACTGCAGGTAGCTGACGGGCGTCATACGTTTTATCCAGGAATCGCCCTGTAGCCAGAGAGTGGGGACGCCGGCTCTTTTCTGTGTCTCGTTGCGCACCGCCGAAAAAACGCTCCAGGTCTGCTTGCAGGAGTGGTGCCCGCAGTAGATGGAGCAATTGGCGCCGAGTTCCTTGACGGCGTAAACGATATCGTCCAGCCAGCGCAGGAGCATCGATTCGCCTCCCATCTGCCGGGGCATGGGCATGTTCCATGTGGCCTCGGCCATACCCTTCAGCATCCCGTCCAGGCTGGTGGTGTCGACGGGAGAGGGGAAGCATAACATAAGCAGGTCGTCGAGATAACTGACGCCCTTTTTCTCCATCCAGTTGAAAAAGCCGGTGAAGTCGAAATAGTAGGGCAGGTACATCCACAGGGCTCTCGCCACCTCCTCCGGGGCGGGATAGTCCTCCTTCTCCAGGATATTCTTGACAGTGTCGACCAGTGTCTCCAGCATGCCCACGCCCTCCCGCAGTCCCCAGGTGCAGAAGCGGACACCACAAGTCATGGGGCGAGAAGATGTTGGGCACCGGGCAGGGGACGTGCTTGTGCAGGTACCACAGCTCGTAATACAAATCGGTGCAGCGATTGGCCCTCTCCATGATCTCACGCGCTCTATCCTCGTTGATCTCCTCGCCCAGGAAATCCTGCAACTGTTCGATGAAGCGCCGGAAGTACCTGCTGTATTGCTCCCTCCCGCGCCGCCCGAAGTCGGTGGGTTTCTCGATAATAAACTGGGGCACGTTATGATAGCGGGCCACGAATTCGTGGATCTTGGCGTTGGCGTCGCAGGAGCCCGGGGCCGATTGAACGATGGCGTTCGGTATGAAATCCACCCCGGTGAGCATCGATCCCAGGGCTATGGTGTTAGAGGAGCAGAGGGAGTCCGGGATGCCCAGGCCCACCACGCCCATGGTTGAGAGCATCTCGCTAGTGAGGGGCACGGCGCCCTCGAACGCGTATATGACCTCCGGGGGGAAGTTGAAAGGAACCAGGATTATCTTGTGGCCCTCTTCCCTGGCACGCACCGCCTGATCCAGCCAGCGTCCCATCATCTTGATGAAGGCTGTCCCGGCCTTGCGGGAGCGGGACTCCAGGAAACTGGATACCGAGTTGCGGGTGTCGGAGGGCAGGAAATGCAGCAGGCCCTCGAGCTCCTCGTCGCTCATATCGTCCGGTATCTGCTCCGCCAGTCCGAAGTAACGATGGGCGCGCTCGAACAGCCCGTCCTGGGGTTTTGCGTAGGATAGACACATTGCCGACTCCTTTTATCGTGGGGAGCTCATCGCCTGAGCATACCGTCGACTATTCAATTCCCTTACCCGATCGCGCCCGACGCTTACTCCGCACCCGCCTCTTCCTGTCCACCACGTTATCCACGAAGGACGATATCTCCTCCTGCAGAACGCTGGTGGGGGTCATGCGGCGTATCCAGGAATCTCCCTGGAGACAAAGGGTCGGGATTCCGGCTCGTTTCTGTATCTCGTTGCGCACCGCCGAGAAAACGCTCCAGGTCTGCTTGCAGGCGTGATGCCCGCAGTAGACACAGCAGGTCGCGCCCAGCTCCCTTGCGGCGTGCAGTATGTCGTCAAGCCAGCAGGTGAGCATGGATTCGCCTCCCACCTGCCGGGTCATGGGCATGTTCCATGCCGCCTCGGCGATGCCCTCGAGCATGGCATCCATGGAGGAGGTGTCCACCGGGGCGGGAAAATAGAGGTCCAGCCCGTCACCCAGGTAGGTTATCCCATTTTCCTCCATCCAGTTGAAGAAGCCCAGGAAGTCGAAGTAATAGCCCGTGTATATCCACAGCGACCGCGCCCTCTCCTCCGGGGCCGGGTAGACCCCCTTCTCCAGAAGCTCTTTGCTCTTTAAGACCATCATCTCAAGGATATTCACGGCATCGTCCGTTCCCCACATGGTGAAACGGACCCCGTAGGTGTAGAGGGAGAATATGTTGGGTACCGGGCAGGGTACATATTTCTGCAGGTCCCATAGCTCGTAATACAGTTCCGTGCAGCGGTTGGCCTTCTCCATTATCGTCCTTACCCTCTCCTCTTTCAGCTCCTCGCCCAGGAACTCCTGCATGTCGCGCATGAGCCGGTGGAAATACTTGTTGTACAGCTCCCTGCCCCGCCCGGTGTTCTCGGTGGGTTTCTCCAGAAAAAACTGGGGGATATCAAGGTAGGCGGCGACGAACTCGTGGATCTTGGAGTTGACGTCGCAACCCCCGGGCGCGGTCTGGGCGATGGCGTCGGGCAGGAAATCGTCCCTGGAAAGAGCCGATCCCAGCTCGATGGTGTTGGCGGAGCACAAGGAGTCCGGCATGCCCAGGCCCATGGCGAAGTCCCAGTAGGGCTCCCCCTGCCCCTCCAGGGCTGCAACCCCGAAAGTGGACAGGACCTCGCTGGTGATGGGCGCACAATTCTCGAAGATATCCAGGGCCTCGGGGGGAAAGTTGAAGGGCACCAGGATGACCTTGCCGCCCTTCTGCTTGATTTCAATGGCGTTGGTAAGCCAACTGGATACTGCCTTGAAGAAGGCGATGCTGACGTCACGGTAGCGCGGGTCCATGACGGCCGTGATTGTGCGCCTTAGATCAGTGGGAAGGGCGATGTTAAGGCCCTCCAGCTCCTCGTCGCTCATATTCTCCGGAAAGCTGTCCATCAGTGACAGCAGGGCGTAAACCCTGTCCATCAGGCCCGGTTTGAGTTCGAAACCCAGAGACACTTCGATCACCCCCCGATTCGTTCCAGGAAAGCCTGTACCCTGGTTCTGATACGGCCGATATCCGCTCCCGCTCCGTATTCCTTTTCCAGAACCAGCACCGGGATGCCCTCCTTCTCCAGGTCCATGCGCAGGCGCACGTTCTCCACCCCGTGCAGGTCACAGAACTTGTTGTAGACCAGCACCGCGCCGTCGATATCGGCTCGGCCGGCCGCGTCCATTACGAATTTCAGCCTGGACGGATAATCGTCGAACATGCGGGGACAGAGCATGTTTTTAAGGTAGGCGTCGGCCAGGGCGTGGATGGGATCGCCCTCCAGCTCGGGCAGGTTCCAGAAAGCCCGGGTGCCGTAGCACAGCGCGTCCGCTACTACCAGGCCTCCCAAGTCCTCGATCTCCCTCAGGAGACCCAGATCGTCCGTGGCGCTTCCGGCCAGCAGCAGCCTGGACCTGAACCCGGTGATCTTCTTTTCCCGCCTTTCATCTATAAGGTCATCCAGATAATCCTCGAAGCTGGAGGGGGGAAGCGAGGATTCCAGCAGGATAACGGCCAGGGCCTCCGCCCCTGTAATGCCCGGACTGCGCCGTTCGCGCAGGGAGAAGAGCTCCTTCATCTTGGCACGCACGCGGTTGTTTCTCTGCATGGACTCGGCCAAGGAGTCGTCCGAGATATCCTTCTCGAAATACTCGGATATTGCCTCCCGGTAGAGCTCCATCTCCTCGGCCAGAAACTCAAGTGATTCCTCGGTTACGATGTGAGGTACCTTGAGGTAATGGAAGAAATCGAAGTTCTTGACATACTGCCAGTTCTCGAACATGCCGCGAAGGTGATCGCAACCGTTGGTCTCCACCAACCCGTCCAGGAAATCGTAGGTGCCGTCGAGACCCAGTTGAAGGCAGGCGCGGCAGAAACTGCAGTTGAAGCGGGCCAGGTAGGCGTCGGCAAGCTCCTTGTCCTGGTTGCCCAGAGCACGGATGCGATAGGGGAGGATGCCCGCCGCATCGAGTATCTCGCGTGGTGTGGCCACGCAGGAATAGCCCACCACCTTGCCCCCTTCATCCATCCATTGGTCGAGCAAGGGGTTGCGAATGCCGTCGGCGTAGGGTAGAAGATTATCCATTATATAACCCCCTTACCTTGGACCTCGGGACCCGCCTATGAGGCGCCCCCCGAGCTTAAAGGCGTAGTTCTTGAAGATGTTCCAGGCCGCGGTGATAGCGGGACGGATCAAGGCTTTCAAGAGTTCCGGCCGCTCAACAGCGGCCCTGGTAACCGAAACCAGGGTATGTTCGACCGCTCTCTTGAGCTCCTCGGGCTCTATCTCGTCCATGGCCAGGGACACGGCTTCGGCGATAGCGTCTGGATTCTCCGCTGCGGCATGGTTGTAGGCGGATAGTCCCGCCGATATCGTGGCCCCCACCCTGCGGGGAGTTATCTCCAGCTCATCGATCACGACGGGAGCGATGGGGGCGATGGCGAGCAGGAAGACCCGTGAAGATAATTCGGTATCCAGGACGGACAGGAAGTCGCCGACGAAATCGGCGGGTAGCTCGGGCTTCGCGGTCAGGAGCCTTTCCGTCAAACCCAGCAGCGAGTTGATGAGCTTGACCGCTACCTGGGGCTGCAGGCTGTCGCTTAACTCCTCGACCACGATATCGAGGGAGGATTCCGGGAGCTGTGCTATACGGGTTACGGCATCCGTCGCGCCCCTCAGGAGGGTGTGCACGGAGGAGAGCAGGGCCGCCGTGGACAGGACCAGCAGGTCGGGTTCCCGATAGACGAGATCCACTATCACGCCCAGAGCCGTCTCCATGTCCTCGGCAATGGCCAGAACCGCCAGAGCCGCCTGTTCCTTGTCCACGTGGATCAGAAGGTCCTCGAGGAAGCGGGAGAGTACAGATCGGAAACGGGGCTCGTCCCTGCCCAGCAGCAAGTTTCCCTCGTGCAGGCTCTTAACCAGGCCGGTGAGCCCGTTGACGACCATACCGAGTTGCTCCGAGTCTATATCGGAGAGGACGTTGAATACGGCGCTGGCCAGGATCTCCGAGGGCAAGTCGAGGGAGGAAAATGCCTTGGAGAGAAGGCGAAGGATGTCGTTGATCAGTGGAGGGATGATACCCAGGATGTTAGCCAAAAGAACCGCGTCGGAGGTCATCCTGTTCATGACCTCCTCCTGCAGGAGGGTCCAGGAATCGGCGTAGGATACTATCCCCTTGCGTAGCAAGCCCGAGTCCAGATTGTCCAGGATCGACAGGTAAGTATCCTTTCTGCCCTCGAGAAAGACCTCGGGATTCTCCTCGTTTATACGTATCATGGCGCGGCAGGAGGAGTTGATGGCCTCCGCCAGCCTCTCGCCGTCCAGCCCCGCCAGGTAAGATGCAAGCACCTCTCGCCTTCTACCCTCGTCCATTCCGGACAGGGTCTCAGCCATGCCGCGCGATAGAAGGAGCCAGGCATTCACGATTTGCGGAGAAAGCTCCAGCAGCCTATCGAAGAAATCGGAGTCCTCCCCGAAAAGGGCCTCGCTGAATGCGGCGGCTTCATCCTCCCCGCTAAGCTTCGCCAGGTCGGCTAGTGTCTTTTTCAGGTTTTCCAGCGATTTGGCTACGATCTCTTCCTTACCGGTAACACCACTCAATTAGATCACCCCTGATTCCTCTTTTCCCCTCGTGTAAAGCCGGGGGAGTCCTTATCCCACCAAATACGGATGTCTCACCGATATTCAAGTCCACGCCCGCTTGTCGATGCCTTGCCTTCCACCCGCCGGACTCAGCGCCGATGCTATGGTGATAGCAGGAGTATGCGGAACCTACATGCTTCGATTCCCTGTTTCCAGGGAAACAACCGGAGTTCGATATGGACGCTTGACAAACGGTGCAACACCATCAAAACCTTGTTTAACGGTATCCGGACTCGAGGTCGAGCCACTTATCGTAACTTACGTCGATAAAAGCCTGTGCCGACCATCCTACTCTATAGATTCTATTTTCAGCCGCCGGGCGCGGCAAGCTTTTAATTATGGAAACCGCAATACGGGACCGAGCCGATTTCATCGCGTGGATCATCTTAGAACGGATGCGCGGTCAATTTTGACGGATAATTCACCTGCCATTCCCGCAGGAAAACACCCTGTGATGTTCGAGATATTGATAGAATATCAAGCGGCGTCATCTCGAGCCGGAAAATCCCCTTCACCATCGCATCCGCTTCCCCCTCTTCAGCGGTATTATGCGGTTGCTCGTCTGCGGTATCCCATCCCGGGTTCCCCCGACCGTCGGAATCTGCGATTATTAGGTACTGACATGTCATTATATATATATCGAGATACAGTTAAGTCAACAAATACTTGGAGAGAATGCGGGCATGTAACCCGGGATAGAGAAAGGGGGCGATGGGTAAATCGCCCCCCGAAGCCGTCAAGCGATAATTCGGGCTTACTGGCCAAGTATCCCGCCGAGTATACCGCCGGCGCTGCCGCTGCCGCCGCCCGAGGGATCCTGCAGGCTGGTTTTGGGTGCCTCTTCGCTGGGCTGGATGAGTACAAAGCCGGTACCCTGGTACATGAGCTGAAACAATTCCCCGTGCCTGGAGCCCATTATGCCCTTGAGGCTGGAGAGGTTGGCGTCCATGTGTATCTGAGCCGTTAAGCCCTGCGACCAGGCCACGGTGGCATTGGGATCGGTGTAGGTGGGCTGCTCGGGCGTGACCTCCAAGGTGAGCGGATCTCCCTTGCATATCAGGGCCAGGTATCCGGTTCCCGACAGCTCCACCGTCCAGAGGCCTCCGCTCATCATGCCCGCGGCTCCTTTGATGCGGGTTATATCCCAGGATATGCTGGGGGTGAAGGCGAGCAGGTTGAGGGCCTCCACGGCCAGCGCCTCGTTGTCGAGGTAGAGCAGTATCACGTTGTTGGCGGCGTCGGCCAGGAAAAGGTCGCCGGTGCCCTGGACCATCATCAAGGAAAACTGCTCGCCGGAGATCTTCTTCTTGATGTACTTAGCCGCGCCGCCACTCCCCTGCCGGGAGAAGCTCATCTGTCCCTGGTAGGCGATCATGGAGCCCACCTTGGTCAACACATGGCCGCCGCAAACGTCCATGTTGACCTTCAGCAGCTTCTTACTCTGCAGCATGAAGGCGTCGGCGCTCTCCCTTTCCTTGGCCTCCTTCACCAGGCCTTTCAGGGTAGTGGCCTCGAGCTCGCTTCCCGCGTCCGATGAGGGGGGCGGGGCCGCCGCGGCCGGAGTGGCCTGGGGCTGCTGGGGGGTGGGTGCCGCTTCCGGGGGGGCGGAGGCGGCCTGTGCATCGGCGGCGGGGGCATCCAGGGGATTTCCACAGAACCTGCAGAAGGTGCCGCCCTCCACCTCTTTACCGCACTTATCGCAGTACATCACAACCTCCTTTTCATGGCTTTAAATCTTCGATTTGTTCCTTATCACTCTTTTTCCATCGGCTTGTCCAGTCGTTAAATGTAGCTTAACGGCCATGACCTCCGGACTGTTCGGGCACGATACCGAAAAGAATGGGAGGTTTACATGACAATGATAATATCTCGGCCCTCTTTAAGGAAGTACGCCCGCGAGGTGGTTGCCGGATACGGAGAACGATTTCGAAGGACATGCCGCCTTCCGGCCGTGACATATTTCAAGAGGTTGTAAACGTATGGGGCGCTCTCGGCGACACATTCCGTTCCGATCCCCCTGCCCCCGGCGTCCGAGCCCACCATGTTAAGCCCCTCCAGGGGCATGGAGGGAGTCGGCTTGAGGTTGCCGCTCCGGGCAGTCTCCTGGGCTAAGCCGATGTATTCGCCAGTATCCCTGCCCGTGAGAACGGAGATGTGAGCGTTATGAATCCTTTGCCTGCCCACTACCCCTGTATCGATCTTCGGGAAGATACCTCGCGTGATATCCTCCGCCTTATCCAGGAGAAGATCGCACTGTCCCAGGCGGTCCAGGCTGTCGGGGGCGGGAACCCCTGCTACCCCTAATATGAGAAGATCCTTGTCGGGGGACACCAGGCTGGGATCCCAGCGGCCCGGAACGGTGACGAAGAGGAAGAGATCATCGGGTATGCTCCCATCCTCGAGGTAATCGAACGTGGCATGCGGCGGAATGGTGGGAAGGTGCGGCAGGCAGGAGGCGCGGGCGGTGGTCACCTTGCGGTCCAGGATGAACTTGGTGGCGATGAAGGCCTCCGATACCCGCAGCCGATTCATTTTCTCCAGGTATTCGGGCTGAAAGTGATCACGGCAGGCCATCTCTATGGTGCGGCCGATGCCCGCGCTGAAGACCATGATGTCGGACGGGACGAAGTCTCCGTCTCCGGTGGTCACCCCTTCACCCCGCCGTTCTCCACCTCGATGGATGCCGCCTCGCATCCCATGCGTACGTCGCTCCCCAGCCGTCTCAGGGCTCGCAGGAAAGAGGCGGGGATCTAACCGAATCCGCTGGGTAGCAGAGACAGTTGGCGCGCATGGTGAAGGCCAGTATGTAGGCGAATTTCCCCTGGCTGGCGCGGTGCCAGGGTAGGACCATGGTGAGCATGGTCTGGCAATGAAAGGTACGGAACATGTCCTCGGAATCGGTTACGAAGGCGAGAAAATCCGCCACCGTGATGTCCTGCATGTCACCGTATAGCGGGCATCGCGAGTCGTTGAACCATCTGCCCAGATCCACCAGGCACGAGATCCCAGTGTCCTGGCGGCCCTGGCCAGGGTGAACGGCCAGTTCATACGCTGCCATCCCCTGATCCTCCCCATGATGTTGCTCATGATGGATACGTGGTGAAAGATCGACGGGCCCATCTACAGCTCGCTCTTACCGAAGAGGTAAACGCTGAAGACGGGGATAGCGGCCGACCAGCGATGACCTTCTCCCAGTATGCGCGTTATGTGACCGAAAGGGCACCTGGGCCCCCGAACGAACATGTGTACGCCGGTATCCATGACGTACCCTTCGTGCGGGAGGGAGGAGCATTGGCCGCAGGCGAAACGGTTCTTTTCCGGCAGGACGACGCTGTGACCGGCATGGGCTATCAGCGCAGCGAAGGAAGATCCGCTGGGACCCGAACCTATAACGCTATTCTCCTGGCAGTTATGACCGGACCGCCTCTCGCCGTCACACTCCGCCGTATAACGCGGTAGATTTATAACATGGCGGAACAGCGGCGTACAATCCCGGGAGAATCCTACGGGTGGCCGAAGCCGGGGGTATCCGCACGGTAGTGTCTAGATATCAGCCGTTATCTGGGTGAATTGAGCGTCGTTCTGATCGACGAAGAGGAAGACCAGCTCACCGGCAGGCTCGAAGGCGGGACGTTCCGCCGTTACCAGGTGGTAGGGACTGGTGAGCGTCTGGAATGTCATGCTGCCGGGCTCCGGCTCCACCACCTCAACCTCTACCCGTACCTGGTTACCCGTCTGGGAGGCGCGCATGATGGAGATGGCGTAGCCGCCGGTGTTCTTCGGACCCTGCATGGCGGCAATAACCATCTGGTCCTCGAAATCGACCTCGAACTCTTGCTGCCGGAGGAAGGCCAGGGATATGAGGAGTTGGTACTCCTCGTCATTGGTGATCACGAAGCCCTCGGGCGGCGCGTCCTCGGGAATGGGCATCTCGTCGAAACGACCGTAATCGCTGGTTACCCCCTGGGCCAACGTGGTTAGCGGTATCTCCTTTTCCGCATGGGTAACGGAGTCCGCAGTGCCCCCTTCATCGACGCCGTTCACGGGCCTGTCGTCGCATCCACAGGTAAGAGCCGCGGGGAGAAGAAAAATGGCGATGAAGACGACTAAAACCAGGCGCTTTATATATCTTGGAGAACTCATATGCTCAACTCCTTCCCGGTGCTCAAGTGCTCGATAACCGGCCGTTTCCGACCGTCCTGGTTCCTCGAACCGGTTTCTATTATATGACCAGAGCCTGTCGGGGCAAGTTCCCGGTGGCGCGAAGACGATGGGCTCCGCCTCACGGATAGCGATATTTCATACTTATATGTTAATATTTTAGCGCCGTTTCTACATCCCGGCATGATGAAAGGGGTTGTGTTTTAAGCGCCTGCTTCCCGGATGTTACCGCTTGGTATGGTCAAGAAGAAAAGGTATATAATTAATAGGTCGTCGAGCGGTGTGCAAAAAGAAAGCCTTGGCGCATTTATACAGGAAGCCCTGTCCGGGGCAGGTTGTCCGGGAAGCAGAGGACCGGACAACAGGAAGGAGTAACAGAAGGGGCGAGGTCCCCTGGGAAGGAAAGGAGAGGGTTTATGGCAGAGGTAAGATTCGATGATCGCGTCGCAGTAGTGACCGGGGCCGGTGGGGGCCTGGGTAGGGAATACGCCCTGCTCCTTGCCAGTCGCGGCTGCAAGGTCGTGATAAACGATCTGGGCGGCGCCATGGACGGGACGGGTGAAGGTCACACCGCCGCCGAGAAGGTCGTTAATGAGATCAAGGATGCCGGGGGAGAGGCTACCCCCAATTACGACAGCGTTGCGGAGCAAGCGGGTGCCGAGAACATCATCAAGACCGCGATCGACGCCTATGGCAAGATCGATATCCTAGTGAACAACGCCGGTATCCTCCGCGACAAGAGCTTCATGAAGATGTCCGTAGAGGATTACGAGAAGGTCCTCGCCGTGCATCTCAACGGCACCTTCTTCTGCTCCAAGGCGGCCTGGCCGCATATGAGAGAGAACAACTACGGGCGCATAGTCTCAGCGGCGTCCGCCGCCGGCGTTTACGGCAACTTCGGCCAGGCCAACTACGGTGCGGCCAAGATGGCTATCGTAGGTTGCATGCACGTCCTCAAGCAGGAGGGGGCTAAGTACAATATCATGGCCAACGTCATCGTGCCCATCGCCGGCACGCGTATGACGGCCACGGTGCTGCCCCCCAACCTGGTCGATGTGCTCAAGCCCGAATTCGTGGCTCCCATGGTGGTATGGGCCTGCTCGGAGAGCAACAACTTCTCCGGCTACACCTTCGTCGCCGGCGGAGGTTACTTCAGCCGCACCGCCTTTATGGAGGGCCCCGGTGTCTTCTTCGACGTCAAGGATCCCATCACCCTGGAGATGGTCAACGACAACATCGACAAGATCACCTCGCTGGAGGGCGCGCAGACCTTCAACAACGCCACGGAACAGACGGGATACGCCCTGTCCAAGATGGACATGGGCGGCTCCTAGGATCCGGGCCGAGAAGAAACAAGGGGTTGATAGTATGCCCATAGACCTTGCTGTAGTTGGAAAAGAACTGGATTCCATGGAGTTCGCCTTCGAGAAGAAGGACGTCATACTCTACGCCCTGGGCGTGGGGGCCGGCTACGATGCGGACGAGCTTAAGTTCGTCTACGAGAACGGCCTGGAGGCGCTTCCCACCTTCGGTGTCGTCCCGCCCTTCCCGGCCCTGATGGGCCTGGTCGCGGTGGAGGGGATCGACATCAACCTGGTCATGCTCGTCCACGGCGAGCAGTACCTGGAGATACGTAAGCCCATCCCCGCCGGCGGGAAGCTCATAACAAAGCCCAAGATAGCGGCGGTATGGGACAAGACCAAGGGTGCGGTAATAGAGCTGGACGCCGACACGGTAGACGAGTCGGGAGAGGTTGTTTTCTACAACAAGTTCTCCAGCTTCATCCGTGGCGAGGGCGGGTTCGGCGGGGAGCGCGGGCCCGAGCCGGGCAACGAACCCCCCGAGCGCGATCCTGACAAGGTGGTTGAGATGAAGACCCTGACCATTCAGGCCATGATCTACCGCCTCTCCGGCGACTATAACCCACTGCACATCGACCCCAATTTCGCCGGCATGGCGGGATTCGACCGGCCTATCCTGCACGGCCTGTGCACCTTCGGCCACGCGGGACGTGCGGTGCTGCGTGAGTACTGCGACAACGACCCGGCGAAGTTCAAGGCCATCAAGGTGCGGTTCAGCCGTCCGGTGTGGCCCGGGGACACTATCATCACGCAGATGTGGAAGGAAGAGAACGACAAGATCGTCTTCCGCTGCACCACCAAGGAGCGCCCCGAAGAATACTGCATAACCAACGCTGCGGTCTGGCTCAATACCTAGATGTCGCGGGAAAAAGCGAAAGAGGGCAGGAGTTCTTCCGCCCTCTTTTTCCCTGTCTTAAAACCTCAATACGAGGGGATGAAGTCGGGGGAACGGGCCTCATGCATGGATATGGCTTCCTCGGGACAGGTAACCTGGCAAAGGCCGCAGCCCATGCACAACTCCCGGTCCACGTTGGAGACCTCCTCTCCGTCTTTTTCCACAAGCTCCAGCGCGTCGAAGAAACAGCGATCCAGACAGGTCCCGCAGCCGTTGCATTTCTCCTCGATAACGACGGCCACAAAGCGGCTGGGATCGCAGATGTTGAATCTGCCGCGATCCTTGATCATCAGGCCGAAGGCCACGCAGCAGTCGTCGCAGCAGTTGCAGATGTAGTGATAATCGTCTGTGCGGTTCATGGTGACATGAACCAGTCCCGCCTCCTCCGACTTGCGGATGATATCCATGGCCTCTTCCTTGCTGACCTCCCGACCGCTTCCCCTCTCGATGGTGTAGACGGCGGCCTTGCCCACCTGCAGGCATACCTCCAGGGGCTTGCCGCACTTGCCGTCCACCAGTCGGCAGGTGCAGTTGGCGACGGCCACCCGGTCGGAGCCGTTGATTATCTCCTCGACGTCCTCGTAGGCCAGGACTTGGTTGCGGGCCTCGACTGGCTGCTGTACCGGTATGACTCGCGAGAAAGGCTTGGGAAGCATCTGCGAGACCATGGCGGCGAAATCCGGCCATTCCTCCTTGGTATGACGCTTCCAGAGATCCAGGTATTCCTGCGGTGCTTCCGGCCAGAGGATGGAGGCGTCGTGGAACTGGACGATATCTCGACACATGCGGTACAGTGTTCCCTCCGGTGTCTCTTTCTTGAATATCAGGCCTTTGCGGAAAAGCCCGGCCAGTTTCTTCTCCATCTCATCCACGGAGATCCCGAGAAGCTCCGCCAAGTGATCGGCGGTGCCCGGGATGGCCAGCATGATTCGCGCCTCTTCCTCGTCCACCGCTATACGAAAAAGCTCGGGAATAATCTTGCTCCCCTTGGTCATTATCCTTTCGGATAGTTGTTCGTAGAGGTCGTCCTGGTTCATGGTGATCCTCCTTAAGGATCGCAGCCTGCATGATTCCACGGTCATTATAACGCCGTGAGACGGGACGGTAAAACGTCACCGGGGAGGAAGAGGCGTCAATGTCCATCGCCTGACCCCTCGTGATCCTGCTGGTCTTCATGGGAGTCCTCGCCTTCGACGCTCGATTCGTAGCCACTCGCGGCCTCCTCCTCGTAGCCCTCTTCGTGCTCTTTCTCCTCCAGGGAGGTCGCCAGATGCTCGAGATACCTGGCGCTATCGGAGTACAGGCCGATCAGCTGCTCGTGCGTTAACTCCAAACCCACCGGTACCTCGATGTCCTCCAGTTCCCACGCCATTTCTGCGTATATCTCCGAGGCTTCCTCCAGGGCGGTGTCCACATGGCTCTGGACCGCATGCTCGTCCCCGGATGTTTCCCCCTTGTGTTCCCCCAGGATCCCGGCCAGTTCCTCGCGGGTTGTGTGAATAACGTACGATACCTCCTGGTCGTAGCGGTCGAGGTCGGCGCTCCCACAGCCCGCCATCAAAGGGATGAGGGCCAGCGAGAGCAGGAGAACGGCGGCCGGGAACGGTATGCTGCGCTTGAGCATATCCTCCTCCTTTCGTCGCACCGGGTGCCTAGTGGCAATGCCATCGTATATACGGCCGAGAGTGTTTACCGGACTAACGATATCGGGTATCATCATCCGCCAGTGGATACGGCTCCGGAATGCCTTTTCATCCGCGAGCGGCGGTCTCAACGTGTGGGGCCGTATCCTCGCACTCGACCGATCCGTTGACTTACTATAACGCTGGGTCATGGCGACTTCAAATCGCTCGAGTATGCCGCCGATGAACGCCATCGGGTACGGCCTCCCCATAGGCCGCGGGGAACGAGGCCAATGGGGAGCTTTGCCGTCGGATATGCCGCGCTTATTATTGGGTTATAGCCATCGAGGCTCGGGGAAGGCGCGATGGCGAAACGGCCATATCGTAAGGGGATTAAAGGGCGGGCGGAGATAACCGCTATCCATGCGCAAAGGGAGGGATGATCCGATGTCGTATGAATTGATCGTGAGAAACATCCTGGAGAGACCCGCCAGGCTGTACCCCCACAAGGAAGCCCTCGTCTATAAGGACAACAGGATGACCTATCCACAGCTATGAGGACGAGTACTGACCCTGGGCAACGTTCTCAGGAAGTTGTGCATGAATAGGGGCGATAGGGTGGCCACAATGGCCTGGAACACCCTGCGCCACATGGAGCTCTATTTCGCGATCTCTTCCGCCGGTGGGGTGCTGCATACCGTCAACCTGCGCCTGCACCCCGTTGATACTATATTCATCATGAACCATGCCGAGGATGCCTTCTTCTTCGTTGACGATGCCTTAGTACCCATGGTGGAGGCTTTCCCGACCAGTGACTGACGGTGAAGGGCTCCATGATAATGACCAATGGGGACCTTCCCGAAACATCACTCTCTCCGCTGTATGGCTACGAGGAGTTGATGGGGGAGGAGGGCGGCGATTCCTCCTGGCCCGAACTAAGCGAGAACGATCCCGCCACAACGCGTTATACGACGGCCACCACCAGGACGCCCAAAGGGGCGATGTTCTCCCGCCGCCAGGCCTACCTCCATTCCCCCTTTACCGTCCTGGCCGAGCTGGGCATCTCCGAGGAGGCCAACATGATCCACGTGGTGCTCATGTTTCATGCCCACTCCTCGGGAGGCTACGCGGCCACCTGGGCCGGGGCTGAGCAGGTCTACCCGGAGCGCTTCAATGTCAAGCTCTTCTGCGAGTCCATTGAGAGGGAGAAGGTCAATATATTTTTCTTTGTGCCCACCATCCTGAACATGATCCTCAACTTCCCGCATATCGAAAAGTACGACTTGAGTTCGCTCAAGGATATATACTACGGTGGATCGGCCACCCC
Organism: Actinomycetota bacterium; assembly: GCA_034188985.1. Lineage (GTDB taxonomy): Bacteria > Actinomycetota > Geothermincolia > Geothermincolales > RBG-13-55-18 > JAXHVT01. The sequence goes on along the minus strand of JAXHVT010000047.1, from coordinate 34,237 downwards.
ACGCGCCATGATGGAGGCGGCGGTAATAGGGGTTCCTTACGATAAATGGTGCGAGGTGGCCCGCGCCTACGTGGTCCTCAAGGAGGAGCACAGGGGAAAGGTCGGCGAGGAGGAGTTGCTGGAGTACTTGTCGGACAAGGTGGCCAAGTGGCAGATCCCGAAGTCGGTGGGTTTTTATTACGGGCTGCCCAAGAACAGCGTGGGAAAGATTGCCAGGAGAGTACTGCGCGAAGGACAGTAGGTTCGAACTGAAGCGAGTCCCGGGGCAGCGCCGTGGCGCCGTCCCCTTCATTGGGCGGAAAAGAAGCGCCATCATGCGAGAAACGGCCTTTTAACGAGGCGGGTATAGACGGTTCACGGCCGTGAAGGCCGCATAATACCGCTACAAGCGGTGTTCGGTGGTCGACTATATCTTGGATAACGGGTTGTTAGAAAAAGCGCCACACAACCAGAACCAATCCAACCATGTATCCGTAAAGAACCGCGGATATAAAGGTTTTCCCCGCCGTTCCCGATGAAATACCCGGCTCGTGCGTAAAGGCTGTCAGGCGGAATCGCCAAGACCTCGAGGGCGATGTAACTGTGAAAAGGATCACCAATACGACAAAGGCATGTAACGTACGGGAAAGCCGTGGGTTGCCTTTCAAGGGATTTCTTACAGGCGGGAATCGCATGTTTATCTCCATGGTTATCGAGGAAACATAGTGGTATAAGGCGTCGAGGAAAGGGGAAGGTAATGGATCCCAAGATGATGCAGAAGATGATGATCGAGGGAATGCGGGCAGGTATGCGCGCCTCCTTCGACGCCATGAACGCGATGCAGGAGCAGGTGGAGAAGATGTGGAGGATGCTCCTGGAGCAGAGCGGTGACATGCAGAAGGAGGGGGAGAAAGCACTGGCTGAATGGCTGGAGAACATGCGCAAGGGAAGAGAGGAATTCAGGCGGAACATGGAGGATGGAGTACGCAAGATGGAGGAAATGGTCGTACAGGATTGAATGGAATCCGTTCAGGTGGGGAGGGGAGGATACATGCAGGATTACACCGCCATGTGGAGCGATCTCTGGAAGAGAAGGACGCAGATGCAGGCCGATATATATGGCGACTGGATGAACGCCTGGACACGCATGATATCCCCCGTCTGGGACGTGGAGGGTACGCCCGGGCGGAAGAAATGGACTAAGGCCAGTGATTTTTATCGGCAGTGGAATGAATATGCCAGGGAGATGATGGCCAGGCTCTCCGTGCCCACCGAGGGATTGAGCCCGGAAACCTATTTTAAGATGTTCGAGAGCGCCGACGTCTATAGCCAGCTCTATTCCATGTGGATGGACATGTACGAGAGATACCGCGAGTTATTGTCGGAGGACAAGGAGCTGGACTTCGAAGCCATGAGCAAGGTCCTGGACGAATGGGGGGAGCGGTACAGGGCTCTGGTTGACAAGGTCTTCGCTCCGGCTCTGCCCGAACAGCTGCGATGGATAGCTGAGCTCTACTCGGGCGAGATACCCCTTATGGCAGCGGGGATGTTTACTCATTTCTGGACGCCGTGGGCGGAGTTCTCCCTCGGCATGATGGAAAAGGGGTTGAGCGGGGGCAAGGCCTCGCCTGAAGCGGCCGTGGAAACCTACGAGGAGTGGAGAAAGGCCTACGAGGAGAGCTGTGGCAGGATGCTGCGCACCCCGATGATGGGATATTACCGCGAGGCGATGGAGAAGTATTCCCACACTATGGACTCCTTGACCGAGTTCAATATAGTGATGTCCGAGTTCTACGCTTCACTGCAGAGCGCGGGTCTCAAGTCGGTGGAGAAATTGCAGGGGAGACTGGCCGACATGCAGCCGGAGGATGCCGATGCCCCGGTGTCTTTCCGCGAGTTCTACCGCCTGTGGTGGCATACCAGCGAGGATATCTACGTGGAGCTCTTCAGGACGGACGAGTTCTCCAGGCTCCTGGGGCAATTGGTGGATAAGGGTATGCAGTTCAGAAAGGATTTTCAGGCCTACGTCGAGGAGGCCACCAAGGAGCTGCCGTTTCCCAACCGCACTGAGATGGACCACCTTTACAAGACCCTGCACGGCCTGCGCCGGGAGGTAAGGCGGCTGTCCAGGGAATTGAAGGAGCTGAAAACCCACCAGGCCGAATCCGCCGAGGAGGGAGGATTATGATCAGGGAATTCACGGACCCCAACTTCTTCATCCAGGAGCTGGAGGATATAAACCGCAAGCTGGTCAAAGGAGCGCAGATACTCGGTACCATGTCCGATGTGGAGGTTGAACCAACCCCTAAGGAAAAGGTATTAGAAGAGGACAAGATGCAGCTTTACCACTATGTAACCGGAGAGAAGCCTCGCTGCTCCGTTCCTCTTATCATATGCTACGCCCTGGTAAACCGGCAGTATATGATGGACCTGCAGTCCGACCGCAGCCTCATCCGCAACCTGTTGGGGCAGGGTCTGGACATCTATATTATCGATTGGGGATATCCCGACCACGGTGACCGGTATCTTACCATGGAGGATTATATCGACATATACCTGAACGACTGCGTGGATTACGTTCGCGAGAAAACGGGACATGACCGCATAAACCTCCTGGGGGTATGTCAGGGCGGGACCTTCGTGGCCATATACACGGCACTCTACCCGGAGAAGATACGCAACATGATTACCATGGTGGCTCCCGTCGATTTTAATACCACCGACGGGCTGCTCAACGTCTGGAGCAGGCACATGAATATCGATAACATGGTCGACACAATGGGCATAATCCCCGGAGAGTTCATGAACGTGGGGTTTCTGATGTTGAAGCCCTTCCAGTTAATGGTGGATAAATACGTGGGACTGATGGACAACCTCGACGATCCGGCAACCGTGGCCAATTTCGTGCGCATGGAGAAATGGATCTTCGACAGCCCGGCTCAGGCCGGAGAGGCTTACCGCAAGTTTCTCAAGGACCTCTACCAGGAGAACAAGCTTGTCAAAGGGGAGCTGGAGATAGGGGGGAGGCGTGTGGACCTGAAGAAGATCACTATACCCCTTCTGAATATCTACGCCACGGAGGATCACCTGGTTCCGCCGGCCTGTTCCATACCGCTCAACGACCTGGTGGGGAGCGACGACAAGACCCTCTATAGCTTCCCGGGAGGCCATATCGGCATATATGTCAGTTCCAGGTCCCAGAAGGAGCTGGCCCCCAAGGTCTCGCAGTGGCTGATAGACCGCTGCCCGCGTTCCGGAGGAAAGGAAAAAGCGTCCGCAGCGGCCGGTGACGGTACCCGAAGCAAGGCGGCGAAGGAAAAAAAGGGCAAGAGGTCTTGATCAGGAGCGGGGCGGGGAAAGCGCTGCGCCGCCTATCTTCCTCCTCGCCAGCGATGGCGTTGAAAAGACCTGGCGCTCGAAACCGGAGAGGAGGCTTGGGAACTAGCCCCGCTTCGCCGCGAAACGTAGGAGTCCCTGCCGTAGGAACGGGCACGTACTATCTCGGATACCAGGTCAAGGGCGACCGGGGCCAGCCCGACCAGCGTGGTTAGCCAGCGCGGAGAGCTGCGGATCGGCTTAACCGGGGAGACGGTGACCCGCGACGGCGAGGTGCCAGCGGCCACGGCGACGGCGGTTTCCTCCTGGTATATGGCCCCCTGGGGGCAGACGGCGAAACAGGAGCCGCAGTAATCGCAGCGGTTACGGTCGATGGACGCCACCCCGCCAAGAATGGAGATGGCCTGGCGGGAGCAGGCCTTGACACAGGTCCCGCAGCCGTTGCAATTGCTCTCGTCAATCATGTACATAGACGATAACCTCCGGTGCGAGTTGTAAACGGTTTTCAATCTTAATGGGCATATGCTTATTATATTTTAACGCCAGGGTCATCGGTTAGCAAGCGGAAAAATCATCGAGATTGTACTATTAAGTAAGGGGTGAGATCGGTAAGAGAACGCAAAAGGAGGATCCGGATGGAAGAGAGCAGAGAAAAAGCGATTAGAAGAATATGTGGAATACCCGTGCTGAATTCCGGCGAGGGATTCAGGTGGGGCCTGTTTGCCTTCGGCGATACGGCGGTGGGACTGGTCGCCTCCGGCAGAGTGGCCATAGGCGTTTTCGCTTTCGGAGCCCTGGCGGCGGGAGTGATATCCTCGGGTGCCATATCGCTGGGTCTGGTCAGGGCCGCGGGCGCCATCTGTGTCGGTGGGAAAAGCGCTGGCGCTATCGCCATCGGCAGGGATGCCAAAGGCGCCATAGCCATAGGGGAAAACGTGGATGGAGCCATATCTTTTTCCTGGAAAAAGCTTGGATAGGAGTCCCACTGCGGCGCGGCGGCCGCATAAATACGGGAAGTTTAGAAATCGCTTGCCCGAACTCATCCGCGGTGGTCCCCTATCTCTCCGGCATTTATCGCTTGTCTTCGCTCAGCCAGCTGTCCGCGTACCTCTTCTCGCGGCATCAAGGTACCCTTGGCCGAAGACAGCTGGGCACTACATACGCCAATCTCCTGAGAGGATGTCATAATCGTTTTACATATTAAAAAATTAGTAGTAAAATAATTATGGGTTGAAATAGGGATAAATATAATTCTTTAAGATCGTCTAACCGATTTTTGCTGCTATCAGACTATCAGGTTTCAAGCAAAAGGAGAACAGGAAGGCACAAACTCTACCAGTAAATACTGTATGAGTTGAGGCTGTTCGGACAAGAAATCTAGGATGAGATTGACGATTCACCATAAAAGTTGAACTAACATAGGGGCTGTGCTCAAGAATTAATCCTGCGTTAAAGAGGTTGGGACAAAGGAATCGTGACGTCTTTTTACGGGTTGCTGAAACGAGGAGATATCGGATAAGAAAAGATATCTATTGCGGCACTGGAAATCAGCCTTGCGAGGTTCTTTTTTGAGTTGCGAAAGCGGCTTGATATCAATCCTGCACAAACGAGTATGGCCAGGGATAAAAGCCAGGGTCATATGGTTATGAGTTAAGAGATAAAGCCTTGAATAGCAGGTTGAATATCGGAAGAAGGAGGAGAGATCATGCCTACTACACCCACATATCCCGGCGTTTATATCGAGGAGATACCCAGCGGTGTACGAACCATTACCGGTGTGGCAACTTCGATAACCGCTTTCGTAGGCCGGGCGAAAAAGGGGGAACCGGATGACCCCATCCTGATTCACAGCTTCGCGGACTACGAAAGAAAGTTCGGCGGGCTCTGGGAGGAAAGCACCATGAGTTATGCAGTGCAACATTATTTTATGCATGGCGGAAGAGATGCCCTGATAGTGCGCGTTATCAATGATGGGGAAAAGGCGAGTGTCACATTACCGACGACTGAACCGACTGGTGAACCGACACCAGAACCGAACCCCGAAACTACCCCTGGTATCGTTCTCGAAGCCGCTAGCGAAGGAACCTGGGGAGATAACATACGGGTGTCTGTAAATTATGAAACAAAAGAAGCCGACCCGGACACGGGTGAATTATTCAATCTTGTCGTTCGGGAGCTCAGGCCACCGTCATCTACGGATATTGTGGCGGAGGAAATCTTCCGCAATCTCTCCGTTGATCCCAAAGATGCCCGATACATAGAGAGCGTCCTGGAGCAACAATCGCAACTCGTTCGGGTAGAAAACATCCCCGCGGAGCCTGTCGGCCGGCCCGAGAAAACGTTGGATGAGAATGATGATGTTGTTTTCGTGCCCCTGGAGAATGGCGGTGACGGAGATGGGATCGATGCCGAGCAGTTAACGACGGGTACCGACTATCAGAAGAATCATATGGGGGTATACGCACTGGATAAGGCCGACCTGTTCAACATCCTTTGTATACCGCCTCTCTCCCGAACGACGGATGTGGGGTTCGGTACCACGCTGGCAGACGCGGTTAGTTACTGTAAAGAGAAGAGGGCGATGTTGATTGTCGATCCGCCTTCGGGCTGGAGCAACCCGGAAAGTGCTAAAAGCGGTTTGGATGCACTGCGGTCGGCTCTGGGCACCGATTACTGCACCAACGCGGCCGCATATTTCCCCGGGCTGAAAATGCCGGATCCCCTGAAAGAAAACCTGGTGGAGGAGTTCGCTCCCTGCGGTGCCGTCGCCGGCATTTACGCCCGTACCGATGCCAAGCGCGGTGTCTGGAAGGCCCCGGCGGGACAGGAGGCCTCGTTTTCAGGGGTCCGGGAATTCACCTGTAAATTGACGGATAGAGAGAATGGCGATCTGAATCAACTTGGGCTGAACTGCCTTCGCTCCTTCCCTGTTTACGGAAACATAGTATGGGGCGCTCGCACTCTTGCCGGTGCCGACCGTCTCGCCTCCGAGTGGAAATACATACCAGTGCGAAGGCTTGCCCTCTACATCGAGGAGAGCCTGTATCGAGGGACGCAGTGGGTGGTATTCGAACCGAACGACGAGCCGTTATGGGCTCAGATCCGCCTCAATGTAGGCGCATTTATGCATGACCTCTTCGTCAAGGGGGCATTCCAGGGAACTGCTCCCCGCGATGCCTATTTCGTTAAATGCGACAGCGAGACGACAACCCAGAATGATATCGATAAGGGGATCGTCAATATCCTGGTGGGTTTCGCTCCACTCAAACCGGCTGAGTTCGTGATTATCAAGATCCAGCAGATAGCCGGAGATATCCAGACGTAAAGGAGGTCATGATGCCTGAATTCAGTGTCAATACGGAACGATTTGACCCCTATAAGAACTTCAAGTTTCGTGTGAAGTGGGACGGTAGATACGTGGCGGGCGTGAGCAAGGTGAGCGCCCTCAAGAGGACGATGGAACCGGTCGAGCACCGCAGCGGCGGAGATCCCAGCACCGTACGGAAATCGCCGGCACAGATCACGTACGAACCGGTGACCCTGGAACGCGGAGTTACTCACGATATCGAGTTCGAGCAATGGGCGAACAAGGTCTGGAATTATGGTTCGGGTCTGGGAAGCGAGGTATCCCTTAAGGATTTCCGCAAGGATATCACCATCGAGGTTTACAACGAAGCGGGCCAGGTGGCCCTCGCCTACAATGTTTTCCGCTGCTGGGTTTCCGAGTACCAGGCTCTGCCGGAACTGGATGCCAGCGGCAAAGCCGTGGCCATCCAGAGCGTAAAGCTGGAAAACGAGGGCTGGGAGCGCGATTACAACGTAACCGAACCCACCGAACCCAGTTTCACCGAACCTTGATAGCGGGGATCCGCGATGCGCACTTTGCCGGCGAGCGAACTCCTCGATGTCTGGGAACGAGGCGAGCGTCAACATCCGCTGGATATGGCCCTGACGTTGCTGGAGGCGACGTGCCCCGAGAAAGAACGCGCGTACTTGATGCATCTAAGCATTGGCCAGCGCGACGCCCTTCTTTTAACGTCAAGACGGATTAACTTCGGTCCCGAGATGGAGGCGTTAGCCACCTGCCCGGCCTGCGGAGCCCAGTTGGAGTTCATGATAGATACCTCGGAGCTGCAGCGCGCATACAAACCCGCCGACAGCATCGAGCAAACCATGGACGTGGATGATTATTCCATAACAATCAGATTGCCCGATAGCGTTGATTTGGCGGAGCAGATCAACTCAGGATCCATGGAGCCTGCTGGAGAGATCCTTGAAAGGTGCGTCTTGAAGATAGCATCGGGCGAAGAAGAGGTGCCCTTAGAGGAGCTGCCGAAGTCGGTTGCCTCAACACTTGTAGAGCGCATGGCGGAGTTGGATCCATTATCGGAGATATGGGTTAGGTTGAATTGCAGCGAATGCGAACACAGCTTCACGATGCTGCTCGACATCCTCTCTTTCTACTGGAAAGAGTTGCGCGTACAGGCCAGGAAGCTTCTGAAACAGGTGCATGTCCTGGCCGGATATTATGGCTGGCGGGAGGCCGATATTCTCGCAATGAAGCCCTGGCGACGCCAGTATTACCTGGACATGGTGACTTGATGAGCGACTATATTAACAGGCTGATCCAACGTGCCAGCGGGAGGATGCCGGTTATCGAACCCGCGCTCAGGTCCGGCTACGAGGCGTTTCCCCGCGTGATCGAGACGGCAGCCGAGTTCGAGGAAGCGATTGCCTTCGATAACGATGCGGAGACCCACGAGCCTTTAACACAGGCGACGGCTCGCGTGGATACGGAATCATCGCCGATTGCCGTAAAACCCCTTACCCATGAGACGGGGGATGCACGGGAAGCAGGTGATAAAACCCGCGTTGCGGAAGGGGCTGATGCCTTACTTCATCCAGGTAGACGATGGGATAAACCATCGCCCGGGAGTCCGGGAGCGAGTGATACGGCGGTCTTACCGGGGGGAGATAGCACCCGGATAGGGGCGGCAGCGAAGCCGGCCCCCGAGGTCGAAAAAGAGGGTTTCGACGTCGATCTCGTTGTTCCGGTTGCTCGAAAAACGCCGGTACGGCACGTGGAAAGAATAATCCGGGACGGAGAGATGATCGACCGGTATGGAGAAACGGTTGATGAGCCGCAACCGGCAACTGCGAACAAGATAAATATAATCGATGAGGGACCGCGATATCACGACATGAAAGTTACGCCGGCGCGCGAAATAAGCGATACCGGTCAAACCGACGTGGTGGAGTTGCAGCGGGCAGAACAGCCAACCAGAAGTATATGGAAAGAAGAATCAAACCTTGAGCCAAAGACGGAGGAGCCACCGGACACGATTCAACCGGCATCTCTGGTCCCCGGTTATATGCAAGAGGCGGGCCGGCGGCGGGACGAGAGCTTGATGCCCGGTGGGGCGGGATTCGGGGATTTTATCGGACGGGACGTACCTTCTTCGAGGAACATACAGGTTACCATAGGGCGCGTCGAGATCAGGGCTGTGCGAGAACCGGAACATCGGCCGCAACCTGCTCCCGCCGCTCCCAGGGAGCCGGCGGTTTCGCTGGACGTCTATCTCGAGAGACGGGATGGTGAAAGGCGATGAGCAACTATCTCGCGATAGCCGCCGTTACATCGACGCTCAAGAATTTACTCCAAGAGAAAGCCGCCACCGTTCTCGGTGGCTGCAATGTAGCAATAGGGCGGCCCAAGGAGGGAACGCCTAAAGGTATAACCATCTTCTTGTACCAGGTGAATTATAACCCGGAGCATCGCAACGATGATCTTCCGACACGCCGGGCGGCCGATACAACGCTTTCGCAACGACCCCGGGCGGCACTCGACCTGTATTACTTGCTCACGTTCTACGGCTCGGAGCAGATTCTAGAGCCCCAGATTCTCCTGGGCAGTACCATCGGTGTCTTGCACGCTCAACCGGTTATCACGCGGGAAATGCTGCGCGAGGAAATCAAGCGGCATAGCGATCCCGATGAACTGGCCAAGTACAAGGTCTCGGATCAGGTACGGGGCGTAACCTTCACGCCCCTGTCCTTTAATACCGAGGAGGTTTCCAAGTTATGGTCGATGTTATTCAAGATACCCTACACGCTTTCCGTGGCGTACAAGGCATCGGTGGTGTTCGTCGAGGCTGAAGTTACCCCACGAGAAGCTTTACCTGTACGACGCCGCGAAGCTTATGTGCTGCCTTTCCGCCGCCCGGTGATTGAGGGTATAGGTTTGGCTAACGGAGATATGGCGCCGATAGTGCGTGACAGCAAGATAGTGATTACCGGCCACCAGTTAAAGGGCGACCTTACAAGGGTAAGCATCGGTGAGGTTACCGTACCGATCGATACCGCTGATACCGAGAACACGGTTACCGATTCGAGGATAATTCTATCCCTGGGTTCCGCGGCGTTCGCGGATAAGCCTCTGCGCGCGGGCATCCAGGGCGTCCATGTTCTGCATCCGGTATTGATGGGAGACTCGGTGGAAGAGCGTTATGGTTTCGAGTCCAATGTAAAACCGCTGGTGTTGAGCCCGACGATTACCGAGAAGACACCCGAAGGCACAGATCTGAAGATAAGAGTCGAACCGGAAGTCGGCAAGACGCAGAGGGTGCTCGCCCTGTTGAACGAGCTTGGCGCCAACATCGCTGTTCCCCATGCTTATTCCATCAAAGCCCCCGATAACAACGGCATCACCGGCGATAAAACGGAAACCAGTTGGATATCCTTCTCCGTCGCGGACGTTGAGCCGGGCGACTACCTGCTGCGCATTCAGGTGGATGGAGCGGAAAGCCCCCTGGAAGCAGAGCCCGATCCGACCGATCCTGAAAAAGTGAAATACGCTAAACCGATGGTGACCATCTCATGAGTACCGTACAGAACGTGAGATTCGAGGAATTGAACCAGCGTTACCTGGTGGCGGCTGTAGGACGTATACGGGAATTTCTGGAGCATCATATAGACCACCCGGGCGATACGCTTTATACGATTATGGAACGCGGCGACAACAACCCGGACTTGTTGAGAATACGCGAAGAGATGGAATTCCAACCTCCCCTCGAGACGATCTCCGCCGTATTCGGGTTGAGTGCGTTTGAACGGGATATTCTGCTGATGTGCGCCGGGGTGGAGCTCGATTCATCGTTGGCGAAGATGATAGGGACGGCGGGTAAAGCACACCCCGATTTCAGCCTGGCCCTCTCCGTTTTCCCCGAGGCTCACTGGAGCGCCCTCTCGCCCCTGGCCCCGTTGCGGTACTGGCGGCTGATAGAAATTATTAATGCTCAAAATCTGACCGAGAGCCGCTTGAAGATCGATGAATGCATGCTGCACTATCTGGTTGGGTTGGGATATTACGACGAGCGGATCGATGGATATATCGAGCAGGCGTCGCCGGCGGGCATGATAGCGACCTCGCATCGGAGAATCGTGAAACAGGCTACCGCCGTCTTGGAGAGCCAAGCTGGGATCACACGACAGCCGCTGCTGCAATTCTACGGCAACGACGGCATATCCCGGCATGCGATAGCATCGGCGGTCTGCTCGGAGCTTGGCTTGAACCTCAGCACGATGAGCGCGCTGGTGATACCGCGTGAAGTGAGTGAATCTGATGCGCTGGCACGTCTCTGGGAAAGGCAGGCGGCATTGACCCGTGGCGTGTTGCTTCTCGATTGTACGGGTGTTGAGAAGGATAGCCGGGAAGCGGAGAACGCCACCTCCAGGTTTATCGGTAATATTCATTCATTCCTGATTGTGAGCGGCCGCGAGCGCAGGTCGCTGCCGGAACGCACTTCGGTGGGATTCGAGGTATCGAAACCCACCCCGGCGGAGCAACTGGCGTACTGGAGAAGCATCTCGAACAGCGAAGAGAGCCCGAACGGGGAATTCGAATCGCTCGTTTCCCAATTCAACCTGGACACAGAAGCGATCAAATCGATATACGACGAAGCCACGAAGTTCGAGGAAATCCACGATGGCGAGGGAGGCCTCATCGAGGCTTTGTGGGACGCCTGCCGGGCGCGGGCACAACGCAGGCTGGACGAGCTGGCTTATCATATTCATTCCTCCGCTACGTGGGATGAGCTGGTATTGCCGGAAGCACCGATACGGTTGCTCGAGGAGATCGCCGCCCAGGTAAGGCAACGTCTCAAGGTCTATGAAACCTGGGGGTTCGGCTCAAGGCTTTCAAGGGGGCTGGGAATCACCACCTTGTTCTTCGGCCCCAGCGGCACCGGAAAGACGATGGCCGCGGAGGTGCTGGCGAATGAACTGCACCTGGACCTTTACCGCATTGATTTGAGCCAGGTGGTTAGCAAGTATATCGGCGAAACGGAAAAGAACCTGCGGCGGGTCTTCGACGCCGCGGAGGATGGTGGAGCCATCCTTCTCTTCGATGAAGCCGATGCCCTGTTCGGGAAGCGCAGCGAGGTGAAGGACAGCCATGATCGTTATGCCAACATAGAGGTAAGTTACCTTCTGCAGCGCATGGAGGATTATCGCGGGCTGGCTATCCTGACCACTAACAGGAAAGAGGCTCTCGACGATGCATTCATGCGCCGCCTGCGTTTCGTGGTGCAGTTCCCCTTTCCCAGCGCCGAACGGCGCAGGGAGATATGGTGCCGTATCTTCCCGCCCCGGACGCCTACGCGTGATCTGGATACGGAAAAAATGGCACGGCTCAACGTATCGGGCGGAAACATCAGGAACATAGCCTTGTATGCCGCTTTTCTGGCGGCCGAAGAGGGCGAGCCGGTAAGCATGAAACATGTATTACGTGCCGCCAGGGTGGAGTACGGCAAGCTGGAGATGTCGCTTACCGATTCCGAGATCAAGGGCTGGGTACGAACGACATGAACTCGAATCACGGGGACAGCATCAACTTGCATATCGAGCAACTTGTACTGGATGGTTTTCCGGCACGGGATCATGGCCGGATCGTTTCCGCCGTGCGAGGGGAACTGCACCGCCTGTTCAGCAGCGGGGGACTTCCCCCGATTCTCGATCGCAGCGCCGATATAGGGAGGTTGGATGGTGGTGAGATTCGGATAGGACGTGGGGACACGGCTGAAGCAATAGGGAAACGGACAGCGCGGAGCCTTTATAGAGGTCTGCAACAATGAGTACAGCCTCGAAAACAACATCGTTATCTCCAGTTACGCCAGTTGTGTCATTTCCGCCGGTGCGGAGAAGGTTGCAGGATGAACGGCATGGACTCGGTCCTTCAGGGAAGCTGGCCGGTCAATCGCGGTCTCTCTCGAATAAGCCGCTGTTGATTCAGACAAAGTTGATTATCGGGGAACCTGACGACAAATACGAAAGGGAGGCCGACAGAGTAGCGAAACAGGTTATGCGAATGAACGATCCTCGAGATGGCGGGAAGGCGGTTACTCCGGTAGATCCCGTTTCCAAGGTAACCGGCGTAAACAGCAAAGGGATGGTTGCTCCTCCCATTGTGCATGAAGTACTTGGGTCGCCGGGGCAGCCGCTGGACGCGCGAACCCGCGCGTATATGGAACCCAGATTCGGCCACGACTTCAGCCGAGTAAGAGTCCATAAAGATGCCAGATCGGTAGAGTCAGCGCAGGCGCTGAATGCATTGGCTTATACAGTAGGCAGGGATATGGTTTTTGGAGAGAGGCAGTATGCTCCTGCAACGGTTATTGGGCAAAAGTTGATCGCGCATGAGCTAACACATGCTGCGCAGCAAGAGAAAGAAAGGCAATCAAAAAGAAATACAACAGATTATTTTGATAGTGAACTCATTTTTTCCGGAATCTTTTCAAGGACATCGTTCATTCTGCGTAAACCTGAAGAATCATCTAAAGCCACTGAATCGATTGGAAAAGGGCTACCTGAAGGAGTATTAAGATATCTTGACAAACCAATACTTTTCTATGGCAACCCTTCTGTAACTGCAAGAATTCGAGTTAGAGGGATAGACATTCAGTTTCCAGACGGAGGCAAGCTTTACATCGACAGATCAGAAACACCGTTAGATGCAGTTCTTATCATGCAGAAATTAGAAAAAATCGAAGCGAGCATGAAATGGTATATTAAAATTTTGGGGCCATCAATAGCCAGAGAATCAAGAGTATCTTTATTGGCGGAAAACGAACTGTCTAACCGCCTATTAATTATAAGACAAATCACTGATGGAAAGAATCTAAAGGAGATTATAGCGAAGCTTAATTATCTACATATAAGCAATTTTGAGTTCATTTCAGTTTCAGCTTCGATTGTCCCATTTATTGCTGGCGCTGGTATTGGGAATGTCTCTACCGGCGCCCCTAGTGTAGGACGAGCAGGGATGGGAAGGCTAACATCAGGAGGAACTGGAAAGAAAGTATTGGCAGAAGCAACAGAGAGAGCTGTTGGCCCCGTTGTTGTAAAAGTCTCAATGCGCCTCACCAGTAAGATGATGAAAGATTATTTGATTAGAATATGGAGGTCCAATCCAATTTTACGGCGTCTTTCAGCGGTTGTCAGGGGAGGAAGGGGCCATGCTCAACACAAAGAAGCTATTAAGATTTTGGAACAGTTCGAGAATGAAACAGGCGTTATTGTACAGCATGTTCCTAACGGAACCGTGCAGGCAATACGTGGGGGTAAGAATCTGGCAAGTCTACGTTCGCGCAAAGGGTTTCTGCAAATTGAGGAACAAGTATTCCATGATACCCCAACACTTGTAAGGGAGATAAAACATGAACTGGCTTTCCACTACGCAGGTGGTTTAAAGGGTGTTCCAACGCTTGGTGAAGGGCCGTTAAGCGCCCTTGACTACTTAGAGATGGCAATTGAAGAGGGTATTGAAGCAGTAATCAAATCACTGTAGTCCTAGAGCGATGAGAAAAAGCAATAGTACATAAGTGCTCAATTAATTGAGTACCGGTTAATGATGATAGGAGGTTAGGAGGGCTAGAGAAAACGGATAATAGAATCCGTCGTGTAATAAGTATAGGGATCTCATGAAAGGAAATTATGACATCATTTACGGGATCGCCGAGGTTGTTAAAAGGGGCGATAGTGGGATTTGACATCATGAATCCTCTCGCCAGCGTGATTATATTCCAATATAATCCAGAGACGATGAACCGATCGCTGACGGTTAAAGCGAAGAGTAATGAGGGCAAGACGTCCGAAGTAACGCGACTGGAGGGCGCTCCCGAGGAGACAATCAAGTTGGACATTGAAATCGACGCTACCGACCAATTGGAGAAAGCAGATGGCGTTGCGACTAAAACGGGGATATATCCGCAGCTATCGGCGCTGGAGATGCTGATATACCCCAAGACCACGAGTGTTATTGCCAACACCGCTCTCATGGAGGCCGGAACGATGGAGATCGTGCCTACGGAGGCGCCGCTGACATTGTTTATCTGGGGCGTTAAGCGAGTAGTGCCGGTGCGCTTGACACAATTCTCCATTGAGGAAGAAGCATATGATACTCGATTGAACCCGATTATCGCCAAGGTTTCTCTGAGTATGAGCGTGCTTAGTTACAATGAACTTCCAGCTAGTCATCCCGGGTATTATGTCTTCATGGCACATCAGATGACGAAGGAGGCGATGGCCGTGATAGGCAGCGCTGAAAGCATCGGGTCTATCGGCGGCGGTATCGGTTTTTAACGAGGTGGGCCATGTTCGATATTAACAGTCGTTACTATAATCTGGCAACTAATATATATAAGACAGATGATGGGGAATTGATTGCCTACAAGCGGCGTCGTTTTCTGCCGCGGGGAGAGGACCTGCAGTTGCTGGCGGAGACTGAGGTGCAGCAGAGCGACCGCCTCGATTTGATAGCACACCGTACCATAGGGGATCCGGAGCAGTACTGGCGCATTTGCGACGCCAACGATGCCATGGAGCCGGATGGCTTGATCGCGGAACCAGGCAGACGGCTGAAAGTGCCCATGCCTCAACAGGAGGAGCCCAGGTGAGTCCTTCAGGCGTCTATTTGAATATATCGGCCGGGCCTACCGTGCCCGTTCCGTTGCCGAATTTGGCGGTGGAAGCTATGGAAAGTATCGAGGTAACCCACCAGGACCAGGGCCGGTCCGGATTCCAGATAAACATGAGCATAGGACGATCGGGGCCTGCCGACATCGTCGATTATTATCTGCTGAGGCAGCCGGTATTGAAGCCGTTCAACCGTATCATAATTAGCGTGGTGTTCAATGCCATACCCCGGGTGCTGATGGACGGCGTCATCACGCATCAGCAGATTTCACACGGCAATGAGCCGGGGGTGTCCCGAGCGATTATAACCGGTGAGGATATCAGCGTGATGATGGACATGGAGGAAAAGGATGTTGAATACCCGGCACAGGATGAGACGGTTATAGCCAACAGGATCATCTCGAGCTATGGCGAGTACCGCCTGGTGCCGGTGGTGATTCCGCCGCCGATGATCGATATACCGGTGCCTACCGAGAGGATACCGGTGCAGCAGGGTACAGACCTGCAGTATCTGACGGAGATAGCGGAACGCCATGGCTACGTTTTTTATATAATACCGGGTCCGGTACCGGGTCAGAACGTCGCTTACTGGGGCCCGCCTGTCCGTGCGGGTTTACCGCAGAAGGCGCTCTCCGTGAACATGGGACCGAATACTAACGTAAGCGATATCGAGTTCACGTACGATATGTTGCAGCCATCTCTGTATTCGGGTTCCATCCAGGACCGTACCAGCAATCGTGCGATACAGGTAGAAACGGTCGGCGGCACCAGGATTCCTCTGTCCAGGCGACCTGCCTTACAGGGTGGCCAACCCGATGTAAGGCGACGCCGTTTCCGCCGCGGCGGGCTGAATGCATCCCAGGCGTATGGCCAGGCCCAGGGATTGACCGATGACTCAACGGACAAGACGGTGACGGCCAGCGGTGAACTGGACGCCACTGTTTACAAAGAGATACTGCAACCGAGGGGCCTGGTGGGCTTGAGGGGAGTGGGAGGTACCTATGACGGAACGTATTACGTGCAAAAGGTGACTCATAACATAAGAAAGAGAGAGTACAAACAGAGATTCACTCTGAACCGTGAAGGCACGGGAGCGCTTACGCCGCTGGTGATACCATGACGCAGTATTTCGGGAAATATCGAGGCAAAGTGGAAAATAATGTCGACCCGATGCAATTGGGGCGCGTTCAGGTCAGCGTGCCCGCGCTCCTCGGCGAGGGGCGGCTTAGCTGGGCCATGCCGTGCACACCCTACGCCGGTTCCGGTGTGGGCCTGTTCACTATTCCGCCGGTGGGCGCCAATGTGTGGGTGGAGTTCGAGGCGGGCGACACCGACTATCCTATCTGGAGCGGGTGCTACTGGGGTGACGGGGAATGCCCCGCTTCTCCCGCTCTGGACATGGTGAAGATCCTGAAAACGGACACGGCCAGCATAACGATCGATGATACGCCGGGCGTGGGAGGAATAAAGATAGAGACGACATCAGGGATGAAGATCGAGATCAACGCCCAGGGAATCGAGATAAGCAACGGCCAGGGTGCCAGCATCAAATTGAACGGGCCTAAGATCGCGTTGAACGAGCAGGCGCTGGAGGTGATCTGATGCCCGGGTTCCTGTTGCATGCCGGGGCTACCGTGATGTGCTCGCACGCCGGTCAGGCACAACCGACGGCGCCCGATCCGCGCGTCAAAGTGAGCGGACAGCCCATTGTCACCAAATCTTGCGTATACACCATCGCTGGGTGCCCCTTCAATGTCAGTGGCTCCCCGGTTCCCTGCGTCACCGGCCAGTGGATCACGTCGGCGACGCGGGTGATGGCCGGCGGTTTGCCGGTAATACTGCGGGATAGCCAGTCGGTGTGCACGCCCAACGGCACCCCGATGAATATCGTGGTCACGCAGACCCGTGTAAAGGGGGTTTAATGCCGATAGACTACCCTTTCCATGTCGACAGCGGCGGCCGTACCGCCAGGACCACTGAGACCGAGCATATCCGCGATCTTATCGAACAGGTGCTCTTCACGTCGCCGGGAGAGAGGGCGAACCGGCCGGCTTTCGGCTGCGGGCTGATGCGGCTGATATTCGCGCCAAACAGCGATGAGCTGGCGGCGGCGACGGAGTACCTGGTGCAAGGCGCCCTGCAGCAATGGCTGGGTGACATTATCCGGGTGGACGAGGTGGAGGTATCCAGCGAGGAATCAACCATCAACGTGACCGTAAGATTCATGATGCTGAAAACCCGGGAAAGCATGGTGGAGGAATATTCACGCGAGGTGTAAATGGAGACGCGGTATAGGTGCAGATACCCGAAACGTTTGCGGGAAGTCAAAAGCCGGGAGGATTCAGCCCTCAATGCCATTGACTACCTGGAGGTGCTGGATGCCCTGTCGCCATCCGAGAGACTAAGACAGCGCTTCTTGATAGTGCATTGCGTGAGGCCGGTAACCGGAATCGACGCGGACAACGTGCGCGTGGAGGGCGGCGTACGTCGCGTGGTGAACGTTGTCCGGGCTTCGGTGGCGGCGGATAAGACGGACAGGCTGAGAGACCTGCCCAAGGGAGTTCGCGCCGGCATCCTCGATAACGATTCTCCGGAGAAGGTGCTCATCGTCGAGACCGGCCGTCCCGGAGACTTCTCAACTTATAAGCTCAAGCTGGTGGAATCAGCCATAAGTGATGAACCACCGCGTGGGTTCGACCCCATTCTGTCGCGAATCGAGTTCCGCTTCAAAGTGGAATGTCCCAGTGATTTCGACTGCCAACCCGTAAGGACCGCGGCCATGAGGGAATACGACGAGCCGCGAATCGATTATCTGGCAAGGGACTTCTCCAGTTTACGCCGGCTGTTACTCGACCGGCTTTCAACCATTATGCCGGACTGGAAGGAACGAAATGCAGCGGATATGGGCATGGCGCTGGTCGAGGCTTTGGCCTACGCGGGGGACTATCTGAGTTATTACCAGGACGCCGTGGCCAACGAAGCGTACCTGGGAACCGCTCGCAAGCGGGTCTCGGTGCGCCGCCACGCAAAACTCATCGATTATTCCATGCACGAGGGCTGTAACGCCCGGGCATGGGTACAAATCAGTAGCGTCGCGGGTGATATATACGTTGAGAAGGGTACGCAGCTGATGACCCGGCTGCCCGGTTTCGGGACCCTCGTCGACCCGAACTTGGTGGAATATGACAAGGCGATGAAGCTGAAGCCGGAGATATTCGAAACCATGCACGATGCCGTAATCAATAGCGTAAACAACGAGATCATGTTCTATACCTGGGGCGACGATGACTGTTGCCTGCCCATAGGCGCAACCAGGGCAACTCTGCTTGACAACACCCTAAACCGCTTGAAACTGCGCAGGGGAGACGTGCTGGTATTCGAGGAAATACGCGGTCCGCTTAGCGGTGAGGCCGCCGATAGAGATCCAAGTCGCCGTCATGCCGTGCGCCTGACCGAGGTATATCCGGAGGCGGAACCGGTAAAAGGGGAATATGGAGAATTCAAGCTCGAATTGAAAAGGGATAACGGAGCGCCGCAGCAGAGTATCGACCCTATCAACGGGGAGCTTATCGTCGAGGTCGAGTGGGCCCAGGAGGATGCCCTGCCTTTCTCGTTCTGCCTGGAGGAAGTGATAGCCAAGGGAGAGGAGTCGAAAGGAAAGCAGCCGGTGAGTGTCGCGCGCGGCAACATCGTACTGGCGGAACACGGCAGGACGTTGGGGGCGGGAAAAGGTGGAGTGGCGGACGTGCCGGAGAAGCTGCCCTTTGTCGGCAGAGGTAAATACAGGCCCTCGTTAAAGGAGGCCGGCATCACGTACAGCATTCCCTATGATGACGATAAGGCCAGGGATCTGCCGGCTTCGCTGGTGTTGGAACAAGACCCGAGGCAGGCTGTCGCCAGGGTTACCCTTTACGACCAGAAAAAGAACGAGTGGTCCGCCGAGCCTGATTTGCTGAGAAGCGGTGCATTTGACCGTAGCTTTGTCGTGGAGATGGGGGATGACGGCAAAGCACGCCTTCGCTTCGGAGATGACGTGCTTGGCCAGGCCCCGAACGAAGGCACGCGGTTCGAGGCCATCTACCGTGTCGGCAACGGGCCTTCGGGCAACGTGGGCGCCGAATCGATTACCCATATCGTCAGCGGCGATGACGGGATTACGTCGGTGGCCAATTTGATGCCTGCGATGGGCGGAACCGATGCGGAATCAATCGAGGAAGTACGCCTCTACGCCCCGCGAGCCTTCCGCGCCCAGAAGCGAGCGGTAACAACCGACGATTATGCGGCCGTAGCCATGCTCCATCCCGAGGTGCAGAAGGCGGTAGCCACGCTGCGGTGGACGGGCAGTTGGCATGCCATGTTCATTACGGTTGACCGCGCGGGAGGGCGCCAGATCGACGAGGCTTTCGAGGCGGAGCTGGCCGGGTTTATCGATCGTTTCCGCCTGGCCGGCCATGACGTCGAGGTCGAACCGCCCATATATGTTCCCCTGGATATCATCATGACGGTTTGCCTGCACGAGGGCTATTTCAGGGACAAGGTGAAACGGACGCTGATGGAGACGTTCAGCGATGTTGAGCTGCCGAATGGGAAACGAGGGTTCTTTCATCCGGATAACCTGACCTTCGGCCAGCCCGTCTATCTCAGTCAGGTCATCGCCACGGCCATGCGCGTACCCGGGGTGAGGTGGGTGGACATGGGCGGAGAGCACAATCGTTTCCGGCGGTGGGGTGAAGCGCCGCGTGATGAGCTGGAGGAGGGGAGTATCGCCATGGACCGGCTGGAAATCGCCAGGCTGGATAACGAACCCAGCGCCCCTGAGAACGGCAGGATCGACTTCATTATGGAGGGTGGCCAATGAGAACGCCGTGTGAAGAACGAGAGAGCTGTCCCGAATGCCGGAAAGCAGACGAGATCGAGCGGTATAACCAGCCGGGGTTGCCGGCTGTTTCTTACCGCTTGGGCACGCACGGCGTATTCCTCTCGCGCATGCTTGATCGGCTGCATACGGATGAGATGCTGCGCAGCCAGTTAACCACCCGCAGCCGCGATGATTTCGCCATTGCCCTGCTGGATGCCTGGGCGGTAGCGGGCGACGTATTGGCTTTTTACCAGGAGCGGATCGCCAACGAGGGATTCCTGCGTACGGCAACCGAAAGACGTTCCATACTGGAGATGGCGCGGACTATCGGGTACGAGCTGAACCCCGGGGTGGCCGCCTCCGCCTACCTGGCTTTCACGGTTGACGATACCGATCCGAAATACGCCAGGGCGAAGGTGCCGTGGGGGACGCAGGTGCAGAGCATCCCGGCGCGGGGGGAGTTGCCGCAGACCTTCGAAACCTCCGAGGATTTTGAGGCGCATGTCGAATGGAATGAGCTTAGACCTCGCTTACGCCGTCGCCAGACCCTGGGCATCGATGGCGATGATGACAGGCTTTACTCGCTCTCGCTACCGGGTGAGGACAGTGAGGGTTCCATGCGCAAGTACGCTGATTTTTACCTGGTAAATCCCTATCCCGTCTTGGAGGATGACGATGACGTGGTGGCCAGGGAAATACATGAAATTTACCTGAGCGGTGTCGCCACCAACCTCAAGGCTGGTGAATTGCTTCTATTGGTTGGGATCAAGAAAAACAGCGGAAATGCCAAGGCTGTCATCAGGAAGATAGCGGGTGTTGAAGCCGATAACGAGCGGAACTGGACGATTGTCGAGTTCGCCGGTGTAAGGGAACCACAAGGTGTCCAGATAAACGAGGCTCCATCTCCAGCGAGTTCGGCTGCCGTCGATCAGGCCTTCAGCGGGGGTTCCATCAGGGAAAATATCCTGCGCTCGGAGATAAGCGAAGAGATGTTGCAGGCATTTATGGACATGAACAGGTGGAACAGGGGAGACCTCCTGGAACACGTAGCCGCGATGCGATCGGCGCCAGCGCCACCCTCGAACGATCGGGGCGTCTTCGCTCTACGCGAGCGCCTAGGATTCTTCGGTAATAACGCGCCGGAATATAAATCACTTCCCGTCAGCCAGCGAAAGGATGAGTACTATACGAAAGAAGGCGAACGAATATCCGGAGAGCCTGTCTATGGAGAACCGTGGGATCCAGGTGGCTGGGAGATATGGAAAGACTACCCATATGGCGATTACTACTCCTCTGAGCGCTACGGTGCCGATGTATTCCTGGAGCGCAAAGTGGAGGGCATGGGAAAGAACTCCTGGGTGGTCTTTGATCCGGGACCTTCTCGTGAGTACGCAGTCTACCGGGTTGATGACATCGTCGAGCGATCCATTACCGGCTTTTCCCTAAGCGGTAAGACTACCGGGCTCAAGCTCATGAATTATGATGGCACCGTTTTGCTTAAAACGGGAAATAACTCGGATCTAAAAGTCCGTAATACTACCGCTCACGTGAAGAGCGAGGCCTTGCGGCTAAGCGATCTGCCGGTGGAGGAAAAGCTAGAGGTGGAGATCACCGATGCCGGCGGAAGCGCAAGGAAATCGGGTGTTTCCTCCCTGACGCTGGACGGCATAGTGCTCGGCCTGAAAAACGGGAAGCCCGTGATAGTCAACGGCGAGCGGACGGATCCCGAAAAGACCATTGGCCACGAAATAGCCATTATAAAAAATGCCGATCACAGTCATGGCTATACCGTAATCAGCTTTGAGGATGCCCTGCAATGGGGATATATCCCGGGTAAGGTGACCGTTAACGCCAACGTCGTGCAGGCGACCCACGGCGAGACGGTTAGCGAAGTGATGGGCAGCGGTGACGGAGCCAAGGCCAACCAGCGTTTCGTACTCAAGAAACCACCGCTGACCTATATTCCGGCGTCCACGACCAGCGGTGCGCGGAGCACATTGACGGTGAGGGTGGGCGTGGTCAAGTGGGGGCGGGAGGTAAGGGAGTACGGCATCGAGTGGGAACAGCTTGCGTCCCTCCATAATATCGGCCCCGGCAAACAGGGCTACATCGTTCGCCATGACGATAATGGTGATGTAAGCATTACGTTCGGTGATGGGAAGCAGGGAGCCTGCCTGCCGAGCGGCCAGGAGAATGTCGTGGCCACCTATCGCTCCGGTATCGGCGCGGACGGCGAGGTGGCCGCCGATAGTATCAAGTTGTTGAAGGCAGGTCCATTGGGTATTCGCGGCGTTATCAATCCTATCGAATCATCAGGTTCGCAGGAGCCGGAAACCAGAGATAACGCCCGCGATAATGCTCCCCGGACCGTGCTCACCATGGACCGTATCGTATCGCTTCAAGATTATGAGGACTTCACCCGTACCTTTGCCGGTATCGGCAAGGCCCAGGCCATCATCCTCTGGAACGGCAAGACCGATTTGGTCCACGTCACCATCGCGGGCTCCAACGGGGATGCCGTCGGAGCGAACTCCGAAACATATAAACGACTCAGTGAAGCCATTGATACCTACCGTGATCGTCTGGCGATGGTTAAGATCGATACTTTCGACAAACGCTTATTCCAGGTGGAAGCGACACTGCTCATCGATAAGGAATACACCGCCGAAGATGTGCTGCCGGCCGCAAAAGCGGCTTTAGGGCAATCATTTTCGTTTGAGAACCGGGGTTTCGGACAGCCGGTGACAGCGGCTGAAGTCATCAGCGTCCTGCATCGAGTGCCGGGAGTGAAAGCGGTCGATCTGGATAAATTGTTTCTAACCGACCGAGCTTACGCGACCGATAGCGAGCTTGGTCCGGATCAGGGCCGGCCGCCTTCGGTACTGCCCTGTTCAAAAGCCATGTGGCCGGAGGGGGAAAATTTTCAGAAAGCGCGGTTATTGCTGATCAATAATGATGGAATCAGTATGAAGGAGAAGGAGTAATGAGCAGTTCCGGCGAGAACCGTCTTTATAATCTCCTGCCGGCGATCTACCGCATTCGCGATGAGGAAAAAGGAGGACCCCTGCGATCCTTGCTCGGTATAATCGACGAACAGATAGAGAATATCCATGGAGATATCGAAGGTCTCTACGAGGACTGGTTTATCGAAACGTGTGCCGATTGGGTCATCCCCTATATAGGCGACATGGTCGGCAATAAGCCGTTGCATGAGATCAAACAACTGCGACGTACCGATGTGGCTAAAACGATCTATTACCGCCGCCGCAAGGGTGCGGCCGCTATGCTGGAGGAGCTGGCACGCGATGTTACCGGCTGGGGGGCCCATGTCGTCGAGTTCTTCCAGCTATTGAGCTGGACGCAAAACCTGAACCATTTACGCTACGACATCGCCGGGAGCCACGATCCGGCCTCGATGCCTTACGTTGATCGCGTGGGCACGGTGAACCTGCGCAGCATGGACGTGCTGGACCGCCTGGACGGGCCCTTCGATATTATCAGCCACAATGTGGATATCCGCCCTATCGAGGACTGCGAGGGTTGGTACAACATCCGCAAGATCGGCTTCTTTCTGTGGCGGCTGAATTATTACGTGCTGTCCGGCGCCCCCCCACGCGACGTCGCCGGCCACCCGGGTTTTTATACCTTCAGCCGGCTTGGCAACAAGGCGCCCCTGTTCAATAAACCACGGCCGGAGGCCGGTGAAACCGCCCTGGCCGGCGAGACGCAGGTGCCCGGCCCGATCCGCCCAATGGCTTTCGAGCGTGACCTGGATGCATACCGGAGTGAAACAGCGCAGAATGCCGCAAACAGCGGATACTACGGGCCGGGACGCGGTGTGAATATCGAGGTCGATGGAAAACCGGTAACGCCGCAGGAAGTCGTCGCCATGGACTTGACAGGTTTTGAGCATCCCCCGTCGGGCAAGGTGGCCGTCGATGTGAGGAGCGGATTGCTGGGTTTTGCGAAGGGTGAAGAGCCCAGCACCACGGATGACCTGGATACATTCAGTGTTACCCACACATATGGGTTCAGTGCGGATATCGGCGGCGGACCCTACGAGCGTCGTCAGGATATGATCGAACCCGTACCGGAGGCCTTGGATATCGATGTGGCCAGAGATGGGGATATCAAAACCATTCAGGGAGCTTTGGATAAGTGGGAGGAAGAGGGCAAGCCGCCTCGTGTGATCAAGTTCCACGATAACGGGGTATATGGCGGCAATGTCGATATCTCCCTGCCGGACCAGGGATGGTTGGCGCTTCAGGCGGATAACGGCGTTTGGCCGGATGTAAGGCTCGTGGGAGTCTCCAGCCTTGGTGTCGAAACGGGCGTCGCGACCCTGATACTGGACGGGTTCCTGATAGAGGGAGCTTTCGAATTGAGCGGCGGCCTCCACCTTACCCTGCAGCATTGTACGCTGGTACCCGGACGCATGTTGCGGTTTACCGGCCAAGCGATGTTTCCCGATCGTGACAGTCTCACGGTCGGGAAAGCTTGCGATGAACTCACGGTGGCCGTCAAGAAGTGTGTTACAGGTACGATAAGGATGCCGGCGGACGGCGGGTGCCTGCGCGTGGAGGAAAGCGTTATTCAACCGCCGCCGCAGAAAAGCGGAGAGGTGGAATTCGCTATCGCCGGCAACGATGAAGGCACTGATCCCGGTCCGCCGCTGCATATTCGACGAAGCACGGTTTTAGGGTCGGTCTTCGTGCGGGAACTGGAACTGGCGTCGGATACGCTCTTTTGCGGGCCGGTGAAGGTTCTGCGTCACCAGGAGGGATGTGTTCGCTTCTGCTATATTCCCGAGGGTTCGGTGACTCCCCGCCGCTATCGCTGCCAGCCGGAGATGGCCGAGAAGACGGAGGGCGCGGAGCTGAAGAGAGACCTCACCGAAGGGGAGATCGCGGTGATAAAAGCGCGGCTGGAACCGCGATTCACCTCGATGGATTACGGTGAACCGGGCTATGCTCAACTGGGACACGGCTGTGCCGAAGAAATACGTGCCGGCGCCGAAGATGGGGCTGAGATGGGGGCTTTCTGTTCTCTGAAGCAGCACCAGCGCGAGGCGAGTCTGAATATACGGCTCAAAGAATATCTCCCGTTCGGGCTCGAGCCCGGCTTCATTCATACAACCTAGAAATAGAGGAGGAACCCGCACGAGATATTGCCTGGAGATCGAGGCAAGGAAAGGACCGCGGGATGGCGTACGAATATTTTTCGCCCGGTGAGGCAGGATTGGCAGGCCAGATGAAGCGTGTCTCGTTCGGGGCGCTCATCCTTCCATCGACCCCCGCTTATGGCGGGGCGAGGGATAGGGCGAACGGCCTGATGATCGCATAAGGAATAAGAGGAAGAAGCTCTACCTGGGGGGTAATCATGAAAGGCGATTTTACCCGGTTTACCCATGACCCCGTCAAACACTACAGCGGCGTCTTGCAACAGCAGGGGCGTGTAAGCTTGGATGCCGATTGGAACGAATATGTGGAGATACAGGACTATATCCGGCGAACAAGCAAGAAGGATATTATTGGTTGTTATGGTGTACCTCACGGCACGAGGAACGGATTCCTCGTTGCTCGTGAAGGCGAAGACTCGCGTCTGGTGCTGGAATGCGGCGATGTCAGGCCGGCCCGCATCTACGTTGACGGTATCATGTGTGAGATGGAAGAAAAGGTCGGCTTGCCGAATCCCCCGGGGCCGGGTACTTACCTGGTATATCTCGATGTATGGCAGAGACACGTCACCGCGCTGGAGGATGGCGAAATAGCCGAAATCGCTCTCGGCGGCCCGGACACTACAACCCGCATCAAGACCGAATGGCGGGTCAGATGGAAAGAGATCTCCACGGACGGTGAAGAGAATGCGATCGATTTCGACGAATTCCGCCGTGGCGATTGCGGATGGTCGCCGGAGGAGTCCGCCAGGGCCGGTAGCATGGCTGCCATGGTAGAGCCCGGGGCCGAAGTAGAGCTTTGCGAGGAGGGGGAGAGGGGAGGTTATAGTGGACTCGAGAATCGCCTCTATAGAGTGGAAATTCAGGATGCCGGCAAGCTGGGGGAGGGCGTGGTCACCTTTAAGTGGTCGCGCGATAACGGGTCGGTGGTCTTTCCCGTTCAACAGATCGATCCCGATGACGGCAAGTCCGTTACGCTCAGGCAAACGGGCAAAGATGACATCTTGACATTGCGCGTCGGCGATTGGGTCGAGGTTTGCGATGACGATGATGAGCTGAATCTGGGGGCTGGAATCATGGCTCAGGTAGCCCCGGGGACCGATATGTCCAAGGCACGGGTTGTTCTGGACAGAGACGTCTCCGGTTATAAAGGCTCAAGCCATGTCAAGATCCGCCGCTGGGACCAGAAGGATAACGGTGATGTCGACCTGCTTGACGGCGCGATCAAGATAGGGGTGGATTGGATAAAGCTCGAAGCTGGCGTGCAAGTCCGTTTCGAAAAGGGCACTTACCGCGTTGGTGATTACTGGCTCATTCCAGCGCGTACCAGATCGCGGGACATCCTGTGGGATAAAGACGAGAAAGGTCCTATATTCGAGACACGTCACGGTATTGAGCACCATTATTGCGTATTGGCGGCGGCGAAACTCACCGAGACGGGCTGGGAGGAACCGAAGGATCTCCGTCACGTTTTTCCTCCTTTGAACGAGAGAAGCTGCTGCATGCCCGTGCATCCCGGAGAGGACATACAGGAGATAATCGACTGCGTTGTCTCTAAGCCCGCGGGCGGCGGTTGTATCTGCCTCTGCAAGGGAGTGCACAGCGTGAGTGGCCCCCTGAGACTCGACAAGGCTTATAACCTGACCATCCGCGGTGAAAATGCATCCACGGTGGTTCATTTCGAAGGCCCGAACGTAGCCGGGGAGGGGGGCTTCGTCCTAAGCGGGTGCACCGACGTGGCCGTTACCGACATGCGAGTCGTGGGTGATGGTGTGCCGTCCCTTTTAACGGTTAAGGGCGGCATGCAAAACCAGACCAATCCCGGTATCAAGCTGGAAAACCTTACTGTTTTGAACCGCACGGTCACGGCGAAGAACGAGGCGGGCGGCAATTGCGCTATACGGCTGGGAAACGTCCGGGGTCTTGAGATCGAAAACTGCCGTGTGATCGGCGAAAACGGCATAATAGCCTTATTCGGCGACGACCTTCCGGATCCCGGTCTTCTGGAAGACAAGGAAGCCGTCGTAAATTTCAGGATTCGCTCGAAGCCTGAAGCCGACGGGTCAAGGAAGGCGACATCAGCCGTTCTCAACTACGGCATCGGAGTGCATAAACTCCGCATGAGAAATTCCACCGTTTTATACCAGGACTACGGCATCTGGGCGTTGAAGGGCGTCGGCTGGAGCCTCGAGGGCTGCCTGGTTGAGCGCTTGCCGGACATGGAGAAAATGTGGCTGGAAAGCGGGGATCCAGAGGACCCGTATCGAGCTGCCTTGAACTACCTCGGAGACGCAGGTCTCGACAGGTTTGAGCAATACGGCGGCACGGCCATAAAAGCCCTTTTCTGGAAGGACTGCGGCGTCAGGAACTGTGAACTGAAAGGTGCCGCGGGCATGGATGTCCAACTGTGGCTATCCAGCGAGGTTGTCGATAGCAGCATCAAGGCGAGGGATGGGCTGATGGCCCTGTGGTTGCATGATACGGCATGGCGTAACAATGCTCTCGAGTGCGGTCGTATCGGGATGGCGCTGGCCGGCGGTTTTCGCTCCCGTATTGAGGACAACGATATAAGCGGCGATTCCGGTCTGGAGATCGCCTCTCCAGCCAGTTGGCTTGGTGACCTCGGCGGATATCTTGGCGAAATCGTCAAGGCCTATAATATCCGTGGGAAAAATGCGGAGGTTGTGGATAACCGGTACCAGGTAATGTCTCTCTGGGTCCTGCTGGAGGAAGCCTGCAACGAACTCGGGCTTGCGGAAATGCGAGATGAGATACAGGGGCTGCTGGGCGGCTCCAGTAACAGGGACAGCATGCCGCCGATATTGCTGCTCTCCGGCATCGGACTCTACAAGTGGCTGGATAGAATCGCTGAGCTCTCTGACGGCATCCCCATACCGCTTATCGCTCTGGGTATCAGGGGTAACGAGATCGAAGCTCGTAATGGCGTCCGCCTTACCGAGTTTATACCGCTAGGCGGTATCGATATCAGCGATAACCGGGTGATGGCTTTGAGGGGACAAGCGTTAATGGTGAAGGCCAACGCATACGCTGTGGACCCGCTCGTTAACCTCTCCATATGGCGGGCTTTTCTGGGGATGTTACTGAATGCCGCGACGAATCTCCCGGTAGCCGTTCTTAAAAGCGGTTCGGACGAGGGTTTATCGAGCGCACAAAAGGAAAAGATCGAGAGCATCTTCAACCATATAAAGGAGCTGCTCACCGCATTGGGCGATATGGTCGAGCCGGTCTTGGAGGCTGACTATGGAATCGAAAACAACTCCATGCGCAGCCGGTACACCGCGGTCGAGACCAATCTCTTCGGGCTTACCGTCCGAAATAACCATATTGTCATGGAGGAAAGCGAGCATAAGAACGGTGAAGGCGCGAAAATCGCCGGAGTGCTGGGCGAGTATGATACCACCAGGAACCTGGGGCTAGTGATGAAGCAGCGCTCCAAAGCCCTCATGCGGCTCTATCCCGGAGAAGCGGAAAGGGCCGCTACGCTCAAGAAAATCAAGAATGATTTAAAGGAGGTTTCTCATAGAATCGGAGAGACCACCACGGACGCTTCCCTGCGGAAGGAAGCCACCAACCTGATCAATGCGGCGAAGGCAAAAAACGCCAGCATCGCAAAGATAGATAAACCACTGGGCATGATGGTCGAAAGCCTGGCGCTTTATATCGATACCTTCGGGATCTGGATAAAAGGCGCCGGGTGCCGAATCATGGGCAACCAGGTGTTGGCACCCCAGAATGCGGATTCCACGACCTGGGCACAGGGCGGCATCCGTTTCTGGGATGATGAGGGCAATCCGGTATGGATTCTGAAGCTGCTGCTGGATAGATTGCAGGATACGAAAACCCCGTTGGCGGCAACCATGGCGGGGACGTCGATCAACGACAATGAGATACTCCGCGGTGCCGGGCACGGTGTCGAAATCGGCGGAATCGCGGCCATGCCCGAAGGCATGGGATTGAAGATACGCGGTAATCGGATCCAGGATATGGCCGGTGCCGGAATAGCTTTCGATGAAAAGGGCCTTGCCTTCGAGGTGGACATCGAGGGCAATAACATACTGGACTGCGGCACTTCGGATATCGGCGACAGCCTGGTGGATGAGAGGGGGGGCGTGGTAATCCGTAATACAGCCGGATGCCGCATCCACGAAAATCGCATACGGTGCGGCAGCAACCAGGAATTGAAAAGGTGCGTCTACGCCTTGGACGCACGGATGATATATGGGCTGACGGTTACGGACAATTACCTGCAGCACGACGAAGCCAGCGTTTACCAGCCCAGGGAGGCTAATAGAAGCACCAAATCATTACGGGAAACACAAACCGGGCTGTTAGAGCTGGTCCTGGAGAATCTATGCGGCGGTGTCCGCCTTACGGAGACGTCTGGCGAGACTATTGTTCAGAACAACAACATCACGCTCTCCGGCGGCATCGGCGCCGGATTGATACTGGGGAATAGCGATAGGGGAGCCGAAACAAGGAAAAGAGCTTTTCAACCTTTTATAGATATCGGCGATAGACCCGATGGCGAAGAAGCGGCCGTGGCCATTGCCAGCGTGCAAGCAAACGATTTCCGGTTCAGGTCATCCGGGGTAAACTTTGCCTTCCTGGTTTATGGGGTGCGGGAATTGAATCTATCCGGAAACAACGTACATGCAGGCGACTCCGTAAATTCACAGGGATACATCCTGGATGTCGGTCGTGGAGCGATTAATAACAATATGCTGCATGAAGTAATAATAGGCATGAGTTCGGGAGTGATTGCCGGCAATGTCAGTACTGAAGAAATCGCTATTCCAAGTAACGTCATCGCCGGTCTCAATTACCCCGGTCAATAAGAGGTTTGGAGGATGATATGGCAGGCGGAAGAAAGATGATAGACATCGACAAACTGGCAAAATGCCTTACAGAGGACATCAAGAATTATAAAGAAGTTGCCCCGAAAATCGGCGGGTTAACGGATCTTATGGATGCCGACCTTTCCGCTATTCTGCCTGAACCTACGGGGGATGTCTTCAAAGAGATTGTGGACCGATTCAAGGACGAGATCACAAAGGCATCAAGGGAGAGACAAACAAAGATAAAGGAAGTCTACAATGCGATAGAGGAATCCATAAAGGCCAGGCGGGACAGGCTGGACTCCGGTCTTAAAAAACTCGGCGATACCTCTATCAAAAGCCTTCTCCAGGATATGCAAGTCCTGAATCGTATCTCGACTGAAGCCGAACTCGGCGCACGCCGTATCGATGAACTGAGAATCTCAGGGGAGCTGAAAACCGCTAGTCCTCGCACCAGACGGATCATCATAGGTAAATAGCTTTCACATGGCTCGATGATCTTGACCGAGCCGATGCCGGCTTACTTGTGATCTTCGACAAACGATCCTGCCGAGCTAATTGCAGCTTTTTCTGGTAACGGGGGTAGCGGAGTTCCGAATTTCATAGGCAAAAACTATCCTAAAACGGGCATTGAGCAGCAAAGATGGTGAGGGTAGAAAAAGCGTGTAGTGCCTACGGCGATATCTCGAAGAATCTGGGCGGCTCTTTGATCACCAATCGTCGGAAGATCTACTGCTGAGCTGGGGTGGTGGCGGTTCTTTAGAGGACCCTACCAGCGGGACTCGAGAATTCACCAAGATGCATTATTTTGAGCTCCGCTTTGATTTCTCGCCAAGCTATCTTGGACTTCGTTTCGGCCATCCGAATGAGCAGGAGCGCGAGAAAGCACAGGGTCACGTGGGACCTGATACGCTCATCCTTGCGGTGGTAGACGGGCCGAAGCTCCAGAGTGTGCTTGAGGTCTTTGAACCCCCGTTCAACCTCGGCGAGCTAGGGCCACGTCCTCCGTGGAGAGCGTCTGATCCAAGGTGGAGAGGAGGGGCTAGCCGTCGAGCTTGGTCTCCCGTGCGACCTTGGTCCTAGCGATTACGAGCCGGCCGCCAGCTGTCTGCTCAAGGTAGCGCCCCATGCCTTTGTGGGCACGCAGCTCGCAGGCGGCCTTTAGGTGTGGCTCGCCGGAGATCTGCTTAAGGCTGGCTAGCTCGGTCTCCAGGTGCTTCGGGGTGTCCTCCCGCTGAACGCGGTCCCTTTCCGCCACCTCGGCTTCACGCAGGAATTCCCAGATGTGGCCGAGTGGCTGGAGAACTTCGAGATGACCGACGCCGAACTGGCCTCCCTCGAGAAGCTGGTGATCGAGGATTACGGCACCGGACGCGAGGAGGAGGCTGTCGAGGACTGGCTGAGCGAATCCGCCAACCAGGATCTCGTGGACAGCTGGCTGGGGAAGTAAGCGACAAAATAACTTACGAATAAAAATATACTTACAATGATCTGGTTCAAGGAACCCGGCCCCGGGGCCGGGCTATCGCCTTCGCGCTTTGCGTTACGGGGGAAGCAAATCGGTGGTAGCGAGTTCGATTGGGGGGCCTGGCACGCATGCGACTATGAGGCGCTTCTCCAGTTTCTCCAGAGGTTGGCGAGGGTGGCGGCTCCCAGGCCGAAGGTCCACAGATGGATGACGAGCATGGTGGAGCGGTCCTTGTCCAGCGGCCAGTACTTCCTGTTCTCCAGCGAGTAGAGGATATCCAGAAGGGACAGGAACAGCAGAGAGCTGCCGGCCGCCACTCCGAAAAACTCTCCTTCCGCGTCACCTCTCCAGAGATGCCATGCCGCCAGCATGCAGGAGGCGCTCATCCAGGAATCAGCCAGGGGGAAAGCACGCTCGAAGGACTCGTCCTGCTCGGTTTCGGTGGCCTGTATCCTGCCGGAAAAAAAGAGTATCCAGAACAAGGTGGTGGCTAGGCCGGTGAAGCCCAGGATGAAGCCCGTTACCTTGCGCTCCCACGCTGTATCAATCGAAGTTTCCTTTTTCCCCATGGACCTATTATAGCAATTCCGATAACTTGCGTTTAGCCCCGCATAACGCTTGAAACGCCCTTGGTAGACGTGTTCACCGCCTGGTATATGTTTTATTTGCGCGGCCCTGGCGGAATCGGAATCTAAGCATCGAGCCCCCGCTCGAGCAGGACCTCGATGAAGGCCGCCAGATTGGAGAGGGCTGCGTCCGTGCCCCTGCTCAAATCCCGGGCTCTGGCTATCGCGGAAGGGTGGGTCACGGAGAGGAGGAAGCGCTTTCCCCACAGATGCAGCCTGGATTGTCCCTGGCGGGGCAGAACCTTTTCCAGGTCCACGAAGTCATGGGTGATATCGTCGCTTATGGCGCGTATGGCTAGAAAGGGAAGCCCTTCACCCAGGGCGACCTGTGCCGAGGCGGCCCCCTCCATCTCCACGGCCAGGGCGTCGAACCTGTCCCCCAGGTGAGAGCGGAGCTTGCTGTCCAGAACGACCTGGTCGCAGGTCAGGACCTTGCCCCGGTGATAGGGAATGCCATTACCACTAGCCGTTTCCTCGGCCCGCTGAACAAGGGCGGGTTCGGTGCGGTAAGAGGGTGAAAAGACGATCTCGCCCCGCTCGCATAGACCCGGGCCGGTGGTCTTGAATCCGCGTGAATGCGCTATACCCACGTCGCCCTGAATCAGCTCGGTGGCGATTACGATATCCCCTATCCGTGGTATGGGAGAGAGGGCTCCCGCGGTTCCGAAATTTATAAGCAGTTCGACGGGGTGGCTGTCGATGAGATGCATGGTGGCCGATGCGGCCGCCACTTTTCCCACCCCGCAGGCCAGAATAAGAAGCTTACGATCACCGGCCCTGGCCTCTATCATGGACATGCCATGGGGGCAATACCGATCAGCGGACTTCTCCGTGAAGCCCTTGAGGCAGGACATCTCGCGGGGGGTGGCACAGAGCAGCGCTATCATTCCGGCCTACTTTCTAGCATTTTCCTGTTGTCGAATACATAATATAATCATAAAAAAAGGGATTTGGATACTTAGATAAGGAGAATAGGCGTGAATACAAGGGGAAGAAGGCGGACGGGAACTCATACTCCGCGTGTATATAGTCGAAAAGAATATAGAGTAACCAAGCCCAGCAAGCCGGGGGGAGGTCGAATTGATGGCGGAAAGGGTATTGATCGTCGACGATGACGCCACTATGGTCAATCTGTTATCTACAATTCTGGAAATAGACGGCTTCGAGACCATTAAGGCCTTATCCGGCGAGGAGGCATTGGAGATGGTATTCAAGGAACCCCCCGATCTGGTCCTGCTGGATATCATGATGCCCGAGATGGATGGTTTCGAGGTTCTGGCGAAGCTTCGCTCTGATCAGTCCACCAAGAGAATGCCCATCATCATGCTTACCGCGCGTACGGACGACAAGGACATCTTCGAGGGCTGGAGGAGGGGCGCGGACGAGTACATCACTAAGCCTTTCGATCCTAGCGAGCTGGTGGAAACTATCAAGATGGTGCTGTCCAGATCGTTGAACGAGCGAGTCGAGGAGAGAGCGCAGCGCGTGGAGTCCCTCCTGGAGATACTCGACAAGGTGGATGAGGAGGAATAGTATCACGGGTGAAGCGGACGGAGGTGGCTCGAGCGGGGAGGAGGGCTGCAAGGCCTGCACCCACTGTGGAAAGCTGGTGCCCGCATCATACCATTACTGTACGTCCTGTGGTGCCAACATGGACGCACAGGGCTCTCCCATATGGTTGCCCGTACCGTCACCATCTAGCAGCCAGGGGGGGCACCGGCCGCCATCCCGTCGGTTCTCCCGGGAGCCGGCCGAATTTAACGATATGGGTACGGCCGGCGCCGCGAGGCAAATCGTCGCCTCCGTGCCGGAAAGCGGGAGATGTCCCGCGAGGCCACCCTACTCCGGTTATCCACTCGTTCCGGTGATTAAGAAAAAGACCGAGGACCTGGCTGTCGTATCCCTGATATGCGCCGTGGCCAGTTTCGTGTTCTTTCCCGTGCTTCCCGCCATAGTGGCCGTGGCCCT
>JAXHVT010000046.1:0-15558 GCA_034188985.1 Actinomycetota bacterium | reverse complement strand
TTTCTCACTTGCTTATCTTCCCCTATTGGGGGGCGGCCCCCCCCCCCCCCCCCCCGACTGGTTGAAGGACGAGATGCGATGAGGCTTTTAATGAAAAAAGCAGCGGTGACAGAAGGAGTCGTCTATATCCTTTCTCATCTTGCTGCAATATGCTTTAAACCCTTTTAATTCCAGTGTTTCGCTGTTCCTTATCTCGCGGAAAACATTCAGGTTATCACACCAGAAGAAATCGTCAAGTGTTACCTTTTGACTACCCTCCATTCGTATCACCCCGTTCTTATTGTTGAACATTTATATATATATTTAACATTATCAACTTTAGTATACTAACTAAACAAGAGATGTCAAGCCCTTACTTGTTTCACGACTGCAGTTCGTCTATAATTCTTTGCGCTCGAAAAGACCTGAAAGGACGGTAGAAATGGCAAGGTATCTCGATAATATCTTCAAACCTGATACCATCGCCATGGTGGGAGCCTCCAACGTTCCCTCCAAATGGGGCTCCTTTCTGCTCGTAAACCTGCTGGCGGGCCGCTACCCCAGGGAGAATATCTTCCCGGTAAATCCCCGGGAAAAGGAGATTCACGGGCTGCCGGCCTACCGCGACCTGCACTCGCTGCCCAAGGTTCCCGATCTGGTGGTGATTACCACTCCGGCCAGAACCGTGGCCGGTATCCTCGAGGAGTGCAGCCAGATCGGCGCCTATCACGTGGTCGTCATATCCTCCGACTTCTCGGAAGTTGGAGAGGAAGGTGCCGCCATGGAGCGGGAGATAACGAAGATCGCTAACGACAGGGGACTGGTCATGTTAGGACCGAATACCATGGGCGTGGTCAACGCACGCCGCAATCTCTACGCGGTTGGAGCCCCCCTTCAGCTCAAGCCCGGCAACATCTCCTTTGTATCTCAAAGCGGCAACGTCGGGGCAAATATGCTGGGCTGGACGATGAACCAGGGAATCGGGTTCGGCAAGTTCGTGGGCAGCGGTAACGAGGCTCAACTCTTCGCGGAGGACTATATAGAGTATTTCGGTCAGGATGATGAAACGGACCTGATCCTCGCTTACCTGGAGGGAGTTGACAATGGGCGGAGTTTCCTGGATGTCGTATCTCGTACAAGCTTTGAAAAGCCGGTAATCGTCTTGAAATCAGGACGTACAGAGGCGGGAGGCAAGGCCGCCATGTCTCATACGGGCTCCATCGCAGGCTCCGATGACGTATACGAGGCCGCCTTCCGCCAATGCGGGGCGATCCGGGCCGAGACCTCACAGGATATGCTGGACCTGGCAAAATCATTCGGAAGGCTTCCCCTTCCCCATGGCGACCGGCTGGGCATCATAACCCTGGGAGGCGGTTGGGGCGTAATCGCCACCGACGCAACCTCCCAGGCCGGGTTGAGGCTTGCCAGGCTGGACGACAAGGTCATGGAGGTATGTGACCAACTTCTTCCACCTTTCTGGAGCCATGGCAATCCCGTGGACCTGGTGGGTAACATCCACATGTCGACCCATCTCAAGATCCTCGAGGAAATGGCGAAATCCCCCGAGATCGACGCCATGGTCGTCCTGGGTTCCCTGGGTACCGGTACCATGATCGGACTGACCGTGTTGGTAAACGAGCAACTGGTAATGGAGATGGGGAACGATGCCTTGAAGACCTTCATGGTGGATCTCGAGGGCCGCAACCGTGACCTGGTTGCCAGAGCCAAGGAACTCATGACAACCTATGATAAGCCCATTGTCTTCGTTGAGATGCAATTCATAGGCGACGAGCATCTCAGGAACCTCGAGGCGGGAGAGGTGGTTATCTTCACCGCCCCGGAAAAAGCTGCAGTTATACTTGCCAAGATGCTGCGCTATCAACAATACCTGGATAGATCGTAGCCGATATTTTCAAGCGGTGAACAGTCTCCTGGGCGGCGTTATTCAATTATAACGAAGATGCGCAAAACGGCGCCCGTCTGGGCGCCGTCCAATATCCGCAGGCCGTAATTCGATCTATATGCTTTCCACGAATCTAGGCTTCAACCTCTCCGGATTCCAGATGGTATAGATCTTCTCATCCGGACAATTCGGCAATAGCTCGTTCTCGTCTTCGTGCTTGAGCTCGTAGCCGCACTTGTCACAGTAGTAGGTGCCTGCTGGCGCCTTCTCTCCCGTTGTCAAGGCTTCGTTGCTTTCCGCCATGTAGTTCACCTCCATGCTTCAACCTGACGGGAGGCGTTTTTCCGCCCCGGGCACAGGCCAATGTCCGTTTCTTTCTTAAGGTAATATAGTCAATGAAGCAGGTAGGGGTCAATAGAAGGCCCCTTGCGTTCACGATCTCGTCAGGACGCTTTTAACCGTATCCAGCAGCTCACCTATGGTAAATGGCTTTACCAGGCAGGCTTCCACCTTTATCTTGCCTTCTTTCTCTATTTCCTCTACCGCCCTTTTCATTGCCGATATTATCACCACGGGTATTTCGTTGATATCCTCCCTGCTCTTTATCTCATTGTAAACCTCGATCCCGTCAACGTGGGGCATCATCAAATCGAGCAATATCAACGCGGGCTTAATGGATTC
The DNA here is from genome assembly GCA_034188985.1 of Actinomycetota bacterium. Taxonomy (GTDB): domain Bacteria; phylum Actinomycetota; class Geothermincolia; order Geothermincolales; family RBG-13-55-18; genus JAXHVT01. The sequence continues at coordinate 12,995 of JAXHVT010000046.1, read as the reverse complement.
CAGGCGCGACACTATCTCCTGGCTCTCGGTAAATCCTGCAACCTGATAGCCGTGCTTCTCTAGTATGATAGACACGAGGTCTATCATATCCGGGTCGTCCTCGATATAGGCTATCGTTCTCATGTTTGTAAGCTCCTTTTTCCTTCAACGACCTCAATAGAATTATCGTTATTCTTCGTGGTTATCTTGAGCAGACTTGCCATAAATAACAAGTTATGGTAGTTACTCATCATGATTTATCCCCTTACCCGCCTAGAGCCCGCGCAGGGTCTCGGGCCTCAATATCTCAGGTCGTTGAATAGCCATGTCTATGCTTTCAAGCATGGTCTTCCGGTCCCGGCTGAGCATCCCCTTGAGTGGGAGATAATTGGAGGCGTGGTTGCTGCGGAATACGCAGTTGTCCACATGGCAATTTCCCAGGAAAAGAAACAGCTCATCAAGCATACCGCGCTGTGTGGGAAGCCTGAAAGATCCCGCCTGCTGCTCCTCGAAGAGCCTGGTTCCCGGAACTACCATGAGGGTGAGTGCGCTTAGGTAATCGGGATTCATGCTGGAGACCGCTTTCCCACTTAAGATGGCGTGTCTTTGCGAACCCTCCTCACCGGCCAGACCCAGAAGGACGATTACCGAAGCCTCCATACCGTTTTCCCTGGCTCTTGATACCGCCTCTATCATTTCCCCGCTGCTGTCCCTCTTGCGTACCTTGCGTAGCACCTCATCGTCGCCGCTCTCGAGCCCCATATATACGATTCCCAGACGCAAACGCCTGAACTCCTCCAACTCCTCATCGCTTTTCTCCAGAATATCCCTGCCGTTGGCGTAAATCCCCACCCTCTCAAGCCTCCCAAAGGCGTTTGACAGCGATTTCAGTATGGTAACGATGTCGGCGGCGGGCAGGCACATCGCGTTGCCGTCCGCCAGGAAAACACGCTCGGTATCGGGAATTACGCGAGACGCCTTCTCTATATCCTCCAGTATCTCCTCCATATCACGGCGTGAGAACCGTGTACCCTTGTAGGTGGGACAGAAGGTGCAGGTATTATGAGAGCAACCGTAGGTTACCTGAAGAATGTAGCTGCCGGCCTCGCTTGGAGGCCGTATCACGACTCCTTTATACCTCATCTCTCTCCTTCAACCGTCGCGAAAATGTTTCGCGATTAGAAAGTATAGCATGAAAGTATGGTCAAGTCCTTTTTGACGCACTTCGGCTTTCCGGCCAGGCGGCACATGCCCAGCCCGCCCCCACGGTTACTCACCTGCTTTATTCAATCGTCGTCCAAAGATCTCCAGGCATCGCTCTCGCCCAGTACGTCTCCTATAATACGCGGCCTTCCCTTGAAATCAGCCCATGCCTGATCCTTGAAGAGCATCTCCTCGAAGCGGTTATAGAGTTCGTGTCCCACACCGGGCCCGATCCTGGCGGTGAGAAAGTTGCAGGCGTCGAGGTTCACGTTTGGCTCATCCGTCTCGTAATACACGAATCCCGCCTTCTCCAGATATGAGAGGAGCATGCGGCGGTAACTTTCCTTGTCCAAGGCTGTAGAATCCAGATCCCAGTGCCATGTATATCCGGTGCATAACACGATCTTATCATCGAAAAACGAGTCACGCAGCCCTACCTCCATCATCTTATCGGCGATACCCAATGAGCGCCATTCCCTGCTTACCTCAATAGCCATGGCCTCGAGCAGGTCTGGAGTTGATTGCTTCCCCCACCTCTCCGCCTTGGAGGGTGGAGCTATGACCACGAATCCCACCATACTGCTTTGTTTCGTATAGGCGATAATAATGTTGCTGTCCTTGGACTTTGCTATTCTCTCCAGTGCCTTTTTCTCCCTTGTGGGTGGATAATTGGGAGCCGCGAAGATCCCCATTCCCCCATCGAGTTCGAGCGAGGATATGAATTCCGGGGTCGCATTGCAGATCACTAGGACCTCCCCACGAGGTGTATCCAGGTAATCATCGCCTTGGCTGCCCGCTCTCAACCCAACCTCCCGCGTATATAGCGCTCTCGAACTCCATCTCCATATCGATTTTCCCGCAAGTGAATGGACGCATCAACATCCCTTTGACATGCGGGTTCACAAGCCTTGCGCGCGATACATGCCCACCCATGCATGCCCTCAGACAGCGAGACTTCCCTACTCGCCGCACTTTACCTCAACCCAACTCCCCCTGCTTCGCATGCAGGCCCTCACCCCTCAAGCTATCCTTTTAGATACGTGGCCGGTTAATCTATAATATACCCGTCTAGAGGCCTCGAAACCTGTTGGACGGAATATTTTCGTAAAAGCTATTACAGAAACGGAGCAATCATGGCAGGCAGCGACACCCGTACGGTCGCAGACGGGTTTAAAGCCTTGGTGGGAAAGGCCCCCCATCATAACATCCACGCCTTGAATCAACTGGAGAGCGAGGCCAAGAACAAGGTCTATTCCCTGCTCATACCGGATAAAATATTCAAGCGCTTCCATATCGATCGCGATATCTACAGCAACCTCGAAGGCGACAGACTGATTACCTTCATCGCCCCCGGGCAGGCGGGTTTCGCCATCATCGAGGTAAGAGAACATCCCAACGACCGTGACTGTATTTTTTTCCTAGAGATAGCCGACACGTCGTTCTTCAAAATCGAGATAACCTTCCTGATCATCAACGACCCCGCTTCTCAACGTTTCAACACAGATATCGACGACGCGGGAAGGCGCACTAAATTCGGAACGGCGAGGCGCAACATCACGGAGGAGCTCAAGGCTATGAAGAGCGGCCTGGCGCCGGGTCAGGTGCGCAAGGGCCTGCATCTCCTCAGGGATTTCCTCCCTTTGTCCCTGTCGTTTCTCAGGTCCATGGACCAGGACATGCTGGTTGCGGAGCCCCTCGCTTATCACGACGCCATAGTCTTCGAGCGACATGGCTTCAATTACATCCGTGGCAAAAAGAGAATGGACCAGATACACCAGGGGTTTCAGCCTAGCGGAGAATTCTACGAGAAACTGGATGGCAGCACCCCGTTTCGCTGCAGGGGCGCGGAGAAAACGGTGCGCGGCAGGAGCTGGGCTATCCACGATGGTATCTTGGGAGAATCCTGGAAGGACATAGAGATGTACAGGTCAGTGGATCATACAGCCGAGGTTTGCACCTTTCCCGGTTGGGTATACTGAGCAAACGATAGCCCGCGATGACCTGGACGCCGGTCCCGTAGCCGGTGATACGAACGCTAGGAGAAAAGGAGGAGATAATGTACGTGCGCGATCATATGAGTACCGATCTCATCATTCTCTCTCCCGACGATACCCTGCGCAGAGCACGGCAGCTTATCAAGGACCACGGGCTGAGACGCTTCCCTGTTTGTGACGAGGGTAGGCTGTTGGGAATCGTTACCGATCGCGACGTCAGGCAGGCGGATATGAGCTCGGCCGTGATGCAGGAGAGAAGGTACGTCGACTACATACTCGATCGCATTCTGGTGGGGGGTATCATGACCCCCAACCCGATTACCGTGACCCCGGACACGCATCTGAAGGATGCAGCCAGAATAATACTTGAAAACAAGATAGGCGGCCTGCCGGTTATCGAGGGCGGGGAACTGGTGGGAATCGTCACCGAAACCGATCTCATACAAAGCCTTATCGAGATGGAACGCCAAGGCTCATCTTAAGCGCCCAGCGATAATGCAGGAATCCCGCCCCGGACCCATATTGAAACCGTCTGTCGCGATCTTACAATATAACGAATGCATTGACACCCCCAATACTCCGGTGCTAGGTTCTTTTGTAAGTCCTTTTTCAACTTGAGAGGTTTTGGTTATGATTGTCGTTATGTCCGATAAAGCCAGTAAGGAACAGATCGAGTCCGTGCTGCGCAAGATCGAGGAATTCGGCCTTCAGACCCACCCCATATACGGCATCCAGAAAACGGTCATAGGCGTCATCGGTGATGACAAGACTAAGGTAGTGGAAACCATGGCCGCATATCCCGGTGTGGAGCAGATCATACCCATCCTCAAACCCTATAAATTCGCATCCCGAGAAACCCATGCTCAGGACACGGTTATACAGGTATCGGACGTAAGCATCGGTACCGATAAGGTCGTGGTAATGGCCGGACCCTGCGCGATAGAGGACCGTGATCAGATCCTCAACACCGCTCGGCTGGTGAAGATGGCCGGTGGATCCATCCTGCGTGGAGGCGCCTATAAGCCGCGCACCTCTCCTTACAGCTTCCAGGGGCTGGGGGAGGAGGGCCTGCGCTACCTGGCCGAGGCCAGGGAGGAGACCGGTCTGCCGGTGGTTACCGAACTTACCGATCCCCGGAAGATCGACATGGTATGTCAATACGCCGATATAATTCAAGTCGGCGCCCGTAATATGCAGAACTTCGTCCTGCTAACGGAGATCGGCCGCAGCGGTTTCCCGGTGCTCTTGAAGAGGAGCCCCAGCTCCAAAATAGAGGACCTGCTCCTGGCGGCCGAATACATAATCAAGGAGGGAAACCGCCAGATAATCCTGTGCGAGCGAGGTATCAGCACTTTCGAAACCTACACCCGCAACACCCTCGACCTGTCGGCCGTTGCCGCCCTCAAGAGTCTCACCCATCTGCCAGTGGTGGTAGATCCCAGTCATGCGGTAGGCGTGGCTTCGCTCATACCGACCTTGTCGCTGGCCGCAGTCGCCGCCGGGGCGGATGGCCTGCTCATCGAGATACACCCCAATCCCAACGAGGCGCTGTCTGACGGCCCCCAGTCACTGGACTTCGAGACCTTTACACGTCTCATGGGCAGGATAACCAAGGTGGCACAGGCAATAGGAAGAACATCATGAGCGCATGGCGCCCGCGGAGCAGGGTTTCCCTCAAGAGACGTAAAACGAGAGCCCCGATGTTTTGATGATAGCGTTTACGAAGTCAGATTGCAGCTCTTCCTTCAAGGGATGACGTATCATGAACATATTGACCTCCACCCGCCCGTCTTTTTCGTCGGTACGCAGGGGGTTGGGGATTGTCATATATTCCTTTAACTTGGCCAGATGTCCGAAGAGCTCGTTCACGAGATTACGATCCCGGTCCCTGTAGATGCCCACCAGTGCCATCTGCGTCGCGTACTCGAAGAACACCACGCGAGAGACACCGATAACCTTCTTTTCGTAGGTAAAGCGGTATATATCCAGCGGGGTTATGGAATCGGCGACCTTCATGCCGGGAGCTCTCACCACCTCGAAACCGTCTAGCCTTTGCTCGAGTGCGTTCATTACCTCTCCCGCTTCATTCCTCTCTCCAACCAGGCATGTCAACCCCTTGAACACCACGCCACCCGCGATTATCACTTTGGATTGGGCCGGCCTGGAGGCTATTACCTTCTCCTGCAGCAAAGAGACCTCGCAATCCTGCTCCAGTCGCTTCAGAAGCGCGTCCATATCCACTCCAAAGGCATATAGATTGATTCTTTGCCAACCCTCGAATTCGTGCTTCGCGATTATCCCGAGGCCAGGTTTACGGTCAAACCGGTAGAAGAAGGCTTTTTGAGTAACCAATGCAGATTTCTCCCTTCGCCACGGTACCCGGCATGAGCACCTCAATGACGTTTCTTATCCGTTCGTCTTACTCCTTCGCCTTTATCCTAGCTGTAATTTCTGTGGTTCTCCACCAAATACCTTGATATTATCATTAAAAACAGTCGAAGGCGCCGTGGAGGTGGTAGCTATGCAGCTCTTCTGGTTGGGTTGGTCCATATTTCGCGTCGTCGCCATCCGATATCACTACCGTTATTCGGGCTATGAGAATGTCCCGCGAAAAGGGCCCCTTCTGGTTGTTTCCAACCATATCAGCCGCAAGGATCCGGTGGGTATCGGCCTGGCCCTGAAGCGTCCGGTGCGCTTCATGGCTAAAAAAGAGACGTTCGACCCCCGCAACAGCATCCTGGAATGCCTGATGGTACGCCTGTTCGGCGCTTTTCCCGTTGACAGGGAAAGACCCGGACCGGAGTCTATTAGAAGAACCCTTTCCTTTCTGGATGACGGTGACGCGGTAGGCATTTTCCCCGAGGGCACTAGGTTCGAAGACCATAAGCTGCACCCTTTCGAGGCGGGGGTGGCATACTTCGCCTGGAAATCCGGAACCCCTATCCTTCCCATCGGTATAACCGAGGACAAAGGCCATGACTACCATATAAGGATTGGCATCCCCTTCCGGGTTCCCGACACCAGGGGACGCCCCCACGACGTGTTGCCGGAGATAAACCGCCTTATAAGGAACAAGATCTGGGAGCTGCTCCCCGATGACTGGGAGTTGATGGATGAATCCGCTGGTGACGCTGCCGAAGCAACGCAGCCATCGTCATCGTCGGAGGCCGTGTCCTGAGATCTCAACACCTTTATTTTTATCCGCCCCTGACGTGTCGGCCTTATGGCTGGAGCGCTCAACCTGACGGCCTTGCGGATTCTCCGGTGTCGTCGAACCAGCCTCCGCCATATAAGTATCAGGCCGTATTACCACATCCGACGGCATGTCAATTTTATGGCTTTTTATCGACGCTCAGTCGATATTTCATAGGGATGTACTGTCTAAGCAATACCCTCCACCGCCTTTCATGTACTCCCGCCGTTGTTCCACTCCGGTTATTCCATGCCGTATGACGGAACCCCATCGAAGCCCATCCCTTCACCGCTACGGCGGATTATGCCATCTCGACCTTCATTCAAGCAACTTAAAGCTGTCTATCATTGCCGATACGATGGGGTCTACTACATCGACAAATTCAACGGGATAAGTAGCCAGAAGGCCGTATAGCTTATCGCCTTTCGCTACGAACATCACATCATCGTACAAGTATGCGCCTAAGTCCGACTCGGATGACCAGTAATCTATGGCATATTCCGCCCCATCGAATGTGCCGAGGGTCAGGGTGAAGGGATCCCTTTCGATCGTGCTGCCAACAATGGATTCTACTGTATCCGCGTATTCGTCAACCAGCTCCTCCGGCTTCGCTTCATCCAGGTTATATTCACCTAGAACCGAGACAGCTACCAACATCACATCGCCATCCAACGTACTTCTTATTGTACAGCCCTTGCCATCCTCCGTCTCCTCCAGATCCCAGCCGTCTGGATAGGATATGCTGAAGCCGAAGAGTGGGTTGGTATACTCCTGGCCCAGCTCGACGCATTCCTCGTCTTCCTCCTCTTCTTTTTCCTCCTCCCCCGCCAATCGGAGCTCTCTTCCTCCGTTCCCTCGTCTTCCCCGACGTTTTCCGTATCCTCCTCCTTCGTCTCCACCTCGGTTTTTCCCTCCGCAGCCTGCTTGGACCAGGGCAGCCGGGAGCGACAACAACATTAGCAGTAATAAAAACGCCGGTATACGACGTTACCCGTCTTATCGCGTGCGGTCATTAACGGCCATGGGCTTCTCCTCTCATTTAAAGAGACTGTGCTTATGTATTCGCGTCATTAAACCTATCGCCGAAACCTTCCGGGTCCATTTTTCATGCAATCCGAGAATAGGCAATTATACGATGGGTACAGCTAATGGAGTTCTCGGGCCGTCAGACCTGGCGTATAAGCATAGCTCAGTTTCTATGGGCCACGAACTGGGCCCGCCTGGTCTTGTCGCCCACCCTTCCCAGGGTCGAGGCGTCCAGAACCTCCACGCCATCGAAACCGGCCTCCCTCAGCTCCCCCGATATCCATGACAGGGGGTAACCCTTTTCCCTGTGGATCTCCACCGGGTATACACCCCTTTCGTCCGCCATGTCCAGGAAGGCGAACTCTAGGACGGCCGTATCCGCCGCGGCGTCCCATCCGCTGACCCATCGCAAGGCATGGCCGTCCATATCGAATTCCCATGGCTGGACATCCGCGCCCTCCCTGAGCTGCCATATGGTGTTCATGTCGAACAGTGCGTATCCACCCGAGTTCAGGTTTAGATAGAAGGACCTTATCACTCGCCTGATATCCTTCTCTCTCAGCATGTAATTGAGCGAGTCGGTGGCGCATACGATCACGTCCACCCCGAGCGGAAGGCTCAGGTATCGCATATCCTGCCTTATGAATGTGGTGCCCCAGACAGCTATTTCGGACGCCTTTATCAACATCTCCCTGGACCTGTCGACGGCGAATACCCTTGCTCCTCTCGCCGCCAGGTACCTGGCGGCGAGTCCCGTACCGCAGGCTACGTCCGCACACAAGTTCATGCGCAGCGGATATCTTATCTCAAGCCTCTCGAAGTTATCCCTCCATTGCTCGAAAGCGTAGCGGCCTACCAGGCGGTCGTAAAGGAACGAGGAGATACTGTACGGGGATACGCGATCGCGCTCAACTCCCTGAGTCATGATCTCGATCCTGCGTAGCGTGGCTGCGGTGTCCATGGCACGGCCGAATACGATCTTACCGAATGTACGGCCATGATGTCACCGCCCATCATCCTTATTCCGGGGTCCTCACATATGACTCCTAAAGCTCCTTGAGTGATTCGCCTAGGGCTCTCGCCCCGTCCAGGGCACCTTCCACCTCCAGGATATCCCCCTTCTCATCCACTCCCGCGAAGGTCAGGGCTTGCCAGTCCCTAACCCGGATAACGTGAAAGAAATAGGACATGGTGGGACGGGTGCAATCGAAGGTCTCGGGTACGTCCCTGCCGCAACAGGAAAGGAAGAATCCCCTTCTTTTCTCGGCGAACGCCGGCTCGACCGCCTCGACGTCTAGGACGTAGCTTAAAGCCCACAGCCGCTGGCAGCGGTCTATCACCGCCTTGGCCTGAGCGCATATGTTCATAGAAAATATGGGCGCCGCCATGGCCACGGCACCGGCCTGGGTCAGGTGAGGATATATCTCCTGCATATCGTCCTTCTGTATGCATTCCCCATCCCTTGCACAGGCGTTGCATCCCTTGCATGGATTGATCTGCATGCGCGCGGTATGATAGCTCACCACCTCGACGCCGACAGCCTCGGCCCCTTCCACCAGGGCGTCCATAAGCGTGGACGTATTGCCTCCCCGGCGCGGGCTGATATATAGGGCCAGCACGTACCTGTTCTCATATCTCATGTGCGTTCACCTTCAATAATCGAGCATCTCCTTGGCGATGCGAACCGGTCTGATATCGATCCGTTTACATATCATTCCCACTCGCAACCAACCCTAACCTGTGGCATTCCAGGCCCATCCTGCCTTCATCGATTAGGCCGTTAATCCCCGAACACCCTGGCAACCGCCTCGTGATTATCATTCAGGCCCGCGAATACACGGTTCAGGGCCTCCGCGTCGGCAGCTGTTTCCTCAATACCTTGCAGCGCCTTGAGCTGCGGCTCCAACTTTTTCTCCCACAGATCCTGGTATCCTTTTAGTGACGCCTCCGAGAAATCGTCGTCCTCCAGCGCCTGTATAGCCGTGCGGGCCACGTAATTCGCCGATCGTACCGCGCTCGCCACTCCCTTCAGTATAAACGGCTCCACGAAGCTTCCAGCGTTCCCTACCAGTATAGCTCCGGCCGCGTAGTTTTCGCGATCTGGCCCGCGCTGGTAACCCTCCAGCCCATCCAGGAGGAAACCCTGAGCCTCCTCGCATATTCTCTCCGTGGGGGCTCTCCTCTACGAATCTCGCCAGATGCTCCTCTACCGTCAGCTCGGACTCCGTGTACCCGGACATCTTTATTCCCATGCCCATGTTGACGACGTCCCCTTATCCCGGATGGGGGGGGAAATTGACGTGTAATCAGGGCTGGTCAATATGACCGACGGGAACACGTATCCCGCCTCCAGCAGTTGCTCGTAGACGTCGAGCTCCTTGTAGGTACGAGCCCCGAAGGGGCCGTATAAATCTCTATAGGGCTTTTCACGGGGGAAACGCTCCTTGTCCACCAGGAAGACATCCACCCCGGCTCTGGCCAGCCGCGACGTTGCGATGATTCCGCACGGTCCCGCCCCCACCACGATCACGTCCCATTACCACCTCACAGCTCACCACCCCCCGTCAGGGGTGCTCCCATGGTTATCGTGTCTCCTACGGGACACAGACGCTCACATATACCGCATCCCAGACACAGGTCATGATCGATCCTGACGTAACCGCAGCTCATACAACGCCTGGCGTCCGCCTCTATCTCCTCTCTGGTCGCGGCGCGTTCCACCTCTTCGAAGAACAACAGGGCCTCCAGCGCTCCAAGCCGTGAAAGGTCCGGTGGCTCTATCTTCTCCAGCCATATGGAAAAGATCTTCTCCTCGATCGGCCCCTTCTCGACTCTCCTCTCCTATTCGCGCTGCTCACTTCCTCAAATATATGAATCGACAGCCTGTGCCACCCTCCTCGCCAATGCCATTACCTCTACCATAGATCAACAGCTATCACACATGTCGCATACAGCGAAAACCCCCTTCATCGACGTTTAACGGGTTTTCGCATCCACTACCGGCATCCCGGCCGCGTCGAGCTCCAAATCCATGCGCTCTAAAAGTGTCGCATCCTCCGCCTGTCTCACGGTGAAGAAAAAAGTATCCGCCTTGAGGGTCATGCCCTCGGATTCTTCCAGTACCGGCTTTATAGGTCCGCTTTCATCGTTTGATATTTCCTTCACGTATGCCAGATCCTACGCCTCCGCCTGCATCCATGACTAGATGACACGCGTCGGGGTGTAACCCGTCATTATCTCGACCACTTCTCTCTCCACCTCTTCTATCTCCCAGGAGAAGGCCGGGAGGTCGCATCTCTCCTCCACGCAGATCATGAAAACATCCCCGCAGCCCATGCGCAGCAGGGTCCTCGTCACGTCTGTGGCCACGCTACCTCCTCCCGCCACCACCCGCCCTCTCGCCGACCAGCATCGGCCACTCGTCCTTTACGGCAGCCATGAACGAAAGAGCGTTGTGCACGCCCTGGTAATCGCACCCCGTAATGAAGATCTTCCTGCCATTCGAGGCTCCTACGTCCAGCAGTACCGCTTTGAAGCCCCGCTCAAACAGATCGCCAATGGTTGGGTTGCAGCCTACCCTGGCGCCGTGAACGACGTCGATACCTTCTCCTACGGCCTCCTCGAATTCCCTTCGCCATACCTCGTCCGGCAGCCTGAATCCGGGCACGGCCCGGCGCAGCATTCCCCCGAGTCCGTCTCCGACCTCGTATATGGTCACCCTGTATCCCATGGATGCGAGCTCAACGGCCGCCGTTATCCCAGCCGGGCCTCCACCGGCAACCGCCACCCTGCGGTCGATATGCCGGGTATAGTATCTGGGCCTCACCAGGCCCTCCCTTCGAGCCCAATCGGCTACCTCTTGCTTTATGGACCTTATGGGCAGCGGCCTGTCTGTCAGCGCGCCCCTCTTGCACTCCTCCTCGCAGGAGCGGATGCATATCCGCCTCTGCCGCCCCCCAAATCCTCCATATCGCGTGGAAACATGATGGGACCCTCGGCGCAGTCGGGACAGAGTCGACAGTTCTGTCTCTGCATCTCGCCTATCGCTTGCGTTGGACAGGCGCTTATGCAGTGCTTACAGGAAATAGACCCACTGGAGAAACCGATCTCAAGGATGGGAACAGGCTTAACCAGAACTCTCAGGGTGCCATGCTCGGGTGGTCCGCTCTCCTGTATAAATCTTTGTTAAAGGTGATATAGAACTTGATGCTCGAACCCCGAATATCGTCAACGTAATGCTCGTGTCTTCATGAATCCAGTTCTAATCAACGGCTGAGCTGCCCTTTTACCTTCAGAAAAATTGAAACTTAAAAACACAACCCCGCCTTATCGGGGCTCAGCTTCCGTTCATCGCTAATCATGTTTATTCCGGGTTTTAACTTCTTCTTCGTAAGGGACCTTTATGCTGCTGGACACGCAGGAGAGCTCCCTTCGCTTGGTCTCGTCGGTCATATCCACGAACATCGGGTGGAAATTACAAGAGAAAAAGAGGCATTTACTGCAATCATCCGTGCATATTCTCGACTTTCTCATCGTCACCCTCCTGATCCAACGTTTTTATCTTTCTACTTATATTGTTGGAATATTCTCTATTTAACGCCATTAAAAACTGGTTATCGTTACTTTATGGCCGGTAAGCGGTAAGTTTACTGATTAAACGGTGACTCGAAAAGCCTGCTAATTCAAAGCCTGGTTACTCGATGGGTATGGTTATCACATTGCCCGTTTTAGGGGCATACTTTCGGATAAAGTAAGTAGGAGAAAAATTCGTTTATAAGCAACAATGAATTCCTTAAGCTAAGAAAACAGATGATGTTAATGATGATTAAGAGAGGCTGTAATATTGAAAGACAGAGATGTCACCCCGGATTTCTCATATAGAACCTCAAAGGAACCACAGCTTGTATTGCTGAAATATACATCGGGACAGCGACAGCAGCAATACAGGAGGGGAAACCATGGGGAACCTTGCGGGTGAAGCGGAAAATGGGGGCCTGAGGCTCGATTTCGACGCACGCCTGAGGCTAGAATTCAGGGGGGCAAGAGTGACCACCGATGCAGGATTGCTGGCGGTGAGGGAGCTGGACGGTGTGCTGGGACTGACCGAGATGGCGGGGGTTATGATACAGGATAAAAGGACGGGGAGGAACATCAGGCATGACCTAGCTGGCCTCCTGCGCCAGTCGGTCTACGCCAGGCTCGCAGGCTACGAGGATGTGAACGACAATGAACAATTGCTCAGAGACCCCGCCATGATGGCTGTTGTGGGGAAGAAGGCCCTTCAGAGTAATGCCGCCAGCTCCCAGACCATATCCCGCTTCGAGACCGAGACCCTTGCCACGGATGAGAACATATCGGCGCTTTCAGCGATCAACCACGCCTGGGTGGGAAAGGCGATGCGTGTGAGCAAGACCAAGAAGGTCATCCTGGATATGGATTCCTCGGAATCCCCGGTGCACGGTAGCCAGGAGGGCTCGGAATACAACGGGCACCTATTAAAGCCAAAGTCAAGACAACGCTTCCCCTTACGCCACCTTGCGGTGGTTCTCCTTCGTGTATGTCTTGCTTTGGAGGACGCCCCGTTTGTCTCACGTCCAGTG
>JAXHVT010000045.1:0-16653 GCA_034188985.1 Actinomycetota bacterium | reverse complement strand
CGCGGGCGTGGCCGTACCGCCATCTGCCCGAGAGGCAAAACCTAATGCCACGGCCCTTTTCTGAGGGTGAAATATGCCCTTTTACCTGGAAGTCTGGAAAATCAACTGTTCAACTTGAGTTTAAAATTGCTAGAATGGGATAGCATTATTAATGCCAAGAATAGGGGTTGGCGTTAATTTTTCATGGGGGTGGCATATCATTATGCTTATGCTACCCTTGATTAGGAGCAGCATATGAAGAGTATACAACGGCCATTATCAGCAAAGACAGTATGGAAAATTGCATTAGATATATTCGCTGTCGTATTGGGATTTCTTGTTGCCCTTTCAATTCGTTCCGAGTTCTCAGTATCTTTTGACAAGTTTGCTAGACTATTTCTTTTTACGCCAGGAGTTGTCGTTGTCTTTCTAGCATTTAATGGAATATTCCGTATATATTCAGGCCGATGGAAATATGCAAGTTTCGATGAGCTCATTAACCTTACGAGCTCCTCGGTACTAGCTACTTCATTTGTTTTTATTTTGGTCTTGGTTATACCTGGTGCAAGGTCTTATCTATCCATATCGGAAGCCGTGATGGGCGGTGTCCTATCTCTTTTTATAATGGGTTTTATCAGGCTGCAGTACCGTCTCATTAATGAGATGAGATTAAGGCGTGTAGGGGAAGGCGGCAAAAGGGTTCTTCTCGTAGGTGCGGGGGAATCTGGAGAAATAATCGCTCGGGATATGCAGAGACACCCTCATTACAACCTTTCCCCGATAGGATTCATTGATGACGATAAAGACAAGAGCAACCTTCAGATACAGGGAGTACCTGTTCTGGGTGGGAGAGAGACTATACCCGAGAACGTTCTCAAGTTGGATATAGACGAGATATATATCGCAATACCTTCCCTTTCGGGGAAGGAGGTAAGGGACATTGTTTCTATATGTGAGACAACTGATGCGGAGATAAAGATTCTGCCTCCGTTATTGAAAACTATGAGTGGGAGAATTGGCATTAATTCAGTCAGGGAGCTGCGTATTGAGGACCTACTGGGGAGAGAGCCCTTTGAGTTGGAGGTAAGTTCCGTCTCTGCCAATATCACGGACAAGGTTGTGCTAATCACGGGTGGAAGCGGTTCCATTGGCTCTATCTTATCGCAGCATGTCGCTGCTTTCGGACCAAACCGCCTCATAGTCCTCGATAATAATGAATCAGGGCTGTTCGAGGTCGAGAATGAACTGAAAAGAAAATTCCCTGATTGTGAGACAAAAGTAATTATGGCGGACATAAGGGATGAGGAAAGAATAAGGAAGCTATTCGAAAAATATAAGCCAGATTACATTTTTCATACAGCGGCTTCAAAGCATGTGCCAATGATGGAAATGCACCCTACGGAAGCCGTCAAGAACAACGTGTTAGGGACAAAAATACTTGCTGAATCAGCGCGTGATAACTCAGCGAAAGGTCTGGTGCTTTTCTCTTCTATCAAGGCAGAGAAGCCGGACAACATCATGGGAGCTTCCAAGCATATCGCCGAGAGGCTCCTCTATTTCATGAGTAAAAACGACGGCTGTTGTTTTTCTTCCTTTCGTTTGGGGAATGTTCTAGGAACCAGGGGGAGCGTAATATTTGTTTTTCAAAGGCTTATAGAGCAGGGTGGCCCGATTAACATTACCCATCCCGATGCCTCTCGATATTTCTTGACTATAGATGAGGCCGCGATGATGGTATTGCAGGCAGCTGTATTTATGAAAGGTGCTGAAATATTCATGCCTGATATGGGAGAGCCCGTTAAGATATACGACTTGGCGGAAAATATGATCGGAATGATGCGTCCGGAATGGGAGATCGATATCAACATTACAGGATTGAGGCCTGGTGAGAAGGCCCAGGAGGATCTCCTCCTGCCGGCAGATATTGTAAAGAAGACCCCGCATGAGAAGATATTCAGGCTCGATTACCATTTCGAGGATATGGAATCGTTCATGGATCAAATAGACAAGCTTATATATGCGGCTAAATGCAATGATGAGGTAGAAGTAAAGAAGCTTTTAGCAGAGCTAGTTCCCACATATAATCCCAAGGGCTTGGATGAAGAAGAGCATATCGTAGAAGAAATTAAGCCAGACCTTAGGATTGTCAAAGAAGATAATATCTAGTTAACAATTGCCATATCTGGGTTGCCCTAATGCTTTTGTGCAAATGCAAAAATAGAGGCCTTCAGTGCATTAGGGGCTAAGCGTTGGTGAATTACCCCGAATAGATAGAATAATCTTGAAAAAGAATGGTAGGAAGGTTCAGCCTCATAACCATAGACGTATGATAGAAAACCATGTTGATCAAGCATACGCTTTAGCTTTCTCTTGGTGTTGCATCTATAATATGTGCGAAATATATCTTCCTCTTTTATTTGATGTTTGACTTTCTGCAGTATTGCTGTATGAAATTTCTGTGGAGTGATTCTTGAAATTACTCCGATATAGTTTAAGGTGTTTGGTGTTCTGATGCATAAGAAGCCACCATTCTTGATGACCCTATTGCATTCGGAAAAAAAGATCTCTGGATTTCGAAAATGCTCTAATACATTATCGCAAATGCAAACATCTATGCTTTTATTTTCTAGAGGCCAGGCATTCTCTTTTAAATATACAAATTGATCGAGAAACGGGTTGGCCGATGCATTTTCATCGATATCTATACCTATAACCTTCCTGCATTTGCCTTTAAAATTACGGAGTCCCTTACGTAATAATATGGGGTCCTCAGAAAAGGCGCCTCTTCCACAGCCGACATCCAGAAGTACTGATGAAGTATCTATTAAAGAGTTCACCCTTAGATAGAAGGCTATGGTGCCATCGATATCCGTGAAGCCGCCGAATCTGCTTTCAGGATAGAATTCATACATATAATTCATATCACGTTTCTTTATAGCCCTCGTGATTCACCGATATAGCTTCTCTATTATATCCAACTTTCCCTATTTAGTAGGCTTCAAGCCCAGCTAAACAACCCAGGGTTCTCGTGGTATACCATTCAATTGGATTGGAGATGAGTTGAAAGAGTGAGGGCATTTTAAGACTATAATTGGGCTTCACTATAGGGTGTTGAACCAGGGAGCCCTGGATCTTGAGAATAAGCACCTGATAATGGCAAGTTATCAAAGTGCATAAAATGGCCATTAGCAATTGTACATATTTGACCAAGCAATAAGGCCAGCGTTATTTAAGATGTAAAAGTCACCAGCTTACCATCCGGCGGCCAGGTGGAAACTTACTTACCATCGGTTGAATCGCCTTTCATCCGGCGGGATGATAAGCTCATCGAGGAAGGTCATTAGCGCGACCACGGGAGGGAGAAGCAGATGGACAACAAGGACATTCTCGTTGAGAAGGACGGCTACGTCGCCATCATAACCTTGAACCGGCCCGATAAGCTCAATGCCCTTACGTTGAGCATGCAGGACGAGTTGCTCGACATCTTGCAGGAAGCGGACGCCGACCCGGAGGTGCGGGTTATAATCCTCACCGGTGCAGGGCGTGCTTTCTGCGCCGGTATCGATATGTCCAGCGGAGAGACGGCCGCCGACGACACCGTCCCGCAGGACTTGCTGGAAGAGAAGGCCAGTACGGTGAAGCTCCTTTTCTCGCTGAAAAAGCCGGTCATCGTGGCCTACAACGGCTCAGCGGTGGGAGTGGGGGTCACCATGACCCTGCCCTTCGATATCCGCATCGCGGCTGAGAGCGCCAAGCTGAGCCTGGCCTTCGTGCGCCGCGGGCTCCTCCCCGAGCTGGCCTGCCCCTGGCTGCTCCCCAAGATCATCGGTATAAGCCGCGCGGCCGAGTTCATGTACACCGGGCGCTCGCTGACCGCAGCGGAAGCCCTGGATTTCGGCCTGGTGAGCCGGGTGGTCCCGGACGAGGAGTTGATGCCGACGGCCCTGGAGATGGCGAGGGAGATAGCCGAGAAGTGTTCGCCGGTAAGCGTTTCCCTGACCAAGAAGATGCTCTACGATTTCCTGGCCGAGGACGACGTCGAGAAGGCCGAGAAGACGAACCACCGCTACCTCAACTGGATCATGACCCAGCCTGACATGGTGGAGGGCATCATGTCCTTCATGCAGAAGCGCAAGCCGGAGTGGACGGGCAAGGTGCCGGGGGATATGCCTGATCTGGATTAGGGTCGTATCTTCGTTCTTCGGTTCAGTCTGGTGCCTGGGATTCACCATTGGCATCTGGCGGATGGAGAACCGAAGATCGAAGATACGACCCCCTCATCCTCGCAATGACGTTCTCGTAGGAACGCCTCATACCTCTTGCATATTGCCACTAAGAAGTTTAAAATGTAAGACAATAATAATGCATAATGGATTATAATATGAAAACAAAAAGAACTATATTATCGGAAAAAGAAGCGGAGCTCATCGATAGAATAGTCGCCAAGTACGGCGTTATCGTAGACTTCGGCCAGATATATGACGAGCTGTCCAGCAGCATCAGCCGTCAGGCCGCTGCCAGCCTTGTCAGTAAGCTTAGCCGCAATGGCTGGCTGGTGCGCCTCAAGAAAGGCAGCTATTATATCGCCGGAAGCGAATCCAGGGGATTCGCCGCGCTTCCTGTCTATAAAATTGCCCAGATCTTCGTGGAGGAATCATATGTCTCGTTCGAGGCCGCGCTGCAGTTCCACGGCCTTTTCGACCAGTATTTGAGATCGGTTATCAGTGTCTCTCTAAAAGCGTACAATACACGGGAGTTTCAGGGCATAAGGTACGAGTATATCAAGACAAGGGGCGCCCTGTTCTACGGATTCCAGGATGAGCGCGTGGAGGGCTTCGTGGTAAGAATAGCGAGCGTGGAAAAAGCATTGCTGGACCTGCTCAACTACAGGAGGACGGCTTATTCGGTCGACCTGGTCCTCGAGAAGCTACAGACGAGCGCGGATGAGATCGATCTCGGGAGCCTTCATGGGTACT
The DNA here is from genome assembly GCA_034188985.1 of Actinomycetota bacterium. Taxonomy (GTDB): domain Bacteria; phylum Actinomycetota; class Geothermincolia; order Geothermincolales; family RBG-13-55-18; genus JAXHVT01. The sequence continues at coordinate 11,698 of JAXHVT010000045.1, read as the reverse complement.
GCGCGGGGCAGAGCTTGACCGTGCGGAGGATCGCGGGATTGCTCCTGGACAAGGCGGGCCTGGACTCGGGGCCTGTCTACGAGATGGTGATGGGTAAGCCGAGTGCCAGCTACATGCTGAGGGGTGGCGGCACGTTCAACGCCAAGTGGCGGCTTTATTCCCCAGCCCGGCTGGCCACATAGCGCGGGGTAAGGCGGTGTGGTGCCGTGCAGATCGAGTTATTGACCAGGCGGGAACTGGAGGTCATAAACAGGCGAAACCACCGCTACCCCCTTCAGATCGCGGAGAAGGAGTATCTCCTCAGCGTCGTATCGAGAATCATCGCAGGCTCGGAACTGCGCGGCAGGCTGGTCTTCAAAGGCGGTACGGCCCTGCACCACTGCTACCTGCCCAACCTCAGGTTCTCCGAGGATCTGGACTTCACATATGCTGGAGACCATCCTGGAGACGGGGCGGAGATACTGCGTGAAATGGAGGGGATACTGGAAGAGCACGATTTCCTCTCGGTCAGGAAATCGCGTGTATCGGACTTTACGATCAAGATAGAGAGGCTCTCTTTTACCGGTCCTCTGGGGCAGCCCAACTCCATGAAGGTTGAGGTGGATATAGACCAGGTGGTCGTCATGCCGCCGCGGGAGAACATCTACGGCAACGTCTGGAGGGTGGATACCAGGGTAATGGTCATGGATATAAGGGAGATGTGCGCCGAAAAGATAAGGGCGGCGAACGAGCGCGCCAGGTACCGTGATTTCTATGATCTCTACATGATCCTGGAGCGCTTCGAAATAGATATGGGCGAGGTAAGTGAGCTGATAGCGCGCAAAGAATCGAGGGCACCGTTGAGCAAGAGCTCGATAGAGGCCAACTGGACGGTAGCCCTGGGCGAGAAAGAAAAGGACGGCTCCCGCATTTTCTACCTGCAGGAAGTGCCGGACTCGCGCATCGAAGAAATGCTCGATCGCCTCTGAGCATGGGCCGTATCTTCGTTCCTCGGTTTCCTATCTGCCAGATTCCAGGGGTGAATCCCAGACAACAGGTTTGACCGAAGAACGAAGATACGGCCCCCATCCCCTAGAGGATCTGCGCATCCTCCTCGATGGAGGTTGGCTGCTCAACAACGAAATCCTCGGGTGCCTTGCGGGAGGGGTAGTTCCTCATGGCGATGAGGCCGTACACCCACGCCCCGAGGGCGGCGAGGCCTCCCACCACCAGGGTCCACCTGGGGTTGAAATGGTTGCCGATGGCCCCGATGATGGGGCCGCCGATGGTCGTGGAGCCGAAGAAGGCGATGGTCCAAAGGGCCATCACCCTCCCGCGCATATGCGCCACGCTCTCCAGCTGCAGGAGGGAGTTGCACAGCGATACGAAAACCACCGAGCACGCGCCTACCAGCAGCATGGCCGTCACTGCCAATGGTAGGTTGGGAGACAGGGCTACCAGGAACATCGAGGCCCCGAAAGCAAGGGATGTCCAGATAAGGCCACGTGGTGCGGTCTTGCGCCTGCCGGCGGTCGCCAGGCCTCCCACCACGGAGCCCCCACTCATGAAAGCGGTTAGTAAGGCCAGGCCGGTGGAGCCCGAGTCGAAGGTGTACTTGGCGATGAGCGGCAGGGATACCTGGAACTCGTAGGTGAGGGTCCCGACGATGGCCATTATGATAAGCGAATCGCGCAGGACGGGCGTGTGACGCACGTAGCTAAGGCCCTCGCGCAGCTGCCCGCGGCGCCGCGGCACAGGCGTGCCCGCCTCGAGCTCGTCCGGGCGCATGAGGAACAGGCATATCAATATCGCGGAGTATGAGGCCGCGTTTATAAAGAAGCAGGGTGACAGGCCGATGCTGGCGATGATCACCCCCGCGATGGCGGGCCCTACGACCCTGGCCAGGTTGACCTCCACCGAGTTCAGGGTGACGGCGTTTCGCAGTTCATCCGCTCCCACCAGCTCGTGGATGAAGGCCTGGCGCGTGGGGCTGTCCACCGCGTACAGGAAGCCGATGCCCGCGACGATGATGTAGATCATCCATATGCGGATCAGGTCCGTGGCGACGAGGACGGCGAGGATGAGGACTAGGATGCCCATACCTCCCTGGGTCACGAAGAGCAGCTTGCGCTTGTCGAAACGGTCGGCGATGACGCCGCCATAGGGTGCGAGGAAGAGGATGGGCAGGAACTGCAGGGCCGATACAATGCCGAGGATGGTGCCCGAGTCGGTCAGCTCCAGGACCAGCCATGCCAGGGCGATGTAATGCATCCACAACCCGCTCATCGAGATGCCCTGGCCTATAAAGTAGAGGCGGTAGTTCCTTATGCGCAGGGAAGAAAAGGTATTCCGCCCGTATTTCTTCACGGAACTCGCAACGCGTTCGTTTCTGGGTGCTTTTTCCTCTGTCACTTCATCAGGCTTCTTCCATTGCTGTCAGAGTACCGCGGCCGCGAAAGGAACCTCATTTCATTCCCATCCTATATTCTACTCGCGCAGCCGGGGTCAAGGCCCGGGGGGAAGGACCGGCTTAGGCCCGGGGCAGGCCAGGGGGCTACATTATCTACACGTGCGTCTATGGAGAGAACCGGGTACTTTGAGATCGCCACGTCGGCGAAGACGCCTCCTCGCGATGACGTTTTCGCAGGGACGCCTCCTCGCGATGACGTTTGAGGGCGTAAGGCTGTTCGTTATGGTTTTAGAGGGCGGGGTACCTCGGGATTGCTTCGTCGGCGAGGACGCCTCCTCGCAATGACGTTTTCGTAGGGACGCCTCCTCGTGATGACGTTTTAGGGTGTAAGGCTGTTCGCGATGATGTTGACGCAGGGACACCTCGTAGGGACATCTACGTCGCCGCTCACGGGGCTTGACCACCAGTTATCAACCTTCTTTTTACTTTTGGGTGTATGATGGCTATACAGGAGGCCTACATGGAATATAGCATAAAGATATGAAGACAGCGACGAAAGCCCAGACAGGCGACCCTTTATACATGTACTTGAAGGAGATAGGCAAGGTGCCCTTGCTCACCAGGAGCGAGGAGTTGGACCTTGCCCAAAAGAGCGAGGCCGGCGAGGCGGCCACCGCGAAGCTGCGTGAAAAGGGCGATGGACTATCCAGGGAAGAGTGGCGGGCACTAAGGAGACAGGAACGCGCCGGCCAGGAGGCCAGGCACAAGCTTGTGGAGGCCAACCTCAGGCTGGTGGTTTCCATCGCCAAACGTTACGTGGGCAGGGGCATGCACTTCCTCGACCTTATCCAGGAGGGTAACCTGGGCCTTATCAAGGCCGTGGAGAAGTTCGACTACCGCCGGGGCTACAAGTTCTCCACCTACGCCACCTGGTGGATCAGGCAGGCCGTCACCCGGTCCCTGGCCGACCAGGCCCGCACCATTCGCATACCCGTGCACATGGTGGAGAACATCAACAGACTCATCCGGGCGCAGAGGAGCCTCTTGCAGGAGCTGGGCCGGGAGCCCACACCGGAGGAGACGGCCGAACATATGGGAATCACAACGGAGAAGGTGCGCGAGATCACAAAGATCTCCCAGGATCCCGTCTCCCTGGAGTCTCCTATCGGGGATGAAGGGGACTCCCACCTCCAGGATTTTATCGAGGATATCGGCGCCGTAGTACCCAGCGACGCCGCATCCTTCGTGCTTTTGCAGGATCATATAGAGAACGTCCTCAGCTCCCTGGACGGGAGGGAAAGAGAGATCATCCGCCTGCGTTTCGGTCTTACCGACGACCGTCCCCGCACCCTGGAGGAAGTGGGGCGGGAGTTCGGAGTTACCCGCGAGCGTATACGGCAGATAGAGTACAAGACCCTGGCCAAACTGCGCCATCCCAACCGCTCCGCCCAACTCCGCGACTACCTGGACTAAGAAGAGCCCATGGAAGAAGGGGGCAAACCGGAGTCGAGGGTGGTCAGGGGAGAGGAAGGGTGGGGTTGGGGTTTCTGTTGCAGGCTTACCTCTAGTCGGACCTTTGGCCACGAGATTCGTCGACGAGCATGCCTCGTCGTGATGACGTTGACGCAGGGACGCCTCCTGCGATGAAGTTAGAGGAGCGTGTGCATTGGGGATGCTTCGTCGACGAGCACGCCTCCTAGCAATGACGTACTCGGGAGGATGCCTTCCCGCGACGACGTTGACGCAGGTACGCCTCCTTGCAATGACAGGTCCAGGCCTGGGGCTCTAATCCTTGTCGATCACCATCGCCTTAAGCTCGCGCTTGAGGATCTTGCCCACCCCGCTGGTGGGCAGCTCGTCGAAGAACTCGATGGTCTTGGGCACCTTGTAGGGGGCCACGGTATCGCGCAGGTACTTGACGATCTTATCCCTCTCGGCCTCGCTCTTCTCGACCCCCGGCTTTAGCACTAGGGCGGCCATGACCCGTTCCGAGCCCGGCCGTTCGGGGTCCGGGTAGCCGATGGTGGCGGCCATGTCTATATCCGGATGCTTCATCAACTTATCGTCCAGCTCCCGGGTGAACACCTTGAAGCCCGAGACTATGACCATGTCCTTTAGGCGGTCCACCACGTAGAAGTAGCCGTCCTCGTCCATGCGTGCTATGTCACCGGTGTGCATCCAGCCTTCACGCAGGGCATGGGCCGTCTCCTCGGGCTTGTTGTAGTAGCCCTTCATTACCTGGGGGCCCAGTATGCAGATCTCGCCCGGCTCACCCAGCTCCGCCATTTCCCCGCTCTCGGGGTCCACCAGCTTTAACTCGGTGTCCGGGTAGGGCAGGCCCACCGAACCCGGTTTTTTGGTGCCGTAACGGGGGTTGCAGGTGGTGACGGGGGAGCACTCGGTCATGCCGTACAGCTCGATGAACTTGCTCTCGCCGATGACCGATTCCAGCTCCGGTATGGCCTCCGCGGGGAAAGGGGCGGCGGCGCTTATGCACCACTGGAGGTGGCCTAGGTTCAGCGCCTTGAAATCCGGCTGCTTCATCAGCTCGAAGAAGACGGTGGGCACGTTGACGATGGCCGCGGGCTTGTACTTCTTGATGCAATCGATGAGGAAATGCATGTCCCGGGGGTCGGGCACGCACACCTGGGTATAGCCGCTGGCCATGGTGAATCCCCCCAGGGCCTTCCCGGCCAGGTGGAAAAGCGGGAAGGCGGAGAGCATCACCAGGTCATCGTCCAAGGCATCGATATCCACCCAGGTCATGGTCTGCTGGCAGTTGCTCATGAAGTTGCGCTGGGTGAGCAGCGCGCCCTTGGAGGGCCCGGTGGTGCCCCCCGTATACATAATGAAGATGGTGTCGTCCATGGTGCGCTTGACCTCCACCGGGTCGTCGGGCATCCCCTTGACCGTATCCAAGAAGGAGATGACCGTCTTGCCCGCTATGGGCGTCACCTCGGCGGTGGGAATCTTCTTCAGAGCCTTGCCCAGCACCCGCTTTATCCCGGGCAGGAAGTCGGCGATCTCGGTTACTATCACCGTGGAGAAGCCCGTCTTATCCGCCACCTCGGCGATCTTTTCGTACAGCAGGTCGACGGTCAACACCACCTTGGTGCCCGAGTCGATGAGCTGGTGTTCCATCTCGTGGGCGGTGAGCAAGGGACTGATGCCCGTGGACACGCACCCCGCCTTCTGCGTGGCGACGAGGCCTATATAGTGAGCCGGTATGTTGGGCATGTGCAAGCCCACCACGTCGTCGGGCTTTAAGCCGATCTTTATGAAGTAGGCGGCCAGTTGGTTGGAGAGCCGGTCCAGCTCCCCGAAGGATATGCGTTTGCCCATGTAGATAAGGGCCGCCCTCGAGGGGTTCTTCTTGACCGCCTCCCGGAACTTCTCGGCGTAGGTCTTGTCCTCGTAGTCGAGGTTGGGTGAGACGTGGTCGTCGTAGTACTTGAGCCACGGCTTCTGGGCATAGATGTCGGTCATCGCTGAACCCCCTCTTCAGACTCGCATTTAGTGTTCCCCGCAAGCGTTCATCCCGTTACCGATAGCCTATATTCTACTACAAGAAACAGAAGGATAGACAGATATATCCTCTATGTTCGGTTAGATAAAACTAGCTAAGCTTACCAACCGCGTGAGTGTGGAGTCGAAGCTTGTACCTTGGGATTGCTTCGCCGGCGAAGGCACCTGCTCGCAATGAGAGCATGATTTGGGGGGTCACGCCTTGTGCCTGGGGTTCCTCTTATTTCTCCAGCACCTTCGCATAGCTCTTCGGCAGAAGGAAGAGAATCTCATCGAAGTAGCTTTGAGCGAAGGCACAAATAAATTCGATCTCCTTTTGGGACACCATGCCCCTTGTCTCATAGACCGCCCGGTTCCGCTTCTTACGCATTTTCTGGAGTTTATCAACGTCGTCTTTCAACGCATCGGGAAGGGCTTCTTTCATGAACTTGAAGACATCCAAATGCTTATTCACGCTTCTTGACCGGAATCCCAGGTTTTTTAGCAATTGAACCACGTTTCATCCGTTTGAGATCTATTTCAGACTATCAAGTCCGGCCCTGTAGATATTATTTCGCCTGAAAGAGCGGGGAAGATATCGGCCATATAGGAAACATAAGGAATAAGCTGCAGTAGTTATGTTAGTTGACTAAACACTATAATTAAGTGTATATTACACTAATTATTAGTATATATTGCACTAATTACGGAGGCGAATATGTTCGATCATCAGGATGTCGAAACATACCTGCGGGCATTGGATGAGCAGCTCGGCCTGGAAGGACATCACATTGAGCTTGTTGTATGCGGGGGTACGGCTCTTAATGTACTTGGCCTTGCAAGCCGGTCGACTAAAGACATAGACGTTGTTGGGATCATAGAGGGTGGCGAAACCCTGGAATTACATGAAGCTGATTTAGAGGGCTGGTTTCGCGAATCTGCAGGCAGGGTGGCCCGCGATTTTGACCTGCCCGATGAATGGATAAACAATGGCCCGACAAGCATGGTTCGAACTGGGTTGCCTGAAGGCTTCGTCACAAGGCTTATAACGAAACGGTATGGTGACAACCTGGTCGTGCACTATTCTTCAAGGGTCGATCTTATTCACTTCAAACTCTATGCCGCCGTCGATAGACAGGGCCGGCACATTGAAGATTTAAGAAAGCTGGAGCCTTCTCCGCAAGAGATGGAGACGGCAGGCTTATGGTGTATGAATCAAGATCCCTCCGAGCCTTTTAAAGAGGAGTTGATCAAGTTGCTGGAGTGGATGGGCTATGAAGATGTCGCTGGAAAGATTTCCTAGAAGCATACTCGAGAAGATGCTGGATATATGCTGGTGCCAGTGGTCGGCTCTTGGCATATATACAAACATTGCGCCGGAGATGAAGTGGGCAATCGATCCCGAGGCATTGATCTGCGCGACCATGTTCTACGGGCGTTATGATCCCAGGCTCTTCGATGAGGTTTTAGACTGGATCTCCGTCAATGAGAAGATATTGAACTTTAATCGGCTGAAGAAGACAGCGGACGCCTTCGGCCCCAAATACAAGGCATGCCTTGGTGCCTCTTTAGAATATGTGGCTGCGGACAAGAAAAGCCCGAGGTTCCTATCGACGGTCGATAGGTGGAAGGAGTCCAGGCTTGTCGAAGAAGAGTATCTCTTCCTGAGTTGGGGCTCGGATACAGGATATGACGTGAAAGATACAGCCCCGACTTTTGGCGCCTGGGGGTTCTTGCGTAATGAGCCGAACCTGCGCGGCTTGTCCGGTAAACCCGACATGAGAAATAGCGCGAACCTTTTTCTACGTTTGAGGAAACTGTTTGGGGTTACCTCCCGAGCCAGCATATTAGGGTACCTTTTGCTGAAAGGTGATGGCAATTCGATGCGGATATCCAAGGCGGTCAATGTTAACCAGAGGAATGTATACCACATACTCAACGAGATGACGGAAGGAGAATTCCTTCTGCAATGGTCTGGTGGGAGGGAGTCGGTCTTCTCAATCGACCGCGAGCCCTGGCTTGAATTCTTTGATATAGACAAGGGCCTTCGTTTCATCAGGTGGGCGGATGTTTTCAGCACGTTTCAATTCCTTTTGGAGGACTGGGCGGAGAACGGGAAAGCATATTCGACCGCATACCTGGCCGCCTCCCGTATTCGCGATAATTCATCAAAACTTCTTAAGGGCCTTGATATGGACGGGGTCGGTTACAGAATACCCGACCTCAGTCGTTATCGCGGGGAATCGTATTTCCACGCCTTCGCCGAGCATATCCAAGCCTACCTGGATAGGATCGTGTCTTAGTTTGTAGGGCACTGGGGTTGGGGCTTGAAGGTGCCTGGAGAGGATGAGGAAGATCGGGGCGGGTGGAAGACGGGCTCAACGGTGTTGAGACCCTTCGATGATTCTGTCGGGTCGGTTTCGATGCGGGCTCCACGGTTTCGAGCCCCTACGATTGCTCTACATGGGGCGGGTGGAAGACGGGTTCAACGGCGTTGAACCCTTACGATTGCTCTACTGATTGACATTGAGTAGCGCAGGTAATACAATCGTAAAACTGAACAGCGGTCAGAAAATGGGGAGTGCTCACATCAGGGCTTGAAGTGGAATCGCAGAAAAACTCGTTATCGCAGATAACACACCTTCTTTGTGAGGGCATTCTCGTATTAAAAGTCCATTAACCATTAATTACCAGTGGTTACGGATGGTTACATTTATAGTAGGTTGCTTACCTTGTTTACGCTTCATATATTGGTTTGCGACTTCACGTTCTCCCCCACAGTTACGGTTGCTTACTTATGGTGAGGCACAGGTGTGTGGCATATATGTGGCACGGCATCAAGGTAGATACAAACGAAAGGACACGCGATCGGTCGTTAGAGGCGCTCTCAGGGCGTCCAGGATTGAAAGGAGACTTCTCCTAACCCCAGTGCCCGTGCCTAGTCAGACCTGGTGAGGGAGATGTCCAGTATGCCCTCGCTTTCCGTTACGTCGAACAGGGATAAGGTGTGACCCTCGAAGGTCTCCAGCAAACCCCACAGCCGGCCGGTCATGATGGGGACACAGTAGGGATTGATCATCCTCACGTAGCAATCAGCCCCCTTGTGCTGCAGGCTTGCCAGGCGCCCCCAGCTCCTCAGGGGGAACTTCATCAACTCCGCGTCCATGGAGGTGGCGTTCTCGAGGCCGGAGTAGTAATCGTGGGCGTAATGACGCGATATCTCGGTGATTATCTCGTTTATCTCCTCCCCCAGTTCCTCACTGAGGACTCTCAACACCGCTACGATGCCGTTGGTGTTGTGGAGCACGAAGCGTTTGCCGCTGTCGATCTCCTCGATAAAGGACATGTCCGCATCCCATTTGAACTGCCGGGATATCTCCAGGGGCACGCCGCATTCCGGGCACATCTGGTAGTGAAGGTCCCCCTCTTCCACATAGGGTATTCCCAGCTCCACCTCCTGCTCTATGCGCTCCTCCATGGCCGGTTCCCCCTCCACGGCGGTTATATCCATGATGCGATGGACTTTCTCGTCTCGCCAGCTGGCCTCGCCCCTCTTACGCTCCACGGCCTCGAAGATCCCGGCCCAATCCCCCATGCACAAGGGATAGCTGTAGGCGTCGCTCATCTCTATAGTCAGGCGTTCGCCCTCCCGGTACTTCATGATCTCGGATACCCCCAGGCCCCAGTAGGTAATGAAGCGCGTCATCATACTGTATATGCGCATGGGGGAGGTGTCTTTGCCCAGGGCATTAAGGTTTCGTATCAGGGAATCCGTATAGCGTTTGCCGTCCTTGCGCTTGCCCTCTATGACCAGGGGCGTGACATCGAAGTCGATGCGTTCCGAGAGGGCGGGGAAGAGGGTGTTTTGTTCGTCTGTATCGTATAGGGTTCCCCGTATATGGGGGGGATAGCTCGCCGTTATAACCCCGTTGGAATGCCAGACGTTGCCTTTTCCTATGCCCTGGGGCAGACCGCAGTTAGAGCAGACCGCTTTCTTCTCAACCATCGTATTTCTCCCGTAGCCTTGTCGACGCACTTAAAAAACCCTCTCGCATAATAATACTCTTTCCGTCGCGTAAGACCTTCAGGCCGGATCCCGTCTTCTGAATTCACTTGACCTGCAAAACGTCAGATTTCTGGGGCTGAGAGCCCATCTTCTGATGTTTTGAGGTGCGGGGGATGTGCCCGGTCGTGGTCCCGGTGCCGGGTGCGATGCTCAGGTGGACGATACGAAGGAGGCCACCCACTGGCCGTTCTGCTTATAGGCATTGATGGGGACCATGAAGATATCGCCCGCCTGCTCGGGGTTTCTGTGCGCGGTGGCCATGCCCACCATTATGCCAGCGGCCTCGGTGCGGGCGTCGTTCATCCAGAAGTTGTCGATGCGTACGGGCTCGCACTGGGTCATGGTGTTCCAGGCGTAATCCAACATGGCCTGCTGGCAGGCGGCAATATCAGACTGCCGGGCCGCCTCATCCTGCTGCCTCTGCTTCTCCTCCCAGGCGGCCTTGCGAGATGCGCATTCGGCCAGTAACTCCTCACCGGTCTTGTATATCGAGGCCGCCCGCTCATCGTCCTCGGCCTTATCGAGGTCGGCATAGGCCGTTGTCAGTCGCTGGACAAGGTCCTCCGTGTTGACATCGGTGGTGGATATCAGGTCCACCACTGCGTCGTTGGCCTCGTCCAGCTTGTCCTCGGCCTCCATCAGGGCCATCTCAAGGGTCATCTCCGAGCTCATACCCTCCTCGATGTAGAACTTCAGGCTGTCCGCGGCGGTGATCTTCTCGCCGCCCTCTTCCGCCTCCAACTCCACCTTGGCGGTGAAGGTCTCCCCCTCGGACCACCTGATGAGGAAGTCGAACTCGATGGTCTGGGAGCCTTTAGCGGCCTCCACCTCGGAGGTGTCGGACAGGACCTCCTCGTCCGATCCGTCCAGTACGGCCACCGAGAGGGAGGCCTCTCCCTTGTCCCCGTAGTCGACCTCTACGGTGATGTTCAAGTAAAGACCTTCACCTAGGGGGACATCCTTCAGGTCGACCTCACGGCCCTGAGCGGTGACCAGCTCCAAACCGACTATCTCGGCGGTGAACTTATCCCCGCCGGTGAATTTCCAGACCAGAAGCCCGGAAGCGGTCCCCGCGATAATGACGACCCCCACGATGATGGCGATAACCCAACCCTTGCCGACCCGCTTTTCAGGGGGAGGTTGGGGGACGGCCATGTCGGCCTCCATGGGGGGAGGGGGCGGCACGGGGATCTGCGGTTGGGCGGTTTGTACGGTGGGGGCGGTGCTGGAAGCAGGGGTCGCATCCTGGGTACCCTCTTGCCCAGGGGGTCGGTGTGTCTGGGCCTCATGGGGTACGGGTGGTTGCGCCACCGCGCCGCAGTTGGTACAGAACCTGGACCCCGCCTTCATCTCGCTGCCGCAATTCGCGCATTTCATCTCTATCACCCCTCGTCGTTCCCACATATTCTTAGTCGGAGGAAAGCGATATTGAGATAAACTACCAGGAATAGGGATCAAGCCCGGTTTGGTGCCTTAATACTAAAGGGATCTACATATTTGATCTTGGATTTCCGCCCAGAATATACAAGCATAAACAAGATTTTAGAGGTAGTCCCATCTGCAGGAGAGACATAGTGGCCAGGTTTGCCTTATCAGAAGACGGGGTCATCCTGAAGAGGGGGTCAGGCACTGACATCGGACACCTATTAAAGCCAAAGTCAAGACAACGCTTCCCCTTACGCCACCTTGCGGTGGTTCTCCTTCGTGTATGTCTTGCTTTGGAGGACGCCCCGTTTGTC
>JAXHVT010000044.1:0-11892 GCA_034188985.1 Actinomycetota bacterium | reverse complement strand
GGGGTGGCCGTGCCACCATCGGCGAGGATGGCGGGAGTGTAGTGCCAAGCCCTCTTTTTCATGCTGAAAAACGCCCATCTACCTGGTATTCTGAAAATGCAACTGTTGAAGATGAGTTAAAAGAGGAGGAAGGACATGGCCAACTATCTCAAGATGGACAAGAAGCAGCAGACCTACAGGTTAATACAGCTAGGATGGAGCTATCACCGCATACGGAGAGGGCGGGCAACCGCCATGAGTTAGCCTTCTTCAGGCGCTCGCCCGGGATCTTATGGACTTCTTCCAGTATCTCGACATGGGCACTTGTGCATCTCTCTATCTAGTCGGGAGTGGATACTGTTTTTATAGACTCAAAAGGGATTCAGTGGCAAGCTATAAATAAAACCAGTTCAAGGATGTGGATTCCTCGTATTCTATTCCCCCCATTTCTCCTATAGGCTCCTCGAGGGTCATCTGTTCAACCACCTTGTTCTCCGGCCGCATCTTAGCCAGGAACCTGTCGCCGTTCTCGTCCCTGCCTATCACAATCACCCCGCTTGGCCTTGCATCACGGCTATACGAAACGGCATATGTTTCCAGCACCCCCTTATCAGAGGCGCGGTCGACAACTTTGACCCGGGGGTATCGCTTGGCCTTCTCTTCTGGATCGTGGGGTGTCAAGCCGGTCTCGCATGGGGAAGCGCTGTACAGTCCCACGGAGTGCTTGCTGATAAACCAGCTTATCGCCTGCACCAGGCCGTAGGCTTCGGGTTCACGGCGCAGTACCTCCACCATGCTGGAGATGGCATGCAGGGCATAGTTGTTCCCTGGTCCACCGAAGTATGGCATTCCACCCGTGACGGTAAGGGGCCTTGGGTCTTCAGGTCTGATGCCCAACATCTCTCTGGCGATGCGGGGAGCGCATGGAAAGCAGCTGTAGAAGTCCAGGTACTCGACTTCATCCAGCGACAGGGAGGCCTGGCCCAGGGCCGCTTCAACCGCGTCGACCAGCGAAGGGCTGGCCCACAAGTGGGGACGTTCTGTCACGTGGAAAATATCCTCTGCATCCCCGTATCCTCTTAAAAAGACCATTTTATCCCTGGGTATGCCGCATTCCTCTGCCGCCTCCAGGTTGGTCATCAAGACTGCCGCCGCTTGGTTCACGGTCATGTTGGAGCACATCAACTTGGTGTAAGGATAGACCACCATGCGGTTATCGGATGCTACCTCAGCGATCTCTTCAGCGCTTACTGCCTTCCTGGTCCAGGAGAAGGGATTACGGGAGGCGATCTCCGACATACCCGCGCAGAAGGAGGAGAGCTCATGACGGTGATCGGTTAGCGTCTTCTCCCAATGTGCCCGCAGGGCGTTCTCGAACAACGCGTATATGGCCACCGGCCAGCCCAACCCATATCGGATCTCGAGGTCGGTGAGGGGTACCCTGATATCTCCCATGAAACGCCGTCGCAAGGAAGCGGCGTCGTCGCCGAAATAACCGCCGAAGATTCGGGCCATCGGCTGGATCTCCACATGGGTGTAGAACGCCTCCGCTCCACAGATAAGCACCCACTGAGATTCTCCCAAGAGGATCCTCTCCGCCGCGCGGTTCACGAACCATTGGGGCGCCGTGGCTCCTATGGCGGTATAGCCCGTCTCCGAGGGTCGTATTCGCAGGGTCTCGGACAGATCCTGTGCCGGAGCCTCCAGGTCTCTTGAGATGCAGTTGACGATGTAAAGCGTGTCCACCCTGTTGAGGTCATCCAGGGATGCGTCCCTTCCCGCTTCCCGTCCCACCTCGGCCATCATATCGATGGGGTTGATTTGCTGCGTGCTCTTCTCGCGATGCACCGACTGCGCCACCCCAACTAGAACAGGTATCCTGTTCTTTAACATACATCCGCCCTTTCTTCCACTGTATACCCGAAATTCCTTCCTAAACCATCTCTACCATCCATCCCTCGTCCTCGCCTCGGCATATCACCTTTCCCTCCACCTCGAGCTTGTCCAGGTGGCACTGCAGCATCTGGGTACCGGGGAAGATGGTCATAAGGGGGCGCTTGAATACCCTCATCACCAGGTCGGGAAAAGGAACGGGCCCCGAGGAAAGCTCCTTCAAGATCCTCTCCTCGCGGCGGAGCATGCTGGCCCTGGTCTTCTCGATCTTCTTATGGGGTTCATTGCTCGGTTTCCCGTGGGAGGGGAGGAGCAGCTTGGCGGGAAGTTCCGAGAGCCGGTCCAGACCCTCCAGAAACCCGGTAAATCCCCCGGAGGAAGGGGAATACCAGGTAACGATGGCCCCCACGGCGTCGGCGGTGAAGAGGATGCCGTTGTCTCTGTCGAAGAGGGATACCAGGCCCTGGGCATGGCCGGGGGTTACGATAACCTGGAAGGCGAAATCACCCAGGACGAGCGCCTCATGTGTGGGAATCTCGTCTGTGGCCTCGGCACTGGCCATGGCACAGGCAGCGCTAAAGTACTCGACGATATCCATCTCCTCCGGGGGTACAGGGCTTAAACCGTAACGGTAAGGCAGCCCCACATCGAAGGTATGGTTGAGCTGCGAGGGCTCGGCGGCCAGAGGTATCTCTATGGGATGGAGAAAGATGCGGGGGCTTATCTCCTGTAACAGATAGCGCATTGCGCCCATGTGGTCGGGGTGGGCATGGGTGAGAACTACGGTGTGAACGTCATCGATGCGGAAGCCCTGGGCTATCACGAAATCCTTGACTTTCAGGTAGGCTTCCTCCTGACCGCAGCCCACATCCACCAGGATAGCCCCATCATCATCCCGAATAAGCAGTATATTCGCGGAGGCCGGCCAGATGGCCTCCTCCATATGTAGAAAATACATTCCTTCGGGCAGCAATATGTCTCCTCTGCTTCAATGATGTTTTCACTCTAGGATTGCTTCAAGCCTATACATCAATCCTCTTGAAGTTGGGTTGTGGCGATTTGCATTATACTATATATCTAGACATTTTGTTATATTGAGATTGTCCCACGGGGATACCTTTAAGGTTGAATACGGCTACATCGATAAAACGGGAGCCGTGGTCATAGAGCCGCAGTTCGAGGATGCCGATCGTTTCTCCGAAGGGTTGGCTCCGGTCAAAGTAGATGGAAAATGGGGATATATCGATACTCTCGGGAATATGGTGATCGAGCCGCAGTATGAGGACTCGTATATATACACTTGGTATCGTATATTCTCCGAGGGCCTAGCCGCGGTTAGCATCGATGGCAAATGGGGTTACATAGATAGCGCCGACGAAATGATCATCGAGCCTCAATATGATAACGTCGGCATTTTCTCCGAGGGACTGGCAGCGGTGCAAGTTAACGAGAAATGGGGATACATAGACAAAAACGGCAATATGATTATAGAGCCACAATACGCAGACGCCGGTTGCTTCTCAGAAGGCCTGTCTCCGGTCAAGGTTAAGTAAACCCTCCCTGTTATCACTAAAATCCTAGTAAACTCGGCTTATCGTGGAAAATCTTGTGGTCATATTGTGGTCGTGGGCGTTACCCAATCCCTCCAATAGAAAAACCAGGCTCGGGAATATCCTCCTTGGCCTGGTCTTTTACTGGTGGCGAGAGCCGGAATCGAACCGGCGACGCCAGGATTTTCAGTCCTGCGCTCTACCGACTGAGCTATCTCGCCCTATCAATATATAAACTCCCGAAGGAGCTTTTTTTGGCGGAACCGACGGGATTTGAACCCGCGATCTCCGGCTTGACAGGCCGGCGTGTTAACCAGGCTACACCACGGCTCCGCGTGAATTAGGTCTCGAGGTCCCTTGCGGACCCCCATCATATGTTATAGCAAGACGCCCTACCGGGCAATCTAATCCGCTGGTGCCCCCAACGGGATTTGAACCCGTGTCACCGCCTTGAAAGGGCGATATCCTGGGCCTCTAGACGATGGGGGCATGTCCCTTGTCCTTACTAATAATACAGAATCCTCGTAAAAAGGGCCCTGACCAGGACCATAGAAAATTTAAACATTAATCGCTTTACTTATCAATCCCCCACAACCGATAAGTGATTATGAGGGATCGTAATAGCTATCCAGGGCCAGGCTATGGATTATATGGTAACCCGGCCTTGAACGGCGCCTGGTGAGTGACATGGAAAACATCGAGGAGCAAGAGGTAGAAAGGGAGACGGGCGAGGAGCCCGGCGGAGAGGATCCCGGCAGCGAGGAGATGTTTCATCTCAAGGCCGTGGTCGACGCCTTCGTGCGCCTGGCCATCGCCTGCAAGTCGCGCTCCCTCTACCCCGCGGACCATCCCGCCGCCAAGGATTCGGCGGCCCTCCTCCACGCCGTACTCAGCGACTCCCTTGCCACCGTCCCCGAGATAAGGGTGCGCGTGGGAAAGGACAGCCTTATGTACCTCAAGTGGTCCATGGACCGCAAGAAGGGGAGCCTGCGCCAGCTCGCCTCCCGTATTCGCGCCCTAAACATCCAGGAGCTTACCTTCCGCCCCGGCACCACCCGCGAGGAGGTGGAGGCCCTGGTGGAGCTGCTGGTTACCGATCCCGAGGAGGTGGATTACGAGGGGGGTGCGGAGACCTTTCTCTTCGTCAAGGGGGCCAGAAACATCGGCATAATGGAGAGCATGGCCCAGAGAACGGACGAGGAGATAGAGAATGGAGACCTGGCCGCGCTGTCGCGGGAGGAAGGGGAAGAAGAGCAACCCGAGATCGAGCCGGAGGAGCTGCCCGAGAAGGTCAGGGACCTGCTGGATATGATAAGGGACCCGGAGAAACTGGCCGGCCTGTTGCTGCGGTTGGCGGAGCAGGAGGAAGCGGCCCTCGCCATGGAAGAACACCTGGACGCTATCTACCAGTTCCTGAAAAACCTCTCCGTATTGATAGAACGTAACTATTCCTCCCAGAGAGATGTATATTACCGCTCCATGGCCGAGTCGCTGCTCTACCTGGAGACCGGGCTGCGTAACATGCTCCTCATCCGGCAGATTCTGCCCAAGATAGCCGAGGAGCCCCTGAGTGTGGATATCCTGAGCCAGTTCACCCCGCAGGAGATAGTGGACCTGCTCGGTTATTTTTACTCCCTGGCCCCTGAGCTCGTCCCCAAGACCAGGAACCTGCTCAAGGTGATAGGCTTCCAGGACAAGGAACTGGAAACGGCGATCAAGGCGATGAGGAACAAGCTACTCGACCTGGGAGAAGTGGAGCCCTCCCTGATAGACCAGCTCGACCCGGACGCGCAGGGAAACGGGGCGAAGGGCGAGGAGCGTATGCTGCCCACACTGAAGGATATATCGGATTTCTTCGGCGAATACCGCCAGGAGGAGATCGAGGAGATACGCCGCATTTCGGATTTCGACCTGGCCGAGGAAGGACTCTCGGCCATCACCCCCATGCTCCTCGACCTGCTGGAGAGGGGCTCGGACCTGGACAACCTGGACAAAGCGCTGGAGCTAACGATACAGCATTTCTGGGATCACATCGAGGCGGGGCAGATCGGATACGCGGCGGCCATCCTGGAACGGACGCAATCCCTGTTGGCCAGTCAGGACCCGGGGCTGGAGCCTTTCCGCGAGCAACTGGTACAGATGATGCAGGAGGGAACCGGTATTAAGACCATTCACCGCATTATCCTGCAATCATACGAACTGCGCGATTATCCCCAGGCGATCGGCGATTTCGAACGGTTTATGTCGGCTCTCGGGGATAGCGGCATCAAGGCCATGGTGGAAGTCCTGGGCAACGAGGAGGAAATGTCGATACGTAAATTCATCTGTGACAGCCTGGAGGAACCGGGTCAAAACAGGATAAGGCTCCTGGGTTCATACATCAAGGACGAGCGCTGGTACCTGGTGCGCAATATCGTCTCCATTATAGGGAGATTCCATACCCCGGAAACCATCCACTACCTGAGCGCTACCCTGAGCCACCCCAACTCCAGGGTAAGGGCTGAGACCATACGTGCCCTGGGCATAGACGGCAGCTACGAGGCACGGAGGCTGCTTCTCGAGGGGCTGGAAAGCCAGGACGATGAGACCCGCATCCTGTGTATAAGGTGGCTGGGAAGGCTGAAAGAGAGCAGGGCCATAGGGGTTATGTCGAAGATGCTGGAGGGGAAGCTGGCTGGCGCCGAGAGCATGCAGACGAAAAAGGAAATCGTGCTCAGCCTGGGCTGCATGGACTCTCCCGACGTCTATCACATCCTCAGGAAGTACAGCCACCACAGGAAACTGCTCAACCGGGCAGAATGGGAGGAGATCAACATAGCGGCCAGAAAGGCTCTCGATGATCTGCTATGCAGATATCCCCATCTGGAGGGCAGAAGATGAAGGCGGAAGAAGAAAAGGCCAGCGAGGAGAGAAAAAAAAGGAGCCTGGAGTACTTCCACTCCAAGAACGTCCTGGAGAAGGCCAGGAAGGTTCTCAAGTACTTTCTGAGCGCCAAGAAGGCGGTGGCCATCTACCCCCCTAACCACGAGATGTGCGTGAAGGCCGTCGGGGATTTCTTCGACATCCTGAACGATTACACCCAGTGGGAGAGCGCCTTCAGCCTGCGTATAATCGGCGACGAGTTGTTCTTCGATAAAAAGCTGATGGCCAGGGAGAGCGTACTCTACTATCCCCTTATCAAGGAGATCAAGGGCAAGGGCGTCGGCGGCATCAGCGTCCAGGCCGGCCTGAAACCGGAGGAATTCATCGTATTTCTACAGCTTCTGAATAAAGGGAGGGAGGAGCTGGAGGAAAAAGGCGGCCTGAAAAGCCTGCTGCCGAAGAAGGGCGTGGTCAGCATATCCCTGGACGACCCCGGGACCTGGGAGGAGATACAGCACGAGGAGAAGGAACGCACCTCGGCCCGGGAGGAATACAACGAAGCCGTCGAGGTGATAAGGGAGCTGGCGGACCAGGCGATAAGCGACCGGCGCCTGAAGATAAGCAAGGCCAACCGCGTGGTGGGAGTGATGTTGAACCGGGTGGGAGAGAACCGCGCCGCCGTGCTGGGCCTGGCGAGCATCAAGAGCTACGACGAGTACACCTCGTTTCACTCCATCAACGTACTCATCCTGTCCCTGGCCCTGGGCTCCATGCTGCCCCTCGATCGCAGCGCCCTTATGATCCTCGGCACCGGCGCCCTGTTACACGACCTGGGAAAGGTCACCATCCCTCAGAGTATCCTCAACAAGCGCGGCCCCCTGACCGAAAAGGAGTGGGGAATGATGCGGGAACACCCGGTTAAGGGCGCGGACATACTCCTGGCCCAACCCGGGGTGCACCCCCTGTCGGTGGCCATCGCCTACGAGCACCACGCACGATACGACCTCAATGGGTATCCCAGGATCAAGGGAAAGGAACGCATAAGTCTTTTCTCCCGCATAGTGGAGATAGCCGACGTCTACGACGCCATGACCTCACGGCGTCCCTACCAGGAGGCTCGCACCCCGGACCAGGCCATCTGCCTGCTGGCCATGGACAGGGGAACCGCCTTCGACCCCCTGCTGGCGAAGGTGTTCATAGACATGATGGGTATCTTCCCCGTGGGCACCCTGGTGCGCCTGGCCACGGGAGAGCTGGGTCTGGTCTACGAGCAGAACGAGGGAGACGTCATCAGCCCCAAGGTCAAAATTATAGGCGACCCCGACGGCAAGGAGGTGGAGCCCCGCATCGTGGACCTCATCTCCCTGAAGGACAAGATCGGCGCCGCCGGGCGGGCGGTTATAGAATCCCTGAACCCGGACGACGTGGATATAGACATCCTCCCCCACCTCTAGCCACGGGGACCGGTACCGGCTCGATGCCCGACTCCCTCCCGTCATCTCGGGAGGCGAAGAGGTCTGGGGGCAATAGCGATACTTTCCACACCGGTTCCGGCTACCGGGAGAGCGCACCTGAGATATAATGGGATCTCGACATCGATGAGCCCGCCTAAGCCAGCCAGTTTATAAAGGTAGGGCTGCATGCCGTTAAGCCCGCTCAAACCCGGCCAGGCGGCGGCAAGCAAGATGCTCGCACACCTGGATTGTCCCGGGTTTATATCCTACCTTCCTCGACCCTCTCCAGCATCTCCAGCAGGGAGTCCACGCGCTTCGCCCTCTCCTGAGCTCGTTCCTCGAGGGAACGATCCAGCACCATCCTGACAACCGCGATCAGCTCGCTCGGCTCGAAGGGCTTGGTGACGTAGCCGTCGGTCTTGCGCACCCAATCCCCAAGGGTGTGCCCGTCATCGTCCAGGGCGGTCAACAGCACCACGGGCATCTGGTTGGTGGCCGGATCGCCGCGCAGCTCGATGAGAACCTGGAAACCGTCCATCTCCGGCATCATGATGTCCAGCAGCACCAGGTCGGGAGGGTCGTTCTTGATAAAGCGCAGGGCTTCTCTTCCGGAATAGGCAACCCGGGTTTCGAAATCGTTGAACTTCAGGAGTTTCTCAAGCAGGTTGACGATGGTGATATCATCGTCCACGATAAGAATACTCTCCGACATATCTAACGCCCTCCATTGAGTCGGCTACACTTTTGTCTCCGTTTCTATTTTCGGAAAAGCGGCATGAATACTTGAAAATAGGCCTGTACAGCTGAAACGTTATTGTTCAGCGCCGGAAAGCCGTCAAGGGACACCGGCGTGAGCGGCGTGCGCGTCCTCATCCTCTTTCCATACGATGCGTACCCGTAACAACAATATGGTAGACACTGCCACACAAGCCAGCCCCAGGATCCATGCCCAGACGTAGCCGCCCGAGGCGTCGAAAATGAGGCCGGTGATGTAGGGACCCGTGGCGCCGCCCGTGGCGCCGCCGGTGGTCACCGCGCCGAAGATCACCCCCATGTTGGCTTTGCCGAATACCTCGGCCACGATGGCCGGGATCACCGGCCCGTAAGCGGCGTAGCCGAAGCCGAAGAGAGCGGAGAAAAGCATCAGGGACCACACCTGACGCACAAAGATAAGGATGGTAAGACTCACCAGCAGCAAGACGCAGGCGGGGTATAGAGCCTGCTTCTTCTGGCTGGTACGGTCGGACATCCAGCCGAAGAAGAACCTGCCCAGTATGGAGGTGGCCCCCACGATGGTTATGGACCAGTCCGCCCAACCCTTGTCTATGCCCCTATCGGTAGCAAAGGGCACTTGGTGAAGCATCACCCCATACATGGCGATGACGATGAGAACGAATGCGAAGAAGAGCAACCAGAAAGAGGGGGTGTGCAGGGCGCTCCTGAGGCTCAGCCCTCCGGCGGCTTTATCGCCCGGCGGGGAGCTGCTTTGTGCGGCCCGAGGCCGCGGGTTTTCATCTCCGTCATCATCGCCCCCTCCCGCTTTCCCCTTCCTCGGCCGGAGCAGAAAGAATACGGGGATGACCAGGGCCCAGGCCACGTATCCCAGGAACTGGAATGAGGTCCTCCACCCCCACTGCACGTTGACCATTCCGGTGACGCGCGGCAGGATCATGGCCCCGAAACCTATACCCATGGTTGCGATGCCCAATGCCAGTCCCAGGTGGCGTCGGAACCACATGGTTACCGCGGTGTTGCTGGGCACCAGCCCGATGCCGTTGCCCCCGATGCCGAAGACGATGCCGAAACAGAAGATGAAGGCAGCCAGGCTGTTGATGCGCGAGCACATCCACAAGCCCAGCCCGGCCAGGATGGCGCCGCCCATCATCACCCAGCGGGGACCGTAACGATCTACCAGCTTCCCCACCACCGGAGCCAGCAGGGCGTAGACCAGGATGCTGACGGTAAAGGGCAGGGATCCGGCCCCGCGGCCGATGCCCAGGTCGTTGACTATGTCCTTGATGATCACCGTCTTGGTGTAGCGCACGCCATAGTTGACGAACATGACCATGAAGGCAACGCCCACCACCAGCCAGCCATAGTATATGTATCTTCGGGTTTTGCTCAAGCCTGATCCCCTAACCGCTCCATACGTACGCTGAAATCGCGCAGAACGGCGGCGGCGTCCACCGCCTCCTCCGCGTCGGTGAATATGGGGTACTCCACCATGTAGCGGGCGTTGCGCCTCACGTCGGTCGTGGTAAGCAGGCTGAAGATCAGAGGTTTGCGGTGCTTTTTAATGAGGGCCCCCAGGTCGGGAAGAATGTTCTTGCGCAGGCCCGCGATATGCCCGGTGGTTACGTCTCCCCCGTCGGACATCACGGCCACCAGTATAAGTATGGCGCCGTCGATGAAGTCCTGTCCCATGAGGCGATCCATGATATGCACCCGGGCGTCGGCGTCGTGCACGTCACCCAGGTCGGTAGGATTGGAGATTTTGATGATGCCGGCTCGGAGTCGATTCTTGATCTCCTCCACCAGGGATGGGGGCAGGCGGGGGAACTCGAAGCCGCGCCGGGCACACTGGTCGGCGGCCAGGACCAGTATTCCCCCTGTGGGAGACACCAATGCGATGCGGTTGCCCTTCAGGGGTGGCAGCGAGAACACCTTGGCGTAGCTGGCCAGCTGTTCCAGGCGATGTACGCGTATGATCCCCGCCTGCCGGAAGGCCCCCTCCAGCACCTCATCGTCGTTGGCCAGGGCCGCGGTATGCGACTGGGCGCTCTCCATGGCCACCGGCTCCACATTGGCCTTGTAGATGAGGATGGGTTTTTTTATCCTTCCTGCCGTCTCGCAGAGTTCCCTGCCCCTGGCCACGTCCTCCAGGTACATGCATATCACCCGGGTATCGGGATCACAGCCCAGATATTCCAGGAAGTCCACCTCGTCCAGGTCGGTCTTATTGCCGATGCTGACGAACTTGGCGAAGCCGGTGTTGGTATCCTTCAAGCGTGCCAGGAAATCCAGACCTATCCCACCGCTCTGCGCCACGATGCTCACGCCGCCCCGGGGTATATCGGGAGGCAGCGGAACGAAGGGCAGGCACATACCGGTATGGGAGTTGATAACCGTCAGGCAGTTGGGACCCACGAAGCGTATACCGTACCTGCGGGCGACTTCCAGCAGCCTGCCGCTGCTGGAAGCGCCGTCGGCCCCGAACTCCTCGAAGCCCCCGCTGGGGATGGCCAGCCACCCGATGCCCTTCTCGCCGCATTCCTCCACTATCCCGGGAACCGCCGGGGCGGGGATGATGATAACCCCCAAGTCCACGGGCTGCGGGAGATCGCTCACCGAGGGGTACAGCTTGTGCCACAAGGCCTCCCCACCCTTGGGGTTGACGCAGTAGATATCCCCTTCGTAATCCCAGTTTATGAGGTTTGATAAAATATTATAGCCGATGTTGCCGGGCCTTTCCGAGACTCCGACTATAACCAGGCTGCGTGCGTTGAATAATTGCTCCATGGCGGCAATATTATAGCATCAGCCCTGGTAGGTGTGGGGTCTACTTGATATATGGAAGGCCGCAGGGTCCATCCTATACCATCCCAATACCTTCCCCGTACCCCTGCGTAACCCCCCTGTCATCACCGCTGAAGGCGGGATTTTAAATGCTTTTGACCAGGGCACGTTAGAGATATAATTAATCTGGGCCGTTAGCTCAGTTAGGTAGAGCACCGGACTTTTAATCCGGGTGTCCCGGGTTCGATTCCCGGACGGCTCACCATAGAAGAAGCAGGTCAGAGTGCTTATCTCTCGGCCTGCTTTTTCTTTAACGCCGTGGATACCCCCTCCGTGCCAAATATATGCCATACAGAATTTCATTTTGCCGCTCTCTGAGGCATATATGCGACCTTTGATTCGGGGCTGAATTGGGCCTCCATTTTAGCTAGCGCCTTATCGTATGAGCCGGGGAGAAGGTGAGCATAGGTGTTCATGGTAACGGTTATGGGCTCACTCAGAATGCCACGTCTACTAACAGAGCCGCTTCAGGCATCATCCCGGTTGGTTTTAGCTGGGTGAGGAAGATGGCGGAGGCGGCATTTCAGCCCAAGCGGTTTCCCGTGAAGGAGCCGCGGACCCCAAGAGCCACATCTCCG
>JAXHVT010000043.1:0-96643 GCA_034188985.1 Actinomycetota bacterium | reverse complement strand
GGCAGCAGGAGAGGCGCGTCCTGGCCAGGGCGTATTTGCCCTCCTTGATCTTATGTTGAGTTTTCATTTATGTTGAATGCCCCAGTTCCCCCGCTTATTGTAGAAACGCACTACTTTCTCCTCTCGAGGTAGCCATTTAAACATGAGTGTGATTCTGATGCATTGTTAAGCAAAGCTAGCTAGTATCCCTTTGGGATTTGATATGATAAATGCGGTATTAATATAGTTCGAGGAATAAGGCCTTACTCAAGAAGGGTTCAGGATGTGAAAACGACCACCATATATTCCTGGAACGTCAACGGTATCAGGGCGGCCCAGCGCAAGGGATTCCTGGACTGGCTCAAGGAGAGCAAGCCTGGCATACTCTGCGTCCAGGAGACCAAGGCCCGCGAGGAACAGCTCTCCCCCGAACTCACGGAGGTCCCCGGATACCGGGCCTATTTCATATCCGCTGAGAGAAAGGGGTACAGCGGCGTAGCCCTGTATACCAGGACCGAGCCCTCCAGCCTGCGCGGCGGCTTCGGCATACCCAGGTTCGACGGCGAGGGAAGGACGATGGTGGCGGATTACGGGGATTTCGTGCTTCTGAATATCTATTTCCCAAACGGCAAGAGATCCAGGGAAAGGCTGAGATACAAGATGGAATTCTACGGCGCCTTTCTCGACTGTGCCGATGCCCTGAGAAAGAAGGGGAGGGAGCTGGTGATCTGCGGTGACTTCAACACCGCCCACACCGAGATCGACCTCGCCAGGCCCAAGGAGAACAGCAAGGTATCCGGCTTCCTGCCCGAGGAAAGGGCATGGATGGACGAGTTTATCTCCCACGGCTACCTGGACACCTTCAGGATGTTCAAACACGACGCGGGCAATTACACCTGGTGGGATCTGAAGACGGGGGCTCGGGAGAGGAACGTCGGCTGGCGCATCGATTATTTCTTCGCCAGCGAGGGATTGAGGAAACGGGTGCGTTCATCGTGTATACTGGCGGATGTTATGGGCTCGGACCACTGCCCTATAGGAATTGACCTGGATCTGTCTTTATAAGGAGGTCGTCGTGTTCACGGATATAGAAGATATAACCATCAATTACGAGGAGGAAGGGGTCCAGGTGGTCCAGGAGCTGGACAAGGTGGTACTCTCCCGGGGTGCCTGGGTCACCATAATCTTCAAGTACCGCCAGTGGGAACGCAGCAAGGAGGATTACAGCCAGGAGCGTTTCACCATACGCCGCTATCGCAAAATGCACGACGAGTACCGGCAGCAGTCCAAGTTCAACATCTCAAGCGCGGATCAGGCGCGCAAGATCATAGACGCCTTGAGCGGCTGGATAGAGGATGAAAGCTGATTAGCCTCTAGATGCGCCCGATATCCCATCCCCCGGATGCGGCATTCCGCTTGATTGTCCGTGGTACATGATATATATGTATAAACGTATATACAGAATATAGAATAATAACGAGATTATTGTATATACGAGTCGTGTTTTAAGGTTCGATGAGGAAGTATATCATGGGCGCCGTAAGTGAAGGCATCGATAACGAGGATTTCGCCCCCGCCTACTTCCAACTGGCCCGCATCCTGAACGACCGGATCATGGACGGCGAGCTGAGACCGGGCGACCGCCTTCCCCCCGAGACCGAGTTGGGCGAGGAGTTCGACTTGAGCCGGATGACGGTCAGGAGATCCATCGCCATGCTGACGGAGAAGGGCCTGGTGCGCGGCGAGAGGGGCAGGGGGACCTTCGTCGTGGGGCCCAAGATCGACGGGGGCATATTTCTTATACGGGATTTTCGCGAGGAGATGAGAAAGTAGGGCCTCAGCTCCTCCTGCCAGTTGCTGGGGACCAGGACGGTGTCGGCGGGCGAGGTCCCTGCGAGGAAACTGGGCATGGAGAGGAATGACAGGGCCTTGTACCTGGAGAGGATCCTGCGGGGCGAGGACGAGACCCCGGTCTTCGACAGGAAGTATATTCTATATGATCCCTCCCGCCCCCTTTTGGAGGCCGAGCTGGGACACGGCACGACTACCGAGCTGTTCGAGAACTGCACCGATATGCTCCCGGTTAAGACCGAGCCCACCCTGAGCTGCACGGTTCTCGATGCACGGGAGGCCGATCTCCTGCGGAGCGAGGAGGGTGCTCCCGCCTTCTGCATGGAGCAGCTGGTATGGGCGGCCAACGACCTCAAGATGGCCTGGGGCTGGATGATCTACCGGGGCGACAGGTTCAGGTTCAAGTCCCTGAGCCGTCCCATTTGAGGGTTAAGGTGATAGATGAATGATTTTGCTGGCGAAAGCCTTAGCCAACCTGCAGGAGGGGAAGGCGCTGGAGATAGCGAGGGAGATGATCGCCTCCGGCGACGACCCGCTCCACATCGTGGAGGTCGACCGCAAGGGTATGGACGAGGTGGGGCTGCGCTACGAGAGAAACGAGTACTACCTGAGAGGCTTGATAATGTCCGGCGAGATATTCAACGAGATCATTGCGTTGCTGGACTATGAACCCCCTGTACTTGACCCCGGCGATAGAAACAGCAAGGTGGTGATGGGTGCCCCCCTCGGGGACGTCCACGATATCGGTAAGAACATCGTGGTCACAGTGCTGCGCTGCGACGGATACCGGGTACATGACCTTGGCGCGGACGTGGCGCCCGCCGCCGGGTCTCCCCGGCCTCCTCACACTGGCCTTCGACTCTGTGAAGGAAACGGTGGAGTCCCTGGTGGAGGCGGGACTGCGCGACAAGGTCAAGGTTATCATAGGAGGCGGACCGGTCAACGAAAAGGTCCTGGGGTTCGCCGATGCCGATGCCTATGGCGTTGACGCCGCCCAGGCGGTGAGGCTGGCCGGCGAGTACCTGGGCGGTTGAGCACGCCCTGGCGGGACGTGGGTTTCCCGGCTCGCGCCGCGGCGGCCCCACAGGACCCCCTCCTACTACGATCACGTCGTAATCGGTTGTTGGCATGGCTGTTTCCCCTCGAGTTTCGCCGTACTTACCGGCCATCCCCTGTCGGCGCAAGAAGGCTGTATGCGTCCCCTAAATAACTGACGTAACGTCAGATATTTACGCCTTCACCATACCATATTCCCACTTGAGCGGCAAAGCAGTTTTGAAGTTCGCAGCTATCCAGCGATGAACTCGGCCTTACCCGGTCCCTTCCCCGGAAGGACGCGCATGCCTGTTTTCCGATCCTCGCTGGCGAAGCGTATCGAGATGCCATGGGCCTCGAGGGCCAGGCCTTCCTCGACGAAGCACTTATCCTCACTGTTGATAGCCGTTCTGGCCATGGCGAGGACCGCCGCCGGCCCCCGGGCGTCGGGAGTGGGGCATGGTCGGGACGTTTATGCGCCACGGATATTGACATCGGGTGGGACACGGAATAGTATAAATTTACTAAACGTTAAGTATAATTAAAGTTCTAGGCCGCTTTAAACAAAATGCAGTTTCATTCCAGCCTCAGGTTTTCTGCCGATGGGTTAAGACGTTTTCTCGCTTGAACAGGGAAGGAGTTATAAATAGAGCAGAGCCTGTTTTTCACCGAGGAGCATAATATGTTGCGCCAGAGCGTACGTGATTTTGTCATACGGGAGCTGGAGCACCATGCGGACGAATGGGAGGAAGAAGGCATGTTCCCCGACTGGGTCTTCAAGCGCCTGGGTGAGCTGGGCTACCTGGGACTTCACTTCCCCGAGGAGTACGGCGGCGGGGGAGAGGATTACTTCACCAACATCGTGCTCATGGAGGAGCTGGCCAAGTGTGGCTCTTTCGGGGTGAACACCGGGGTGGCGGTGCAGATCGGTATGGCCACGCCCCCCATCCTGGCTTTCGGGAATGAGGAACAGAGGCGCGAATACCTGGTCCCGGCCATAAATGGGGAGAGGATATCCTGCCTGGGGATCACCGAGCCCGATGCCGGCTCGGACGTTTCCAACGTCAAGACCTTCGCCGATAAGGTCGAAGGCGGATGGAGGATCAACGGCAATAAGATATTCATCACCAATGGCTATCGCGGATTTCATGACCATGCTGTCGCGCACGGAGAAGAGGGATGGTTACCTGGGCATGAGTATGTTCCTGGTGGACACCGACACCCCGGGCTTCGTGGTCAGCCGCAAGCTGGACAAGGTGGGCCAGTGGCCATCGGATACGGCCGAGATATTCTTCGAGGATATGTTCATCACCGAGGACAGCCTGATGGGAGAGGAGGGTTGTGGCTTCTACGGCATCATGTGGGAGCTGCAGGGAGAACGCCTCATCGCGGCCGTGGCGTTTATAGACATAGCCGAGGTAACCTTGCAGCAAGTGTAGAATATAGCCGGGAAAGGGTACAGTTCGGAAAGCTCATCATCCAGAACCAGGCCATCGCCTGCCGCATCGCCGACCTGGCCACCGAGCTGGAGTCGGTGAAGTCGCTCACCTACCTCACCGCCTGGAGATATGACAAGGGGGAGTACCCGGTAAAGGAGATATCCATGGCCAAGCTCAAGAGCACCATCGCGGCCTTCGAGGTCTGCGACGAGGCCCTGCAGATCATGGGGGTTATAGCTACATGATGGAATACCCCGCGCAGAAAGCCTGGCGCGACATGCGCATCGCGCGCATAGGCGGGGGGCGGACGAGATAATGGGGGAGATAATCGTCACCACTATGGGCCTGTACGGTGGAAAGAAGTCTAAGGTTTGAGCCTTTATAAACGGCGAGCGGGGTATTGAAGAGGGCGATGGCGAAACCGGCATGGAAGGATCGCTTATGGGGAATAAAGGCAGGAGTAAAGGAGATAGTGCATGAATAAGTCGCGCTGGGATGAGATTCTCTCCGTATCGGCCAGGCTCTTCAGGGAAAAAGGCTACCGGGCCACTACCATGGACGATATCGCCTCGGAGCTCCACATCACCAAGCCCGCGCTCTATTATTACATCAAGACCAAGCACGACCTGCTCTACGCCATCTGCGAATCCGCCATAGGGCGCCTCATGGAGGGGGTCAAGGAGATAATGGAGGGTTCCGACGACTTGCGGGAGAAGCTGCGCAGGTTGATCCACTGGCACATTAACATGTTCTCGGAGCACGGGGACATAACCACCGTATACCTGGCGGATGAGAGCGAGCTGCCGGGGGACAAGAGGGCGTTTATCCGCTCCCAGAGCAGGGAATACGAGGCCTTGTATAGGGTGATTATCAGCCAGGCGGTGGAGGAGGGCGTGTTCAGGCCCGTGGATGTACCAATGGTGGTTCGCGCCATCTCCGGTATGTGCAACTGGCTCTTCGCCTGGTTCAAGCCGGACGGCACGGCCAGCGCCGACGAGATAGCCGACATTTACTTCGACATGATCTTGAACGGATGTACAGCCGGGAATTGAAGCAGTCCACTCGTACAAAGGAGGCGTTTTTTAAGGATTAAACGCCATCGTCGATCTATTAGGCCCTTTGGAACCGCGAGTGAAAGGGGATAGATACCATGGAGGACTGGAGAGAAGACCAGGAATTGCTGGTGATGGACGGCCGTATAAGAGTGCCTTACAGGTGGGCCGCGGGGGAGGTGGGAACCCGCTACCTCGAGGCCCTGCGCGACGAGAGTAAATTCCTGGGCACGCGCTGCCCCGAGTGCGGCATCGTCTATCACATCCCCAGGAGAAACTGCCCCGATTGTCTCGGGGAATGCTCGGAATGGGTGGAACTCGAGTCCCGCGGGACCCTGGAGACCTATACCGTGGTCAGGCGCCATCATCCCCAACTCTCGCCCCTTCCCACGCCTTTCGCTTACGGCATCATCAAGCTTGAGGGAGCGGATACCGGTTTCCTGCACCTCATCTACGAGTTCGAGGACGGGGAGCTGACGGGGGGCCTCCAGGTGGAGGCCGTCTTCGCCGAGGACCGGGATGCCAACGTCCTCGACGTGAGCTATTTCCGGCCCGTCAAGGGGGTGGGCTAGATGGAACCCGTGGCTATCGTCGGAGTGGGAATGACGGAGGTGAAAAGAGAGAGAAGGGCGGATATCTTCGCCGACCTGGTTTTCGAGGCCACCACCCGGGCACTGGATGACGCCGGCATTACCATCGACCAGGTGGATAACGTCATCACTGTATCCAACGATTTTTTCGATGGGCGTACCATATCTTCCATGGCCATCCAGGACGCCTGTGGCTCCTTCGACAAGAATGTCTCCACCGTCGAGGGCGACGGTACCTTCGGGGCCCTCTACGGCATGATACGCATACTGTCCGGAAGCTATGGGACCACCCTGGTATGCGCTCATCAGAAGGGATCGGAGAGCGAGGTGCAGCTTATTACCAACGCCATGTTCGATCCGGTCTACGAGAGGGTCCTGGGGATAGACGCCATCACCTCCTCGGCCCTTCAGGCCAGGGCTTACATGGACGGTTACGGGATAACCGAGGAGCAGTGCGCGCTGGTCTCGGTCAAGAACCACGGCAACGCCTTTAAAAATCCCTACGCGCAGCTCCCCTTGAAGCTGAGCGTGGATGATGTCATGTCATCCCCTTACATGGCCGAGCCCATCAAGGTGCTGGACTGTTCTCCGGTGTCGGACGGGGCCTGCGCCGTGATCCTGGCCTCGGCGGAAAGGGCCGGGGGGGTCACCTCCAAACCGGTCTGGATCAGGGGGGTGGGTCACTGCAGCGACGCCTTCCATCTCGGGGATCGCGATCTGGCTGGGGTGGATGCCCTGAGGGAGGCGGCCAGGACGGCCTATTCCATGGCCGGTATCAGCGATCCCGTAAACGAGATAGACCTGGTGGAGCTCTACGACGCCTTCTCCTACATGGAGCCTATGTGGCTGGAGGGACTGGGTTTTTGCCAGCGGGGCGAGGGTGGGAAGCTCACCGAGTTCGGCAAAACGGCCATGGACGGGGAGCTGCCGGTCAACGCCTCGGGCGGCTGTCTCGCGGCCAACCCCGTCCTGGTGGCGGGGCTCAACCGCGTCATTGAATGCGCGTTGCAGATAAGGGGAGATGCGGGAGAGCACCAGATCGACGGGGTCGATATCGCCCTGGCCCACGGCATCAACGGACCATGCGGCCAATCCAACTGCGTCTGGATCCTTGGAGGTGAGAGGTGATGGGCAAGAGAGTAGCCATAACCGGCGTGGGCATGACCCACCAGCGTTCCTCCCGCCCGGACGTCACCGGGCAGGAGCTGATCAACGAGGCGGTACGCATGGCTCTGGACGATGCCGGAATGACGCGTAAGGATATCGACGCCGTGGTCATCGGCAATATGGACCACTTCGAGGGCATCAACTACGTGGATACCTGGTCCGTGGACGGCAGCGGGGCGCTGATGAAGCCGATCATGAAACTTACCACCGGCGGGACCACCGGGTCCACCGTGGCCATGGGCGCCTACTACCACGTGGCCTCGGGCATGTTCGACAAGGTCCTAGCCATCGGCTGGGAGAAGAACTCGGAGTCCGACACCACCGGAGCCATTATCACCGCCTTCGATCCCTTCTGGGACCGTCCCATATTCGCGGGGGCGGTGGCCGGCCTGGCTATGGAGGCCACCGCGTATATGGCCGCCACCTCCGCCACCGAGGAGGACGCGGCCTACGTGGCGGTGAGGGAGCGCAAGCACGCCCTCAACAACCCCTACGCCCACCTCCACGTGAACATCACAATCGAGGACGTGATGAACTCTGCCTACCTGTCTTGGCCGGTGAAGATGGGGGATATGTGCCCCCGTACGGACGGGGCCTGCGCCTGCGTGTTCACCTCCGAGGATGCGGTGGGAAACACCCCACGGAAACCCGCCTGGATCCTGGGCGTAGCCGACCGCCATCTCTGGGCGTATACCAGCGATCCCTACATGGACTTCAAGACCGGCGAAGGCTGGTTCCCGGCGATGGAGAGGTCCTCGCGAGATGTCTATGACAAGGTGGGGATCACCGATCCCCTGGAGCAGTTCGACGTGGCCGAGCTGTACCTGCCCTATTCATTCGCCGGGTTGCGCTACATGGAGTCCCTGGAATTCTGTGAGAAAGGCGGCGCGCCGGAGCTCACGCGGGCCGGTACCTTCGACATGGGCGGCAAGTGTCCGGTGAATCCCTCCGGCGGAGTGATGTCTTCCAACGCCATCGGAGCCACCGGGCTGATCAGGGTGGCGGAGTGCGCCTGGCAGGTCCAGGGCCGGGCTGGAGAGCGCCAGGTCCCCGACGTGGAGCTGGCCCTGGCCACGGGATTCGGCGGCTGCTTCTGGTCGGATGTGCTCATCCTGGGAAGAGAGAAGCCGGAAAAGGCCGGGAGGTGATCGGGATGGTGGAAGAAAGAAAGAAACTGATCAAGCTGGAGAGCGGAGAGGCGGAGCAGCCCTTCAAGTGGTCAGCCGGCTCCTACGGCTCCAAGTTCCTCACCGAGCTACGCGACAACAAGAAATTCGTCGGAGTGAAGTGCCCTAAGTGCGGCAAGGTCTATGTGCCGCCACGCCGGGTTTGTGGCCCCTGTTTCGAGGAGCTGACCGAGCTGGTTCCCGTGTCGGACGAGGGAGAGATCATCACCTATACCGTGGTGAGTTTCGGCTTCGTGGATCCCTCGACGGGCGAGCAGAAACCGGTCCCCTACGGATACGCCGTAGTCAAGCTCGACGGGGCGGATACCTATCTCCTGCATTTCGTCGATGAGACCGATCCGGAGAAAATAAATATTGGAGACAGGGTCAAGGCGGTTTTTGAGGAGGACGGCAAGCGCAGCGGCAGTCTCCTGGACATAAAGCACTTCGCCCTTATGGACGGGAGGTAACAGCAGAAAGCTGCGCCGGCGCGATCTCAGGGGCTCGACATCGCCGGTCCCGCGGTTGGCGGCGTAACGGCGGCCGGTTCGCACGGGCCTGAGACCGCCGGTCCGGCGTGAGCATCGGGAACGTTGGCTTAGGTACAGGGAGGTTGTAATGGAATCGGAATTCTTCAATGTAGAGGTAGAGAACGGCGTGGCGCGCTGCAGCATGAACGGTCCCACCATGAACGCCATGGGCGTGGACATGCTCCCCCCCATGATGGAGGGGCTGCGCTTCGCGCTGGACAGCGACGACGTGGTGGTAATCATAATCCGGGGTGAGGGCGGTAATTTCTCCACCGGCGCCGACCTGAGCATAATGGGCGAGAATATGGACCCTGTCCAGCTCAAGGACAACATGAGGGCCATGGGCGCCCTTATCTACGAGCTGCACGAGGGCCCCAAGCCGGTGATCACCGAGGTCGACGGATGGGCGGTTGGTGGGGGTTTCGGTCTGGCTATGTCCTCGGATATTACCTACACCACCGAGCGGGCCCGCTTCTATCTCAGCTTCGTGCGCCTGTCTATCGTTCCCGATTTCGGATCCTCTTATTTTCTAACCAGGAGAGTGGGTCTATCATTGGCCAAGGAACTCGCCATGACCGGCAGGGTCATCGACGCCGAGGAGGCCCTGCGCATAGGGCTCATCAACCGCGTGGTGCCCCACGAGGAGATCTCGGCCGAGGTAATGAAGCTGGCCGGTAAGATGGCCGGACGCACCCCCAACATATTGGCCTTGATCAAGCGATCCCTCAATACCGGTCACCAGGTGGATTTGAAGACCTCCCTGGAGATGGAGGCTCACGTACAGGCCCTGGCCGTACTCACGCCGGAGCACCGGCAGGACGTGGAGAACTTCATGAAAAAGATGGGTGGGTAGAAGAGGACATGTTTAAGACCCGCGTAACCGAACTGCTGGGGATAGAGAATCCCATCATCGGCGGCTGCATGCAGTGGCTCAGCGGCCCGGAGTTCACCGCGGCGGTTTGCAACGCCGGCGCCCTGGGGATAATGTCCTCCGCCATGTACCAGGATCCCGAGGAGTTCCGGGATGCCCTGCGTGGCCTGAAGGGACTGACCGACCGTCCCTTCGCCGTAAACCTCAACCTCTTCCCGGCATTGCGTCCCGTGGACAACCAGATCTACCTGGACATCATCCTCGAGGAGGGCGGAGCGAAAGCGGTGGAGACCAGTGGTTATCGTCCTCCGCCGGATCTCATATCCGGTCTCAAGGATGCCGGCATCGTGGTCATGCACAAGTGCGTGAGCGTGCAGCACGCTGTTACCGCACGGAACATGGGCGCGGATGCGGTGACCGTCTTCGGCAGCGAGGGAGGGGGACATATCGGTTATTACGGCCTCACCACGCTTTCCATGGTCCCACGAGCCGTGGACCAGCTGGATATCCCGGTGATAGCGGCGGGAGGCATCGCCGACGGCAGGGGCCTGATGGCCGCCCTGTCCCTAGGGGCGGAGGCGGCGCTTCTGGGCACCAGGCTGCTGCTTACGGAGGAATGCACCCTTCACGACGAGCTGAAACGCAGGTTGCTGGAAGCAGGGGAGATGGACACCCTGCCCATCCTGGGTTCGGTACACAATCCACTGCGGGTCATGAAGAACAGGGCGTCGCTCGAGGTGGCCGAGATGGAGGCGCAGGGCGCGAGCTTCGATGACATCATCAAGATAGTGGCGGGAGTCATAACCAGGAGGATGTATGGGGAGGGGGACGCCGACTCCGGAGTCATACCCTGCAGCCAGAGCGTGGGGATAATTCACGAGTTGAAACCGGTGGCGCAGGTCATCGGTGGGATAATGCGAGAGGCGGAGGCCGTGGCCAGGCGCCTGGCCCCCGAGGACATGAAGTCTACGAGCGGCTGGAGGTAGAGAGGTGAAAGACTTCGACGTGGTAGTGATAGGAGCCGGACTGGGAGGCCTGTCGGCGGCCGCCAACCTGGCCAAGGCGGGGAAAAAGGTGCTCATACTGGAAAGGCATTACGTGCCCGGCGGTTACGCCTCCTCCTTCATGCGGGGGGGATACGAGTTCGAGATATCCCTGCACGAGCTGTCCGGCCTGGGCAGCGAGGATAACCAAGGTCCGCTGTGGAGGATATTCAAGGAATACGATATCGGGGACAAGGTGGAGTTCGTGCAGATCCCCGAATTCTACCGCAGCAAGCTGCCGGACGTCGATATGGTGGTTCCCATAGGTAGGGAGAACTTCGAGCAGGCCATGGGGGAGCGTTTTTCCGACGACGCCGAGGGCGTAAAGAATTTCACCTCCATTATGTTCGATTACGCCCAGGAGGCGCTGCGGGCCAACCGGGTGGGGATGAAGATGGTCATGGAACACAAGGAGGAGTTCCCCACCCTGCTGAGGTATTTCGGCAAGAGCCTGGGCGAGGTCATGGGATCCGAGATAAAGGACGAGAAAGCCCGAGCGGTATTGAGCCAAATCTGCGGCTACTACTGCAATTCCCCCTCCCGGCTCTCCTTCATGACCTATGCCCTGGGAACGGCCAGCTACCTCAGGTTCGGACCGGCCCATATCAGGGGCAAGTCGCAGGCCCTCTCTCAGGCCTTCGTGGACACCATCGAGGAGAAGGGCGGCGACGTATGGTTGAGCAACGGCGTCACCCGCATCCTCTCCGAGGGAGGCAAGGTCACGGGAGTGGTAGCCGAGGACGGGACGGAGATATCCTGCCCGGTGATCATCAGCAACGCCAACCCCTACGTCACCTGCCTGGAGCTGGTAGGCAGGGATGAGGTGCCGGACTGGTACCTGAGGCGCCTGGGGGCCTGGTCGGGGGGAGCCTCCACCGTGAACCTGTACCTGGGCATGGACCGCACTTGCGAGGAACTCGGCTTGAGGCACCACGAGACGTTCGTGTGCGAGGACTACGACGTCGACGCGCAGTGGGATAGGGTGAGATCCGGCGCCAGCCTAGAGCCGGAGAGCGTGGCGGTGACCGCCTACAACCTGGCCGACGCGGAGTTCTCGCCACCGGGCACGGCCTCCCTGGTGATAACCTTCATAGCATACGGCGACCCCTGGCTCAGGCTCTCGCCCTCCGGTTACGTGGAGGCCAAGGAAAGGGTTGCGGCGAAGGCCCTGGACCTGGCGGAGCAGGTGTCACCGGACATAAGGGATCACATCGAGGTGGTGGAGGTGGCCACGCCGCTTACCAACATGCGCTACAGCCGTAACGTCGGTGGCAGTATCATCGGCTTCGATCAGGCCTTCTCCGGCACCGGCCTGGTACACATGCCCGGAACCGGTCCCCTGCAAGGCCTGTACTTCTCCGGCGCCTGGGTGAACATAGGGGGAGGCTACGAACCCTCGATATATTCCGGCTTCCTGACCTCGAGGAAGGTCATGGAGCATCTCGAGAAGGGCGGCCCCGACACCGCCGCCATGGACAAGCTGGAGGAAAAACTCGAGCAGGAGGTACCGGGAGTGGAGCTCGGGAGTACCGTGGTGGAGAAGCTGGAGAACGCCATAGCCGGCCTCCATCCCGACCGCGTCCAGCTCGAAGTAGCTGAGATGATAGAGGATACACCCACCACCAAGACCCTGAGGATGAAGGGGGCGGAGGGCAAGCTGCCCTGGTTTAGGGCCGGGCAGTACGTGAACCTCTTCTGCGAGATAGGCGGGGTGCTGACCTCACGGCCCTACTCCATAGCCTCGGCCCCCGGCGAGGATTATTGGGATATCACCGTACGACGCATGGAAAGGGGCTTCGTATCCTCTTACCTGCTGGACGAGGTCGGAGTGGGCGACAGGTTCGAGTCCACCGGGCCGGCGGGCAATTTCTATCACGAGCCCCTCATGGACACCTCGGACCTGGTCTTTCTGGCCGGGGGCTCGGGTGTCACCCCATTCGCCTCCATCATACGGGAGGCGGCCAGGGAGGGTACCGATCTCGACATCCATCTCGTCTACGGCAGCCGGGTTCCCTCGGACATCATCTTCTCCGGGGAGCTCGAGAGGGCCGAGGCCGGGATAGACAGCCTGCGGGTGGACTTCGTAATCAGCGAGCCCCCCGAGGGATACGAGGGACGCTGCGGTTTCCTGGACGCCGATACCATATCCGGGCTGGTGGGGGCGGTGGAGGGCAAGACCTTCTACCTTTGCGGGCCGCCCCAGATGTACGCCCTGTGCGAGGATGCCCTGCTTTCGCTGAGGGTGCCCAAGAGGCGCATCCGCCGCGAGGCCTACGGCCCGCCAGCGGACGTAACCTCCGAGCCGAGCTGGCCGGGGGTGGACCCGGAGGCGGTATTCACCGTCGTCGAGGAGCGCTCCGGAAAGGTGATCGAGGCCTGGGCCGGAGAGCCGCTTCTCAACTCCCTGGAGAGGGAGGGCATAGTGGTGCCCGCCATCTGCCGCTCCGGGGAGTGCACGGTATGCCGCACCCGGCTCATAGAGGGCAGGGTATTCGCCCCGGAGCGGGTCAAGAGGCGCTGGTCGGACGAGAGGGCGGGATATATCCATCCCTGCATGAGCTATCCCCTGGAGGACCTGCGCATCCGCATCCCCTGAGAACCAGGCAGCTCTACGAACGCAATACGTTTCGGAAGAATGCAGCGCGAAAGTATGCCTTTCGCCAGGCGAATGGCATATTGCGAGGAGCGAAGCGACGTGGCAACCTCGATTGAGCATGACGTGCCGACAGTGAAGCTCAGCTTATCGGGCGGCGATACGGTGCCATGGTCTTTGGCGTGTAGGTGAGGCTGGGTTAATGCTACCCGGTGTCGCACACGTCAAAGCCTTGGCACGGGTACGTAGGAACAACGGCGAACCTTTAGACGAAAGGAGGGAGCTTGAAGAAAAAGAAGGACGTCCGAGGGAAGGTGTTCCTGGTGACCGGGGGCGCCATGGGTATAGGCCGCATGGTGGCGGAGAGATTCGCCCGCGACGGGGCGAGGGTAGTGCTATGGGACGTCGATTCCAAGGCACTCGAGGAAACAGCGAGCCACATGAAGGACATGGGCTGGGAGGTCCACCACCACGTCGTGGACGTGACCGATAGGAGCAAGGTATACGAGACGGCGGAGCGGGTAAAGGACGAGGTGGGGAAGGTTGACGTCCTCTTCAACAACGCCGGGATCATTCGTGGCGGGGCCTTTCTGGAGGTGGATGACGAGGACCATTTCAAGACCGTGGACGTCAACTTCAACGCCTATATGTGGACCACAAAGGCTTTCATGCCGGACATGGTCGAGCGCAACCGCGGGCACATCATCAACATCGCCTCTTCCGCGGGCCTTTCCTACGTGCCGCTGTGCGCCGATTACTGCGCCAGCAAGGCGGCGGTGGTCATGTTCACCGACGCCCTGCGCCTGGAGATGAAAAAGCTGGGCCACAGGGGGGTGCGTTTCACCATCGTCTGTCCCGGCCTGGTGACCACCGGTCTTTTCGAGGGGGCCAAGACGCCGTTGCTGGTTGCCTGGATGACGCCGGATAAGATAGCCGACAAGATCTACGAGGGATATCACCGCGACAGGGAGATGGTGGCCGAGCCTTTAATGGTCAAGCTCTCCCCCCTTCTCAGGGGTATAACCACCCGCAAGATATATGACGTGATGTCGACGATGGTCGGGCTTTCGAGGACCATGGACGAATGGCGGGGCCGTGGTTGATCACGTGCGGTCCAGGTTCCGGGCCAGGCGGTGGTGAGCCCGGCTCGAGATAGAAAGGGGATGGAGCGAAGATAGCCGATTACGATGTCATAGTGATTGGCGCGGGGTGCGGAGGCATAACAGCCGGTGCCTTGCTGGCGGGGCAGGGCCGTAAGGTCCTGGTGTTGGAGCGGTCGGACAGGGTGGGGGGCTGCTGTTCCACCTTCGAGAAGGAGGGCTACCGCTTCGATATCGGGGCAACCATACTTGAGATAATCCAGCCCTTCGAGGACGCCTTCGAGAGGTTGGGGACCAGCTTCTTCGAGGAGGTGGATCTCGAGCCCTGCGATCTCGTTTACAGCGTCATCTTCGAGGATGGGTCACGCATGACCTATCCCGCTTCGGTGGAGGAGAAGGCGGAGATAATCGTCCGCATCTCTCCCGAGGACGGCAAGAGCTGGCTGGAGTACGCGCGCTACTTCGGGGATTTCCTGCGCATCGCGCTCAACGGTTTCTATGTAAGCCCGGCCAATAAAATGGCGGATATGGTCAGGATGCTCTTCAAGGATCCCCGGCTGTTGAAGTTCTCCCCCTGTTCAGCAAGTCTTTCGAGGACGTGATAAGCAGGTATTACAAGAACGAGAGGGTTCAGCAATCCCTGTATTATCCGGGAACTTTCTGCGGGCTACATCCCGCCCTGGCCTCGGGATTCATCTCCTTCCTCGGCTATTCCGAACACGAGGGCGTCTGGTATCCCAGGGGTGGCATGATCAGGATACCCGAGGCGTTGCGGTGCTGTGGCGAGAGGTACGGGCTCGAGGTGTGCCTGGAGCAGCGCGTTGACAGGGTACTGGTATGCGGCTGAAGGGTGGAGGGCGTGGCGCTGGCCGACGGCACGGAGATAACCACGCCAGTGGTGGTGTCCAACATCAACGCCAAGACCCTCTACCTGGACCTCATCGGCAAGGAGCACCTTCCCCCTGGCTGGCGCGCTACGGCATCAAGAGCTACAAGGTCTCCGTATCCGCGCCCATGATCAACGTTGGGCTTGATTGCAAACCTCCACTCGATGCTCACCACACTATAATTACCACTCATTACCACTCCTATAGACAAGTACAACGACTACTGGTTCAGGGGCATGGCTCAGGGCTGGCTCCCCGAGGGCTGCTTCGGCCTAGCCTGTTTTCCAACCATGACCGACGCCTCCATGGCCCCCGAGGGCCACCACGTGCTGAATATTATCCAGGCCGGCCCTTACCACCTTACCGAGATGGATTGGGACAAGGGCAAACAGGAGTACGCGGAGCGGCAGTTGGAGATAATCAGCCGGTCGGCCATACCCGGCCTGGCGGACCATGTGCGAGTGATGGAGGTGGCCACCCCGAGAGATTACGAGAGGCGGCTGCTCACGCCGGAGGGAACCTTCCTGGGGCTCGATATGGATCTTCCCTCATCCGCAATGTTCAGGCCGTCTTCCAGGTCTAAGAGCGTCAAAGGCTTGTACCTGGTCGGAGCCTCCACCCATCCCGGGGGTGGCGTGCCATCGGTCATGGCCTCGGGCGTCATCGCCGCGGACCTGGTGGACAGTTATGAGAGTTGAGGGGACGAGCGATTTGGTGTGTTGCTAGCTCATAGCATAATGTTATAGTTTTGGCTAATTAGTTATATAATATAATAAGACAGTTATATAGAGTGCGTCTCGGAGGAATGCAGCACGGAAGCGCCGGCGAAGCGGTGCCCGCGTCTGGACACTTCCGAACATCCAGGCGTGGTACGCATTATCCGCGATCAAGGGAAGGAGTGAGCTATGCCTGACTATGATGTTATCGTAATCGGGGCGGGAGGAGGCGGAATAAGCGCTGCATCAATCCTGGCCGGCAAGGGACGTAAGGTCCTGCTGCTGGAGCAGAGCGGCCTGGTGGGGGGCTGCTGCTCAACTTTCGAGAGAGAGGGATATAAATTCGATATTGGGGCCTCGATAGTGGAGGTAATAGACCCTATCGAGGAGGCCTTCGAGCTGCTGAGCACGACCTTCCAGAAGGAGGTGGACCTGATTCCCTGCGATCCGGTGTACAGCTGCTATCTTAGGGACGGTACCAGGGTCACCATACCTCACTCCATGGATGGTACGGTGGAGGCTATCTCAAAGGTATCCGAGAGAGACGCCGCTGTCTGGCCCGATTTCGCCGCCTACGCTTCCGGCTTCATGTCGGAAACCGTGAAGAGCTTTTTTACCAGCCCGATCAACGGCCTG
This sequence comes from Actinomycetota bacterium, assembly GCA_034188985.1. Taxonomy (GTDB): domain Bacteria; phylum Actinomycetota; class Geothermincolia; order Geothermincolales; family RBG-13-55-18; genus JAXHVT01. Next base: position 79,988 of record JAXHVT010000043.1, on the reverse strand, counting down.
GGCGACATGGCCAGGATATTGCAGAAGGCGCCGGGAATGCTCGCTTACAGGAGTCTCTTCACAGCCAGTTACCAGGACGTATTGCGCAGGTACTTCAAGGACACCCGGGTGCAGCAGACTATGGCCTTCCAGTCCTTCTACGTCGGCCTGCCCCCGGAGCTGGCCCCCGGGGTCTTCTCCATCCTGGCCTACTCGGAGCATGACGGCGTGTGGTACCCGAAGGGCGGGATGATCTCTATCCCGGACGCCCTACGTAAATGCGCCGAGGGAATGGGGATGGAGTACCGCGACAACACCAGGGTGGACAGTGTGCTGGTGCGAGACCGACGGGTGGAGGGCGTGGTGTTGGCCGACGGCACGGAGATAACCGCGCCTGTGGTGGTCTCCAATATCAACGCCAAGACCCTCTACCTGGACCTTATCGGCGAGGAGCACCTGCCCTGGCTGGCCCGCTACGGTATTAAGAGCTATCAGCCCTCCATCTCCGCGCTTATGATCTGCCTGGGGGTGGACTACGAGCCACCCCTGGACGCTCATCACACTATCATCACCGCCCCATTCGAGGAGATGGCCGATTACTGGTGGAACCGCCACCTCAAGGGGCTTCTCCCCGACGAGCAGTTCGGCCTGGTATGCTGGACCACCAAGTCCGATCCCTCGCTGGCCCCGGAGGGATGCCACATCCTCAATGTCATCTTCATGAGCCCCTGCGACCTGATAGGGACGGATTGGGATCATGAGAAGGAGCCGTTCCTGGAGAAGTCCATCGAATACCTGTCCACGACCGCCGTTCCCGGCCTATCGGATCACGTCAAGGTGGCCGAGCTTATCACCCCCTTGGACTACGAAAGAAGGCTTCTCGCCCCCAAGGGAGCCATCTACGGGCTGCAGCAGGATATAACCAACCAGGCCATTTTCCGTCCCGCCTCCAGGTCCAAGAGCATCAAGGGATTGTACCTGGCGGGAGGCTCTACCCATCCGGGGGGAGGGGTGCCGACGGTTATCGGCTCCGGTATGGTGGCGGCGAGACAGATCGACGAGCGCGAATAAAGATATCTCTCAATGCATGTAAGGAATCTACCGTATACGAGGATCTAGGTGAAGGAGGTCGCAGTGATGAAGAAAAAGGACAGGAAGGCCCCGTCCGTAGAAGTAGCGAAGGCCGGGAAAGACGTGAAAAAAAAGCTCAGGATGCTGGTCCTGCTGGCCCTGATGACCGGCCTCGCCTTTCAGTACACGCAGCTGGACGAGTCGAAGAAGCGCTTTATTATCCACCTGGCCAAGCAAGTGCCCTATCTGCCGGGCCGCTACTACGTTTAGGCCGGGAGTCGGGAAGGAGGAAAGCCGATGGCTGATTACGATGTAGTTGTTATAGGGGCAGGATGCGGGGGGCTTTCCGCCGCCTCCCAACTGGCGAGGCAGGGACGCAAGGTGCTGGTTCTCGAGCAGGCCGACAGGATCGGGGGCTGCTGTTCCACCTTTGAGAGGGAGGGTTACCGCTTCGACGTGGGCGCATCCATCGTGGAGGAGATCCAGCCCATAGAGATGGCCTTCGAGATGCTGGGGACGAGGTTACAGGACGAGGTGGACCTGATACCCTGCGATCCCATGATGAGCTTCATCCTCGAGGACGGCTTCCGCGTCACCTATCCCATATCCCTGGAGGAGACGGAGCAGATCATATCCGACATCTCACCCATGGACGGTAAAAGCTTCAAGGAGTTCGCAAGGTACTTCGCCGGCTTTACGGCGCAGACCATGAAGGGTTTCTTCGTTAGCCCCGCCGACACCATGGTGGATATGGCCAGGCTGCTGTTGAAGACGCCGGGGCTGCTCAAGTACGCTCCGCTCTTCAGCAAAAGCTACCAGGATGTTATCATCAGGTACTTCAAGGATGAAAAAGTCCAGTCCACCATGTCCTACCAGTCGCTGTATGTCGGCTTGCCCCCCGAGTTGTGTCCCGGCATCTTCGCCCTGCTGTCCTACTCGGAGCACGAGGGTATCTACTATCCCCGCGGCGGCATGATCAAGATACCGGAGGCCTTCCGCAGGGTGGGAAAGAGCTTCGGGATGGAGGTCCGGCTGAACCAGAAGGTGGACCGGGTCCTGGTGCGCGACCGCCGGGTGGAGGGCGTGGCACTGGCCGACGGCACGGAGATAACCGCGCCTGTGGTGGTCTCCAACATCAACGCCAAGACCCTTTACCTGAACCTCATCGGCGAGGACAAGCTGCCCTGGCTGGCCCGCTACGGTATTAAGAGCTATGAATACTCCAAGAGCGTGCCCATGGTCTACCTGGGCATCGATTACGAGCCGCCTCTGGAGGCCCATCACAGCGTGGTAGCATTGGACTTCGAGGGAATAAGCGACTACTGGTGGAACTACGTCACCAAGGGCAAGCTGCGGCAGGAGCCGTTCGGCCTGGTCTGCTGGCCCACCCATGCCGATCCCTCCCTGGCCCCGGAGGGCCATCATGTGCTTAACCTGATACCGGAGGGAAGCTATGAGCTGAGCGGAACCGACTGGGACCGCGAGAAACAGCCTTTCATCGACAGAACCATCGAGTTTCTGTCCAAGCAGGCCATACCGGGGCTGGCCGATCACGTCAAGGTGATCGACTGCGCCACTCCGCTTGATTTCGAAAGGCGCCTGCTACTTCCCCACGGGGCCATCTACGATCTGCAGCAGGACCTGACCTCCGAGGTTATCTTCCGGCCCTCGGGCAGGTCCAGGAGCGTAAAGGGGCTGTACCTTGCCGGTAACAGCACCCATCCCGGCGGCGGCGTGCCGACCACCATCGCCTCGGGCATCATAGCCTCAAAACTAGTCGATAAATACGAGTAGTCTGCGAATAACCACAGACGATCGACGCATGCAGCGCGAAAGCGACAGCGGAATGTCCGGGCCTGGTACGTGTACGTAGGGAAGATAGTCCTTGCTCGCATACACTGTTCCTATGTATTATTCATCTCCAGGTCGCGCAGCTCCCGGCGCAGTATCTTCCCAACCACGCTTTTGGGGAGTTCCTCGACGAGCTCTATATGCTTGGGCACCTTGTAAGCGGCAAGGTTCTCCTTGCAGTAGACGATGATCTCCTCCTCGGTGAGGGTCTCTCCCTCCTTGAGGACCATGAACGCCTTGACCGTCTCGCCACGGTACTGGTCGTGGGTGCCTATGCAGCAAGCCTCCAGTATCTTGGGGCGATCGAACAGTATATTATCGATCTCCACCGGGTAGACGTTGTAGCCGACGGCGATGATAAGATCATTTTTTCGGTCCACGACGGACAGGTAGACGTCCTCATCGAAGAAGCCTAAATCGCTGGTGAAGACCCATCCGTCGCGGAGCGCCTCCCGGTTCTGCTCCGGTTTCTTGTAGTACCCTATCATGTTCTGGGGGCCGTAGACGGTTATCTCCCCTATCTCTCCGGCGGGGAACTCCTGCTCGCCGCTCTCAACGTCTACTATCTTGATGTCCGTGTCCGGGACGGGGATGCCCACCGTGCCCGGCTTTATCTCGCCTCCCCAGGGGGTTACAGTGACGATAGGAGCGGTCTCGGTCTGGCCGTATACCTCCAGGATGGTGGCCCCGGTGAGGTCCTTCAAATCGCGTATGGTATCCGCGGCCAGGGGCGCGGCTTCGGAGAAGAAGCCTTGGATGAAGGAGAGGTCAATTTCCCTGAACTCCGGGTCGGCAAGCAGACCCACGAAGATGGTCGGTACACCGGGCAGAAAGTCCGGTTTATATTTCTTTAAAAGCTCGATGATACTCTGAGGCTCGGGTCGGGGTATCATGACATGTTCTCATCCCTGCCAGCAGAAGAGGTCCTGGCAAGCGGTGAAGCCGGTGGCATGGAAGACGGGGAAGGTGCCTATCAGGGAATAACCCCCCGGCTCAAGTCCGAGAACCAGGCCGCGAATTGCCGCACGTTGCAGCTGATGCCCTTGTGGCCGAGCATCACTCCCTTGTTCAACCTGGTGGTGCCGCCGGTGTAGATAATGGTGGAGAGCTCCTCCCACTCGCCCCTGTCCTCCACGGGATCGGCGGGATATTTCTTGATCAGGTCCTTGAACTCGTAGGCGTTGGGGGCGGATTCGATCTTCTTGTATATCTCCTTACGCACGTAAGGGAAGAGTTGCTTCTTGGGGAAGGGAAGGTAGGTGTTGATGTGGCATCCCACCACCTTCTCCAGTTCGGTTCCGGACATGATTTTGCGTATTCGCGGCACCAGCAGGGTCAGGGTTATGGCCACCTTGGAGTCGGAGTCGTCTAACTGGTATTGCAGCTCCCTCTCCATGTACAGGGGGTTGTTGAGGACCACCACCGCCTCGATCCTGAACGCGGCCATATTGGCGATTATCATCTGGGGGATGTTGGGCATGATGGTGGCCACCTTGTCGTCCTTATCCACCCCCAGGTCCATGAGCGCCCGGGCGAAATGGTTTACCAGCCCGTCGACCTCACTGTAGGTCATCCTGTTGCCCATGCAATTGAAGGCCGCCTTGTTTGAAAAGTACCGCGCCGACTTCGCCAATCCCTCGGATACGGTGGATTCGTCGTAATCCAGGCTCCACGGCACTCCCTCGGCATAGGGCTTATGTCAGATTCTCTCCTCCATGTTCTCGATTCCCTTCGTGGTTTTAAAACCGCCCCTTACATGGCGCATACCCTTGATGCGCAATAAATTGAATCCCCGGAGATGCACTCTACTGACTCTAATTCTCCATGGACGAAACGCTGCCTACCTGCCCTGTATATGTAGTGCGAAGTGACCTGGAAAGTAGTTTACTTAACGTTTAGTATATTTTGTCTAACAGGCGATGCCCTCGGTGTCAACCAGACGAATTATATTACCGAGAATATACCCGAAAGTGGAGGGGGTATACCATGGCCTTCGTCGAAATAGAGGGAAAATCGCGGGATTCCTGATGCTGAAGGCCTTCTCCTTCTCTGGTGCTTTTTCCAGTAGGCTTTCGGTCATGGTTCCGCTCTCCATTCCAAACACGGGAGGCGCAGGCGTTCCCCCCTGCACCCTATCGGCCCATGTCCCGTAGCGAAGCATTAGGTGCGAGGGCTCGGAGATAACATTTAAAACCTAGCGTAAGCTTGCCTTTCTAAACCTGTGTACGAGTCGAACCGGCTTATCGGAGAGTGCTATCGTCCTCCATGGAACCATTACTATCGTGGTAACCGTCCGGGAAGAATCCTCGCTCCCGTGAAGGCGCTTATGCCCGACGCATGGGAAATCACAAGGAGCCCCGGCCTAATCTCCCTGGCGGAAAAGGCGCATCAGCCAGGGTCTTCTGAGGTCCATAGCGTCGTACTCGCAGGCCTCGTCGCAGCAGTAACACCTGATGCACTTCCTGGAGTCTATAACCGCCGTTCCGTTTTTAATGGAAACAGCGCTCACGGGGCAGATATCGGCGCATTTGCCGCAACCGGTACATAGCTCGGTGTTGGGGTGGGGGCGAAAGGACATCCTGCGGCCGTATATACGCATGAAGAAAGAGGGAAAGTAGGCGATGATGCTGCGGTCGGTTGGCAGCCTGAAACCGCGTGGCAGAGAGGTGCCGGGTTCATCACCGACGACCTCGATTTGGTTCGGGTCGCAGTCGCAGAGTCCCCTCTTCCAGGCTGCCTTGAGCGGCAGGTTCAACCTGGTGTCCAGTCCCACCAATTCCGTCATCAGGGCGTCCAGGGCGAAGGGATCTCTGCTGGCCGCTATAACCCCGACCTCCACGGCTTTTCCCTGCCTGGGCCCGTTCCCATCCATGCCCACCACGGCGTCCATGAGATGCAGGTCGGGAGCGGTCGCCAGTACCACGTCCACCAGCAGGTTTGCAAAGTCCTCCTGGTTCTGGAACATGGCGTGATAGGTGAACTTGGTCATGCCGGGCACCACGCCGTAGACATTCTTCACGGCCCCGGAGACGTTCATCAGAAGATGTGTCTTGAGCTTGGAGAGCGATATAAGGCGATCGCAGTCCGCGATCTCCTTACATATGGAAATGTTGTTCAGCATCCTGCCGCCGGGACATGGCCTGAGTACCGCCTCCGTGCCGTAGCTCAGGGGAACCCCGGTTTCCTCCGCCACCCGGGCCAGGCCGGTCCTGCGGTAGACCTGCCTGTGCCTGGCATTGTTATGGGGCCCCACGTGGGTGTCCCCGACGATGATATCGGAGGCGACCTCCTTCACCTGATTGATGACTGCCCACACCACCTCGGGATGGGTGGTAACCGCCTTATCGGGGGTGGCCGGGCTGAGGGCATTTACCTTCAGGAAAACCGATTCTCCCCGCCCGATTATCGCTTCGGTCCCACCCAGGAGATCGAAGGCACGGGCCACCCTTTCCTCGATAACGTCTCTCTGGTAGCTGCCGCATCTCTGGAGGGCGACTCTTCGTTCATCCACCGTAGTCAACCTGTACCTTTTTCCTGGCGGCGGGCGCATACCGCCTGTCTCAATATCTCTCGCATGCATAATAAACCCCGGCGATGGTTTGCGCTATTCCCGATAGGCTTGGAGTATGGGGTGAAGGACAGGCGGCGGTCCGGGATCGGGTCGCCGTTTGGGGTGCCGCCACGCGCAGCGGCCGGAACGGCACAAGCGCCCGGCCAGGCGGTCTCGCACTCACCCAACCGGCGAAATATCGTGGGTCGAACCCCGTTTACACTTTAGGGATAGTAATGACGATATATAGGATTAAACACCAGCGTGAGGAGGTGGCATGATAAAGAGGATTCTATTGACCTTTTCCATTCCGGTATTGCTGGTCCTGCTGGTGCCCTTCATAACGGCGGTCCCGGTATTCCGCGATTGCCGGGAGGCGCGCGCCGGGGAGGTCGCCGTGGCCCAGGATAATCCCGGCAGCCCGTCCGAGCCCGTCCGGCTTATCTTTATCCATCACTCCTGCGGGGAGAACTGGCTGGAGGACTCCAACGGGGGTCTGGGCTTAGCCCTGAGGGACAATAACTATTTCGTCAGCGACACCAACTACGGCTGGGGGCCGGACGTCATCGGCAGCGATACGGATATCGGCGACTGGTGGGACTGGTTCCGGGGACCGAGCAGCTCCACTTATCTCTCGGCCCTATGCGCTGAGAGCGGGCGCAACAGTTCTTATTCCCGCCTTGTCGATAACCCCGGGGGCGAGAACACCGTAATAATGTTCAAGTCCTGCTATCCCAACTCCAACCTCAAGGGCGACCCCAACGCTCCCGTCCCCCAGATCGAAAGCAATCCCCTCAAGGGTGTCAGCGGTGATACCTACCTGACAGTCGCCAACGCTAAGGGCATTTACATCGACCTGCTTGAGTACTTCAAGACCCGGCCGGACAAGCTCTTCATAGCCGTCACGGCGCCGCCGGTGCAGGAAGGCACCTACGCCTCCAACGCCCGCGCCTTCAACAATTGGCTGGTGGAGGACTGGCTGGACGGATACCCCCTGAACAACGTCTTCGTCTTCGATCTCTACAACGTCCTCACCTCTAATGGGGGGAGCGCCTACGCCAGCGACGTAAACTGGGAGTCTGGGAACCATCATCGCTGGTGGAACGACGCCGTCCAGCACAAGACCGACGGCGGCTTCAACACCCTGGCCTATCCCAGCGGAGGGGACAACCACCCCAACTACGTGGGCAACCAGAAGGCCACCGAGGAGTTCACCCTCCTGCTCAACGTGGCCTACAACCGCTTCGCGGGAGGACAAGCCGGCGCCCCCTCCATAACTTCCGTCACGCCGCTCAGCGGGGCCGAGGGAACCGAGGTAACCGTGAACGGGTCCGACTTCGGCGATACGCGCGGCTCTTCATACGTCTCCTTAGGCGGGGTCGGGGCGACGCAGTACCCGGAGTGGAGCGATAACAGGATCAGGTGCCGGGTGCCCGCCGGCGCCCTCTCCGGCTGGCTGACGGTGACCACGGACTCCGGCACCTCCAACGGGATCAACTTCGTGGTGCCCCTGCCGGCGGTGGTCAGCACATCCTATTTCGCCGAGGGATACACCGGCACGGATTTCGACGAGTGGCTTTGTATACTGAACCGGGACGCCGGTCCGGCCACCGCCCAGGTGACCTACCTGTACGCCGATGGCACCACGCCCTTTACCCGCGATTATCCCATATCCGGCGATACGCGCATGACCCTCAACGTCAACCAGGAGGCAGGCTCCGGGAAAGAGGTTTCCATCAAGCTGGAGTCGGATGGCGACCTTATAGCCGAACGTCCCATGTACTTCGATTACCAGGGCGTATATCCCGGCGGGCACGACGTGGTCGGCGCGCCGGCACCTTCCAGTAACTGGTACTTCGCCGAGGGATATACGGGGAGCGGATTCGACGAGTGGATATGCGTGCTTAATCCCGGTGATGAAGAGGCCGACCTCATCTTCCGCTTCCAGACCCAGGAGGCGGGAGAGCAGGTCCGGACGGGCTATTTCGTGCCGGCCAATTCCAGGCGGACCTTCAAGGCCAATGACGTCCTGGGAGAGAATTTCCAGGCCTCCCTGGAGGTGGAATCCGGCCAGCCGGTGGTGGTGGAGAGGCCCATGTATTTCGACTACTCGGGCATCGGAGGCAACAGCTGGCGCGGGGGTCACTGCGTCATAGGCGCTACCTCGCTGTCCAGGGAGTATTTCTTCGCCGAGGGCACCACCCGATCCGGTTTCGAGGAGTGGATCACCCTACAGAATCCCAACGCACATGATATCGTGGTCGGCGCCGACTACCAGCTGGGGCCCGGACAGGGGGACGTGGGGGAGACGACCTACGAAGTTCCCGCCGGATACAGGTACACCATCTTCGTCGAGGATGAGGTGGGGGGCGAGAAGGACGTTTCCGTCAGGCTCTACTCCGACTCGGATTTCCTGGCCGAGCGCCCTCTCTACTTCGACTACGGCTACGAGATACTTGGTGCACAGGGCGGCCACTGTGTCATCGGGGCCCCCGCTGCCGCCGGGGAATGGCTGTTGGCCGAGGGATACACGGGTGGTGGATTCAACCAGTGGTTATGCCTGCAGAACCCCGGCGACGCCACGGCGGAGGTCGAGATCACCTACTATACTCAGGAGGCTGGGGCCCTGCCCGCCAGGAAATGTAGCGTCCCCGGTGGCACTAGGACCACCGTCATGGTCAACCTGGACGCGGGCTCCGATTACCAGCTTTCCACTCGGGTAAGGGTGACCTCGGGATCCGGCATCGTGGTGGAGAGGCCCATGTACTTCGACGACGGTCCGGGATGGGACGGCGGGCACGACGTGGTGGGCCATTCCTGCGATGGATGACCGTAACGGGCGTACCGGTAACGGCGAGGTCGGCGGACGGGCTTTGGTCGCCGAACGGACAGAGTAGCGCCGGGCCAGGTGTGAGCCAGGCGGAGATAACAATCCGCATCATCGCTTCGGCGGGTATCCTCCCCGGGATTGGCGAGACGGAGGAGACTGCCTCAAGGCGCCACCTCGAAGACCTCGCCGGTCTCCTTATCCACGGCATACCAGCCGAAGGTAGCGGTGTGGCCCGGCAGGTCACTGCCGCCCTCCACGTACTCGAACAAGTGCACCACGAAGCTGGTATTCTCGTCGCTTATCTCGTACTGGGGAGATTCAACCTCCAGGAACCAGTCCATGACCTCGGGTATGTCCAGAACCAGCGTGAGTATCTCGTCCTCGTTGTCCACGGGGAGGGTAATCGTGTCCCCGCCATCTTCATAGCCGTTTCCTTCGTCAACACCCTCCAATTGGCTTATATCGAAGTTGAAATTCTCCTCGAGGGTTTTGGTGGAGAGATACCAGGAATCCCCGAGTTTCACCAGCTCCAGTGCAAGGAGGTCGCCCTCCGAGGCGCTCTCGGTTACTTTGTCCCCATACTCGTCGGTGTAGGACATGGCTCCCTCCACAATCTTCACCTCGGCCCTGTCCCCCTCCATTTTGGTGTCGAACCCGGTGATGTCGACGGTCAGGTCATCGGGGAAGAAGGGCATGAAGTAGGTATCGAGTAATTCCCTATAATCCGGCCCCAGTTGAGCCTCGATCTGCGCGACGAAGTCGGGATCCATGGTCTCCAGCATCAAGTCCACGTTCTTCATCTCCAGGGATTTATAGAAGTTCTCCACAACCAGCTCCGGTCCGGAGGTATTCGTTTCCCCACCGAAAACCACGAAGATCAGCACCAGGGCGACCGTCACCACTATGGCCAGGCCGATGCCTCCCAGAATCCAGGGAAGCGTCGATCTCTTTGGCTTGGGGGCGGAGGGGGGAGCACCAGACGGTGGCGTTACCCCGGCCGTGGGCGGGGGTTGATCCTGTGGGGGAGTGGGGGTTTGTTCAATACGCTCCCCGCCCCCCGGGGGTGGTTCGACCATCGCCCCACAGTAGGTGCAGAACTCGCTGCTTTCGGTTAAATTCTTGCCACATCGCGGACAGATCATAACCGGACCTCCTGGGTGTATTGGTGATACAATCGTAAAATCAATTATACGCCAAGCTGACTGTTATTACCTCGATCCAGGTGCGGAAAGCGGCTTTTTCCCGGGGGCTGTGGGCGTTCACGGTCTGACGATCTGCCTGGATCCGCTTAAAGCATATCGACATGCGGATTAGGATTATAGTGTATATGTGGAAGCGAGCGACGCCGGATAGATGTACCGGACAAGGGAGCATCGGTTATGGCAGTTATAGACGAAACGGCATTGATGAACGCGACCGCACAAGCCGAGCTGGTGGAGGCGGCCATCGAACGTATCGAGCGCCTCAACCCCATCCTGAACACCGTGGTCACTACCATGTATGACGAGGCGCTCGAGGCCGCGGGCGGGGACATCCCCGATGGGCCTTTCAGCGGTTTCCCTTTCCGTTAAAGGACATGATAGCCGGCTGTAAGGGGGCGCACATGCCCTTCGGCTCCGCTTTCTCCGGGGACTTCGTATCCGGCGAGGACGGCGAGCTGGTGAGAAGGCACCGGCGAGCGGGGCTCATAATAACCGGCAAGACCAACGCCCCGGAATTCGGCATCCTGCCCACCACCGAGCCCCATCTCTTCGGGGCCTGCTACAATCCCTTGAACATGAGGAGGACCACCGGGGGCTCCTTGGCGGCGATGGCGGCCGGGATCGTGCCCATGGCCCACGCCAATGACGGTGGAGGGTCCATACGCATCCCCGCCTCCTGCTGCGGCCTCTTTGGTCTCAAGCCCACCCAGGCCCGCAATCCGCTGGGCCCAGGACCGGAGGACGTTATGAGCAGCTTGGTGATGGAGCACATCGTCACCCGCTCGGTCAGGGACAGCGCCGCCCTGCTGGACGCCACCTCCGGCTTGGACCTGGGAGATTCTTACTGGGCACCTACACCCGTGAGGCCGTTCCTGCAGGAGGTGGGGGCGGACCCGGGGAGGCTGCGCATAGCTTTCCACACCGATCCCCGCGCCGCGTCCCCGGTGCACGATGATTGCGTCGAGGCGGTGTATGAGGCTGTGAGGTTGTGCCGGGAGCTGGGGCACGAGGTGGAGGAGAGGGCCCTGGACATTGATGGCCGGGTGATCACCGCGCATTTCATTGTGCTCTGGTCGGCGGGCCTGGCCTGGAGCGTTGACGGCCTGGCGCTGGCCACCGGCAGGGAGCCACCGAGGATCGGTTCGAGCCCCTTACCTGGGCCCTGTACCGTATAGGGAAGGGTCACGGCGCCTCCGACTACCTGGTTTCACTCACCGCCGTGCAGAGAATATCTTGCTATATAGCCCGTACCTATGCCGATTACGACGTGGTGCTGACCCCGGCCCTAGCCGAGCCCCCGTTGCCGATGGGCAGCTTCGAGTCGCCCCCCGACGATTCCCTGTACGGTATGCTGCGAGCGGGGGAGTTCGTACCCTTTACCCCCATCTGTAATATAACCGGTCAGCCGGCGGACAGCGTTCCCCTGCACTGGAACAACGAGGGTCTGCCGATGGGGATCCATATAATAGGACGCTTCGGCGATGAGGCCACCCTCTTCAGGCTGGCGGCCATATGGGTCGGGTTTGGGTTAAAGTACGGGATGCGCTTCCGCCGGCTTTAACGCGAGGGTAAGCCATCGAATATCACGTGCTGCCGGATATCCCACTCCCTCAGGCGAAGGGCCTGAAAGCCTTTGCAGCCATAAGGCGGGAGTTCTTGCTGAAACATCGCATGGCGACGAGCTGCATTATCGCAGATAATGGCAATAGGGATAAAATAGATAATAATATGTAGCGCACAGAGAATACCTGGCGTCTTCGGGGGGATGACCCGTGGGATATCGCGGAAAAAGAGGCCGGGATAGGAAACCAGCCAGAAACCCGTAAGACCGTTTATGCATAATCCCTATCATGGGAGAGGAGGATCGCAGGCGTTAAATGACCGATATGACCAGTATAGAGCGGTTGAGCGAGCTCGAGCCGGGAGATCACCTCTGCTGCATCTACGGAAGCGAGGAAGAACACCGCGGTGTGCTCGTCCCTTTTCTGAGCCAGGGGTTGGAGAGAGGGGAGAAGGTTCTATATATAGCGGATGCCCATACCGTGGAGGAGATATTGGGCTATATCGCGCGGTCGGGCCTGGACGTCCATCGCTACCTGCAAAGCGGGCAGCTCTCCATACTCAGCTCGGATGAGTCCTACATGAAAGGGGGAGCTTTCGACCTCGACGGCATGATCCGTTTGCTGGAGGAGGAGACAGGCGCGGCTATCTCGGAGGGCTATGCGGCGCTGCGCGTAAGTGGGGAGATGAGTTGGGCTTTGAGGGGTCTGCCAGGCTCCGAGAGACTCATTGATTACGAGGCCAAGCTGAACACGTTCTTCCCCGGGAGCAAGTGTCTCGCCCTGTGTCAGTACGACCGCAACCATTTCGGCCCGGATATCCTGTTGGACGTGCTGACGACTCACCCCATAGCGATGGTGGGCGAGGAGGTATACGATAATTTCTACTACATACCCCCCGAGGAATTTTCCGGAGAATCCCCGCCCGAGGCCACCTTCGAACTGAGATTGAAGACCTTGAGGAAATTCGAGGCTGGCCGGCGCGAGCTCGAGAGGAGCCAGGAGAAGTACCGCCTGCTGGTGGAGAGCGCCCAGGAGGGGATATGGGCCATAGACACGAGCGCGCGTACCACCTTCGTAAACCGTCGCATGGCGGAGATGCTGGGATATACCGTGGACGAGATGATGGGCGGGCACCTGTTCGATTTCATGGACGATGAGGGCAGGAAGTCAGCGGTGGAGAAATTGGATAGACACAGGAGCGGCGTAGCGGAACAGCACGATTTCGAGTTCCTCCGCAAGGACGGCAGCAGAATATATACAAGCCTGGAGACGGCGCCCGTCCTGGACGAGGGAGGCCACTACCTGGGGGCGGTCGCCTGCGTAGCCGACTTGACGAAACGTAGGGAGGCGGAGCAGCAGTTGGAGCTCTTCACCGACGAGCTGCAGCAGAGGGTAAAGGAGCTCAACTGCCTCTACAGCGTGTCCCGCATCGTGGAGAAGCGGGACATATCCCTGCCCGAGATACTGTCCGAGATAGTATCCATCATGCCGCTGTCGTGGCGCTACCCGGATATAGCCAGTGCGCGCATAACCCTGGGGGACAGCACCTTTCAAAGCGAAGATTTCCGCGAGACGCCCTGGGGCCTGTCCTCTGATATAGACGCGCGTGGAAAAAGGGTGGGAAGGGTGGAGGTATACTATCTCGAGAACCGGGGCGGCGGCGGCGATGTATTTCTCCAGGAGGAGAAGGAGCTCCTCACGGCCGTCGCCGAGCGCCTGGGGAAGATCGTAACCCGCAAGTGGGCTGAGGATGACCTGCGCAGATACCGCGAGAAGCTCGAGGATATGGTGGACGAGCGCACCGGAGAATTGCAGGAACTCAACCGGCGGCTTCAGCAGGAGATAATGGAACGTAAAAGGAAAGAGGAGAACCTGCGCGTAACAACCGAGCGGCTCCGGGACCTTTCCGCCCGGCAGAATTACGTGCGGGAGGAGGAAAGGCGGCGTATCGCTATCGAGGTCCACGACAAGCTGGGCCAGGAGCTGACCGGCTTGAAGATGAACCTTTCCCTGTTCGCCCGAAAGATACCCGAGGAAAGCGAGTTCCGGGAAAGCCTGCAGGCCATGATCGACCTCGCGGATAACATCATCGATACGGTGCAGAAGATCTCCCTGGAGCTTAGGCCGGGGATACTGGACGACCTGGGCCTGGCGGCCGCCATCGAATGGCAGCTGAGCTTTTATAAGGACATGATGGGGGTGGAGACCGGGTTTTCGTCCACCCTCGACGAATCACTGCTGGACCAGGATCTTCGCACCAGTCTATTCCGAATCTCGCAGGAAGCCCTGACCAACGTGGTCCGCCATTCGGGCGCCGGGAGAGTCGACGTGCGGCTGAGGGCAGAAAACGGGGAGCTGGTCATGGAGATCGAGGACGACGGAATAGGGCTAACGGGGAGCGACCTGAGCGATTCATCCTCCCTGGGGATCTTGGGGATGAAAGAGCGCGCCTACGCCTTCGGAGGCGTGGTCAGCATCCAGGCTGGCGAGAGCGGGGGGACCATGGTGCGGGTGCGCATGCCCGTACCCGGCAGCGGCGAGTCGATAGGGATAATCGAAACCTGAGGGGAGGTGTCTTGATAGAGATCTTGATAGTCGACGACCATCCCATAGTAAGGCAAGGCCTCAAGCAGGTCCTGGCCGAGGAGCCGGATATACGCGTATTCGCGGATGTGGAATGCGCCGCCGAGTTGATGGAACGAATCGGGGAGAGCCACGTGGACGTCGTATTACTGGATATAGCCCTGCCCGACCGCAACGGGCTGGACGTCCTCAAGGATATAAAGGCCGTGTATCCCAGGCTGCCGGTACTCATTCTCAGCATGCATCCCGAGGACCAGTACGCCATAAGGGCTCTCAAGGCGGGAGCCGCGGGGTATATCAACAAAAAGAGCGCCGCCGAGGAACTGGTCAAGGCCATAAGGAAGGCGGTAGCCGGGGGAAGGTATGTAAGCCCCACCCTGGCCGAGAAGCTGGCAGTCGGCGTGGGAAACGATTTGAACAAACCTCCACACGATCAATTGTCCGACCGGGAGTTCCAGGTACTGTGTATGATAGCTTCCGGTAAGAAATACAAGGACATCGCGGAGGAGCTGGGGTTGAGCGTCAAGACGGTGGGCACCTACCGCCTTCGTCTCATGGAGAAGATGAACATGTCGAGCAACGTGGAGCTCATCCACTACGCCATCAAGCATGGATTGATAGAATAGAGGCCCCATGGCCGGGTTGTTCGAGGCGGATACCATGGGAAGATCCACGTAATCCTGTCCCTCCAACATCCCTTTTCCGGCCGTAAGAACGCAAAGCGGCCTTCCCGCATACCAGTGTAAGCAAATGTTTACAAAACATAGCTCCGGTTACCTACAGAAAAATACCATGAAGCCCGGATACAAATCTTCACCGCGCGTATATAATCTTGATTTCGTTGGGATGTGATTCTATGCGGAGGCGGTGTTGTGAGGGTGAAGTCGCATTCAAGCGTTCTCCTGGTGAAAGGGGGAAGGGAGTGCCCGTTGTGTGGAATGAGGATGACCACGAGGGACCTGATCTGCTCCCGTTGCAGGCGTTCCGGCCGGTTCAGCCTGGACCGCGAGGAGATAGGAGCGAGGAGCAAGGAGCCTTTCCTACCCCGCCAGCTTATGCGATGAACGCCGTCCTCCGCAATGAATCCCTTCCACCGTCGAATCGAGGGCAGCAGCCGTGTTCCGCCGACCGGACAGGGTCTTGATATGCGGCTTCTCGATCTGCCGGTCGGCGGCTGGAACGTGGGGAGTTCGGTTGTGGATTCGGCGGCGGGGACGACCATGATCAAATATAGCGAGGAGGGTGGAGGATGAAAGATGACGGTAACGGTTCGAGGAGAGAATCCGGGCAAAAAATGAGCAGAAAAGGCCTTTCCGAGGTAGAGGCGGAACTCCTGGAACGCATCCAGAAGGGAGATGACTCCGAGGCCAAGGAGAGCTTCTTCTCGCGCTACGAGGACCTTCTCCACAGCTTCGCCCACCGTTATCACTCCGACCGCCTTCCCTACGAGGACGCCTACCAGCTGGCGGCCCTGGGGCTGACGAAGGCCATGCGGCGTTTCGATCCGGAGAGGGGCATCTCGTTCATCACCTTCGCTTATCCCACCGTGGAGGGAGAGCTTAAGAAGCATTACCGCGATCACCTGGAGATCATCCGGCTTCCCCGACCCCTCCGAGATATGAGGCAGCGTATCACCACGGCCACCAGGCATCTGTGGGAGGGAGGGGGCCGGGAGCCCGGAATTGAGGAACTGGCTTCCTACCTGGGGGTGGGGGAAGAGGATATCATCGAGACCCTGGCGGCGCAACATAACTCCTGCGTGTTTTCCCTGGACAGCACCTGGGGCGAGGAGGGGGACGACGTTTCCCTGAGCTTCTTTATCGGCTCCCAGGACCCCGCCTTCGAGGAGGTGGAGAGGGAGTTGGTTGTGAACAAAGCCTTGCGCAGGCTCCCCCGGCGTCACCGCGACGTAATGGAATTACGCCTCAAGCGCGGCTGGACCCAGGCTATGATAGCGCGGGAGCTGGAGGTCTCCCAGATGCATGTCTCCCGACTTATGTGCGAGGCGACGGATATGATGCGGGGTTTGTGTTCCACGTATGACGACACGGCTTAATCTGTCCGGAATTAGATGTCGTACGGTCTTTAGGGGAGTTCTTCGGGGAACTGGCGGTCGTTGACGTAGACGTATTGCAGCACCTCGGGCGCGCTGGATGGATGCGGGGAAAAGCCCTTTCGGTCATCGGTAAATTTAATGATAAAGGGCTCGCCATCGGCACCTTTGTCGCCCCTGGCCAGGTACCTTATCCTTATCCAGAATTCATCGGAGTTTTCCTCGACGATCTCGTATCGCAAAGCGATGCTTTCGCCGTTCACGGCTGAGAGGTAAGTGGCGGTGTCCGGGCTGAAAAAAATGCTCATGGAGGCACCTCGGGAATCGGCCGCTTTCCAGTATCCCAGAAGGGCCTGTGAGGGCGTTGACACGGCTCTTCCCTTCCCGCATCCGTAGAGAAGCATGGCGAGCGCAACCAGGATGACCGGCAGATATAACCTTCTCAGGGCTGGCACTTTCTCTCGTCCTGAATCCTCGCCTCGCATGTCGATAAGTTTAACATCCCCGTGACCGTGCAGATATACCCGCCGCTCGTGTGGATTACAGCTTCCTGAGGAGACGGGCGGGAAGCGAGGTGCCTGCGTTTCGGATGCTTGGTATTTCCAGCGAGCCGGTGAAACGCGGAGGGACCGGAATCGTATCCAGTTGGCCGGGGTAGCGTGTGCCGTGACTTATACCGGAGCCGCCCGGCACGAGTCGATAGCCGTCGAGGTACGGGTATCGATAACAGCGGCCGCATGGTGTTTGGCCCGATTCCACGCTGGATCCTCAAGAGGTCTTGAAATGCTTCACCATCTCGATAAGCCTGTGGGCTATCTCCACGAGTTGCTCTGCCGTGCTGGTCAATTCCACAGTGGCCTGCGTCTGCTGTTCGGTGGAGGCGCCTATCTCCTGGTAGGAGGCCGCGTTGCTTTCCACCTGGCCCTTCATGTCCTTGAGGGAATCCGCCAACCGCTCGCTTCCCTCTATCTCCCTGGAGGAGGCCTCGGCGATCGCCGCCGCCATTCGAGACATCTGTCCCACTATCTCCGCTATGGAGGTCAGGGACTGGTCGGTGCGGTCCACCGTCTCCACGCCCATATACATCCCCATGGTTCCCTTTTCCATAAGGCTGATGGCGGTCTGGGCGTCTTCCTGGATGACCAACACCAGGTCGTTGATCCTCTGGGCGGAGCCGGCGGCCTCCTGAGCCAGCTTCTTCACCTCCTCGGCGACAACCGAGAACCCCTTTCCATATTCCGGAACCCTGGCCGCCTCGATGGCCGCGTTCAAGGCCAGTAGGTTGGTCTGGTCCGCGATACGGCCAATAATGTCCACGATGCTGCCGATCTTCTGGGAGCTTTCCCCCAGGGAGAGAATGGCCTGCATTGACTGGTCCAGAACGTCCTTGAATTCGTTGATCTTCCGTACCGACTCCCTGGCGTGTTCCCGGCCCTCGCCGACCAGCCTCTCCGCGTCCACGCTTATCTCGGAACTGCGGCTGGCCTGGGAATGGGCGATGGATATGGTATCCACCACGCCCTGCATCGTCTCCTCCACATTCCGGATCTGATCCACCTCGCCGGTTATCTGCCCTGACAGCTCCTGCACCAGGGCATTGAGTTCCTCGATAGCCCCCATCAGGTTCTCGGATACGGCGGCGATATTATCGGCTTCCTCGCTCACCTCTGAGGAGGTTTCCGACAAGCCCGTGCTGATACCTTTCAGCGATTCGAGCATCTCGGAGTAGGATGAGGATAGCTCTCCGATCTCGTCCAGCGAGTCGACGGGTATCTCCACGGCGAGATCCCCCGTGCCCACCCTGCGGCAAGTCTTTATCAGGCGTTTCATGGGGTCGGCGATGTTGTGGGTCATGAGCAGGGTCAGGAAGGCAGCCGTCATCGCCCCTATCAGCAGAAGCAGGATCATGGTGGGGCTGAAGCGCGCGAGCGCCCTGGTGTTGGCGTCGGTGATGTCCGCCCGTATGACGGTCCAGCCTTCGCCGTCTATGACGGCACCGGTCAGGAGATAGTCTTTGCCCTCCGCCTGCTCGAAGCCGCTGTAGACCTCTTCGCCCTTTGCCGCCGCCGTCTCCAGCAAATCCCCCCATGCCGCTTCCCCTATCTCCGGAGATCGGCGCTCATAGACGATGGAACCCGCGGTGTCCAGGACCGCCAGGCTCTCTGAGCCGGAGAGCGAAAGCTTATCCACCGCTTCCTCCAGCTCCCGCGAGGAGCCGCCGCCATCGATGATATCGTCCAGCTCCAGGGCCAGGAGCCGCACGTTGTCCACTCCCCTCATCTCCTGCTCCTCACGCAGCAGGCTTCCCGCCTCGTATGTGGAGGCCAACCAGGTTATTCCCAGTGTCAGGAGGAGCAGGGTGGCGGAGAAGGCGGCCATACGCTTGCCGATGCTCATCCCGGTACTATAGCCGAAATCCCGGCAGTCGGTCAGGAACCTCTCCATGACCTTTCTCATCTCCCTCTGGGAGATAAAGACGGTGATCAGGAAATCCGTTAGGGCCAGGAGCAGCCCCAGGATTATATAATAAAGGGAGCTCGAGAGGGAGAAATCCGCGAGACCCCCGAAGGCCAGCATGCCGATGGCGATGCTCAGGAATATCCCCATACCCACCAGCAGACCATGCCAGTAGCTTAAGTTGGAGATCTGTCTCTGGAGGCGCAGCGCCTTGGCTCGATCCTCCCGCGAACCGGGATTTCTATCCTCCCGGTACCATGAAAGCAGGTACCGCAGGCAACGCCGCTGCATGTAATAGTAAAGCAGCGCTATGATGATGAACATGGGGACAACCACCACCGCCATGGCGGCCAGGAAGAAAAGGTATTGACGGGAGCTGAATCTGAATATTGTCAGGGAGAACAAGAGCAGGACCAGCAAGGGAAGGGTTACCGCTGAGAGCATGGCCTCGACAAACAGCCTCCTCGAGGCGCTCTTGAGGATCTGGGATATATCCGGACTGCTTTCTTCCATTACCTTCCCACCGCTTTAATCCAGCTTAAGCTGTCTTTACCATAATCGTCCCCATGCGGGCCAGGCTTGATATGAGCATCAAAGTCCGGTCCCCGGACTTCTGATATAATCTATGCGAGGTGCGGGTGAATGTCTGATAAGCGGATTACGGAGCATACGAGTCGTCGCTTCCAGCGTATCAAGGACGAGCTGCTCTCAACCCCGGTCTACATGTGTCCGGAGAGAGCCCTGCTGGTCACGAAGTTCTTTAAGCGGCACGATAATCCCTCCGACCCTATGATCGTGCGCAAGGCCAAGGCCCTGCGCTATATATTGAACCATAAATCCGTCCGCATATATCCCGATGAACTTATCGTGGGCAACGTGGGGACCAGACGCATCTCGGCCATCACCCAGCCGGAGTTGGCCGGCGTCTTCATGTGCGAGGACCTGCTGTGGATCGATAGGCGCAAGACGACGCCGCTCAGGATGTCCTGGCCGGACAGACTCAAGATGATCTTCCGGGTCATCCCCTACTGGCTCACCCGCAACATGAACGTGCGCGCCTTCAAGAGCTGGAGACACCGCCTGCGCTATGTCATGGATCAGTTGAATCCCGCCTATTACCTCATCAACGAGGCTGGCGGAATCGGCCACTTCCTCCCCGACTACGGCAGGATGATCAGGTTGGGTGTCGAGGGATACCTGGAGTCAATCCGGGGGAGGGATGGCGATATTTACGATGCGGTAAGCATTACCTGTGAGGGACTGGTGGCCTTTTCGCGGCGCCTGGCCGATGAGGCGGAGAGGCTGGCCTCCCGGGAGAGGGAAGAGGAGCGCAGGAGGGAGCTGGAGGAGATAGCGCGCGTATGCCGCAAGGTCCCCGCCGGGCCGGCTGAGAGCTTTCAGGAGGCGTTGCAGTCCCTGTGGTTGACCCACCTGGCGGTGTGCCTGGAAAGCCTCAACTCGGCCGTTTCCTTCGGTAGGGTCGATCAGTACCTCTACCCCTACTACCACGGGGATATGGATAAAGGTCGACTTACGCGCGAACAAGCTATGGATCTTCTGCTCAGCTTCACCGCCAAGGCCACCGAGCATGTGTTCCTGCTGTCTCAGAGGATAAGCCAGTACCACGGCGGCTACCTGGTGGTGCAGGCGGCTATCGTGGGCGGTATGGACCGGGACGGCGAGGATGCCGTTAACGAGCTGACCTATATCTTCCTGGACGTTATGGAGGAATCGGGGTTGCGCGATCCCAATTACCAGGCTAGGGTCCATGCCGGCTCTCCGGAGAAATACCTGCGCCGCCTGGCGGAGGTGGCGAGGAAGGGCAACGGGGTTCCGGCGGTTTTCAGCGATGAGGCCGCCGTATCCTCGCTGGTCTACCACGGCTATCCCCTGTGGGAGGCGCGCAATTACGGTGTGGTGGGGTGCGTAGAGCTCGCGCTGCCGGGCAACAGCTTTCTATCCACCGACGCCGGGCTTTTCAGTCTGCCCATGTGCCTGGAGCTGGCCTTGAACAGCGGGCGCCGCATCGGTCACCGCGGAAGAGTGGGAGCCGCCACCCCCGAGCCGTCTTCGTTTCGCGGCATGGACGATGTGATCGAGGCCTTTAGCGCCCAGGTGGATTTCATGGTGGCCCGAATGGTAAACGATTTCCAGGTGGTGGAGACGGGCAACCGCGATTATCATCCCACGCCTCTTTCCTCCATGCTGATCGAGGGATGCCTGGAGAAGGGGCGCGACCTCACGGCGGGGGGAGCGAGGTTCAATTCCAGCGGCGTTCAGGGTGTGGGGCTGGCCGACGTCGCCGATTCCCTGGCTTCCCTGGACGAGGTTGTATTCCGCGATAAAAAGTTATCCATACGGCAGGTCCTGGATGCCCTGCGCGCCGATTTCGAGGGATTCCCGGGGATCCGGGCCGAGCTGGTCAACGCCTCCAAGTACGGCAACGATATTGAATTGGTGGACGAGTATGCCGACCTGGCGGCTCATATCTTCCACCAAGCCCTTTCCGGGCACCACAATACGCGGGGCGGCCCCTACGTGCCCGGGTTCTACTCTGTGACCTGCCACGTGGCTTTCGGCAAGAGGGTAGGGGCGCTTCCCAGCGGGAGAAAGGCGGGCCAACCCCTGGCATCCAGCCTGGGTCCAGCCAACGGCTGCGACCGTCTGGGGCCCACGGCCATGCTGCAGTCGGTAGCTCGCGTCGATTCCAGGCTGATGCCCAACGGGTGCGCGCTCAACCTGCGTTTCGATCCCTGGAACCTCGACGGCGATAAAGGGCTGGATATCTTCGTGGCGTTGATGCGGGGTTTCTTCACCCAGGGCGGAATGCAGATGCAGTTCAACGTGGTCGACCCAGAGGTTCTGGAGGACGCCCTGCGCCATCCCGGCAGGTATCCCGGCCTGGTGGTAAGGGTGGCGGGCTACTGCGCTTATTTCGATGACCTGCCGGAGGCGACCAAGGAGGAGATGATATCCCGTACCCGCCTGAGGCTGGAAAGCTAGGCGGCGACCGGCCTCAGTTCTCCGCCTCCGGAGCCGTGAAGAAGAAGGACGAGCCCCGGCCGGGGCTGGAAACCACCCATATTTTACCACCCCACCCCTCCACTGCCTGCTTTACCGTGGATAGCCCTATGCCCAAGCCGGGGGAGTCGGAGTCGATAAACCGCTTGAAGGGCTCGAAGATCTCCTCTCTCACATCGGGCTCTATACCAACGCCGTTGTCGCGCACATAAAAGGTGACCACCCCACCCGCGCTCTCCGCCCCCACCTCTATCCTGGGGCGCTGTTTGTCTACCGTATACTTGACGGCATTGTTCAGCAGGTTGGAGAAGACCTGCCTCATTCTCAGGGGATCGGCCATGACGGCGGGTAGCTCTTCATCCACCACCACCTCCAGGCCCCGTGATTCGATGGCCTCGGCGTGCTCCATGACGATCTCTTTGATTATCGAGACAGGAGCTATGCGGGAGACCTCACCCTCCGGCCTCCCGGCCTGGGCGTAATCGAGCAGGGAGGAGGTAAGCTCGTCCATGCGCCGGGACGCATGCAATATGCCCTGCATGTAACGCGCCCTGTCTTCGTCGCTGGCGTCACAGTCCTGCAGGAGCTGGGTATATCCCTCCATGAGTGAGAGGGGGGTGCGTAGGTCGTGCGAGATGGTGTAGGCGAAGGTATCCAACTCGCGGTTGCGCGCCAGTATCTGCTCCTCCATGATCTTACGTTCGGTGACGTCGCGAGAGTTGAGGATGATGCCCTGTACGGCGGGTTCGTCCAGGAGGTTGTTGACCAGGGCTTCGTGAAAGTGATACGAACCGTCCTTGTGCCTGAAACGGCACTCGACGGATTTGGGGACGCCCGGATCCTCCATAATCAGTTTCGTGAGTTCCCGCACCTTCCCTATATCGTCGGTGTGTATGAAATTCAGTATTACTTTTCCATATATATCCTCGGGTCCATAGCCGGTTATGCGATTCGCCGAACGGCTTCCCCAGCGGAAGCTCAAGTCAGCGTCGAGGACGACGATCATCTCCCCGGAGTTGCTTAAGAGCGACTTGTAATACGCCCCTCTCTGCCGCAGCATCTCCTCGGATCGCTTGCGCGCGGTTATCTCGCGCACGATGTTGATGATGGTCGTGATCTCCCCCTTGCTATTGTACAGGGGAGCGCCGATGCCCTCGCCGTAGATGACGGTTCCATCGCGCTTAATGAATCTGAACTCGTCCTTCATTACCTGGCCTGACAGCATCCTACGGATATTGCCCGAGGCCTTCTCCAGTTCCTCTTTGTCCAGTATCCCCAGTTCCAGGATATTGTGGCCCACCAGCTCTTCCTCGCTGTAGCCCATGAGTTCGCTGGCCCGCCTGTTCATACCCAACAGCCTCAGCTCAAGGTCGAAGGTGAAGATGGCGTCTCCGGTGTGGTCGTATATGAGACGGTACCTCTCCTCCGATTCCTGAAGCTCATCCTGCATGGATTTGCTCTCGGTGAGGTCCGAGAGCACTGCCAGGGACGCGATGAAGCGGCCTTCGTCATCCATCCTGGGCGCGGCCGTGACGCGAAGTATGCGCCTCTCCCCGTCCGGGCGCTTTATCTCGATATCGTAGGTGCTCCGCATCCCCGCCTCGTGGGACAACGTCTGCTTGCGGATAATGGAGAAGTTGTCCCGGTCAGTGAATTCCTCCAGGCTGCGACCGATGAGCTCGCCCCGGGGTACGCCGAATATCTCGTGGGCGGCACGGTTGGCGTAGATGAAGCGCTTCTGCCTGTCCACCTCGCTTATCCCTACCGCTTGGCTCTCGACGAGGGCTCGGTACCTGTGCTCACTGGCCCTCAGGGCCCGTTCCATCCGGTGTTGTTCTGTGGTATCCCTGCCGGTGAATACCACCCCTCCCACGACGGGGTCCTCTACGAAGTTATAGCCGTTGGCCTCGAGGTAGTGCCATGAACCGTCCTTATGACGGTAGCGGAACTCCCTCTTCTGGGTCAATCCGGGCGTCTTTATACCGGTCTGGAAATCCTCGAGCAACCCCCGGACATCGTCGGGATGGATGAAGTCGAAAAAGTACTTATCGGTTAACTCCTCCGGGTCGTAGCCGGTTATCCTCTCGGCGGAAGGGTTTACATAAGTTATGATGCCTCGGGCGTCCAGCATGCCCAATATATCCAGGGAATTCTTCAGCAGCGTCTTGAGGGGTTCCGCCCCCTGCTCCAGGGCTTTTTTCACGCGCAACAGCTCCGTACCCGCGGCCTCCAACCCGGCATTACACCGCTTCAGCTCCCGCAGTTCCTCCAGGAGCCACTCCTCGGAGTTATTCCAGTCCTCGCCAGTCCCCATGCTCGATCAGGCCTTCCTCGCTGCGATCGTCGCCGGTTCATGTCGCCGTGTGTATACGCTCGGCCTTCTTCTTCGCCCGGAACCACGGGATTGCCCCGTGGCTGCAAGCCTTGGTAGTTTTTCCGCCAGCCCATTTAATCCGGAGCTGTATCCCACCTGCAATGGTTAATGATCTACCCCCTTAAAACGATTATAGCTAAATAAGGGTTATAAGTCAGAGCCGGACCGTCTTCCGCCCCGCAATGGTGGTGGTTGCGGGACCCGGCTGCCGCCCTCCGGGTATGACTCCGCCGGATTTCGGACATGCCGGATGCCGTTCCTGGATATCGACGAACCGGCCGCCGGTCAACGGGAGGAATGGGATATGTTCGGCTATATCTACATGAAGATCCTGGAGTCGTCGCCTCGCCGATATGACGTGGGTACTAACCTCATGTCTCTTGGACGTGTGGGTAAGACCTCGACGATATCGTTTCCAGGTATATCGAGAGGGGAATGAACGTACTGGACGTTGGCTGCGGTACAGGTACTCTAGCCGTGAAGGCCGCGCGAAAAGGGGCACGTGTAGTGGGTATGGATATCTCGCAGGACATGATTTCCATAGTGCGGGAAAAGGCCGAGGAACGGGGGGTGTCCGATGCGGTGGAGTTCATCCGCCTGGGCGTCCTGGAGATGGACGAGCATTTCAAGGAGTGATCCTTCGACCTGGTGGTCAGCACTCTGGTATTCAGCGAACTCTCGCGGGACGAGCGTTTTTCGCAGTGGAGGAGTGTCATCGCGTCCTCACGGAAGGAGGGCTGCTGCTGGCGGCGGCCGAAACCAGGCCACGAGGGGCGCCCGAGAGGGCTTTATATCACCGCCGCCGTCCCGCTGGCCGCGTGGAGGCGTAAGGACCTGGCACGGTTCACGGCGCTTTTCTGGTTATGACCCTGACGGATTACGTATTCTTCAGCCGCCTGTCGACCAGGTACGGATGGACCAAGGCGCTCTGCAACGGCGCTCTCTTCGGCGCGGCCCTGACGGCTCTTTACCGTATGAGGCCGGAGGGGGAAGGCAACGCGTGGAGGGGCATCATGGCCAGCATGGGCATCTCCTTCGTCCTGGGGATGGATTTCGGAGGTATAACCGGGATGCTGAAGGACGAACCCCTGTTGATATTGTACAAGTTGGGCTTAGGGAGGTTAGGCACAATCACGATCCATCCCATGGAGCGGCCAGATCTGAAGCAGGAGAAGTGCATAGGCGGCGGAAGCTGTTACGATGTCTGCCCGCGCGGGGTTTTCCGCATGGGCTAGGAGCTACGCAAATCCACGACGGTCGATCCCGACGCCTGCGAGATGTGCCGTGCCTGTATCCGGCAGTGCCCTTCCGGAGCCCTCTTCATCGCCGCGAGGAGATCGGCCGGCGTATGGGGGAATCATCTCCCGCCCCCAATCCCGTAGGTGTCACGCCGGCCCCGGCTTCGGGCCCGGACCCGGGATCCGGCCGTGGGAATTCATCCCCCGGGAGATAGCCGCGTGGGCTGTGGTAGGATGTCGGCAGCGGGATCTTGATGCGGGGTACTCCCGCACGGGAGACTGTGAGGTGCAGTCCGGTGCCGGTTTTCAAGGATATCGTCAGTAGACTCGATACCGATCTGAAGGATTTCAGGAAGCGGCCGAAGATCGGTATTTTCACTCTGGTGATGATAAACATCGCGGCGATAATCGGCTTGAGAAACCTGCCCCTCATCGCTGAATACGGCAACAAGGCGATCTTCATGGTTCTGCTGTCCGCCCTGGTCTTCTTCATACCAGTGGCCCTGGTCTCGGCCGAACTGGCCACGGGATGGTCGCAAGAGGGGGGAGGGGTATTCGTTTGGACCAGGGAGGCTTACAACCCGCGTGTCGGTTTCCTGTCCATCTGGCTGCAATGGGTTCAGAACGTTATCTGGTTTCCCGCCGAGCTGGCCTTTGCCGCGGGCACGCTGTCGTATGCGTTCAATCCGGATCTGGCCTCGAACAAGTATTATATATTGGTGGTGATAGTGGTCGCCTTCGCTTTCTGCATAGCCGTGAACCTGTTCGGGCTGAAGACCTCCGGACTGATAAGCTCCGCGGGCGTGATAATCGCCATATTCATACCTTTCATCTTCATACTGGTTTTCTGTACCTCGTGGCTCCTCAAAGGAAATCCCTCCCAGATAAGTCTCACGGAGAACCTGATATCCCTGGAGTTCTTCGATTTGAAGAATATGGTGTTGCTGGTGGGAGTGTTTCTGGGGATGGCGGGACTGGAGATGTCCGCCGTCTTCGCCAACAAGGTTAGGAACCCGCGGAGGGATTACCCCGTAGCCATACTGCTCTCGGGGATATTGATCATCGCCATCCTGCTGCTGGGCTCCCTGGCCATCGCGGTGGTCATACCGCAAAAGGATCTGAGTCTCGTGGCCGGGATAATGCAGGCCTTCGAGGCATTCCTGAAACAGGCTCACCTCGAATGGTTGATACCCGTTCTGGCGGTCGTGATATTCATAGGGCCTATCGTGAGGGTGAGCACCTGGGTGGCCGGACCGAACGAGGGTCTCCTGAAGGCCGCCGAGGACGGGTATATGCCCGCGGTATTCAAGCACGCCAATAAGTATGGCATGCCGGTCTCGTTGTTCGCACTTCAGGGAGCCGTATACGCGTTCTGTCTGGCGCCCTTCCTCTTCATGCCGAACATCAACGCCTCTTTCTGGCTGCTCACCGCCCTCAGCGCCCAGCTGTATCTCATGATGTATGTTTCCCTTTTTTCGTCGGCGATAGTGCTTCGCTACAAGAGGCCCGAGGTGAAAAGGAGCTACCGCGTACCCGGGGGGAACCTCGGCATGTGGGTCGTGGCGGGAATCGGGCTTATGGCCAGCCTCTTCGGCATCTTCGTCGGATTCCTGCCGCCCTCTCAACTCGAAATGGGAAGCTATTTCAATTACCTGCTGTTCCTGTTCGTTGGGATAACAATATTCTGCGCGGCTCCCCTGGTGATGTACAGACTCGAGAAACCATAGATGATCCGCGGACCCCGCGGGATTCCAGCCCGGTCGGGCACGTATGCAGGAACCCTTGTGTGGATATGGATTCGCGCGGGTTTTTAGGCGGATTATATTTTATTCTCAAGAGCGGACCCTTGCGGTGGAGGATCATCCTCTTTATTTGGTATAATTCCTACGTCTGGTCTTGAACAGGACCGGCTCTCCGAGTCCAGACGCCTAAAGCGGAGCTAAGGCTATGGACCGATAGGGCCAGGGTGGAAACGCCCGGGCCTCCCGTGTTTGGAAAGGAGATGGAATGACCGAAACAACAGGCTCGTCCTCTCCGGGCGGGCTTTTTTCCGGAATCCCGCCCAGGGTGATCACCATTTCCGGTGCCAACAAGGATATCGGCAAGAGTTCCCTTGCCGCCTACCTCGCCGGCCACTGCCGCGGATGCGCGGGCATAAAGGTATCCGTACACGGGGAGAAGCCCGAGGGTGAGGCGGTATTGGAGGAGACGGGAGAGCTCGCCGGTTCCGATACCGACACCGCCAGGCTTCTGCGGGCGGGAGCACGACCGGTATTCTGGATCCGCACCACCGCTGAGAACCTGCCCGAGCACCTGGGGGTGGTCCTCGAGCGCCTGGAGGCGCCGGCGGTGATAGTGGAGGGGAACAGCGTGCTGGAGCACCTGGAACCCGACTACGCCATATTCATCATGGGCCCCACCTTCGAGGATTTCAAGCCCTCGGCCAACAACGCTATCGCCAAGGCGCACACCGTGGTGATAAACGGCAGCGAGCGTCTGGACGGCGGACGGATACTGGAGCTGGAGAGGGAGATCAAGAGGAGAAATCCCGATGCCAAGGCGGTGGTGGTGAGCGAGCTGGGAAGGGAGGCGGCCTTGAACATCGTGCTCTCCCGGGTAACGGGAAGATTGGGAGGTGAGCATATGCGGATAGAGGCGGACGAGAAGGTTCTGGAGGCCGTGAAAGCCAAGGCCGAGGAGGGGCGCATCTCCTGCGCCGTGGCGTTGAGACTGGCAAAGGAGCTGGGAGTACCCCCTATAGAGGTGGGCAAGGCGGCCAACGTGTTGAACCTGAAGATCAGCAAGTGCTCCCTGGGCTGCTTCTGAGGCGGATCCGCCGCGTATCGGGAGGCCCTGCCCGGAGCGGCCGTACGGGTGAAAGCGGCAGGCGCAGCAGGACCGGGCGGGTATCCGGAGGCACAACTTGACAACCGCATATCGAACCGATACCTCCGAGCTCTGTTCCTAAAGCCTGGAGCTATGGATATGAGCCTCAAGGGTGAGGGGAGAAATCCCCTTGCCTCCCGTGTTTGGAAAGGAGGTGGCGACAGCACCCTGATGCCCGCCTCCGGCGGGTTTTTTTAAGAGCTTAGATCATCCCCTCCGGACTTATTGACGGTGGGCCGAAAATTGAGGAATGAAAGCGAGAAAGGAGAAGCCATGAGAGCCAGGAAGACCTGGATGACCCTGATCGTAGTCGCCGTGTTGGCGGCCCTTCTGGTCGGCGCCCTGGGATGCGGAGAAAATGAGGCGGAGCCGACCGAAGCCGAGAGGACGGATCTTATTCTGGCCACCACTACCAGTACCCAGGACTCGGGACTCCTGGATGCATGGGTGCCCATGTTCGAGGAAGAGTATCCCTATACGGTGGAGGTCATCGCTGTGGGCAGCGGTAAGGCCATGGAGATGGGCCGGGAAGGCGAGTGCGACGTTATGCTGGTGCACAGCCCCGCCGCCGAGGAGGAGATGGTGGAGGAGGGATACGCCATCAACCGCAAGGCGGTCATGCATAACGATTTCATAATCGTTGGTCCGGCCTCGGACCCGGCGGGAATAAAGGATGCGGATTCGGCCGCGGATGCCTTCAAGCGTATCGCCGGTGCCCAGGCCACTTTCATATCCCGCGGCGACGATTCGGGCACCCATAAGAAAGAGCTGACGATATGGGAGGAGGCCGGCGTAGAGCCCAGTGGGGAATGGTACGTGGAGAGCGGCAAGGGCATGGGGGATACACTGCGTATCGCCTCCGAGGAGGGAGCCTACACGCTTTCCGACCGTGCCACCTACCTCAATCTAAGCGACGATATCGAATTGGAGATACTTTTCGAGGACGACGAAATCCTCAATAATTATTATCATGTCATGGAGGTCAACCCGGAGAAATGGCCGGACGTCAACAGCGACGGCGCCGAGGCCTTCTCCGATTTCGTGACCGGCACCGAGGCCCAGGAATTTCTGCTGGAGTTCGGCGTGGAACGTTTCGGCCAGCAGCTCTTCTATCCTGACACCCTCTAGACGCATGTAATAGAGTATCCTGGTAGGCAGGCCCTCGGCCCGGTGCCGAGGGACTGTCGCTTGGCGTCGCGCTTTCCCTATGGAGGTGATCCGGAAAATGGGTGAGATATGGGACGGTTTCGTCGAGGCCTTCAAGCTCATTATCCATCTCGATCCCTACGTGATGAAGATCACCTTGTTTACCCTTTACGTCTGCGCCATCGCCACCGCCGTGGGCATGATCTTCGGCATACCGCTGGGCTCCGCCCTGGCCCTTTACCGCTTCCGCGGCCGCAAGCTTCTTATCACCCTTGTAAACGCGGGAATGGGATTGCCGCCGGTAGTGGTGGGCCTCTTTGTCTACCTCTTCCTCAAGAGGCGTGGCCCCCTAGGCTTTCTCGACTGGCTCTATAGCCCCATGGCCGTTATCCTGGCGGAGGTGGTGCTGGCCCTGCCGCTCATCGCCGGCATAACCATGGCCGCCTTGCAGAACGAGGATCCCAAGATACGGCTGCAGGCCAAGTCCCTGGGTGCTGGTGAGATAAAGTCCACGCTTACGTTGCTGCGGGAGACTCGCCTCTCACTCATGGCCGCGGTCATCGCCGGTTTCGGTGGCATCATATCCGAGGTGGGAGCGGCCATGATGGTGGGCGGGAATCTCCTGCGCAACGGCGAGCCGTATACCCGCACCCTCACGACGGCAACGGTTCTCGAGGTCAGCCGCGGCAACTCTGAAATGGCCATCGCCCTGGGGATTATCCTCCTGGGTATAACCATACTGCTGGTGTGGGTGATGACGCTCATACAGCAGGGGAGCATCCTCAGCCAGCCGATGAAGGTGGCCAAGAGCATCTTGTCCCGCTGCCGCAAGGAGGCGGATTCGTGAGCGTCTTCTTGACCCTGGAGCGAATCGAGCATTCCTACGAGGGACGCAAGGTCCTGGACGTCGATAGCCTGGAGGTGATGGAGGGGGAGATACTCGCCGTGGTGGGACCCAACGGCTCGGGCAAGAGCACCTTGCTGCACATAGTCAACCTGCTGGAGAGGCCGACGAATGGGGATATTGTCTTCTGGAACGGAGGCAGGCTCTCGCAAATGAGCAGGGTGGAGAGGAGGGAGACCTCGCTTCAGATGGCCATGATATTCCAGGAACCCCTGATGTTCAAGCGCAGCGTGCGAGCCAACTTATCCTACGGACTCAAGGTGCGAGGCGTGGGCGCCGAGGAGAGGTACTCGAAGGTGGACGAAATGCTGGATAGGCTCTGCCTCCTGGACCTGGCCGACCGCGACGCCAAGACCCTGTCAGGTGGCGAGGCCCAGAAGGTGACCCTGGGCAGGGCCATGGTGTTGGAGCCTCGCCTTCTGCTCATGGACGAGCCCCTGGCCAGCCTGGACGTTCCCACCCGCAAGATCCTGCGCAAGGATATCTCCAACCTGGTGCGAGAGATGGGGGTCACCGCTATCTATGTAACCCACGACTACCACGAGGTCCTGGAGGTGGCAGATCGCCTGGCCGTCCTCCTTGAGGGCAAACTGCTTCAGGTGGGCGAGCCCAGCCGGGTCTTCGGCGAGCCGGTTTCGGATAAGGTGGCGGCCTTTCTGGGCGCGGAGAACCTGCTGGAGGGAGTGGTGCTGGAAAACTTGGAGGGCATGGTGAGGATAGAGGTCGAGGGGGCTTTGCTGGAGGCTCTGTCCGAGCTGCCGCCCGGCTCGGCGGTCAAGGCAATGATCCACCCCGAGGAGGTCGTGCTCCTCCCGGATTCCGGGGAGGTGGGATCCGCGCGCAATCGCCTGCAGGCCAGGGTTACGGGCATTCACGAGCTGGGCGCCCTGATGAAGGTGGAGTTGGAATGTGGCTTCCCCCTGGTGGCCTACATAACCAGGGCGTCCAGGGAGGAACTGGATATCGAGAGGGGACGCCGGGTAACCGCGGTCTTCAAAGCCACGGCCATGCACGTCATGCCCTTTTCCCGTGCCGTGCGGCCTTCGGGCGATTGAATACATTTAATTCGGCGCGGGCATGCCGTGGCCCGGCCCATGATGTAGAATAAACCCATGTTCAAGCCTGGATCAAACACGAACGCCGTCGCCGGAAGTATGGCGATTCTTCTCGTCGTCGGCACCCTTATGGCCGCATGCGGCTGCGGGGGTGGAGGTGGAAGCGCCCCCCCCCTTGTGCTTGCCGCCTCCAGCGTTCTGGAGGAGACGGGGATACTGGAGGCATGGGTGGAGGATTACCATGTCAGGTCCGGCCGCGACGTGGAGACAGTGATGGCCCCTGACATCGAGGTGATGGCGATGGCCGAACACGGGGAGTGCGATCTGCTTATCACTCATTATCCCAACTGGGAGCTGAGCCTAGAGAGCAGCGGATATGTCGAGGGCAGGCAGGAATTTATGCATGATGACTACGTCTTGGTGGGCCCCCCCGACGATCCCGCAGGAGTGGCCGGGGCGCCGAGTGCCCCCGAGGCTTTCGCCAGGATTGCCGATTCGGGTCAGCCCTTCGTACAACGAGTAGACGGTTCCGGCACCGCCGGCAAGGAAGAGGAGCTCTGGGGCGCGGCGGGCGAGATCGAATACGGGGATTGGTTGCTGTTGAGCGAGGCGGGTATGACGGAGGCACTGAGACAGGCCGAGTGGGAGGGCGCCTATACTCTCTCCGATCGCAGCACATTCCAGCAGCATTCCGAGGGTCTGTCCCTGCGGATTCTGTTCGAGGGCGGCGATATCCTGGAGAATCCCTATCATGTCATGGTGGTCAGCGGCCTGGCCTATCCGGATACCGATCTGGAAGGGGCGCAGGACCTGATAGAATACCTGATGTCGGATGCGGCGAGGGAGTTCTTCTCTCTCGGGGCTTGGGAACCCCGGAAAACACTGGAGTTGGAGGAGGAGCCTTCAGGCGGAGGTGATGATTGATGCTTTCTATTCGGGAGGCAAGGGGCAGAGTCCTGGAGGCGGTGCGAAGACTGGAGATCGTGGAGACCGCCCTCCTGGATTCCCTGGGTATGACCCTGGCCGAGGAGGCTGTAGCCGGGAACGATATCCCACCCTTCGACAACTCGGCCATGGACGGGTATGCCATCCGGGTAGCGGATATCGAGGGGGCTTCCCGGGATGAACCGGTGGAGTTGAGCGTATTGGGAGACTTGCCCGCCGGTAGGGTGCCGCAGGTTACCGTGGGAGAGGGCCAGGCCTTGCGTATAATGACCGGTGCTCCCATGCCTCGAGGGGCGGACACGGTGATACCGGTGGAATCCACCCAGGCAAGGGAGGAGTCGGTTCTCATACTGGAGGCGCTGGAGAAAGGCTGGCATGTGCGACTGGCCGGCGAGGACGTGAGGGAGGGAGAGACGGTACTCGAACCGGGCATCGCGGTGGGCCCGGCTGAGATTGGAATGCTGGCCAGCCTGGGGTATGGGAAGGTCAGATGCTACCGCAGGGCGGTGGCGGGCATAATAGCCACCGGCGACGAGCTGGTGGGCGTAGATCAGGAATTATCGCCGGGCAAGATAAGGGAATCCAACAGCTATACCACTTACGGCATGGTTCTGGAGGCGGGCGCCGAACCCCGCCGGCTCGGTATGGTGAAAGACGAGGCCTCGGCCCTGGAGGATCTGATAATGCGGAACATGGACGAAGTGGACCTCTTCATCACCAGCGGCGGAGTATCGGTGGGCGATTACGACATGGTCAAAGACGTGCTGGGAAAGCTGGGGGAGATGAATTTCTGGAAGGTCTCCATGCGTCCCGGCAAGCCCCAGGCCTTCGGGCACATACATGGCAAGCCCCTCTTCGGCCTTCCTGGAAACCCGGTCTCGGTGATGGTTTCCTTCGAACAGTTCGTGCGCCCGGCACTGCTGAAGATGATGGGGCGCAAAGAACTCCTCCGCCCCGAGGTCACGGCGGTCATGGATACTCCCATCGGGCGCAAGAGGGGCAGGACGGAGCTGGTCAGGGTGGTACTGGAATGGCGAGAGGGACGGTATCATGCAATAGTGACCGGACCACAGGGAAGCGGTATTCTCAGATCCATGGTTCTGGGTAACGGCTTGGCGATAATCGGGGAGGATGTGGGTCGCCTGGAGCCAGGCGCCGAGGTCACTGTCCAGTTGCTCGGCTAGGGCGGCTCCGGATACGGCGAAACATCGAGGTCAAGGTGCGTTTGGGGGATATCCACGCCGCCGAGGAGGTCGCCGCGGATATATGCGGCGGCTGTGCTTCACAGAGAATCGAGCAGTTGACACCTATTTCAATATCCCCGGGGGGCGCCTCAAGTTGAGAGAGATCACGGGCGGGGAGGTGTCGAGCCAGTTGATATTCCATGCCAGGCCGGACGAAGCCGGGGCTAAGCCATACAATTATCATATGGTGGATATGGAGGGAGCGGCGGCATAAAAGGAGTTGCCGACCGCCGCCCTCGGCATGAAGGCGGCGGTCGCCAAGAAACGCGCCGTATATCTCTTCCGCAACATTCGCATACACCTCGATCGCGTATCGGGCCTGGGAACATTTGTCGAGCTGGAAGCGGTTTTGGGCCGGGGCTGGGAGGAGGCGGAGGGGAGGGTGTTGATAGCCGATCTTCTATGGAGGTTCTCGGTATCGGAAGATGACCTGGTGCGGGAATCCTACTGTGACGTTATGGACGATGGAAGCTGATATCACGCTTTTCCTTCATGCCGGACCCTTCCGTTAATGCGTGATCCCCTTTCTGCCGCGTTGAAACATAAACCATAATCCGTCTGGATGAAAAAGGGACACCATGTCTATAGAAAACACGCAGGTAGACAACAACCCTCATCATATCTGTACTTGGGACGACCAGTCCGACTGCGATAGCTGCAAGGACCACAACTTGCTGTTCTGCAAGCTGGACAAGAAGCTTCAAAACGCTTTTCTTATCCTTTTCATGCCCTGCTTGGTGGTGGCTTTCTTCGGGCTGACCCTGATGGGCATCCTTTCCGGGGCCTGGTGGCACCTGATAGCCTACGGGGCTTTTACCCTCATGCTCTTTCCGGTTATCGAGTTCGGGGTTCTGTGCCGCCACTGTCCTTTCTATGCCGACAGCGGACGGATGTTGAACTGCCTGGCCGGCTCGGGGGTGCCCAAGACCTACAGGTACAACCCCAGGCCCATGAGGAAGTGGGAGCACCTGGTCATGTACTGCTACTATACCTTCATGATAGAATTTCCCGTCTTCGGCCTGGGGTATGGTATATATTACCTGGCGAGCAATTACTCGGCGTACGGGAAAATAGCTCTTATGGGGATGATAGGGATGGAGGCGGCATTCATCTTCAGCATTATAACCTTCAATTACTGCCTGGCCATCTATGTCTGCCGCAAGTGCATTAATTATTCCTGCCCCTGGAACAAGGTGGAGAAGCCGTTGGTGGACGAGTACCTGAGACGCAACCCCGTCATGCGGGAGGCCTGGGAGAAGGAAGGCTATCACCTCGGCTGACCGGGATGGCGCTACCCCCGAGGTCCGCGATTTACGTAAAAAGGATACATGCGATCCAGGCGATTCGATTATCCCCACGGGGATTCGGTCGTGAAAAATCCGCCGGGTCGGCGATGGCGAAAATGTCAGATTTCTGGGGCCTACCCCGTCTTCTGACGTTTTGGGCTCAAGTTGCAGTTACTTTGGAGCGTATACGCTCCACTCACTCGTCTATATAGCCGGGATCCTCGATGATTACGCTGATAGCGCCCTCGGGACAGACGGAGGCACAGCGCCCGCAGCCCTTGCATTCCTCGCCGATTACCGCCTTCTTTTCCACCAACTCGACCCGCTTGAAGATGCAGGCCTCGACGTATTTTCCGCACCCGGCGCATTTATGCTCTCCACCTCCATCTTCAATCCCTCCAGCTTCACCAGGGCGTCGCGGGTGTCCCGGAAGGCCAGGGATATGGAGGTGGAAAGGCAGCAGCGGGGGCAGCAGTGGCAGATGGTCATCAGGTGTTGATGGTCTTTCAAGCCCTGCATGATGGCGTCTCCCTTGAAGGCGCCCAGTCAGGAGACGGGCCTCATCTCAGGGGTCTGGTGAAGGTGTTCCAGCGCCTCCTCCATGCTGACGTGCCGCCCCACCTCGGGGTCGATGTTCCGGGTGGCCTCGCCTATGAGGGTGCACCCGAAATTGGGATCGGAGTCCTTACAGCCGTTCTCGCTGCGGCAAGGGCAGCGGTTGAAGATGACATGGTGACTGGCCTTACGGATAAAACGCTCGATTATGGAGGCGGGCGTCGCCGTCCCCGGGGGCATCTCCATATTTTCGTTGATGGGAATGTAGGTAAGGCAGGTGTTTTCCGCGTCTATCATCCTTCTTTCCAGTTGCTTGAACACGGGCACATTGCTGAGTTTGAAGACGGTATCCTTATACTTGTATATTTTGAGGAAACGGTCGAAGCTCTTATTGCTCCTGGCTTTTTCCGATCGTGAGTATCCCCCTGTCGCCGGTAGTGGTTTCCACAGGGCTGTATGTTACCACGAAACATATTATCGACGCAATGTCGGATTTTTGGACCATTGCCTTTCGGGGTTTCGCCCACTCTCGGATCCGTCCCGGCTGCACCCGGCGTGCATGATCGCCGGCCTCCTTGGGTACATGAAACGGAGCGATCCGGTTTGCCATCCATGCTTTTCCTGTGATATACGGATAGTAGTAATGACCAATAAGATTATGATTACTATCCGTTGTTATAGAGGGAGCCGGAAGGCAGGCTGGACAAGCGCAATGCGGCAAGAGGCCTGGAGAAAGACGGCGGCTTGACGATGGAGGAGAGGGGGAGCGAGGTATGGATGGAGCGGGCGGAAAATACGACGTAATCATAATCGGCGCTGGCGCAGCCGGACTTACCTGCGCCAATTACCTTGTCCGCAAGGGGAAAAAGGTGGTTACCCTGGAATACGGCGGGACGGTCGGAGGAAACATGCAGGGCATTCGCCGCCAAGGCTATTTTTTCGACGCCGGGTCGCAATCTACGGAATCGGTGAGAATCCCCTTCCCCATTCTCGAGGAACTGGGCCTGTATGATCCCGATGACTGGGATCAGGCCGTATGGCGCTGGATTACGCCGGATTGCGACATTATGCTGAAGGACTACGATCAGATCAGGGAGGAGCTCAAGCGCTATTTCCCCGAATCATCCTCGGATATAGATTGCTGGTTCGATTTCATCGTCCCCGGATGCCGGGTGATGAAGGACATGATGCAGAGACACCCCTTCCCGCTGCTGAATAGGGGGGCCGACAAGTACCACGTACTGGCCGGGATGTCCCGGGCGGGGATCGGTTTCGTGCCCATGATCCGCGAAGCCCTGACCAAGGGCGGCGGGGAGAAGGGCAGGGAGAACTTCAGCGATCCACGCCTGGTCCACCTCTTAGGGGAGTTCGGAAATCCCAACATGCCGCTGTTCATGTTCTTTTTCTTCTGGTACAGTTTTCTCTACGATTACTGGTATCCGCGAGGGGGCCTGACGGCCCTGGCCGATATGCTCTACGACAGCTTCCGGGAGCGCGGGGAAGAGATAATAGCCTCGTGCGCCGTCGACAGGATACTGACGGCGAGGGATACGGCTGTCGGCGTGGAGAACGCCGGGGGGGACCGCTATCTTGTCGGGAAGATCGTCAATACCGGAAATCCCAAGAGGCTGGTGCGCGATATGTGCGAGCCCTCGCTCTTTCCCCGTAAGTCCAGGGGAAAGCTGTTAAGCGCCCCGGATGGTGAAGTGCAACCATGCCCTGTACTGGAGTAACTACGAGAACCCCGTCGATGCCTACGACCCCGATCTTCACCACAAGGGCTGGGCCATGATAAGCTGGGTTTCCATGCACAACAAGAGCCTGGCCTCGTTCCCCAGGCCCGGTTTCTCCACCTTTATAACCTCGGCCTCATGTCGGCTAGGAAGAAGGTGCAACCTGGTCCGGCCGCGGTGTTGGTGAAATCGATAACCCTTTTTCCCTCCGGCATAGAACGTATAATCAAGACCTCCTCTGGCATCGTTCTCGGCTTTATGCGATTTCTCCTGACCTTAGGTTATCACTAACCCGATCATCACGGATTATTGCGTTTGCGGGAAACGAGATATCCGGGGCGCTTCAACCAAATGGAATGCGAAAATACCTCTTTCAGGTAATACTACGCGGGCGGAGAAAACCGAAAATACAGATAAGTAGGAATTATAGGAATCAATGACAGTGAGTATACCGATGCAGGGACATGGTCCGGCGGGCGGAGATGCTCCTAAGAGGAGAGAAATTCCAGCCCATGAGGGAGAAATGCGCATTTTCGGAGGCGGGATTCAGGTATGACATCATGAATGAATGCCTGCCGGGCTGGAAGACAGATCATCCTTGTAAACGAACTCTATTGGAGGGGGTTTTGGCATGGCGAGAATTTTGTTGGTAGAGGATTCGGAGCTGGTCCTGAGGGTGTTGGAGGACGCATTAGAGGACGAGGGGCACGAGGTGATCGAGGCCAGGGACGGACAGGATGCCTTGAGAAAGTTCCTGGAGGAGAAACCCGACCTGGTGATAACCGACTGTCTGATACCCAAGATGGACGGGTTCAAGCTGGTTAAAAACATTAGGGATCTGGAGTCGGACAGGAGGACGCCCGTGGTTATGACCAGCTCGATTTACCGCCGGGAGAGTTACAGGAAGGTGGCCCTGGAGGCTGGAGCCGACCTCTATCTGGCCAAGCCGTCCGGAGATGATGAACGAGAGGATTTCAAGCACAGGGTCAACCACTTGGTCGGCATGCAGCAGCCCGAGGGCCGGTCCAGCGGAGTTCCCCGAGCTTGAGCGAAACATTATCTTTTCAGGAGGCGGAAAATGAGAGGTGGCTGTGATCGGGGACTGGGAGACAGGCTTGTGGAGAAGGGCGTTCTAACCCCGGAACAGCTGGACGATGCCCTGAAGAGCCAGAAGGCGGCGGGATTGAGGCTGAAGGATATTCTCGTAAACCGGGGTTATACCACCAAGAAGGAGTTGTGGCGCTTCATCACCGAAAACGTCGATATTCCCTACGTCAAGTTGACTACGGATCTCATAGATCCACAGGCGGTGAAGATGATCCCGGCCAACGTGGCCCGTAATTACGCCGCCATACCCGTGACCATGGTGGGGGACATACTGACCATAGCCGTCAGCTGCCCCTTCGATACCGCCGCCCTAGACATGCTGGCCTTTGCCTCCGGTTACAACCTGGAGCCGATACTGAGCGATGAGGAGGATATCCTCATGGCCATCGATTACTTCTTCCAGCAGGGGGGGTTGGAGGAGGACCTGGTGGGATGGGAAGAGGACAGGCTCGAGGTCGTGGATCGCTACAGCCCCGATTCCATCGATGGCGTGAAAATCAACGAGGGCCCCGTCGTAAAGCTGGTTAACCTGCTGCTCTCACGGGCAATAAAAGAGGGGGCTAGCGACGTTCATATCGAGCCCGAGGAGAATCTCCTCAGGGTGCGCTACAGGGTGGACGGCGTCCTCGTGGAGGCCAAGATCCTGCCCCTGGAGGTACATAATGCCCTGGTATCCCGGATCAAGGTACTGGCGGAGCTGAATATCGCGGAGAAGAGACTGCCCCAGGACGGTCGTTTCTTCGTCAGATACGGTGGCAAGGACGTGGATTTTCGGGTGGCCACCGCGCCTACCATCTACGGTGAGTCGGTCATCATACGGGTTCTCGACCAGTCCAACGCCGGGGTCAACCTGGAGGAAGTGGGCTTCGAGGACGAGAGCCTGCGCAAGGTTATGCGCGCCCTGGATGAGCCTTACGGCTTCATTCTGGTGACGGGACCCACCGGCAGCGGGAAGACCACGACCCAGTACGCCATGCTCAACCAGATCTCGGATATCTCCAAAAAGGTCATAACCATAGAGGACCCCGTTGAGTATCGACTCAAGCTGATAAACCAGATCCCCGTGAACAACAAGGTAGGCCTGGATTTCTCCACCGTGCTCAGATCGGTATTGAGGCAGGACCCCGACGTTATCCTGGTGGGGGAGATCAGGGATATGGAGACCGCCCGCATAGCCGTACAAGCGGCCCTTACCGGGCACCTCCTGTTGAGCACCCTGCACACCACCGGGGCGCCGGAGACGCTGCCCCGACTGGTGGATATGGGCATAGAGCCTTACTACGTTAGGGAAGTTGTGAAGATAATCGTGGCCCAGAGGCTGGTGCGGAAGCTCTGCCCGCGGTGCAAGGAGAAATACGTCCCCGATCCCCGGACCCTTGCAGGGCTGGGGCTCGTGGAGGCCGATGAGCATGTCCTTTATAAGCCCCGGGGGTGTAAGTACTGTAATCAGACCGGGTACAAGGGAAGGATGGGGATCTTCGAGGTTATGCCCATGACCAGGGAACTGAAAGCTATGATGTCCCTGGAGGTCACCCCCGAGGAGGTCAAAGACGAGGCGGTGCGGCAGGGTATGACGACCATGCGGGAGGATGCCTTGCGCAAGGCCCTCGCCGGGGCCACTTCCTTAGACGAGCTTGAAAGAGCCGTCCCCAGGTGAGATGCGAGGGGAGCAAAATGGAAAGATGTGTCAATCATCCCGAGCGTGATGCCGAGGCCAGGTGCGCGGGCTGCGCCAGGCCCCTCTGCCCCGATTGCATCGAGGCTAGGGAGGAGGACGCGGTCTTCTGCTATGACTGTGCCGTGGAACGCCAGCTGTCCGAATTCAGGAAAAAGGGCGAGACGGCGGAGGTGGAAAAGGATGCCGTGGCCGAGGCAAAGGCTCGCAGGGTAGGATCGCGAGCCTTTATCGTCGTGACCGTGGTCCTGGCAGTGCTCATACTGGGCGGGGCGGGCTTCATGATATACGAGCGAGCAACCCGGGGGGGCTCCGTCGCGGAGGCATCCCTCGAGCAGGAGATGGTCTGGGACAGGGACGAGTGCATGATGACTGCGCAGCGGGTAAGGGAGGCCCTGTCGGAATATTACCAGGACTATGACGGCTACCCCGAATCCCTTCAGGCCCTCGAGGGCGACTACCTGGAGGTTGAGCCCGCATGCCCCGTTTCGGGGGCTGTCTACGAATATAAGAGGACCGCGATTGGCTACGAACTGGCCTGTCCCAATCCGGCCGAACACGGCGCGGAGAGTATCACGGCCAGCCAGGACGAGACACCGCATTACGTCGGAAATGTATCCTCATACAACGATTGAGGTGACCCCACATGGAGATGGCTGAGAGACATGGGATCGAGGAGCGGCATAGCGCGCCCTTGGAAGAAGAGGGGTCCGGCGCTTTGAAGAGAAGGCCGAGGCGTATGGTGTCCGCCGTCGATCCCGGGGGCTTTACCCTGGTGGAGCTGATCATAGTCATCCTTCTGATAGGCATACTGGTGACCCTGGCCGTGCCCGTCTTTATCTCCGCCCAGGCCATGGCCCGGCGCAACGTATGCTGGCATAACCAGCGCTCTATCGAGTACGCTCTTATGCGCTGGAGCGCCGAGCACCCCGATGAGAATTTCGTGAGCGACGATTGTCTGCCCGGCGGCGGCGAGGCCTATATAGACCTGGAGGGAGAGGTCCCCGGCGACGAATCCCGTTCCCTGGCTCTCTACTTCGATTCTGGCAGCGACCCCTTTGACTGCCCCTCCAACGGCAAAGACGTGGGTCAGGTCGTCGGCTGCGACTACATAACCGACGGCATCTCCGTGGCCTGCCTGACCGACAACCAGATCGGCATCAAGTCCGATAGCACTCCCTTCGAGCACGACCGCCCCTGCGAGGTGGGATGGGATCACGCGCAGGATATGGATAACGGCGAACCCGGCGAAGACGTGGATGACGGGGAGAAAGATGATAGCAAAACCCCCCTGGGAGACACCTTCGAGGAAATATCCTCGGGAATGATCGAATTGATCCGTAAGTATTATGAGGAGAACGGGCGCTACCCGAGGAGCCGGGGGGATTACGCTTATACGGATATAGGTTTGGATCAGGCGGAATGGGAGCTCCCGGTTGATCATATCTACTACGAACCCAACGGCCAAAGAGTCAGGATCAGCCCGGAGGGCGGGTACGCCTTCGAGGTAACGGACGCTAACGGCAAGGATCTCTATCTCTCCAGCGAATCCAACTGGGACCTGTTATACGACCTCAAGAATGACAAGTGGTATTTCAAGAACACGGGTGCCAAGAACGAGATCGATATATCCACCCTGGAGGTAGTCAAAGATAGTGGGAAGCGCAAGTAAGAGCCGGATAGCGGGTCGGGGAAAAGCCAGGACCTTCCGGCGGGGATATTCGGGGTGGCCACTTCTCCGTCATGGAACTGGGTATCCGGCCTGTTGACGATTAGCCGTGCAGGTTATTTAATTGCGAGTATGTTTCGCAAGCTGAGATTCACCTTTCGCCGCCTGGTGACCATGTCCAACATCCTGGAGAACCTCCTGGAGGTCTACGGGGATCGTGAGGTAATGTGCTTTTCGAGCCCACTGGGTTACCGGCGGTTCCCGGGCCGGGGGCTTGCCAACTCCGATTGCGTCCTCTTCACCAACCTGGCTGCCGAGGCGTTCATACGCGAGCTGGATCTCAAGAAGGGGGAGAGGGTGCTGCTCTGCATGTCGGACGAAAGGGAGACCCTGCTCCTTGCGCTGGCGGTTATCAAGGCCGGGGGTATAGCGGTCCCCCTGAGCGGGGATATTCCCTGGGGGGAAGCCAGGGAATACGCGGCTGGCTGCTATGCGGGTCTTGCAATCGTGGATAGCGCCTCCTACCTGGAGCGGCTGGGGGGAAGAAGAGACATACCCGGTGTTGAGCGATGGATGGTGGCGGGCCCTCGTGACCAGGCCCCCGGGGATATCGCTTCCCTGGACGAGGCCATGGACAGCTCCTCCGGGTTCTTTATCCCCTATACCCTTAAACCCGGTAATGTGGTAGGGTTGTTCCCCTCATCAAGGGGGCGGGACAAGCCCAAGGCGGTGATGGTGACCAACCAGGGTCTTCTGGGCACGCAGCGCGCCGCCGCCCTCATACTTCCCCTGGGTCCCGGGAACCTGGCCTACCTTGGCCTGCCACTGAGCCGGGCGGCGGGATTCGCATCCTCGGTGGTCGGCCTGTGCGCTGGAGCCGCCCTTTTCGCCCCGGACGGCGGTGGCTGTGACATAGCGAGGTCGCTTGCTGAAAGCGGCTGCGATGTCTTCCTGGGAGTCTCCTACACTTACGCGGCTCTGCTGGAGGAAGGGCGGGAGGACTACGATCTGTCGTCGATCCGTTTATGGGTGGATGCCTCCCCAGGCCTGTCGCGGAGCCACATCGATGAACTCGAACGGCTGGGATCCCAACGCCTGCGCCGGCTGAAGCCGCCGGCCGTCTACTCCGGGCTCTACGGGATTCCGGAGACGGCGGGAATTATGGCTATAAGGCCCGCGATCTCCGGCTGGAGTCTGCCGAGGGGGTGTATGGGTATAACCCTTCCTCCCGCCCGTATCAAGGTCGTGGATGAAAGAGGGCGCGTAGCGCGAAGTGGGGATACGGGGGAATTGCTGGTGAGGGGCCCGAATACCACGCCTGGTTACTGGAACGACCTGGAGGAGACCTTGAGGATGAAAAGCGGCTCATGGCTGCATACCGGTATAAGTGCTCGCAGGAGCAGGCTCCTGGTTTATGCGGACATAGATGAATCGCGGGCGTCCCTTTGAGGAAACTCAGGGCATGTTGGCCTCGGCCTTTTTCTCACGGTCTGGGCTTTCCTCCACGGCCGCGGCGGCTTTCCTGTTCCTCATCCTCCTTAATGATTCCAGGGAAGCCCTCCTCACCTTGTCGCTCTTGTCATCCGAGTACTGCACGAGGATCTCACCGCACTCCTCGCTGCCTATGCTCCCCAGGGCTTGGGCCGCGGCGGCACGCAGCCCTTCCCGGCGTTTTCCCATAAAGGGAAGCCAGCCTCGTTTGTTTAGTATGTTGAGGCAGTAAGGAATGCACGAATAGTCTCCAATCTCCCCCAGCGCCCAAAGCGCGGCTATTTTGACCTCGTTGCTTCGGTGCCTCTCCCTGCGGAAGCTCTTGGGCGGTTTGACGATGTTCAGGAGTACCGGGGCCGTGGACACGTCCCTCAAGTAACCCAGGCCGATGCAGGCCTCCCTCTGAACCATCTCGTCCCTGTCGTCAACCGCCTCCAGCAGCAGTGAGATGGTCTCCGGGGTGTGTATCCTCGAGATGGCCTTGATGGTCTCGCGGCGCACTTCGGGGTTCTGGTGCTTGATGAACCTGGCCAGGGATTGGATTATGGAACGGTTACCGATCTCGGCCAGGATGGAGATGATATTGCGGTACATATGCCAAGGGTTGTACTTCTCCAGGTCGTTGATGAGGTTGAGAATGGCGTCCTTGCCTATATTCTCAAGGGCTTCGAAAGTCACTCTTCTAACCAGCAGGTCCTCGCTGTCCTTCAGCACCTGGATGAGGGGCTGTACCGACTTGTCCTCGAACTTGATGAGGATATTGGCCACCTCGGTGATGGTCTGGATATCACCCTCGCGCAGGATGTCGGCCAGGTTCTCCAGCACTGGGTTATCGGCGATAGTCGCCACCGCCTCCAGGGCTACGCGCCTCTGCTCGGGCTTGCGGGTGTCATCGGAGCTGTTATGGCGCCAGAAGGTATCTATTATATCCAATGCCGATTCGTACTCCTGGGAGAGGATGAAGGTCTGGGCCAGGCTGGACAGGCAGGCGGCCAGGGTGGTGTAGACCTCGCTTAACTCGCGTTCCTTCTCCAGGCGTTCCAGGAGGCGATTCTTCATCTCGTAGGCTACAGGGAAATCCTGAATTCTGCGGCTCATCTCCAGCGCCTCGGGG
The DNA here is from genome assembly GCA_034188985.1 of Actinomycetota bacterium. Lineage (GTDB taxonomy): Bacteria > Actinomycetota > Geothermincolia > Geothermincolales > RBG-13-55-18 > JAXHVT01. Next base: position 35,407 of record JAXHVT010000043.1, on the reverse strand, counting down.
ATATTCTTGAGCGTCTCCGCCGTCTTGAGGCGTATCTCCGGGCTCATATCCTCCAGGTTGTCCAGCAGGCCCTCCACCAGGCGGATAACCGCCTCTGGCCGGCGTGCCCGGTATAGCTTCTGGAGCAGGCGGGGGATGTTCTCGTCTATAGTCAGGTTGCGGGAGAGTTCGTCTATATCCAGGGTGAGCCCCTCGTTTACCAGCATGTTACTTATCTGGTATACGAGCGTGCTGGATCCTGCGCTGCCGCCCTCCCCTTTTCCGTCGACGATCTTCTTCCACATGTCGGCCTGGAAGATGCGGTCGCTTATCTTTGATTCCCAGGGTTTGCCGACGGACGATTGGTAGATCTCGTCGATCAGTCCCGATAGAGCCTCAAGCCGCAACCCCTGTTCGGCCGAGAACTCGATTTCCCCCTCGTTCATGACCCTCTGCAGGGCTTCGTGTTCGCGTATCACGCTCTCCAGAAAGTCCAGTACCTTGTTCTCCCGCAGGCTGTCCAGTATGCTCGTGTGCAGATCCAGGCTTCCGAGGGCCTCGGGCTCCTCGCTCAGCAGGTAATCCTTGAGCTCCGAGGGCTCCAGGAAGGCCGTGGCCTTGGCTATCTCTTCGGCGTTCATGCTCTGAAGCTCGGGGTCTTCGAGCTCCTTTAGTAAAAGAGCGGTTCTCTCCAGGGTATCGCGCACATTGTTCAGGGCTTGTTCCGGGTCCTCTATCTCAACCACGATATCGCGCACGGATTGCCGTAGCAGCAGGCCCAGGCGGGGAGGATTGCTCATGATGTCCGAGAGAGTTTCCTCCCCTACCGCCACCCTGCTCTCGGAGCCGGTAATAAAGGCGATAAACCGCTCGTCCTTGAGTTTCTCGTTGAGGCGGACGAGCTCCTCCTCCTTGACGCGCTCTTCCTCCGTCTTGGCCGTCTCCCCCAGGTCGGTGGATATCTTCTCGTCCTCGCTCACGGAGACGAACCGCTTTTCATTTACTAGAATATGGGTACAAGCCTGCCTGGATATGGCCTCCGACATCCCTCCCGCCTGGCGCAGCTCCTCCGGATCCTTGGACAGTATCTCCAGGAAGGCGAGGAATTCAGCGCTGTCGATGCCCTGGGAGAAAGTGATGCTGTAGATGTCCCTCTTGCGCAGTCCCTCCAGGAAAGATATTACAGGCGGCCTGGCCTGATCTCTTTCGTGCAGGCGCTCGCCGTTCACCAGCAGCAGGTTATCCGCCTCCCCCAGGGTCAGCTTTCCGCTCTGGGTCAGCATAGGCTCGAGGCGAGCGAAGGCTACATCGACCGAGGCCATGATCATGTCGCTGGTGGGGGGATACATATGGATATTGATGATGGAGGCGTTGAGGGATATGAGAAGCTCAACCGCCTTCGCGGCCTTTTTTGCTTCCACCGCTTCGCCGCCGAAGCTTTCGCCCCGATCTCTGGTATCTTCATCCATATTGGCGCTCACCCGGAGTTAGCATACCGTACTGTCCTTCAGTTTATCGTCATCACCGACTACTTACATTAGGACGCAATGCTTGCATAACACCAGAATAATACACACTAATATGCTTCTGCATGGAGCCGGCGCCACCGCTTTATTCCCGCTGCCTCCCGCCCGCCGAAACCCGGCCGTGCCTCAGGGGCTATAATATCGGTATGCTCGAGATAGCAAACCTTGGAGAAACCGACCGGTTTGACCTGCTGGGGAGATGCCTGAAAGCCCTCCTTGGGGGAGGGCTGTTACTACTTCCCACCGATACCGTCTACGGCCTGGCGGTCAAGGTGGATATGCGCGCGGCGGTGGAGAGGATTTTCCAGGTCAAGGGAAGGAAATCCGAGAAGGCTCTGGTGGTCATGGTTTCCAGCCGCGCCGAGGCGGAGGAGCTGGCCGTGCCAGTGAGGCGGGGGGATGTGACCAGGCTCGGGGAGCTTTGGCCGGGGCCGCTGACCCTGGTGGTGGAAGCGGTTGATCTGGCCTGGAAGCGAGCGGTGGCGCCGGGCTCCAGGAGCCTGGGGATAAGGATTCCCGACGACCGTTTCCTGCTCGATCTCCTGCGCCGGGCCGGGCCCCTGGCCGTGACTAGCGCCAACCTGGCGGGAGAGGAACCGCCCAACTCCCTCGCCGGTGTGGATGCCGGCTTGATGAAGGCGGCGGACCTGGTCGTGGATGGAGGCGTATATGGCTCAGGCAGGCCGTCCACCGTGGCCGAGATAAGCGGGAAGGGTCTGCGCCTGCTGCGGCAGGGCGAGATCGGTGAGGATACCCTCCAGGATATTTTGCGGAGCTAGGAAGCCGACACCGTGATGTGCAATTACCTGGAGCGGAGGGAGGGACGGTGATCAAAATAGTCTTCGTATGCACGGGGAACATCTGCCGCAGCCCTGTGGCGGAAGCCCTTTTCCGGGCCAGGATGTCCAGGGATTATCCCCGCCTCGCCCACCTGGTGGAGGTTTCCTCCTGCGGTACCTCGGCCATCGAAGGCAACATCGCTACTTCCGCCGCCGTCCAGTCCATGGACCTGTGGAGTATAGATCTGGCCGGGCATCGTTCCATGCCGTGCACCGGGCGTCTTATCGAGGAAGCCGACCTGGTGCTGGTCATGGCAAGGGAGCACTTGCTCTACCTGGAGAGGATGCGCCCACGGTCGAAGCACAAAACCACCACCCTGAAAGACCTGGCGGGCATAGCGGGGGAGGTTTCCCGCCGCATGGGCGAGGAAACCGCTGCAGGCGAGGGGGAGGCCCGAGGCAGGTTGGAGGGCATACTGCATACGCTCGGTGAGCGTCCTCATGAGGAGGGTTTTATGGCTGATATGTACAGTCGCGGCTCTGATATAATTGACCCCATTGGGAGCTCGCTCCAGACGTATATAGGGGTGGCGGAGGATATCGACAGCTCCCTGGGAGCGGCCTTGCGCGCCCTTTTCGGGCGCCCCGACCGATGAGCGGGTGAGCCACGGCAAGCGGGGAAAACGAAATGCTGCCCGGAGGATGGGGGGGTGATGACGAACAATGAGAATAGCGCTGGGATGCGATCACGCCGGGTATGGCCTTAAGGGCATGGTAGCGGAACTCCTGGCCCGGGAGGGTCACGAGGTTCTGGATGAGGGGACGTATTCCGCCGAATCCTGCGACTACTCCGATTTCGCCTCCAAGGTGGCTTCACGGGTGGTCGGGGGTAAGGCGGAGCGCGGGATTATCATTTGTGCCACCGGTATTGGCATGTCCATGGTCGCCAACAAGCTTCCGGGTATCAGGGCGGCGGTATGCAACGATCTGTATACCGCCCGCTACAGCCGCCTCCATAACGATGCCAACGTTCTGACTTTCGGCTCGAGGATCGTGGGTCCGGGGGTGGCTGAGGAGATAGTAAGGATATGGCTGGAGACACCTTTTGAGGGGGGGAGACATAGCCGCAGGTTGGCCAAGATGGCCGACGTGGAAGGCCGCTATGGAAGGGGGAAGCGATGAGCGGGCTTGACGAGGTGACACGCGTGGATCCCGATATCTCCCGTGTACTCCGCGGCGAGCTGGAGAGAGAGCGCCGTAAGATCGAGCTGATCGCCTCGGAAAATTTCGCCTCACAGGCCGTGCTCGAGACCGTGGGTACGGTTCTGACCAACAAGTACGCGGAGGGTTACCCGGGCAGGAGGTATTACGGGGGCTGCGAGTTCGTGGACGTGGCCGAGGAGCTCGCCATCGGTCGTGCCAGGGAGTTGTTCGGGGCCGAGCATGCCAACGTTCAGCCCCACGCCGGAGCCCAGGCCAACATGGCCGTGTATTATTGCGTCCTCGAGCCCGGGGATACCATCCTGGGTATGGATATGGCCCACGGTGGACACCTGACCCACGGCGCGCCGGCCACCTTCTCGGGAACCTATTACAGGCCCCACTTCTACGGCGTGGACAGGGAGGCGGAGAGGATAGACTACCGGCAGGTCGCGGAGGCGGCACGCCGATGCCGTCCCAAGCTGATAATCGCCGGGGGAAGCGCCTATCCCAGGGATATAGACTTCCAGCCCTTCAGGGATATCGCGGACGAGGTGGGGGCGGCGGTCATGGCCGACATCGCCCATTTCGCCGGCCTAGTGGTGGCCGGGCTGCACAGCGATCCTGTTCCCCATTGCGAGTTCGTCACCACCACTACCCATAAGACCCTGCGCGGGCCCAGGGGGGGCATGATCCTGTGCCGGTGTCGTTTCGCGGAGGATATAGACCATGCCGTATTTCCGGGCATTCAGGGTGGACCGCTCATGCACATTATAGCGGCCAAGGCGGTCGCGCTGAAGGAGGCCTCCCTGCCCTCTTTCCACGCCTACCAGCGCCAGGTTGTGAAAAACGCTCAGGCCCTGGCGGATGGATTGCGGGAAAGGGGATTGAGGCTGGTGTCGGGAGGAACGGATACCCACCTGATACTGCTTGACCTGCAGCCGCGGGGCCTTACGGGGGTGGAAGTCGAGAAGGCCCTGGATGAAGTGATGATCACGGTGAACAAGAACGGAATACCTTTCGACGATAAACCCCCCACTGTAACCAGCGGGATCCGCCTCGGTACCCCGGCGGTCACGACGCGGGGTATGCGGGAGGAGGAGATGGTGGAGATCGCCGACCTTATCGCCCTGGTAATCGACAACCTGGAGTCCGGGAGGGCGATGGAACGGGCAAGGGAAAGGGTCGAGGAACTGCTCTCCGGCTTTCCCCTTTATCCGGATCTATAGAGGATGCCTGCTCCTCGTGATGGAGGAGATACGCAGTGACCAGGCCTAGCTGGGAGACTTACTTCATGTCCATAGCCCACCAGGTGGCGGAGCGTTCGACCTGCCTGCGCCGCCAGGTGGGATGCATAATAGTGCTGGAGAAGAGAATAGTGTCCACCGGCTACAACGGAGCTCCATCGGGGCTGCCGCACTGCGAAGAGGTAGGCTGTGTACGGGAGATCCATGGAGTGGCTTCCGGGGAGAGGCACGAGCTCTGCCGGGGGCTGCACGCCGAGCAGAATGCCATCATCCAGGCGGCGATGCACGGCACAGCGGTACGTGGAGGTACCGTTTACTGTACCCATAAGCCCTGCAACCTCTGCACGAAGATGCTCATAAACGCCGGCATCAAGCGGGTCTATTTCTCCGAGGGCTACACGGATGCCATGGCAGATGACATGGCCAGGGAAGCGGGCATGGAGATGATACTTCTTCCCCGGGGGGAGGAGTGAGAATGCAGATATACATCCTGGTCTTCGCCGTAGCCCTGATTCTGGTTATCCTGGTCACCCCGCTGGCCAAGTGCCTGGCCGTATGGCTGGGGGCGGTGGATATGCCTCACGATCGTAAGGTCCACGAGAATCCTACCCCGACCCTGGGCGGTGTGGCCATCTACATGGCCGTTATCATCGCCTTGCTCCTGAGCAAGGTATTGGTAAGCCTTACCACCGCCTTTACCAGGCCGGAGGGAATGGCGGAGGCCCTGTCATCCTACCAGTTTCTGGGCATAATTCTTGCTTCGACCTTCGTCTTCTTACTCGGAGTCGTCGACGATATGCGCCATCTCTCGCCCTGGATGAAGCTGGCCGGACAGGTGATGGCCGCCCTTATCCTGGTTTCCTTTGGGGTGGAAATAAGTACCATTGCGTTGCCCAGAGGGAACGTCGTGGATCTTACGGCAAGTCCCATCCTCTCCATCCTGTTGACCATTGTCTGGATGGTTGCTTTCACCAATATAATCAACCTCATCGACGGTCTGGACGGGCTGGCGGCTGGTATCTCCTTTATCTCGGCGTCCGCCTTCTTCTTTTATGGCACCAGGGTGGGCGGCGATCCCAATACCCTGCAGGCCATGGCTATATCCGCCGCCTTGGGTGGGGCCTCCCTGGGCTTCTTAAGGTACAATTTCAATCCCGCTAGCATCTTCATGGGGGATTCCGGGGCCATGTTCCTGGGGTTTACGCTGGGAGCGATAAGCATCCAGGGCATCCTCAAGCGCACCGCTGTGGCCACCCTTTTCACCCCCATAATCATCCTGGCCGTTCCCATACTGGATACCGGCCTGGCTATCCTGAGGAGAGCGAGAACCGGCAGGCCCTTCCACCATGCCGACAAGGAGCATATCCATCACCGGCTGCTGTACATAGGGCATTCGCAGCGTCAGGCAGTGCTGATAATCTACCTCTGGACGGCCCTGCTTACGGGAATCGCGCTCTCGATGGAGTTCGTGGCCTCCAGGGCGGTCATCTATATTCTGCTCGTCGTGGCCGCCATCAGCTTCCTGGCCACCACCCTGCCGCGCATTGTCATCGGCGGCAGGATGATGGAGAAAGAAGAGGAGGAGAAAGGCCTGCAAGCCGGCGATTGATTCAAGATCCGTTACCGCCTCGTTTCATGGTCCTCTGCATGAATATCCCTGATAAAATGGCGGTACTGGCACGTCATGGACTATAAGAGGCTAAATTGACTATATAGTATAAGTATGATAACTATTCTTATTCGTCGAGGTTTATGTCGAAAAAGATCATGGATTGGATATGACGTGCAAAGAACGTTAAAATGAAACAATTTATTAAACGATTAGTCCGTTAGCTCAGCTTAATTCTACATGTTGTGTTTTAAGAAAGTGAAGAGCATGTCAGGAGCGAGGGGATCGGGGGAAAGCGCCATAAGATGGGGACAGCACGGCACCTGTGGAGATATCATCGCAGGGCTTGGAGCCCGCATCAGGCGGCCTGAAGAAGGCTGGGGCGTTCCTTGAGCTCGCCCCGGGTGACGGTCCTGGTGCATATGCGGGCCCAGAGCAGCCGGTCAAAGAGCTCCGGCTCCTAGAATCGCCCGGAGAAGCGGTAGCAGAACTCGGAAAGACAGGACTGTAGATGCTTGGAGAAAACCCCGTGGTGAGTGCCGCGGATCATCCCCTTGCAGTTGACGGAGAGCAGGTGGGTAAAGGGCAGGCGTACAGATGCGGCACCGCCGCTGCCCAGGACCACCCGTTCGTGCTCGTAGCCGGCCAAGCCCTTGAGGCAGGAGGGGAGCCCGTCGGTCTTAACCCGGGAGCTGGGACGGGTGGCGGCAGCTGCGTTCTTTATCTCTACCGCGCTCACCGTGGGGATCACCCGCATGCGGGCGTGGGTGGGATATCCTTGGCGGGTGGCCACCGAGATGAGCACCGGCGCTCTTCACTCCGCCCCCCGGCCTCTCTTGCCCTCGCGAGTGGCAGCGAAATAGGACTTGTCCATCTCGAGGAAGCCGGCCAGGAGGTAGGCGGAGTCCCGCTCCTCCATGGCGGCCCGGATCTTACGGGCCATGAGCCAGGCCCGCTTGTAGGTTATCCCGGTCAAGCGGCTGAATCCCGTGACGGACAGACCGGTCTCGTTGCGGGCCATGAGGAAGATGAGCAAGAACCAGGCCCAGAGCGAGGTGCGGGTCTTCTCCATCACCGTGCCCGCGATAACCGAGGCCTGGTAGCGGCAGGCGGCGCACCGGTAAATCCCCCGTCTGGCGATGGGGTAGCACCTGGCGCATCCACAGCGGGGACAGACGAAACCTTGCGGCCAGCGGCGGCGGAAGAGGTACTCCCGGCAGGCTCCCTCATTGGGGAACGGCTGCATGAACTGGGCCAGATCCCCTACCTTCTCGTATCCGCCATCTCGCACCGCTTTTCACCTTCTGCAGCCATGATAGACGCGGGTGATGACAATATATGGTGGAGTGCTGAGCCAACGGAATGATCGTTTTATTAAAGAGCGCATCGTTCGAAGCAAGATATGCAGAAGAGGTGAAAGCGAAAATGTCGCGGCATGAAAACGGCAGCAATGGACCCAGACTGACCAGGAGGGCACGTCGCAAATTCTACCAGGCCTTCGGACCCCCCACTTTCCCCCTTTTCATGGTGGCGGGGGCCTGGATACTAAAATCTATAGGGCACCGCATGCCCTTCATAAAGTTCGCCCGCCCCGACCGCTTTTCCTATCACCTCCCCCCGGTGAAGTCACGCGCCTACGAGAGGTTCTACCGCAACATCGTAGACCGAGGCCTGGGGAGGGAATGGGGCCCACACGCCGTGACCATAGCCGTGACCCACGCCTGCAACGCCTCATGCGCTCACTGCTCGGCCTTCCGGCGCAGTTGGGAGGGCACCCTGACCACCGGACAGTGGTGCGAGGTCATAGACCAGTGCGCCGAGCTGGGCATCACCGATATCATCATCACCGGCGGTGAGCCTCTTCTGCGCCCGGACCTGGACGTGCTCATCCGCCGCATCGTGGCCAACGACTGTGTGGCCGACATCTTCAGCAACGGCTCCCTGCTTACGGAGGAGAACCTGGAGAGGCTGCAGCAGGCGGGATGCGACACCATCTTCGTCAGCCTGGACAGCCCGGTACGCGAGGAGCACGACACCCTGCGGGGCATACCGGGCCTCTACGACGAGGCCATAGCGGGCATCTCCCGCGCCGTAGCCCGGGGGATGGCCATGGGCATATCCACCTACATGAGCCGGGAGAACATCGCGAGGGATTACCACCACCGCTTCCTGGAGATGTGCCGGGAGCTGGGGGTGGGGGAGCTGACCGTCTTCGACCTGGTCCCTACCGGGAGATGCATCAAGGAGGACAACCTGATATTAACCGACGGCGAGCGGGAGGTATTCCGCGTCATCCAGGAGGAGCAGTGGAGGCACTTCGGGGGTCCCCGCGTCTGCCTCATGTGCCACGTCAACGACCCCCATATAATGGGCTGCTTCGGGGTCAAGTGGCAGATCCACATAACCCACAACGGCTACGTGACCCCCTGCGATTTCACCCCCCTGCATTTCGGCAACGTCAAGGACGAATCCCTCTGGGACATATGGCACCGTATGAAGCTGCACCCCGAGTACGACCGCAAGGCCATGTCCTGCCGCATGCAGGATAAGGAGTTCAGGCGCAAGTACATCCACAAGATACCCGACGGGGCGGAGCTGCCCTACCCTATAGAGCTGGTGAACGGGGAACATCGTGAAGCGCCAGCCGCTTCCAGAAGCTGAGAGGGTTTACGCCGCCTGGAGAAGGGTTTTTACTTCCACGAGCATAATCATTACATTAGAATATTTATTGTTGCTGTATATATTCATGCTTGGACGATGCCGTCAGCTATATCTCGGCGGGGGATGAGGAAATGAGAGTACACTTGGCTTTTGCGGGATTCAACGATCTCTGTGCCAACCTGGTGAGGAGGATGGCCGATGCTGCCGATCTCAGCGTAGCAGGCATCGTAGCCGGCGAGATTCCCCCGCAATGGCCCGGCTCCCCGGATGAGCCCATCCTTTATCCGGGTTGCGGCGCGCTCTTCGAGGAGGCCGACCCCGATCTCTTACTGGTGGCGGAGGAGGATATCGACCTGTCGGTCATACCCGGTGAATGCCAGGTGATATCCGTTGGCGAGGGAACGCCCGCCGAGAGCATGCTGGAATCGCTGATCATGGAAAGCTCGGTTAAGAAAGCCCTGGAGAAGGAGATACGTGAGATAGCCTCCCTTATCTCCAACATCAGCGTAATAGAGGCGTATACGGATCCCCAGCCCAAGCTGGGGCAACTCGTGGACCGGGCCATGGCCATCTCCGATTCGGATATAGGCATAGTCCTCCTTCCGGGAAATGTGCTGGATGAGCTGGGTGTCTTCCTGGCCCGGGGCGATGGAGCAGATAGGATGATCGGTAAGAAATTGAGCGTGACTGGATCGTTGTGCGGGAAGTCCTATGACGCCGGAAGGCCGCTACAGGGCGATATCAATGAGGGCTACGAGGAAACCCGTTATCTCGACAGCTTGAACCTTAGGGGTCTTTACGCCGTTCCCATGCGGGCCGAGGGAAGGATAACGGGCATCCTGGCCCTGGGCAAAAAGGATGAGCATGCTTTCGATTCCCTCAGGATGTCCCTGCTCAGCATAATCGCGGATCAGGCCGGCCTGGCCATGCAGATCTCTTACCTCTATTCTGAGCTGGAGGCCAATGTGGTAATGGACTCGGCCAGCGGCCTTTATAATCAGCACTACCTGCATCAACGCATGAGCGAGGAGGTGAATCGCGCCAGGCGGTACAGCCTCAACGTCTGCCTGGTGGCAATGGAGATAGACGGTTTCGTTGCCTATGTGGAGAGGAATGGAAGGTCCATGGGGGACCTGATCCTTTCCGACGTGGGTAATATCATCAAGCGCAATACTCGCGAGGTGGACACTGGGGCCCGGTGTGGCGATAACAGATTCGCCGTTCTCCTGCCGGAGACCAGGCGGCTGGGATCCATGCGTCTGGCGGAGCGTATCCGCAAGGTCGTCCAGGAATACCCTTTTCCCTCGCGGGAGAGGAAAGAGGTGGAACGGCTCACAATCTGCGCCGGCATCTCCTCGTTTCCCGCCAGCGCGGATAACGAGGGTGAACTCATGGAGAAAGCCCTCTGCGCCCTGGTCGAGGCACAGGATTCCGGGCCCAATAACATTCGCCTGTACTCCGAGGAGTAGCGACCGGGCCGCCGTGGGTTGTTCCCGGCATCCAGCCGTCGCGCGTCTATCGTCTTTCTTGCCGTGGGGAACCGGTCGGTCACAGCAGGTCTGAATATTTGCGGCGCAGGTTCCAGACCACCTTCAAGCCCTCCCAGAAGATGTCCGCGTCCATCTTTGATTGACCGCCCTTCCGGTCGGTGAAGACGATGGGGACCTCGATTATCCGGAAACCCAGGACCTCGGCGACGAAGGTCATCTCTATCTGGAAGGCGTATCCCTGTGAATCGACGCGGTCCAGGTCTATGGCCTCGAGAACGGGGCGCGAGTAGCAGCGAAAACCGGAGGTGGTATCCACCGTGCTGGTGTACGCCACCAGCTTGGTATACAGGTTTCCACCGCGGCTTATCAGCCAGCGGAAGGCGCTCCAGTTCTCGCATCCTCCGCCCTTGACATACCGGGAACCCACCGCCGCGTCCCCCTCCCTGGCCGACGCGTACAGCCGGGGTATGTCATCGGGATTGTGGGAGAAGTCGGCGTCTATCTCGAAAAGGTACTGTGCCCCTCTCTCCATGGCAAAGCGGAAGCCGGCCCGGTAGGCGGTACCCAGCCCCTGTTTGCCCTCCCGGTGCAGGACCTCCACCCTTTCGTCCCGTTGCGCCACGGCGTCGGCGATCTCACCCGTGCCGTCGGGCGAGTTGTCGTCGACGATCAGGATGGAAAGGTCCAGGGGTTGGCCGATCACGGCCTCGATGATATTCTCCAGGTTCTCGCGCTCGTTATAGGTCGGTATCACCACGGTTATCTCGCGCATGCGAAGATTATAGCACCAATTATCGTCGCCAACCGAACTTTCCCACCAGGGGTACGAATACGCAGGATCCCTCCTCTCTGGTAATGTACTTCGCCCCCTCCCTTCTTACCAGGGTGAGCATCTGCATGCCCGAGGGGCCCACCGGTATGACCAGCCTGCCGCCGTCGCTCAACTGCTCTATCAATGGCTCGGGCACCGCGGGGGAGCCCGCAGTCACAATGATGCCGTCGAAGGGTGCTTCCTCCGGCCATCCCAGGGAGCCGTCTCCGACCCGGATGGTTACATTTTCGTAGCCCAGAGAGTTCAGCCTTTCCTCCGCTTTCGCGGCCAGGCTGGAATATTTCTCGATGCTGAACACCTTTTCGCTCAATTCGCAAAGGATGGCGGCCTGGTAACCCGAGCCGGTTCCGACTTCCAGTATCCTGTCGGTATCCCTGATGTTCAGGAGTTCGGTCATCCAGGCCACCATGTAAGGCTGGCTTATAGTCTGGCCGTCGCCGATGGGGAGGGGGGAGTCGTCGTAAGCGCGATCCTGCATGCTCCCGGGGACGAAGAGATGCCTGTGGACGCTAAGCATGGCGTTCAGGACGCGCGGATTTCCTATGCCCCTCGAGGCTATCTGCCTCTCCACCATTTTTACGCGCATGCGATAGAGATATTCTTCATCCATGGTTTCGGGGTTCTCGGGATCATAGTGGTGTCGCCTGAAGGGATTCAACTTTCCTCTGTCTCCGGTCGCAGGTACTTGGTGATACTGACAACTGTTCCGGTATCCGGCTGGGAATCACATTCGAAGACGTCGACCAGGCTCTGGATAAGGGGGATACCGAAGCCTTTGCCCAGGAGGTCGATCCGTTCCCGGCCCAGGACGGATCGGGGGTCGAAACCGGGCCCTTGATCCTTTACCTCAATGGTGAGAAAGTCGTTCCCCGTCAAATAGCGCACCAATATCGGCGGCTTTCCGATATCGCCGTTGCCGGTATGTACTATGGCGTTGGTGCACATCTCGGAGATGGCGATCTTCAGGTCATCTATGCTTTCCTCCGTGAACCTCAATCGCCTCGCTATTGATCCGGCCAGCAGCCGCGCCAATCCCACGTACCTGGCTTTGGCCGGCATCTCCAGCTCGAATGCCATCCCCTCTCCCGGCGGCATCTCTAAGTCTCCTCGATGCTGGCAAGCAGCTCTTCCCTGGAGCGGTATATGGGGAAAACCTTGGTAAGACCGGTGATACGGAATATACGAAGGATCTTCTCCTGGCTGCAGATTATCCCCAGCTCTCCTTTGTGGGGCTTCACCCTCTTCAGTCCTCCCACCAGGACGCCCAGGCCGGTGCTGTCGAGAAAAGCCACCTTCTCGAGGTCAACAACTATGTTGTAGTTGCCTTTTTCAACGACATCTCTGATGGTTTCGCGCAGCTTCGGGGCACTGTATACGTCCACTTCCCCGCAAAGGCTTATTATCGAGAAACGCCCCGCATCTTCCAGAACGACATCAAGCTCGGCGCCCTCTCTTTCCCCGTCATTCATTTTTTTCACCGCTGATCGCCGAAGTATGTGAAGCGGCGGAAGCCTTTTACTTGGGCTTACCCGGACGCTTGACCACGGTGCCGCAATGGCTGCACTTGGCCTGGTTCTCTCCGGGCTCGATGATCACCCGGTTGTTGCACTTGGGACAGAGAACCCTCAGTACTTCGATGCTCGTCTTCTCATGGCCGTGAGGTCCCCGCGTCATGGTATTCCTTCACCTCCAACCAATCGTACGACAACACTCTCGAGACTGGCCCGAAGGCAATGAGACTCCTCACCACCTCCGGGCTTTTCGCCGCGAAGGTCCAAGAGATATTTACCCCTATGCTCCCTCTTTGAAACCTGCCCCGGTCGGGTGGGGGTAAACATATGTTTACTACTAAACAAATGTTTACTATAATGGTAGCCATGGAGGTGAATCGGACATGGAGGAGCTGACGCCGAGGCAGGAGGAGGTGCTGGATCATATCCTGCGAACGCTGGAACGAAGGGGCTATCCCCCCAGCGTAAGGGAGATATGCGATGCCCTCGACCTTTCCTCCACCCGGGGCGCCCTGCGCCATCTCGAGGCCCTGGAGAGAAAGGGCTTTATCTCCCGCGCCCCCGGGGCCAGGGCCATTCAGGTGCGGGACGCCTTCCGTGGGGCCGCCTCCTATCTCCCCCTGGTGGGAGAGGTGCCCGCGGGACCCTTGCGCTATGCCTCGGGGGAGGTGGAGGAATGGCTACCCGTGCCCGCCCGCTGGGGCGGGGAGGGTCGCTTCCTGCTGAGGGTCAGGGGGGACAGCATGATCGGGGACGGCATCCACGAGGGGGATCTGGTGGTGGTTGACCCCCGCGCGGCGGTGGAGGAGGGCGACGTGGTGGTAGCCATGGTCGACGAGGAGGCCACCGTCAAGCGCCTGCGGCGGCGGGGCAAAGCGGTGGAGTTGAGGGCCTCCAATCCCGCTTACCCACCGCTGCGCTTGAAGGGGGGAGAGACGGAGGTAAGGTTATCCGGAAAGGTGGTGGCGCTTCTGCGGGACAGGGTCTGAGCCTCCCGCGGGGCCCGTGTCCGTCCGGAGACGGCGGGTAAATGAATAGACAGGCATGCGAGGAGGGCGTGAAGCCCTCCTCGCTTCCCCCGCCTTTGCGGCGGGGAGTATGGGAACGAGAGAAAGGCGGACCGGATGGTTACCTTGATAGAGGAGCCGGTGGACGTTTCGGCGGTCTTCCGCGGCGGAAAGCTGTCCCCCACCGCTTTTATGTGGGAGGGCCGCGGATACCGCGTCCGCCGTGTGCTGGGGACCTATCGAGTCGTAAAGGGCCGTTACCTGGAGCTCTATTACTCGGTGATGAGCGAGAGCCCCGAGGTCTACGAGCTGCGCTTCTCCACCGAGGGCATGAGCTGGAGCCTGGTGCGGGTGCACACCGAGGATTGAGGTTCGCGGCGGACGCTTTCAACCGGGAGGGGACGGCTATGACTCAATATTCCATGCGCGGCCTCTTGCAGGCGGCCGACCTGGGAAGGACGGCGGGCGAGCGCTGTATCCTCCATCTGGACATGGATGCCTATTTCGCCTCCGTGGAGCAGAGAGACGTACCCATCTATCGCGGGCGTCCCCTGGTGGTATGCCATACCTCCAGCGATTTCTGTTCCCACGGGGTGGTGGCCACCGCGTCTTACGAGGCCCGCAGGTGGGGCATAAAGGCTGGCATGTCGGTCTGGGAGGCGCGGACGCGCTGTCCCCGGGCCTGCTTCGTGCATGCCGATATCCCCAAATACCTGGATAGCGCCCGGCGCATCCTGCGCGTATGCGAGAGGCGCTCCCACCGCGTGGAGGTCTTCTCCATAGACGAGGTTTTCCTGGACCTCACCCGGCTCCTGAAGGCCCGCGCAGGGGACGGGCGCTGGGAGGCCGCCCTGGAGATGGGAAGGGCCTTGAAGGAGGACATACGCCGGGAGCTGAGCCTCACCGCTTCCGTGGGCATCGGGCCCAATAAGCTGGTGGCCAAGATGGCCTCCGAGTTCCAGAAGCCCGACGGGCTGACCCTGGTCCTGCCCGAGCAGCTACCCGGCATTTTGGCTCCCCTGGCCGTGAACAAGCTGGTGGGGGTGGGCTCCCGCATGCGCCGTAACCTCGGGGCCATGGGCATAGAGACCATAGGGGATCTGGCTCGAACGCCGGTGGAGGTGCTGGAGTGGAAGTTCGGAGTGATAGGGCGCCTGTTGTGGAGGGGGGCCTGGGGCCGGGACGACAGCCTGGTGGGGATGAGCGGGCAGGACCACGAGGTAAAGTCCTTCGGCCACAGCCTGTCCCTGCGCCGCGGCACCGGCGAGGTGGACCTGCTGGAGAACACCTTGCTGGGGTTGTGTGAGGCGGTGACCAGGCGCATGCGCCGGGAGGGCTACCTGGGAAGGACGGTCAATCTCCGCCTACGCGTGGGTTACGCCATGGGCTACGCCCGCGCCATGACCCTGGGGGAATACACCGATCTGCCGTCGCCGGTGTACTCGGCGGCGCGCGACCTGCTGCGGCGGGAGGCCTCCTCCGGCATCTGGTTGGAGCCCATAACCACCGTGGGGGTCTCCGTCTCCCAACTGCGCCGCGGGGAGGGCGGAAGGCAGGTCACGCTGTGGGATTGCCTGGACCCCAGGGAGGAGAAGCTCACCGCGGCCCTGGACGCCCTCCGGGACAAGTACGGGGAGGGGGTGATCACCAGGGCATCACTCCTGGGCGAGTTCTCCTTATCCGGTATGAACCTTGCCAGATAAGACGGGGTCAGCCACGTATTTGCCGCCGTCGCTCCACATGTTCCGACCCCGTCCTTGGAGCTATTGCACCGGCGAAGGCTTTCCCGCTGAGCCCTGATATGTGCTTCTCCCACCCTGGTAACTATTGTGTTCGCACAGCCCCGCGTCACCCGAGGCCGTGTTCTAGCTGCTGGGTTACGCACACGAAGGCGGACAGAACACAAAGGCCCAGGGATTTGGAGGAACAAGGCTTGCCGATACAAAGGCTGTATATGCATCGCACACCTGGGGAACTATGATGTCAGCGCAGCCTGCCGCGTCATCCCGTGTATCTTCCTCGATCGACGCATGCGTACGCGCGGGCGAGCTGGATATCAAGGCCCCAGGATTTGAAGCGACCAGGTCGAAGCAAACTGTTTGCTTGCACATGTAAGAAGCTCACCTGGAGGACTATGGTGTCAGCGGAGACTTCTGGATATCTACTTGCCACGGCGTTCCGAGCGAAAATCGGAGCTGTACATCAAGTCTCCAGGAGATCCAGAGCCCACGTTGTTACAAGATACATCTTGCCCGTTTGTTTGGCTGCCGCTTCAAACGACGTTTCGGTGTTAGAATAGGTGGCTGAGAGGATTGGAGGAATGAATATGCGTGCATACGGTAAGAGAAAGAAATCGCTCTCGAGCCGCATGGTCAAGGGAGCCGCCGCATACGCGGGGGCGGCCGCGGGCGCCGCCACGGCGACCATCGCCTTCGGGGTCATGGATTACCTCTACGATCCCGAGTTCTTCCGCAGCGGCAGGAAGCCGAGCCCCTCCATGGACAGGGCGCCGGGGGAGGCCGAGGTGAGCCCCCCGCTCATGCGGGCGGGGAAGGGAAGGAATACGGTCACGATCCGCTTCCGTTGCGGGCCGGGTGGCATATCGGAGGAAGGCGGCGTCAAGGTCGGCCTCTGCCGCCTCGTCGACTACGGCGCCAGGGGCGTGCGGCCCACCTTCACCATGGCTCATGGCTGGGGGTCGCTGCAGAACCGCTACCCGCGCCTGGGAAATTACTACAGCTGCGAGCTGCACACCGCCGGCGATGCCAGGCTGGAGAGCGCCTCGCAGGGTTTCTTTCCCCTCAGGGCGGCCGTACGCCTCCTGGGAAGGGAGTTCCTGCGCCGTAGCGGCGCGAAGCTGGATAAGCTGGACGTGGCCTATCTCTTCTTAGAGCAGGCGAAGATACGCCTCAAGGTCAAGGATGACAGGCTGCGAGAGGGGGACGAGATAGTCATAACTCTGGGCGACACCGGCGGGGGCGGCAGGGGCTGGCATGCGCCGGCGTTACCCAGCCGCGCCGAGCTTGCGGTGGAGGTGGACGAAAGAGCCCTGGGCGACTACCGCCTTATCCGCGATATACCGGTGCTCGAGGTCGTGGGAGGCGAGGCGGTGGAGTTTCAGGCCGTACTACCCTCGCTGCGCTGCGAGGAGGAGGGGCGGATGCTCCTGGAGGCAGTGGACGAAAAGGGCTGTCCCGACCCCGCTTTCCACGGCGAGGTGGAGCTTTCGTCGACGCCGGGCCTGGAGATTCCCTCCAGGGCACAATTCGCGGTTGAGGACAGCGGGGTTTTGAGCCTGCCGGTAAAGGTCCTGGAGCACGGGGTGCAGAAGGTGGAGGCCTCGGGCGAAGGTATCTCCGGGGGGAGCAATCCCATGCTGGCCGTGCGGGAGGGCCCGCGCCTTTTCTGGGGCGATATTCATGTGCATACCGTGCTCTGCGACGGCGCCATGGAGCCCGGCGAATTCTACCGCCATGCGCGCGATGTCCAGGGTTTGGACTTCGCGGCCATAACCACCCACGATACGATGGAGAGAATAGAGCCCTCCGGCCGGGAGGAGGAATGGGAGCTGGCTATCGAGCTGCGTGACATGTTTAACCAGTCCGGCGGTTTCGCCGTCTTCCTGGGATATGAATGGTCGGATCACAAGCAGGGTCACCGCGGCGTCTTTTTCGCGCCCGACGACGAGGATTCCCGCATATACGGTTTTCTGGATCCTCGCAGCGACACCCAGGACAAGCTGCGCAAGGTCCTGGGGGAACACGAGGCCATCGTCATACCTCACCATACCGCTTGGAGGCGCATCTTCTTCGTTCCCTGGAACTGGGCCAAGTTCCTGAACATGAAGATCCCCCAACCCTACCAGTGGTGGGAGCCCGGGGACGAGCAGCAGCGCCTGGTGGAGATCTATAGCGATCACGGCAGCTCCGAGCTGTACGACAGCGCCTTTCCCATAACCCACGGTAAGCCGGATTCCTGGTTCCCGCGTTTTCTCAGCGACGATCGCTGCGATCCCGGTATCGGTAACTACGTTCAGGAAGCGCTGGCCGGCGGGCTTCGCCTGGGAATAATCGCGGGCAGCGACCGCCACGATTACGCAGTGGACGCCAGGGTATATCCCGTATCCATCTATCCCGGGGGATTGACCGCGATATGGGCGGAGGAGCTGAGCGACGAAAGCCTGTGGAGGTCGTTGTGGAACAGGCGGGTTTACGCCACCACGGGAGCCCGCATCATCGTCGAGTTCTTCGCCGACGGATTGCCCATGGGTACGGAGTATTTCAGCGCCGAAGGCCCTATGCTACACGGCCGCGTGATAGGCACAGCGCCCCTGAGGCATGCCGAGCTCCTTCGCCATGACGGCCGGGGATATACAACCGCGTGGTCGTGCCGGGGTGGAGTCGAGGCGGAGTTCGACTTCGTCGACGATGATCTGCGCGGCGAGGGCTTCTATTACCTGAGAGTGGAGCAGGAGGATGGTCACTATGCCTGGTCCAGCCCCATCTGGGTTATGCGGTAGTGGGCCATGATATAGAACGCCAGCAGGCCTCGCCAAGGAGACCAGGGACACAGCATATCCCGCACCTCGTCCGGGGATGGATCCCCCCCCCGTCCAAGGTAATGCCCCACCGCTCTGCGCACGCCCAGGTCCGAGGCGGGTACCACGTCCAGGCGTCCCAACCCCCTGGCCAGTACGTATTCCGCCGTCCATTCCCCTATGCCACGGTGGGATATCAGTTCCCCGATCAAGACCTCATCGCTTTCAGCCTCCCAGGATGTCGTATCGATGCCGCCGACGGCCATATTCCGCGCCAGGTCCAGAAGGTACTCGGCCTTTCTTCTCGAGAGCCCGAGGCGGCGAAGCTCGTCGATGCTTCCCGAGGCCAGGTCCCGGGGCCGCGGGAAAACCATCAGGTCCCCCGCCGGCTTGCCGTAGGCGTCGACGATGCGCTCCCGGATGCGGGCGGCGGCGGCCATGGATATCTGCTGCTCGGTTAGGGCTGTTATCAGCATCTGAAAGAGGTCGGGGGGACGGAGGGGTTTCAGCCCCTCGAGGTCCTTGACGACTCCCGCAAGCGCCCGGTGGTCCAGGGCTCTGGAGTAGAAGGGACTCAGCTCCAAATCGGCGTTGAGTATCCCGCCGAGAAGATCGGCCAGTCCCGCGGCGTCTTCGGGGTGCGGATCGGCCCTCGCCTCCACCGTCGGGGGGTCTCGCCCGGGCTGGCGCAGCTGCAGGACCGTGGGATTTTCCTCCCACCACAGGGCCAGCCTGCCCTGCGGCGACGCGGTCCGGCCGGCGAAAGCCGACATCATGCGCCACGAGAGCGTCAGGTCATAGGGCCCCTTGCAGACTATCTTCACGGCGAGATTATAACAGACCGGGAGGCCACGCAGTCGGGCCGGGGTCCGGGGCGACGCGACCGCCCCCCAGCTAAGAGCGGCTCCCAAGCGGCCCCGCTATACGGGCACGAAAAACGGCGGCCGCATGATATAATGGTCGCTGCTATAGCCGGGCGGTATATAAATGCAGGTAGCAGCTGATATTCTCAGGTTCTTGTTCTTCCCAGGCCTTCTCTTTGTCGCCTTGTGCGGTTTCATCATTGCCTTGGTCGAGGCCCGGGTAAGAACCGTGCTCTACGGGGGAGAAGCCCCGGCGCCGCGCTCCTTTTTACGCGGCGGCGGAGAGGTTGAACTTCCCTCCCTGGCGGGTATCATCGTGCTGCTTGCGTCCCTGACCTGCGTGGCTTCGACCGGCTTCCTGCTGGTTGGTGTCAAGGGAGACCTGCTCCTCGTGGCCCTCCTTTTCGGGGCCCTGGAGCTGCTCCCCCTTTTTTACGACGTGGGGGGAAAGGGAGGATCGCCGGCATATGCCCCCCTTCATTTCCGGGTAGCGGCCTTTCGCGTCATGACCGTATTCTGTGTCGTGCTGGCCGCCTCGCTGCGCCTGCCGGGGGAGTTCGCGCCCGCATTGCATACCCTCGAGAACGAGGGCGCGTTCGGCGCCATCCAGATCTGGTCAGGGGTTGATTTCGCTCTCATGCTGGCCTCCATGGTTCTGGGAGCCGTCGCCCTCCTCATCTACACGCACGCCCTTCCCTCCTGGATGGCGGACCACCGCCGCGGCCAACGAGGTGCCCCGGCCGGAGTTCTGTATGTGGCGGCGGGATGGGGCGGTCGTGCGGCGGCCGTGACGCTTTTTTCGGTCGTCTTCCTGGGATATCCGTGGCCGGGGGTGAGGGGGGCCTTGGCGTGGTCCGCCGCGGTACTCGGAATAGTGGCCTTCGTCATCGCGGCCGGCGCATGGGCCACCGGGCGCTGCAGGGCTACCCGGAGAAGGTGGCAGGAGATGGGCATGATTTTTGCCCTGCTGGCGCTGGCGCTGGCCCTGGCCGCGGCCTGGTGAACGAGGAGGGTGGTGTGACGGTTGGTGCGTCTTCACGCTTTCGAGGATAGGGGAGCCGGGGAGATATGAGAGCCGTTTTCGTCCTTCCGGCCCTGCCCGCCGCGGCGGCGCTGGCCGGGCTGGTGTTCCTGGCGGGATGGCGCTTCCGGCGCGCCAGGTTCCCGGCGCTGGGATGGGCGCTGCTGAGCCTGCCCACGCTTGCCGTGCTTGCCTACCGTTTCTGGGACCACCACGTGGGGCCGGAGGGCTTCTCGTGGTGGATGTTCGAACTCACGCCCGGTAACATGTCGATGATCGTCCCCCTGGCCGCCCTGTCGCCTCTTCTTCTGCTCGCCGCGGAGGGAAAGGGCATGGATACGGGGCGGGAGAACGTGGCCTCCGCGCTGTCGTGCCTGGCCCTGGCCTCGGCCATGACGGCCGTACTGAGCCGGCACCTCTTCATCACCGCCTGTATGTTCGCCCTGGCTACCCTGTCGATGGCCGGGGCGGCTCTGGCGCGTAAGGGGGGCGGCCGGGCCTTCCTGCCCGCGTCCCTGGTGCCGGTGGCCCTCTCCGATCTGTGCCTGGCCGTCGGGGTGCTCTTTCTCTACCTGCATGATCCGAGCCGCGGGCTCTTTCTTCCGGCGGCGCCGCTGCGGGTGGAGGGCCTGCTTATCCCGGCCTGCGCGCTGATGCTGGCGGCCGCGCTGTTGAGGCTGGGCGGCTTTCCCTTCCATCGCTGGATGTCGGGCATCGCTCGCGGCGGCAAGGATTTCCGGCTCATACACCTGCTGGCCGTGGACCTCGTCCTGGGCACCTACCTTCTCTATTCCGTGACCAGGGTGTTGTTCGCCTGGGATGGAACCTGGGTATGGATATGTTTCGGGGTCTCCCTGCTGACCCTGGTCGTTGTGCTGAGGGAACTGCTGTCGGCTCGGGATAGGGATGAGGCCTGGGGGCTTCTGTGCGTGGCCCTGGGGGCGCACGTCGCCCTTTCCGCGTCGACCGGGAGCCAGCTCGGCGCCGTCGCATGCCGCCTGGGAATCTGGGTGGGAGTAGCGGCCCTGGCCCTGGTGCAGATAGGTGGGGAGCGGGGAAGGGGCAGGACGTGGGCGCTCCCTGTCGGGGGTCTCTGTCTCCTGGGACTCCCTCCCATGGCGGGATTCTCCTGGCGGTGGATGGAGTTCAACGTTCTGGCGGGAGAGCTTGCCGGCGGAGCCGCGGTGCTCTTCCTGGCCGCCGTGCCGGTGGTATTCGCCGGCGCGTTTATCGAGGGATTCACATGCCTGTGGCTGCCCGCGAGGGGTGAGGCGGAGGCCCCGAGACCCTGGACGATTTTTTCGGGCGTGGTTCTCGCGGCGTTCCTGCTGGTCCTGGGGCTGTACCCGGGCAAGCTCGTGGACCTGTTGATGCGGGAGTACGGGCTTGCGGTCAATCTGCCCTTCAGCTCGTGGACGCCGCTGGGTTGGGCCATGCTCATATGCGGCGTAGTAAGTATGCTCATACTGGCGGCCTGGACGTTCTCCGGGGATGAAACAAGGCGTGCCGCCGCGGATTCGCGGCCTGGAGCCCTTCCGCTGCTGGGGGAGAGGAGGGTTTTCGGCCCGGCGCTCGTGGCGGGGTCGAGAAAATCCCTGGTCGCCTATACCGCGTGCGACGGCCTGTTACTGGCGGCATGGGCGGCGGCCATGATATATCTCGCTTTGAGGTGAATGGTCCGATGGCTCATTCCGATGCGCGGTGATGCGGTGGTGAAACAGGATTCAGGCGAGGCGTGCCCCCCTCCGTGACCCGTGGGGGTGGCGAGGTTGAGGTTCCGGCGATAGCGCATGGAGGCCCGACGCAAACGGGTCGGGGAGGTTCCGGTGGGTGGTTCCTGCGAAAGGATAGACTGGATAAGTATGGAGCGTCTGAAACGGGTGTGGCTCGGCGATGCCGGAGGCGACCAGGTGGCTCGCCTCGAGTTCCTCGCGGAGCAGGGGCTCCGGCTTATCATGGCCGATGTATCCCCGCGGGGTCGCGAGGCCCTTCACTTCTATAACCCCAGGGACGGGGAGACCCTGCACCTGGTGTCGCGGGAAGGCGGCGGCGTTATCCGGAGAGCCGCGGCCTTTTTCCCCGAGGCGCGGAGGTGGCTGGATATGATGAGGGGAGGGGAGGAGGGATTGGCCGGGGAGGAACCGGGAACCCCGTTGATGCCGGGAGACGGTATTCTCCTGGCGGTGAGCGGGGGGAGGGTTCGCCGGGTCAGCGAGATCCGGAGGGAGTATCCCCAGGGCGGCCTGCTGGCCAGGAGGAGCGCGGATGCCGTGGCGCCCCTGGAGGAGAGCGGGGGCGTCGAGGGTCCGGCCAGGACGGTCGCTTTCCTGCAGGCGGCGGAGGAGGCCAGGGGCATGGTTGTCCCGGCGACGGCCATGGCCTTTCGCGCCGTTACCCTGGAGGTGTCGAGGGTCTACGCTCACCTGCTGTGGATAAGCGAACTCTGCGGTGTCCTGGGCAGGAAGCGCCTGGCGGATAGCTGTGATAATCTCCGCCGTGGCGTGGAAGAGGGCATGGCGGGATGGCTGGGCCATCCCCTGGGAAGGAACTGGATGGTTCCGGGAGGATTGCGGGAGGGATTCCCGCTCGAGGGGGCCGGGACCGCGGCGGAGTGCATGGCCGCGGGCGGGCGAACCTGGGGTGAACGCCGCGACGACATGCTGTCCCTGCCGGTGCCCGCATGGGCGGAGCGAAGGCTGCGGCCGCGGGCGGCGGAGGCGGCCGCAGCGGGCTGGGTGGGTCCGCTGGCTCGTGCCGCCGGCCTGGAGCGCGATGTCCGTGCCGAGGAGCCCTGCCCCTGCGCTGGCGCTGACTGGCGGATGGAGATTCCCCCCGAGCGAGGTGGCCTGCTGGGGCGCATGCTGGCGATCAAGGCCGGGGAGATCGCTTCCTCCCTGGCCATGGCGGGACGTATCCTGGAGGATATGCCCGAGGGTGAGCTGAGGGTCGAGAGGGGCAGGGGGGGAAATGGCAGGGGTTTCGGCAGATGTGAGGGGCCGGGGGGAGAGCTGTGCTGCCATCTCGCTCTGGAGAAGGGAAGGGTGGCCTACATGGCCATGTCCCTCCCCGGGGAGCTGAACCGCTCAGCCTCCGCCTTCCTCGAGGGCTCCTGGTTGGATGAGATGGAGGTGCTCTCCCTGCTGTGGACGGATTACGGGATACCCCGGAGGGAGCCCGCGTTCTCCCAGTAGAGCCCCGGGTTTGCCTCTGAAAGCGGCCGGCGGCGGCTGAATTACCGAATGGGATTCGGGTGGCCCTCTACGCCTTGATCGCGAGCCGCTCTCTCATCGTTCTCCAAAGCCGACCGCACCCGGTTGACATCGATATTGCCCTGCTTGACCATGTCTAGCACATGTCCCGCATAGACTAGAGCATACTTGGAGAACGCTTTCTTCTGGGGGTATATCACGCCCTGTGGCGGTCAGGATTCTTAGATAGCAGTTGGATCCGGTGTTGGATCGCTGGCAATGGCCTGTCAGCTGGTAGAACGCGCGTGCCGGGGAGCGAAAAATGGTCAAGTATCCGCTAAGAAATCCCCCGAGCGGGTTATACGATCTAGTGGATGGACGGACGATGATTTTCTAGGCGGAACAACGAACGGGCATGTCCTGAAATGAGCGCAGATTCCATGAGCGGAGATCGTAGGTATCCCGGGAGTATACCGGAGCCAGGACGTGGCGGCTGACATGAGGATGGTGTGTGACATGTTTAGAAAGACCGGCGTTATCCTGATCGCCTTTCTGCTGGCGCTGGCGGGAGTCGTAATGCTGGGTGGGGCCGAAGCTGCCCGCGCAGGCGACTGGATCCGGGAGGCCGCGGGGGGCATGGACGGCACCTACCGGCGCAGGGCCGAAATGGCGCCGAGCATGGCCATGAACGGCTCCGACCTCTTCGTGGGCACGGGAGGTGAAAGCCCGTACGGCAGGGGATGCTCGATATGGCGCTATGACGGCTCCGCCTGGACCCTGGCGGGCGATGACGGCATGGGAGATCCCGACAACTCCATCGTCTGGGCGATGGAGACCTATGACACCCGCCTGTATGCCGGCACGCTCAACCACGGTGGTTGCCAGGTGCTGCGCTACGAGGGCGGCACTTCCTGGACGCAGGTTAACGAGAGCGGTTTCGGTGAAGAGAACCAGGACGCGGTTATGTCCATGGGCCTCTACGGCGGAGCCCTCTATGCCGGCACCTTCAGTGCCGGCGCCGAGGTTTGGCGCTACGACGGCGGCGCGTGGACCTGCGCCGGAAGGCCGGGCGCAGGTACGTGGTCGCCCGATAACATGGGCGCATCGTCGATGGCCCAGTACGGCGGAAGGCTCTATGTGGGCTTTTGCAACCCGTCTTCCGGCGCGGAGGTTTGGTCCTACGACGGTTCGGAATGGAAGGAAGAGATAGACGGCGGTTTCGGCTCCGGAAGCGCGACCAGAGACGTGATGTCCATGGCCGTCCTGGCGGATAAGCTCTTCGTGGGCACCTACGACGAGGTCAACGGCTGCGAGGTGTGGGGCTACGACGGCGACACCGGCTGGAACGCAGTCCCCGCCATCGGCCGCGGTTTCGGCAACCCGGAGAATTACGGCGCCCAGTCAATGGCGGCGGCGGAAGGCGGCCTGGTCGTCGGCACGTATAACGTCGATAAGGGCTGCGAGGTCTGGCTCTGGGACTTCTTCGACACCGAACAGATCGCGGATAGCTCCTTCGACGCCTACCTGGACCCCTCCGGGCCGGGCTCGAACCAGGATGCCGGGGCCGCCTCCCTCTTCCTGTATGGGACCGACCTCTTATGCGGGACCCAGAGTGTGCAGATATGCGAGGTCAGGAAGTACGCGGGCGGGAAGGACTGGCCGCTGGTCGCGCCCCTGGGCTTCGCCTCCAACCAGAACATGGGGGTCGGCGCCATGGCTGTATACGGCGGCCAGGTGATCGCCGGCACGGACGGCCAGTTCGCTGGCTGCCGGGTGTGGCGCGGGGGAGATGAAGGCGGCTGGGAGCCGATATCCACAGCAGGCTTCGGCGCAAGCGCCTATAACGCGGACGTTCAATCGCTCTGCCGGTACGGGCCCGACCTCTACGCCGGGGTCATGAACTATTCCGGCTGCGGGGTGTGGCGGTACAACGGCTCGGCCTGGACGCAGGTGAATCAGCCCGGATTCGGAAAAACGACCAACCCCGAGGCTCTGTGCATGACCGTGTTCGAGGACTCCCTTTTCGTGGGCACCTTCAACGTATTCGAGGGGGCGGAGATATGGCGCTTCGACGGCGGCAACTGGACCCAGGCCAACGAGAGCGGGTTCGGCCAGCCGGCCTTCAGCGGCATATGGGCCCTGGCCGCCCATGACGGCAAGCTATATGCGACCTATAAGGAACACGTCTTCCTCTACGACGGCGGGACTGACTGGACGCAGACGGACGACGGCTCCTTCTTCGGGGATAACCTGGTGACATCGCTGTGCTCCATGGGCGATTTCCTCTACGCGGGCACGCAGGACCCGGCCAGTGGCTGCAAGGTGGGCCGCTACGACGGCTCGGAATGGACCATGGCGGCCGAGGGAGGCTTTGGCGATAAGGAAAACCAGATGGCCGCCAGCATGGCCGTCTTCGATTCCAGGCTCTACGTTGGAACGGAAAGCGGAGCTAACGGCGATGGCGGCCAGGTATGGTCCTACGACGGAGAGTCGTGGTTGCCGGCCTCGCAGCCGGGCTTCGGGGACGCCGATAATACAACCATCAAGTTCCTCCTTGCGCACGGCACAGACCTCTACGCGGGCACATGGAACGAGTGGACCGGCTGCGAGGTCTGGCGAACCTCCGCGAGCGATCCCGCCCTTCCACCCGGGATCTCCTCTATCTCCCCGGCCCAGGGCAGGGCTGGGGATACGGTGATCATCGAGGGACGCTACTTCGGCTCCGCCCGGGGCGACTCCCGCGTGAGCTTCGGGGGGGTTCCGGCATCGGATTACCCCTCCTGGTCCCCGGGGAGGATTGAGGCGAGGATACCCCCGGGCGTGGCGGGAAACGTGAAGGTGGGGGTGACCACTACCTACGGCACCTCCAACCTGGTCGACCTCCGGGTGGTGTCCTCCGCTTGGTACCTGGCCGAGGGTTCGGACGCCTGGGGCTTCTCAACAATGGTCGCGGTGGAGAATCCCAACCCGGAGCGGGTGAGCGCGGAGATCACCTACATGACGCTCGAGGGTTTGGTGTCAGGAGGGACGTTCTCTATAAATCCGGAGAGCCGCCTCACCGTGAATCCCGCCCTGGTGGTGCCGGGGAAGGACTTCTCCACCCGGGTGGAGTGCCTGGAGGGGCTGGACATAGCGGTGGAGCGCACCATGGTATGGGGAGGGGGCATCGAGGGACACTCATCGGTGGGGGTCACCTCCCCGGCCACCCGCTGGTACCTCCCCGAGGGATGCTCCGACTACGGCTTCGAGACCTGGACGCTGATCCAGAACCCGAACGACGTGGAGGCCGTCTGCGACGTGACCTACATGATCGAGGGGGAAGGGGCGGTGACGCTGCCCAAGACGGTGCCCGCGGGGTCGCGCATCTCCTTCGACATGGCCGCCGACATCGGGGCCGGGAGCGCCTCCATAATGGTGGAGTCGGACCTCGCGGTGATCCCGGAGCGTTCCATGTACCGCGACGGGCGCAGGGAGGGGCACTGCTCGGTGGGCGCCACCTCGCCCGCCCTCGACTACTACCTGGCGGAGGGCTCCACCGCCTGGGGGTTCGAGACCTGGGTGCTGGTGCAGAACCCCAACCCCGAGGCGGCAACCGTCACCCTCACCTACATGACTCCCGGGGGGCCAGAGGTCATGGACCCCTTCGCGATCCCCGCGAAATCGCGCCTCAGCTTCCGAGCCAACGACTTCGTGGCGGATAAAGATATCTCGGTGCGCGTCAGCGGCAGCCTGCCCATCGTGGCCGAGCGCGCCATGTACTGGGACAGCGGCACCGGCCAGGCCTGCCACGACTCCATCGGGCTGCCCTCGCCCCACCGCGAGTTCTACCTGCCGGACGCGGACAGCCGCGGCGGGGTGGAGACCTTCACGCTGGTGCAGAACCCGAACGACGCGGCGGTTACGGTCCGGGTCACCTATATGACCGAGGGGGGCAACGGCAACGTCTCCTTCGCGGACGTGGTCGGTGCCGGTTCCCGCAAGACATACAACCTGGCCGACCGCCTGCCCGGCGCCCGGGCATCGGTGCGGGTGACCTGCCTCACCCCGGGCGAGAGGATCGTGGCGGAGAAGGCCGTCTACTGGAACGATCGCGGAGCGGGCACGGGAAGCATAGGGGGTTTCGCGGATTGAGCGATTTTACAGGGAGGGTATATTGAAGGATAAAAGTAGATCCACCGTAGAGGAATACCTCATAGACAGCCTGGCGAGAACGGGCTTGAGGCATGTCTTCGGAATCCAGGGCGACTACGTGCTGGGCTTTTACTCGCGGCTGTGCGGGAGCGGGCTCGAGGTAATCAATACCTGTGACGAGCAGGGCGCCGGTTTCGCGGCGGACGCTTACGCGCGGGTGTCCGGGTTTGGCGCCGTCTGCGTGACCTACGGGGTCGGGGGGCTGAAGCTGGCCAACACCACCGCGCAGGCCTTCGCCGAGCGCTCGCCGGTACTGGTCATAAGCGGGGCGCCGGGCATGGCCGAGCGCCGGGACGACCCGCTGCTTCACCACAAGATACGCTCGTTCGACACCCAGCTGAACGTGTTCCGGGAGATGACTGTGGCGCAGGCGGTAATAGATGACGCGGCGACGGCGGCGGACCGCATCGACGGCGTCATCGGGGCGATCGGCAAGACCAAGAGGCCCGGCTACATCGAGCTGCCGAGGGACATGGTTGACATGGAAACGCAACCAACCGGGTCGCCCGACCCCGAGCCGCCGCCGCCGAACCGGGCCATCCTGGACGAGGCTATAAGCGAGGTCCTGGACATGCTCGCCTCATCCGAAAAGCCGGTGGTGATCGCCGGGCTCGAGGTCCACCGCTACGGGTTGCAGCCGCTTCTGCTGGATTTCCTGGAGCGCTCCGGTATCCCCTTCGTGACCGGGGTCCTCAGCAAGTCGATTTTCTCGGAGATGCACCCGCAGTTCATGGGCGTCTACGCGGGCGGGATGAGCCCCGACGACGTGCGCGAGGCGGTCGAGGAGGCCGACTGTGTCATATCCGTGGGACCTCTCATCACCGATCTTTCCACCGGCATGTTCACCCACAAGGTGGATACCGGGCGCAGCGTCGTGATCGCTCCGGAATACATAGCGGTCAGGAACCACTTCTATCCCGGCACCGGCATGGAGCATTTCCTGGGTGCGCTGACGGAGACCCTGCCGGAGCGCGAGGGGAAGGTGGGTCAACCCCGGGCGCATGCCCCGGAGACCTTTCTTCCGCAAGAGGGTACGAAGGTGACCGTGGACCGCCTCTTTGCCTGCGTCGACGCCTTCCTCGACGATGACACCACGGTGATCGCCGAGCCGGGGGACGCGCTGTTCGGCGCGCTCGACCTGAGGGTTCACGGGATGACTGAATTCCTCTCCCCTGCCTACTACGCCTCGCTGGGTTTCTCGGTTCCAGCCTCCATAGGGGTTCAGCTGGCGACACCTCACAGGCGCCCGCTGGTTCTCACGGGGGACGGCTCCTTCCAGATGACCGGGATGGAGCTCTCGGTCAGCGCTCAACTGGGGCTCAACCCCATCGTGGTTATCCTCAACAACGGGGGCTACGGTACCTTTCGCAACATCGCCGATGGGCCCTTCAACGACATCCCGCCCTGGCGTTATGCGGATGTCGTGAAGGTAATCGGACGCGGCGAGGGATACACGGTTGCGACCGAAGACGAACTGGAGCGGGCCTTCCTGGCCGCCAGAGGAAACGACTACTCCCCCACGGTAATAGATGTCCGGCTGGAAAAGCGCGACTTCTCCGCGAGGATGAGAAGGCTGGCCCGCGAACTAAAGAAGAGGGTGAAGTAAACGCCCCTCTGACTCTTTCTCCGGTGAGCGCCAGGGGATTTGGAGGACCTTGACCCACTTGTTATTCTTAGGGAGACAGGCTGAATACTGTCGATTGAAGTATCAACCGGCTCGCAATGCTATCGAAAGTGGGGTGGAGTCGTGGATGGAATGTCGCAGGAACGCATGAAGAACGCATCCGCATCAGCATTAACAGCTTTCGTCGTGGCCAGTATCGTGGGAACTATATTGAAATTCCTGGAAAAGAAGGGGGTGATTGAGAGTCGAAGAGACTGGGCGCCACTGGCTGCCTTTTCATCGGGAATCAGCGTTCTGGCTTTGGGCTGGAGGAATGAAGAGAAGGGAATGATAATCAGCGGCTCAATACTTTCCACGATGTCGGCTGTGGGCTTCGCCAAGAAACAGAGAAAGGCAAGAGCTTCGCGCTAAGGTCTGCATTAATAACCGGTGGTGGTTTTCGGAGATCGTATCTTTGATCCTTAATTCATCGCAAAATAGTTGCTATTAATTCAATAACAAAGATTTGACCCTCTAGTATCCTCCAATCTCGACCCTATCAATCCTGCTCGGCCAACCATTGCTTGATCCTGCTGTCCAGCTCGTCCCGGGCTTCGCGAAGCTTCACTATCTTCTCTTCCTCCGTACCTTCGAAAGCCGCGGGATCTTCCGTATACCAGGACAGCTTGTTCAGGGCCAGACTGTAGATGCTGAGACAGTTCTTCTCAGCGTTCTCGCAAAGGAAGACCGCCTAATGGGTAGTCTCTTTGCCCAGAAAGCGGTCGATCCCTTTGGGGGTCTGATGACTGATATCCATGCCAATCTCCTCCATCGCTTTTGCAGCGAGAGGATTAACGCTCCGTGGTTCCAGCCTGGCGCTGAAGGCCTTATAACAGTCACCGGCGTAGTGCCTCAGCAGTCCCTTGGCCATTTGCCGGGCTCCTTTCTCTGCAATGTCAACAGAACGATCCCCTGGCTACTTATCGAGCCCGACCCATGCCAATGCAACAACTATTGCGCGGCCATACTGAATATATTATATTAATAATAGTTAATATAAGCAGCTGTTTATATAAAGAAGGAGGTACGAGGGAGTGGCGAAGAAACCCACCTTGAAATGTGCGATGAACCCTAAGGTAAACGAATTGTCGCAGACGCTCAAGGTCATCTCAGACCCCAACCGCTTGCGCATCCTCTGCGCTCTCTTCTCCGGCGAGAAATGCGTCTGCGAGATCGAGGAGGGGCTGGCCATTTCCCAACCACTGGCCTCGCATCACCTGGGGGTGCTGAGGGAAGCGGGGCTGGTGGAGGTGCGCAAGAAGGGAACCTGGTCTTACTATTCCCTTGATCTTGGCGCCATATACGAACTGGAAGCGGACTTCAGGGAATTCCTCGGGGTGGAGAAGTTGCCCGCGGACTACCCGTCCAGCAGCGCACGCTGCACGGCCATATCCAACCATAGGAGTTAAAGCTGGGAATATGATGGGAGAAAGAGAAGGCGCCGCTAGACCAGGAGATGGTGTGTCATCCGTAGTACGAAAGCTGGGATTCTTCGAGAGGTACCTGACTATTTGGGTTTTGTTATGCATAGGTATCGGCATACTCCTGGGGAAGGCATTTCCCTCCATGGGTGAAAACCTGGACAGGATATCGGTGGCCCAGGTATCCATTCCCATCGCGATCTGCCTCTTCTTCATGATGTATCCCATCATGGTCAAGATCGACTTCGCCGAGGTGATCAAGGCGGGAAAGACACCCAAGCCAGTGATACTCACCCTCTTCGTAAACTGGTGCGTTAAGCCCTTCACCATGGTGGCCATCGCCACCTTCTTCCTGGGGTTCGTGTTTAAAGGAGCATTGGGGGGCGACGCGATACTGGATGGGGCCAGCACTTACATCAACCCCGCCACCGGCATGGCGCCACCCCTCTACCGCTCCTATATATCCGGGTGCATCCTCCTGGGCATCGCCCCCTGCACAGCGATGGTCCTGGTGTGGTCCTACCTCTCAAAGGGCAACGACGGACATACACTGGTGATGGTGGCCATCAACTCCCTCGCCATGCTGGTGCTCTACGCGCCCCTGGGGGGATGGCTGCTGGGGGTAAACAGCATGCCTGTGCCCTGGCTGACCATCATCCTCTCCATAACCTTCTACGTGGCCCTGCCTCTGGTGGCGGGATACTTCTCGCACAAATGGATACTTAAAAGAAAGGGTATAGCGTGGTTCCAGGAGAAGTTTGTCCACTATCTCACCCCGGTGACCATTATCGCTCTCCTAGTCACTTTGATCATCCTCTTCAGTCTCAAGGGACAACTCATCGTGGACCAGCCCATGACCATCGTCTACATCGCCATCCCCCTCCTCATCCAGACCATACTCATCTTCTGGCTCGGCTACAGTCTGGCCAAGTGGCTGAAGCTCAGGTACCGAGACGCGGCCCCCGCGGCTATAATCGGAGCTTCCAACCATTTCGAGGTGGCTATCGCCACCGCCACCGTGCTCTTCGGCATCGCTTCCGGCGCGGCCCTGGCCACGGTGGTGGGGGTGCTCATAGAGGTACCGGTGATGCTAATGCTGGTGAGGATCTGCCTGAGGACGCAGCATTGGTTCAAATCCTCGGAGAAGCCGGTGACGATTGAGGTGTCGGAGGTCGAGAAGATGTAGAAGCATCGAGCAGCTTCGGGTGTGCGAGACAGTAATCCATGGGAAAGCTCGTGTTGGCAGTCAAAAAGGAGTGATGATATGGACCGCGAGGAGTTCGAGAAATGCAGCAGGATCGCCGCTTACGATGAATTCATGGGAGCGGCACTTGATTACGATAGTCTTTCCATGGAAGACTACAAGTCTTTCATGCCGGTCCTCTTCGAGATCGTTCCCGCCAGGCCGGAGAAGGACCCGGTGGACATCTATGATACGGTTATAGAGGAATTGAGAAAACGCTGGACGGCATCGGAGGAACTGCCCTTCCACGGTCCCTGGCATCACGGCATGATCGCCGGCATCATCGTCGCCGCACTCAGAAACAACGGCTACGACTTCACGGATGCGGACGTGTCCGAGGCCTTGAAGAGGGGTCTGATGATCCCGGCCGGCGCCTGCGGCTTCCATGGGTCCTGCGGCGCGGCGACGGGTCTGGGGATCGCCCTGAGCATCGTCACCCGTTCCACCCCTTTTCACGGGCACGAGAGGTCGTATGTCCTCAAGGCGTCGAGCGAAGCTATCGCCCGCGTCGCCAGGATGGGCGGGCCCAGGTGTTGTGCCCTGAGCGCCTACGCCACCTTGAGCCTGGCGGCGAAGAAACTGGGGGAGATGGGCTACGAGCTTCCTTCACGCGGGATGGCGGGGATCTGCTCCGAGAATGAACTCAATCCGCAATGCCATCTCGAGAGGTGCCCCTATTATCCGCGTTGAACCCCGGTAGATGCCGCCTTGACCGTGGTGACCCCTGTTTCGATTACCCTGCTTGTCATCCTCGAGGAGGCGATGTAGGAATTGGGTGAAGATATGGTGTCGGGAACAGGTAACGGGGAGGAGCGATGAAAGGCATAGCGTCTATAAGAGCTGGTGGGGAAGTTGCAGGAGGATAGCCGAGGCTATCGGCCAGGGATTGCAGGAGTCCGGGCACGAGTTGCAGGTAGTTGTGATAGAGGACGCAGGTTCGCCCGATCCATCCCTCGATCTCGTCGTCATAGGCGCTGCAACGCGGTGGCCCGGTACCTGGCCGAAGATAAAGCGCTACGCGAAAAAAGCAATTAAGGCGGGCCTTGCGGGCAAACCTCTTGCCGTCTTCAGCACGGGTGGCACTGTCAATGACGAGAAACCCCTCGCACAGGCTTCCGAAGTGCTGTACGAGCTGCTCGAGTCGGGCGGGTTGGTCGCCCTCGCGCCCCCGTTCAAAGCCGCCATCAAGGGCTATAAGGCACCGGGTAGAGGGGAGAACAGGGGCGTATTACCCGAAAGTGAGGTAGAACGCGCACGGGAGTTCGGGGGAGAACTGGGCGGCAAGCTCTCTAGCCGTGATTAAGAAAGGGATTGCCTGGATTTGCATAAGTATATATAATGTATATACAAGGTAATAACATCAAGGAGGGCTTATGGTTAAGAGGATGGCCAGGCACGGAAACAGTATGGCCCTGGTGATAGACAGGCCTATCCTGGAGTTGCTGAATATCGACGCCGACACGCCCCTGGATATAACCACCGACGGAGAGGCTTTGATCATCACTCCCGTGCGAGACGAGAAGCGCCGTCAGGCCTTCAAGGCAGCCCTGGAGAAGACCAACCACGGATACGGCAGGATGCTCAGGAACCTGGCGGACTAGATGGCCGCACCCGTATTCCTCACGATCGCCGAGGTGTTGGAGATACACCAGGACCAGTTGCGCCGCTACGGCGGCCATTCCGGCATAAGGAACCTCGATCTTCTAAAATCCGCTATGGCCATGCCCAAGGCGGGTATGAGGGAGGAGTATTTCCACGCGGATATTGTAGAGATGGCTGCTGCATATCTTTTTCATATTGTATGCAACCATCCCTTCGTTGACGGCAACAAGAGGACCGCTGCCGTTGCGGCCTTGGTGTTCCTGGCTCTGAACGGCGTTGAGGTAGATGCTGAGGAGGGTGATTTCGAGCAGTTGGTCTGGAGGGTCGCTGAGGGTAAAACCGACAAGAACGATATAAGAGCCTTCCTGTGCTCAAGCGAGAAGTGACCATCGAGGGAGGAATGGCGCCCTCGAAAGGTGCTTGGCTTCACTGTACTTCAGGAATCGAAAGCCGGGCTTGGGCCAGGGTTTATCCGGTGGGCGCTGAGGCCCCTGGAGGACCTTACCCCACTTATTGTGCTGGAGGGTGCGGTATGAGTGCTGAGATCGGACTTACACACGCACAGTTTGCAGCTATCCACCCCTTCCTAGATGGCAATGGACGGATATGCCGCTTACTTGTAGCTTTCTTGCTTTGTGAGCGAGAGATTCTGCAAAAGCCCGTCCTTTATTCATCCCACTATTTTCGAAGGCGGCGATCCCAATATTATGATCTGTTTCAAGCAATACGAGATGAGGGAGACTGGGAGTCGTGGATATTGTTTTTTCTTGAAGGTGTTGCAGACGTTGCAGGAGAAGCAACAGAAACGGCGCGTCAGATAGTGGCTCTGAGGGAGAGTCATCGGAGACTCATCACGGAAAACTTTGGTCGTGTTGCCGGTAACGGGTTAAAGGTACTGGAAAGCCTATATTCACTTCCAATTGTAACCGTAGGCAAGGTCGCAGCTATCACTGGTGTGAGTTTTACTGCAGCAAACCAACTGGTTAATAGGTTTGCTGAAATGAGATATTATCAGAATTCACCGGACAGGCACGCAACAGACGTTTCCGATACAATCAATACATCGGTCTTTTTACAGACTGGATCCATGATGTTAGCTTGTATTGCTTAAAACCGAGCTAATACATATGCGTAAACTACGATAGCTGCATTACTACGGCTGGAGAGAGCGGCAGTATTTATCAGACTTTCAGCAGTAAGGAAGGGATGCGACTGACAGGAGGAAGGAAGCATTCCGAGCCTTACGGATTTGAGTTATATTATATTCTTTGAACATATCAATCAATTTAAGCCAAGAAGCCGGGCACAAAGCCCGGCTTGCATTGCTTCTGGTGGGCGCTAGGGGATTTGAACCCATGACCTCTGCCGTGTGAAGGCAGCGCTCTCCCACTGAGCTAAGCGCCCTTTGATTCGGCAACGACAAAATAGTAGCAAAATACCCAGTGCATTAAAAGCCTGCCTGCAATATATCCCGATTCCTTTGTATAGTGCACCCGATTCCTTTGTGAACGTTCTTGCCCTAATCCGTCCACTGCATCTCCATAAAACGCATGTGATCGGGATCATGATTGGCGGATCGGCAAAGTGGGCATCCCGACACGCGTGAATCCTGCCCGATATCGTCGATGCGGCATATGTGCTTGGCTGGATCGGTCCCGAGGATCGCATGTTGCTAAATTGACCGCTTGTCTTGAAGGAGGAGAGATATTAATATGAGGTTCATCTCCCAGAAGTGTGGGTGGCCGGCCTGAAAGCTCCCCGTATCTTCAGGAAGAAATACTCCTCATCTCCATACCCATAGACCACCCTCTTTATGACCTTGATCTTGTTGTTGATT
>JAXHVT010000042.1:0-8928 GCA_034188985.1 Actinomycetota bacterium | reverse complement strand
TCAATCAGGTGGTGGGGGCCGACCGCGAGGTCTCCATATCCGTCACCTCAGACCTCCCCATAGCGGCGGAGAGGCCCATGTACTTCGACTACCAGCGGATGTGGTCGGGAGGTCACGTGGAGAGGGGCTCACAGCCCTCCACGGCCCTCTTCTTCGCCGAGGGGTACACAGGGTCGGGGTTCGACGAATACCTGTGCCTGGCCAACCCCCAGGATCAGCCGGCCAGGGTTGCGGTGGACTTCCTCTCCAACTCCGGGCCCATCGAGACCATGGAGATGGAGCTGCCCGCCCGCACCCGCAGGACCATCAACGTCAATCAGGTGGTGGGGGCCGACCGCGAGGTCTCCATATCCGTCACCTCAGACCTCCCCATAGCGGCGGAGAGGCCCATGTACTTCGACTACCAGCGGATGTGGTCGGGAGGTCACGTGGAATGATTTTCCGCAACCGATCGCGGCAAATCGTGCGATATCGGATGAGGCTTACGGTAATGAGATCGTATGGAGAGGCGTGTTACCGGATGCCGTCCCGAAGCGTGAAAAACACCAGGCGGTGGAACCGCGATCGCGTGTTTTAGGCAATCCTCCGGACCGAGGGCCGTCACCGGACAGGTTGATCGCAGAGTATTATAATGGGGCGAATCCCGACCACTTACAAAGAGTAGAGGGTCCGATGAAGGAAAGGAGATAACGGCCATAGACGGCTCTTCATCCACGGCTGAAGGCTGTGTTATGCGGGAAAGCGGGGTCATTGACAGCGCGGGAATTTGCGAATATAATTCTCAAGATATTAATTAGCAATGCTAAAGGTGTAACATGGCGGAGAAGATAATAACGGTCAAGGACCTGGTAAAGAAGTACGGCGAGCTGGAGGCCGTCAAGGGCATATCGTTCGATGTCGAGCAAGGTGAGGTATTCGGCTTCCTGGGCCCCAACGGCGCCGGGAAGACCACCACGATAAACGTTCTATGCACCCTTCTCTCTCCCTCCTCCGGCAATGCAGTGCTGGACGGCCATGACGTCACCCGCGACAGGGACCTGGTGCGGGAGTCCATAGGCCTTGTTTTCCAGGATCCCTCCCTGGACGACCGGCTCACGGCGCGTGAGAACCTTGAGTTCCACGCCTACGCCTACCGTGTCCCCAAGGATGAAAGGGATGAGCGCATACGCGAGGTGCTGGAGATGGTGGAGCTCCTGGACAGGGAGAAGGATCACGTCAAGACCTTCTCCGGGGGCATGAAGCGCCGCCTGGAGATCGCCAGGGGTCTGCTCCATTACCCCAAGGTGCTGTTCCTGGACGAGCCCACCATAGGCCTGGACCCCCAGACCCGCAACCATATCTGGGAGTATATCCGCGAGTTGAAGAAACGGCACGATATAACCATATTTCTCACCACCCATTACATGGACGAGGCGGAGAACTGCGACAGGATAGCCGTCATAGACTACGGCAAGATCATAGCGCTGGATACCCCGGAGAGCCTGAAGAACCAGGTGGGTGGGGACGTGGTGAAGATAAGGACGGATGACGATAAGAGGGCCGAGGTGGTGCTCAGGGAGGATTACGAGGTGGAGATAATAGACGAAAGGGACTGCCTGTGCTTCGA
This sequence comes from Actinomycetota bacterium, assembly GCA_034188985.1. Lineage (GTDB taxonomy): Bacteria > Actinomycetota > Geothermincolia > Geothermincolales > RBG-13-55-18 > JAXHVT01. The sequence continues at coordinate 7,322 of JAXHVT010000042.1, read as the reverse complement.
GGTGGAGAGCGGCGAAAACTTCATCCCCGGCTTCATCAAGGATTTCCCGGTGACCATCAACGCCATCAACCTGCACCGCCCCACCCTGGACGACGTCTTTCTCAAGCTCACCGGCAGGGAGATACGTCCGGAGGGGGCCGACGAGCTGGAGGCCATGCGCGCCTTCGCGCGAGGTTTCCGGAACAAGCAACGCTGAGGTGGATGCGATGGAAGAGACCGAGGTTCTGAGCGGCGCCGGGGTGGTAAAGGAGAAGCTTGCCAGGCTGGCGGTGGGTACCTACATCGTCTGGCTCCGTGATCTCAAGAATTTCTGGCGCGACACCATGCGGCGTATAGGGGCCATAGTGCAGCCGCTGATATACCTCTTTCTGCTGGGGACGGGGCTGGAGGCGGCCTTCCAGGTCTTCGGAGGCGGCGACACCGAGTACGTGACCTTCATGTACCCGGGTATCGTGGCCATGACCGTGCTCTTCACCTCCATGTTCTCGGCGATATCCATAATATGGGACAGGGAGTTCGGGTTTCTGAAAGAGATGATGGTGGCACCCATGCCGCGCTCATCGCTGGCCCTGGGCAAGGTGCTGGGAGGCGCGACCACCGCCCTCTTGCAGGGGATCATACTGCTCGTGTTGATGCCCCTGGTGGGCATACCCTATACCTTAGAGAAGATATTCCTCATGCTCCTGGTGATGATCGTAATATCCCTGGGATTGACCTCCATGGGGGTTCTCATCGCCTCGCGCATGCGGTCCTTCGAGGGGTTCCCCATAGTCATGAACTTCATCCTGCTCCCCATGTTCTTTCTCTCGGGTGCTATGTTCCCCTTACAGGACCTTCCGGGCTGGATGGACGTCCTGACCAAGGTAAACCCCATGACCTATGGCGTGGACGCCCTGCGCGGCGCGGCGCTCAAGGGCATCGAGATAACCTCGACTTCCGCCTTGCAGATCCCCCCCGACCTCATGGCCAAGCTCACCGAGGCCGGCGTCCAGATGCCCCAGACGCCCATGCTCCAGAACCAGGTCTACCCCCTGTGGATGAGCCTGGTCATAGTCACCGGTTTCGGCCTTCTCATGCTGTTTCTGGCGGTATGGCGCTTCAGCCGCCAGGAGTAATAAGCGCCCCGGGGCCTGACGGCCTGACAAAGGGCGTTTTTCCGCACCGGCCAAGCGAGCCGCCGGCCCCAGGCCTTTGCGGCATGATATAATTTCCAGTATGACAGGGGAGTTACCAAGGGCGATTTCCGCGGCCTCAGGCCTGATAAGCCTGGGTATAGGGCTTTACGTTTTAGCCAGGGGATACCGCCGCCTGGTGAACGTGCTCTTCTTTTTGCTGACCGTGTTCCTGGCCATCTGGGCCCTGGGCGACGCCATGGTCGCGGCCTCGAGCCAGCTCGGCGATAGGATATTCTGGACCAAGATACAGGGCGTGGGCGAGCTGCCCATGGTCCCGACCTACCTTTTGATAGCCCTCTATTTCCCCACCGTGAAAGGCTTCATGAGGGACAGGCGCAGGGCGGCGGCGGTCACCACGGCCCTTTACGCGCCGTTCCTGCTCGGACTGGTCTTTCTGTTTACGACCGACTTCGTATATAAAGACTACATGCTGTCCTCCAACGGGCAAGGCCTGGCGGTGGTGAGGACGCCGTTTTTCTGGTTCCTGACCGTGTTGGGCTTCGCGGTTATCCTAGCCACCACGGCTATCTACCTGTGGGAGCGGCGGCGCGATCCCTCCAAAGGGGAGCGCATGGGTCTGCTGCTCCTGGCCCTGGCGCCCATGCCCATGTTGGTGGCCAATGTCCTGCAGAACTTCGAGATATATCCGCAAATCACCACCCCCATGTCCAGCGTCTTATTCGTGGGTATGATCGCCTACGGTATAATGCGCTACGGGCTGTTCATCGATTTTCGCTCCGTGACCAAGGGTTTGCTGGTGCATACCACGGTCATAGCCGTAAACCTGTCCCTCTTCAGCCTGCTGTGCGCTTTCTACTATTACGGCCTGCAGATACGGCAGGGACCGCTGCTCTATGCTATGTTCGTGCTGACGGGCATGCCCTTTATCTTCGGCTATCACGCCGAGATGACCTGGATGAGGAGGCAGGTAGACCGCTATATATACGGCCGCGAGCTGGAGGAGTGCAGGCTCTTACAGGAATTGGACAACTCCATAAAGACCGTGCACGGCCTGCGAGAGATAGCCGAGAGCGTTGTGGATAAAGTCAGGGAATCCATGAGCCTCACGGTATGCGCCCTGCTGCTGAAGTCGGACGGTCGTTACAGGATTATCGGTTACTCCTCCCGCCCCGACCATATTTCCAACAGCTTCGAGGGGGTGGTGGAGGAGGGTATGCACGCCTGGGTCTTCGATAACGGCTATAATTTCGACTGCGACAGTGGGCACTTCTCCTGCCACTGGGAGGTGGGGGACAGGTTGACCCGCGGCGGTTGCGTACTGGACTATCTAAACTTCGGCATACTGTATATCTACAACGGTGAGGGCGATACCCGGGAGCTGCTCTGGAGGCGGAAGGTTGAAGGGGAGGCCATCTCGGTTCCCCTGAGGGTGAGAGGGGAGGATATAGGATACCTGTGGATGGGCGGAAAGGCCAAGGGACAGCGCTTCAGTGTCGAGGAGCTCGATTTCATAGTGGCTCTCTCCACCCAGGTGGCGGTGTCCCTCCAGAACTCCCTGCTGCTGCAGGAGCTGTTGGATAAGAGCTTGCGGCTGCAGACCCTGGTACGTAATACCACTACCGCACAGGAGGAGGAAAGGATCCGCATTTCGAGGGAGCTTCACGACGGGATGGCCCCGTATTTCGTGGATATCCTCTTCAAGGTCGAGGCCTTGCAGGAGGAGATGGACGCCCATCCCGGCCGGCATCTATCCCTGGATGAGGTTAGCGAGAAGGCTAGGCAGGGCCTGCGGGACCTGCGGCAGGTCATAGCCGACCTGCGCCCCTCTTCCCTGGATGTATTGGGGCTGGAGAAATCCCTGTCCACCTACCTGGAGAGGTTCGGAGTGGAAAACGGGATGGAGGTGGAGTTCAAGAGCTGGGGTTCCCTACGGCATCTCGACTCCTTGTGGGAGGTAACCGTCTTCAGGGTGGCCCAGGAAGCGCTTTCCAATATCGTCCGTCACGCCGAGGCCGGAAGGGTGCGGATGTCGCTGGGAAGCGATAACGGTTACCTGGAGATGGTGGTGGAGGATGACGGTATAGGCTTTAACCAGAAAGAGATAGGGAGGAAGATAGCAACGGGGGAGAAGTTGGGCATCAAGGGAATGAGAGAGAGGGCCGAGCTTCTTCAGGGAAGCCTGAATATCCAGACCAGGCAGGGCCAGGGAACGAGAATCAGGTTTACAATACCCCTGGAAAGCCATAAGGAGGTCCTGGAGTGACGGACGACGCGATACGCCTGGCAATTGTGGACGACCACGAGATAGTGCGTCTTGGCATCTACCGCGCCATGGAGGGCGAGGAGCAGGTATGCCTGGTTGGAGAGGCCAAGACCGGCGAGGAGGCATTGGCCCTGGCGCGCAGGGAGAAGCCCCAGGTGATGCTGGTAGATGTCAAGCTGCCCGATATCAGCGGCATAGAGGTTGTGCAGAATCTGAAAAACGATCCTGAGACGGCGGAAGTGCAGGCCATCATCTTGACCGTTTACGACGACTTGGAGATCGCGACAGAGGCTATAAGGGCTGGGGCCATAGGATATATTCTCAAGGATTGCGGCAAGGAGCAGTTGCTGGAGGCCATCAAATCCGCTAAAAAGGGAGTGCCCCTGGTGTCCTCGTCCATCTCCAGAAAGATACGCGATGTCCTGCAATACAACCCCAATGCTCAGCAGGTAACGCTGGTGGAGAAAGGCGCGCTTCATTCCCTTACTGACAGGGAGTATGATGTTATAAGATTGGTGACCAAGGGTTACAGCAATAAGGCGATGGCCCGCGACCTGTGTATAACTGTGAGCACGGTCAAGACCCACCTCAGAAACATTTACCGCAAGCTCGAAGTCGAGGACCGCGCCCAGGCTATCATCAAGGCCATCAAGGAAGGCATCATCTGAGGCCTCTTGTAGCCATGCCGCCGTATAAAGCGAACAAGCTTTGTCGTCCTGCTCACTGATCGCCAAAAAACCACACCGTTTAACCTGTTTTTTCCTTCATTCCGCTTGCTCTTCATGCTATATTTTTAAAGGCGGTGTGAGGCCGGTTGAAGGCTCTGGAGAGAATTCATACCATCGGACGATACTAACAGGCTTTCATACCTGTGATAATGATGAGAAATCCCGGGTGATTCAGGGCTCAAAAGCTAAACAGGCAAACATCCATATCCCTGGTGATAAGGTTTGCGGTATGCTGCTACCGATGCCATAATGGGCCGAGAGCATGAGGCGATTCGAGATATTTATCGTCGTGAAAGGCGAAGAGAGTAGGGCGGTGGTTGGAGGCCGGTGAGGGAATGGGGAGTTTCGATGGGAAATAATGTTAATGAGAATAACCCCGGTGCCGTAGGCGAGAGGTCGGTTGAGAAGGAGGTACTGGGTTTTTTCCGCGAACACCCCTTCCTACTGGTGAGCGAGAGCAGGCTGGCCGCTCTGCTATGCCGTCCCCTGGATATGGTCTCCGAGGCCGTAAAAGCAATGGAGATGAAGGGCTTGCTGGCAAGAAAGGACAACCAGACACTATTGAGCATAAACGAGAACTTCGTTGGGGCCGAAAACAAGCGATAGATAACGCGGCCCAGGTCTGGCATCTTCGTACCTCACCATATAACCTTAATTACACGCCTTCTCCATGTCGATGCGTTATAACGGGGCTCAGACCCCAGGACCGTAGAGAGGGTTCGGGCGTATGCTTCACGACTTGTTCTGCCGATATATAGAGGTGTGAACACAGTGGTGGTGCTTGTTTAATATTTAGACTATTGTTAAAAGATATAGGCTATTGTTATTATAAATAAAAATTATCCTCGAGGGAGGCGTATTGAAAAAGGTCAAGACGGGCGAGGCAAAAAGGTACGTTTACCTGGCTCTGGTCGTCCTGCTCGCGACGATGATGGCCCTACAGGTGCAGCCGGGACCCGGTGGCGGCGAGGCCAACGCGGGGGGGGGAAGGGTGACCTTCCAAGGCCACGGTTACGGCCACGGTGTCGGGCTCTGCATGGCCGGGGTCTACTATCGTGCCCTGCGCGGGGAGGAGTATCATAATATTATTCGCACCTATTACACCGGAATCGAATTCTCCCGTGTCAGTGACGACATGATACTCAAGGTGAAATGCCGTGACGGAGTTATTCGCGAATACACCATGCGGGAATACCTCTATCGCCTACAGGAAGAGCCCGACAGCTGGCCTTCGGAGGGTTTGAAGGTGCTCATGATCGCAGCCCGGACCTATGCGTTGTCATGCATAGCGCGCGGCAAGCATGCGGGTGAGGGTTTCGACCTCTGTGCCTACGGCAGCTGCTGCCAGGCGTTCAACGAGCAGATAGATCCCTCCAAGAGGCCCAATATAGTGGCAGCCGTCGACGCCACATCGGGGGAGATAGTAACCTATGGCGGAGAACCCATCATTGCCGCCTATAGCGCGTGCTGTGGTGGATATACGGCGGGGATGGACGAAGCCTGGGGCGGCAATCCCGTGGCTTACCTGCAGCCGGTTTACGACGACGCCTGCGCGCAGGATGAGGATCACGATTGGGAGGTAACCATGACCTGGGATGAGCTGCAGGCCAGGCTCAACTCCCACGCGGACACGGCGGTGGGCACCCTCTACGGCTTCGAGGTGCTTACCCGGGGAACCTCGGGACGTATCCTCACCATACGTGTCGATGGAAGCGGGGGTAGCAAGGTTGTCAAGGGAACCCTTTTCGCTTCGGTGGTGGGCCTGAAGACCCATTTCTTCTACACAGCCCAGCAGAACTTCGATGAATATCTCCTCATCCAGAACCCCAACCAAGAGGATACCACGTGCGATATAACCTTCATGTTTCCGGATGGGGGAACCATGGAGGAGGAATGCGTGGTAGGCGGCGGTTCCCGCTGCACCGTCTGCGTGAATGAACGCGTACAGAACGCCGAGGTTTCCGTAAAGGTGGCCTCGGAACTACCGGTGGTCGCGGAGCGGGCCATGTATTTCGACTTTCTGGGTAGCGGCAGGAAGGGCGGCCATGCCTGCCTGGGAGTGAACGAGGCCCGAGAGAAGTGGTATTTCGCCGAGGGTTACACCGGCGGGGATTTCGATACCTTTATCCTCATCCAGAACCCCAACGATACGGAGGCTCACCTGGAGGTCTCTTTCCTGGGCAATGCGGGCGAGGTGGACGAGCTGTATTACGACCTCTCTCCCTTCTCGCGCATGACCATATGGCTGGACCAGGAACCCGGGCTCGACGACGGCGAGTTCTCGGCCGAGGTGGAGAGCGACCTGCCGGTGGTCGCGGAGCGGGCCGTTTACTTCGGACGACAGGGGATCGGCGGCGGCACTGCCTCGGAGGGGTCCACGGACCCCGGGGGCAGTTGGTATTTCGCCGAGGGCTACACCGGAGGTTACTTCGATACCTGGATCCTTCTGGGCAACCCCGGAGATAAGGCGGCAAAGACCACCCTGACGTTCATGCTGCCTGACGCCTCCACCAGGGAGCTGGAGGTGGAGGTTCCGCCACGAAGCCGTTCCACTGTGCACGTCGACGACCTGCCGGGACTGGAGGATATGGAGTTCTCCACCAGCGTGAAATCACGGGAATGCCTGGTAGCGGAGCGGGCCATGTATTTCGATTACGATAACAAGGGGGGCGGGCACGACGCTATCGGCCTGAGCCAGCTCTCGGATACGTGGTATTTCGCCGAGGGTTATACCGCCGGCGAGTTCGATACCTACATACTGTTGCAGAATCCCGACACATCGAAGGTGCATGCCGAGCTGACTTTCATGAAGGGGGACGGAAGCCGTATTGAGCAGGACGTGGTCATCCTTCCCCAATCGAGATATACGGTGCATGTAGACGACCAGCCCGGTTTGGAGGAGGCGGAGTTCTCCACCCTGGTTGAATCCGATTCTCCTCTGACGGCCGAGCGGGCAATGTACTTCACATACAGCACAAGAAGCGGCGGCAGTTGCTCCCAGGGGGCCGTCGCTCCCGCCCTGGAATGGTATTTCGCCGAGGGCTACACTGGAAGCTAGGCGAGCTGGGACCCCTTAAAAATGTCGGAAGATGGGGTCAGGCACTGACATCGGACATTTCGCAGGTCAGAAGATGGGGTCACCGACATCGGACACTTTCACTTAAAGCCAACCCTGTTCGCATAGGCCATAGCCTT
>JAXHVT010000041.1:0-128170 GCA_034188985.1 Actinomycetota bacterium | reverse complement strand
CAGTCCTAGCACCTCGCCCAGCTCCCTTACCGCCAGCAATCCCGCGTCGCTTGTGACCTTTGCCCCCCTGAATTCCAGCCTTAAATGCCCGTCGAAACCAAGCCTCAGACGACCGTTTTCGTATTCACCCATAGGGCTTTCTCCTTATGATATACCTGTCTTACCGATAAGCCTGTTCTGATGCATTGTTAAGCAAAGCTAGCAAGTATCCCTTTGGGATTTGATATGATAAATGCGGGGTTGATTATGTGTAATATTATGTTGATGATACTGTGAATGTTTAACATGTCGAAGAAGGTCATCCAGGTCCCCGTTGATGACAATTTGCTCGAGGCCCCGAACATCGCCTCCAAGAAAGAGGGTCTGAACAGGTCGGAATTAATACGGCAAGCCTGTCACCAATACTTGAGAGGATTAATGGCAGCCGAGCTGGATTCCGTCTACGAGAAGGGTTACGAGCAAGTGCCGGAGGAGCCCGTGATGGGGGAAGTTCAGGTAGATCTCTCCTCCAAAGCACTTCCGGAGGAGTCGTGGTAGATGCGCCATGGTGAAGTATGGTGAGCGGATCTGCCCGAACCCATCGGCAGGCGTCCCGTGCTGCTCCTGTCACGGAATATCGCTTATAGAGTAAGGACTTCCGTTACCGTTGGGGCGATAACCCGCACGGCACGAGGTATCCCCGTTGAGGTTCCACTGAATAAGAGCGACGGGATACTGCGGGAATGTGTGGTCAACCTCGATAACATCCTCACCATCCCGAAATCAAACCTGTCCAACCAGATTACGACTTTATCCGCCGAGAAGATGAACCAAGTAGACGGCGCCATTGTTTTCGCCTTGGACCTGCAGTTCCATTAGCCACCCGCTCGTGGTTGCAAACCCGCGCTGCCTAGGGTCCAGCGATCCTCTCCATGCCGTTCATGTAGGGCCGCAGAGCCTCGGGGACGGTCACGCTTCCATCCTCTTCCTGGAAGTTCTCGATGATGGCCGCCACCGTCCTGCCGATGGCCACCCCCGAGCCGTTGAGGGTGTGCACGAAGCGCGACTTCTTGCCCTCGGAGGGCTTGAAGCGTATGCCCGCCCGGCGGGCCTGGAAGTCGGTGAAGTTGGAGCAGGAGGATATCTCCTTGTACTCCTCATAGGAGGGAAGCCAGACCTCGAGATCGTAGCACTTGGCGGCGGCGAAGGAGAGGTCCCCGGTGGCTAGGATTACCACGCGGTAGGGAATCTCCAGACGCCGCAGCACATCCTCGGCGTCTGCGGTGAGCTTCTCTAACTCGTCGAAGGAGTTGTCCGGATGGGAGAATTTCACCATCTCCACCTTGTTGAACTGGTGCTGCCTTATCAGGCCGCGAATGTCGCGCCCGTAGGATCCGGCTTCGCGCCGGAAGCAGGGGGTGTAGGCGCAGTAGTAGAGCGGCAAGTCCTCCTCTTTCAAGGTCTCCCCTGCGTGGATGTTGGTCACCGGCACCTCCGCGGTGGGTACCAGGTAGAGGATATCGTCACGACAGCGATACATGTCGTCCTCAAGCTTGGGCAGCTGCCCGGTGTTGAACATACTCTCCTCGTTGACCAGGATGGGCGGGAAGACCTCGGTATAGCCGTGTTCCCGTGTGTGCAGGTCGAGCATGAGGTTCACCAGCGCCCTCTCCAGCAGGGCGCCCGCATCCCAGAGAAGGGTGAAGCGCGACTCGGCTATCTTCACCCCTCTCTCGAAATTCAGTATGCCCAGCTGCTCCCCAAGCTCCCAGTGGGGCATGGGCGGAAAATCGAAGCTGCGCGGCTCGCCCCAGCGCCGCATCTCCCGGTTGTAGCTCTCATCCGGACCTACGGGAACGGAGGGATCGGGGATGTTGGGAACCCAGACCAGGATCTTCCGCATCCTCTCCTCCACCTCTTTGAGATCCTGCTCCAGGGCCTTGATCTCCTCGCTTAGCGCTCCCATCTCCTCCCGCAGGGCGGTGTCATCCGCGCCCTCCCGCTTGAGCTCACCGATTCTCTTGTTTCCCTCCTTGTGCCGGGCCCTCCTCTCCTCAATGCGTGTCAGCAAGGCCCGCCTATCCTCGTCGAAACCCAGAAGCCGCCCCAGGGGCAGATCCATGCTACGGTCCTCCATGGACTTGCGCACGACATCGTTGTTATCCCTTATAAACCTGAGATCAAGCACCTTCCGCCTCCTCGCGATACCTGGGGTAGGAGCCCAACAGCTTCACTTGAGGAAGCTTGCAGTCCAGGCACTTCAGGGCCGAGGTCACCACTTCGTCCTCCTGGTGTCCCTCGCAGTCGATGAAGAAGCAGTACTCCCCCAGTACTTTCTTGGTGGGCCGGGACTCTATCTTGGTAAGGTTTATATAGCGGTAGGCAAATTCCTGAAGTATCTGCAGCAGCATACCGGGTTGGTCCTGGTGGATAAAGCACACCATGGTGGTTTTATCACGACCCGTGGGCGTCATCTTTTCCTTGCCCAGCAGCACGAAGCGGGTACGGTTTTCCGGATGGTCCTCCATACCCTCGCGCAGGACGCTCAGGCCGTAGAGCTCCGATGCCAGCTTGCTCCCCAGCGCGGCCACCGGCTCCCCGGACCCGGCCGCCCGCCGCGCCGCCTCGGACGTGCTGTTGGCCGCCTCCACCGCCACTCCCGGCAGCAGCTCCACCAGGTGGCGGCGGCATTGCGCCGTGGCCTGGGGATGGGATATAACCCGGCGCACATCCCTCAACTCCATGGGCCTCCCGGCCAGAAGGTAATGGCGTACCGCGCAGACCTTCTCGCCCTGGATGAGCACGTCGGCCTCGAAAACCAGGCTGTCCAGGGTGGCGTTTACCGAACCCTCGATGGAGTTCTCTATGGGCACCACCGCCTTGTCCGCCACATTATCCTGCACGGACAGTATCGCTTCCTCCACGGTGGAAAAAGGAAGGGCTTCACCGCAGTTGAGGCCGTCCCATGCCTGAAGGGCCTCCTCGGTGAAGGTGCCTGGTGGCCCGAGGTAGGCAACGCGGCGGCAGTCGATCGCGGGCACTACATCACCCAAGAGCCGTCATCCTCCCTGGCCGACGCCTCGCCCTCGCCTTCCGTTTGCTGAATATCGAAGAGCCTGGAGGTCTGTCCTTTCCTGGTACGGATGAGCGGGGGCTTGGCGTGCAATGCCCGGTGCACGGCCTCTTCCTCCTCCCGGGAGAGAACGTGGGTGGAGGAGCCCGCGCGGATGGCCTTGGCGTAGGACCTGTTTTCATCCCGCGCGTATATGGAGGTGATGACCACGCCGTCGCCGTTTTCGTCCATCATGGCTATAGAAAAACTCAACTTTCCGCCCATATCTTCAAAGGCATCGTAGCGCACGACCGCTACGCGCTGCAAAGAGCCGGCGAGAACCTCGGTGAGATAATCTTTCTGGGCCGCCTGCTCATCGAGCTTGCGGTAGAGCTCTTCTATCTGGACGGTATGTCCGGACACCTTATCCAGGAGAGTCGAACCGTCCGCGCCGCGTTTCAGTATATTTATATTGCGCCGCAGCAACGACAGCTGGCGGAAGAGGACGAATACTGCCGCCACCAGCAGCAGGTCGACGATGAAAAGAAAGGCTATCAAGGCGCCCGCGTTATCCTTCATGGCATCAAACATTTCCGTACATGCCTCCTTTCAAACAAGAGAATATCATAATACGGCCGCCAGTTCCCCACCAGCAAGAGGCCGTGCCTCTTTTTTCCCCGCGGTGCTATACTCATATCAAGTCGAGGTGCGATCATGGACGGGATCCTTAGGGAAAAACTGGCATATCTCGAGGAGATACTGCGATCCTTCTCATCGGCCATCGTGTCCTACTCTGGTGGCGTGGATTCCACCCTGCTAGCGGTCATGGCACGCTGGATCCTGGGCGATAGCATGGTCGCCGTCATCATCGACTCCCCCCTGCTGCCCTCCAGGGAGATGGACAGGGCGGTGCGCCTGAGCGGCGAACTCGCTTTTTCCCTGCGGAGCATGCGGCTGGACGAACCTTCACAGGCCGGGATCAGGTACAACCCCCGGAATCGCTGTTACCTGTGCAAGAGACAACGCCTGCTGTCCATCAAGGAGATGGCCCTGGAGGAAGGCTTCCGGGAGGTGCTCGACGGTTTAAACCGGGACGATGACGTGAGGCATCGCCCGGGAGGAAAGGCCCTGGAGGAACTGGGAGTCAGAAGTCCCTTGCGGGAGGCGGGACTGGCCAAGCCGGAGATACGCGCCGTGGCGGCGGACCTCGGCCTCCCCAACTGGGATGCCCCATCCAGGCCTTGCCTGGCCACGCGACTCCCCTACGGCATGGAACTACATCCCGATCTGCTGCACAGGGTGAACGCGGCCGAGGAGATGCTCGAGGGCCTGGGCGTCGGGCAGGTCAGGGTGAGGCTGGTGGCGAGGGATACTGCCCGCATCGAGGTGGAAAGGGGGGAGATGGGGATTTTAACCGGGAAGGATAAGCGCGACACGCTGGTGAAAAAGATGGTGGAGCTGGGCTTTCGGTGCGTGCTTCTCGACCTGGAGGGATATCGCTCCGGCAGCATGGACGAGAACGGTGGATCCGTGAGGTCTCAAATAATATACGCGGCCGAGGGATGACGGGGATTGACGGGAGCGTAAGGCGATGAGGACTCTTTATCTCGACGCTTTTTCCGGGATAAGCGGGGACATGACACTGGGTGCTCTGGCGGATCTCGGCGTACCCCTGGAGGTCTTCAGGGAGGTGACGGCCAGCCTGGGGCTGAACGAGGTGGAGATAACCGCCGGCCGCACCGAGCGCAAGAGCATCGCCGCCATCAAGGTCCAGGTCAGGGTGCCGGAAAAAGGGGTGGTAAGGACCTACGCGAATATTCGCAGCCTGATAGATTCGAGCCCCCTTCCCGGCTACGTCATAGAGAAAAGCCTGAAGGTATTTGCCCTCCTGGCCAAGGCGGAGAGCTGCATACATTCCCGCAGCATCGACCAGGTGCATTTCCACGAGCTGGGGGGCGAGGATACCCTGGTGGACGTGGTGGGCGGCGTTGCCGGCCTGGGGCACCTGGGAGTGGAGGAGCTGCTCTGTTCCCCGCTTCCCCTGGGCACGGGCAGGATAAAGACCGCCCACGGTATGTATCCCGTACCGGTGCCCGCGGTGGCGGAGATACTGCGCGATATACCCGTTTACTCCAGCGGGATACCCACCGAGATAGTCACCCCCACCGGAGCGGCTATGGTGGCCGCCCTGGCCTCGGACTTCTGCTCGTTGCCCTCCATGCGGGTCCAGAGCGTGGGTTACGGCGCCGGTGACCGTGACCTGGAGATCCCCAACGTACTGCGGGCCTTTCTGGGGGAGAGGGCTGAGTTGACCCGGGGCCGCATCAGGGAGAGAAGGCTGATATTCTCCACCAATATCGACGACATGAATCCCGAACTCTACGCATACGTGATGGAAAAACTATTCGCCGCCGGGGCTGAGGACGTCTGGCTGGTGCCGGTACAGATGAAAAAATCGCGACCCGCCGTCACCCTGAAAGCGATGGCCGCCCCCGCCCTGGAGGAGGAGATCAAGGAGCTGATCTTCGCGGAGACCAAGACGGTGGGAATGCGCATCAGCGTCGTGGACAAGGAATACCTCGACCGCGAGATAATCCACGTTTCCACTCCCTTCGGCGACCTCAGGGTGAAGGTGGCCCGCCGGGAGAATAAGCCCGTGAACCTGGCTCCGGAGTACGAGGATTGCAGGACGGCGGCGACCAAGCACGGCGTGCCCCTCAAGGACGTATACTCCGCCGCCGAGGAGGCCGCCCGCACCTATATGGCGTCCCTCTCCCTCGAGCGGGAACCGGCCGGAGAAGATTGATATCCGTTTTCCCATGACGTAAGGAGGTACCGGTCCATGTATATAGCGGTCATAGGCGGGCAGCAATGCACCGCCGATGAAGAGCGAAGCGCCTATGAATTGGGGCAGAAGCTGGCACAGCGTGGCGCCGTTATCATCTGCGGCGGACTGGGAGGGGTTATGGAGGCGGCCTGCAAGGGCGCCAAGGCGGCGGGGGGCACCACCATCGGCATCCTGCCCGGCCCCTTTTGCGGCGACGCTAATCCCTACGTGGACTTCGCCATAGCCACCGACATGGGCCAGGCCCGCAACGCGATAATCGCACGCACCGCCGACGCGGCCATTGCCGTGGGCGGCGAATACGGCACCCTCTCCGAGGTTGCCATGACCCTGAAGATGGGCAAGAAGGCGGTGACCCTCTCCAGCTGGGAGATCGGCCGCGGGGGGGTACGTGACGAAAAGATCGTCTATGCCGCGGATCCCGATGAAGCGGTAGGTCTGGCGCTAGGCTCCTCCAGGTGATCACACTCAGGCCCGAGCGGCCAGGCGGGGGATGGTCTGTGAGGCGTGTGGCATAAGCAGGACCCTACCGCCCGGGGTGGTGGTGGCGGCCTCCTCTAGGGCGTCGGCTATGCTGGAGTGGGGTATGATGCCTATCCTGCTCACCAGGTCCGGGTCCAGCCCCGAGACCAGTATAACCTTCCGCGCCCTGCGGTAGAGCAGGGCGGCTCTGAAGACCACGAAGCCGGAGACGGTGAACTCCCGCCGCAGCTCCTTCTCTATCTCGTCCGCGCTCCCTAGGTCGAACCAGCGGTGGAACTCGTACGGCCCCAGACCGTCCGAGCACTCCCCCACCATTATGAGCACACCGTCGCCGTCGCCTCCCATGGCGGCTATGGCGTTGGCGCTGGACTGGAAGGCCTGGTAGAAGGTCAGATCCATGGGGTAGCCGCCGCGAGAGGCGAGTACTATATCCGCCTTGTCGGATATATCCACCTGGAAGGCCTCGGAGACGAATCGGCAGCCCTCCCGGTGGGCTTCCTCGAGGTCCCCGGCGAAAACGCCGAGGAATTCTCCTTCCTCGCTGAGAACGAGGTTGACGATGAAGCTCGGGCCCAGCATCCTGGCGGCGGCCAGCATGTCCTCGTGCACGGGGTTGCCCTCCAGGATGCCCGGGCGGGCCATGGCATGTATGCCCCCCCCGACTGTGTCACTGATAGCCTTGCTGTGGTTGGCCAGCACCGTCTCCAGGCCGGATATCCCCGGAAGTACCGACTTCCTGCCTCCACCGAAGCCGGCGAAGGTATGGGGCACTATTCCTCCGGTCAGGATAACGTGGTCGGCCTCCACGGCGCGACGGTTTACCCACAGCGGGGTTCCGAAGGGCGTCTTTCCCAGGTAGCTGAGCTGGGAGGGATCGCGGGCGGAGTGGTTCACCACCTCTATATCCCAGGGGAAATCCTCCCCCAGGATGTCCCTGATACCTGCGTAATCCGGGGGTTGATGGGTGCCGTTGGCTATGATCACAGAGATGTCGCGGTTGTGAACGCCCGCCCTGTTAAGGGCGCGTATAACCAGGGGAAACCAGTGGCGCGCCCGTACCCACAGGCGGTGGAAATCCGGGCATGTCACCGCCACGCGGTCACCGGGGCGTACCAGCTCCTCCAGGGGAGGAGAGGCGATGGGATCGCGCAGGGCCCTGAACAGGGCATCCTCCAGGTCCTTCAGGGGCTCGACCGCCACCCCCTCCACCGTACCCAGGTAAAGGTGGTCTGGTACCTCGAACTCCATCTCCTGCTTTCCGAATCCCCAGTTGAATTCCATGCCCCTACTTTACCAGAAACGGGGCAATACAAAGGAGAGGGAGAATCGTGGTGTAACGCTTCATAAACCCTTTTTGGAAGGTTAACCATCGCCATGGTCTCCCTCTCTATTTTATATATCGGTATCCGGGCGCGATGCGATAAGAGATTAGGACCCCGTTTTTTTGGCGATGGCAATAGGCCTCAGGGGTGGGCGCGGGTCGGCGTATGTACGGCTTCAACCGCTCAGGTCTTCCTCCATAAGGCGCAGCAGTAGTATGGCCGCTCTCTTGGAGAGAGGCTCGTTGCCGCTGCCGCACTTGGGTGACTGAATACAGCCCGGGCAACCCTCGCCGCAGGGGCAGCTTTCCACCATCTCCCGCGTGGCCTTGATGTGGGCGGCGACCAGGTCGAAGCCGCGGGCGGATATGCCGACACCCCCGGGGTAGGCGTCGTAGATGAAGATGGTGGGTTTACCGGTATCTCCGTGACAGGCGGTGGACATTCCCCCGATGTCCCAGCGATCGCACATGGCGAAAAGGGGCAGTATGGCGATGGAGGCGTGCTCCACCGCGTGCAGCCCCCCAGCCAGGCTATACTCGTCCAGGCCCAGTTGGGCCAGCCTTTCCATGGGCAAGATATACCATAGGGCACTGGTGGAGAGTATCTGGGTAGGAAGGTCCAGACCCACCGTCTCCAGTATCTCGTGGGTTATCAGCCGCCGCTTCTGGTATGCGTAGACCTTGGTGGACACCTCTACCTCCCCGAAGTGCAGGGAACAGGCCTCGCCACCCCCCGCCCGGCCCCTCTCCTCCCCCAGCACCGCTACATCGGTGTTGTCCATGGGATTGGTGTAGAAGTCGGTGTTCGCCTCCTTTACCATGGCGACCTTACGCTCCAGGTCGATATCCTCCACCTGGTACGCATCGCCCTGGTGCAGGTATACCGCCCCCGGGTGCACGTGAAAGAAGCAAGTGGCCTCCTCCACCGTGCCCAACAAGGCCCCGCTATCCGTCTCAACTATACTCATCAGCGAGCCGGAAGTGGAGCGCAGGTTCACCTCCTGGGCGGGGGAGGCGTGGCGGGCGAAATACCATATATCTCCCCTCCGCCCCACTATATCCTCCCTCTTCATCTCCTCCAGTATCTCCCACATGGCCGGCCCGAAGTACCGCTCGTCCTCTTCCCTCAGCGCTATCTCGTGGGCGGCGCAGGACAGGTGGGCTCCCAGGATACGGTCGTTCTCCGGGTCGATCACCGCCTCCTCGCAGGGAGAGCCGAAGAGGAACTCCGGGTGGTGTATGAGGTAGAGATCGAGGGGGTCGTCGGCGGCCACCAGGATGGCCAGGGATTCCCCCTGCCTGCGGCCCGCCCTTCCCGCCTGCTGCCAGGTGCTGGCGATGGTTCCAGGATACCCGTTGATCAGGCAGGCCTCCAATGCCCCTATATCCACCCCCAGCTCCAGGGCGTTGGTGGTGGTCACGGCCAGCAGCTCGCCGTCGAAGAGCCTCTTCTCGATCTCCCTCCTCTGCCGGGGCAGGTAACCCCCCCGGTAGCCGGCCAAGCGTCCGGCCAGCTCGGCCTCCTCGCGCCCCAGTATCTTCAGCACGTACTCGTAGGTCAGCTCCACCGCCTTGCGGGAACGGTTGAAGGCGATGGTCCTGACGCCCATCTGCATCAACCTGGACAGCAGTTCGGCGGTTTCCAGGTTGGAGGAGCGGTGTACCTCACCTCCGGCCAAGCTCAGGATATCCGGCGGCGTCCACAGGGCGAAGACCTTTCTTCCCCGGGGAGAGGAGTCATCCTCCACCGCCTCGATCTCCATTCCCAACAGCTTCGCGGCATGCTCCCCGGGGTTGGCTATGGTGGCGCTGGCCAGGAGAAAGGTGGGCCTGGAGCCGTAGAGTGCACACACCCGCCGCAAGCGGCGCATCACCATGGCCACGTGCGAGCCGAATACACCGCGAGCCACGTGGGCCTCGTCCAGAACCACGTAGCGAAGGTTTCTTAAAAACCCTCCCCACAGGCGGTGGTTGGGGAGGATGCCATAATGGAGCATGTCGGGATTGCTGAGCACTATCTGTGCCTCCCGCCTTATCCAGCCACGTAAATCCAAGGGAGTATCGCCATCATAGGTGGAACAGCGCACCACGCTCCCGCCGAGTGACTGCAGGCTCCTCAACTGATCCTGGGCCAGGGCCTTGGTGGGAAAGAGATACAGGGATCGGGAGCTGGGATCACGGAGCAAATCCTGGCACACGGGGAGATGATAGCAGAGGCTCTTGCCGCTGGCGGTTCCGGTGGAGACGATGACGTTGCGACCCTCTCCCACCAGGTGCAGGGCCCGGGCCTGGTGGGGATACAGCCTCTCTATCCCCTGATCGGCCAGCGACTTCACCAGGCGGGGATCCATCCCCGACGGAAGGTCCACGTAGCTGGGTTTGCGCGGGGGCAGGACCTCCACGTGGGCGACCCTGTTCTCGTCCCCTTTCTCCCGAGCCATATCCTCGAGCAGCTCCCGGTAGTCCATCATCGACCTCTCTTGAACCAACTCCGTGTATCGGCGCGACAACTTTATTCTATCCGCACAGAAAGACAGCGGGGTGTCACTACCCCGCCTTTCTCGTACCCATGAAACCAAAAGGCGAAACCGTCGAAACGGTCTCGCCCGGATTGTCTTTACCGCGCCCTACTCCACCTTCTGGCCCTCCTTAACCTTCCCGACCCCATCCACGACGATTCTGTCTCCTTCCTCCAGCCCTGATACTATCTCCACCCATTCACCGCTCCTGTCCCCCGTGGCCACATCACGCCGATACGCTTTCTGCTCCTTGACAACGTAGATATAATTCTTGCCATCTTCCACCATCAAGGCGTTTATGGGTACTGAGATCGCGTCGGTCTTGCTGAGCACCTCAATGTCAACGGTGGCGTTATAGCCCAACCTCAAGGGGACCTCGGTTCTGTCCATCTGGATGGTGACCGGGAAAATCGTATTGCCCGACGAGCCCGTCTCCGACTTGACGCTTACCTGCACAACCTCGCCCGTGAAGGTCAGGTCGGGGTAGGCGTCGAGGTAGATATCCGCCGACTGCCCCGCTTCGACCGCCGGGATATCCGCCTCCTCCACCTCGGCCTCAACCCGCATATCCTGCAGGTCTATTATCTGGAAGGCAGGCTGCCCGGCACTTATCTCGGAGCCTACGCTCAGTTCCTCTCCGCCTCCACCCCCCCCCATCAAGCCGCCGAGGTCGCCTCCCGATATACCGGCCAGGCCGGCCATGCTGGTCAGTGAGCCGAGTCCGCCCAAAAGATCCGAGAGCGCATCGGTGGCCACTATGTCCCCCTGTGACATGAACAACACGTAACCAGACACGGGCGCCACGATATCCGGGTTGCTGGCCCCCGACATGACCCTCTCGTAATCATAGCGAGCGGCCTCCACCCGGGCGGCATCCGCGGCGGACGCGCTTGAGGGATAGCCGGAGTAACCCAGTCCGGGTGCCGGTTGCCGGGTACTTATCATCGCTATGTAGTTGCTCCTCTCCTCCGCCAGCAGGGACTTGAGGTATTCCTGCTGCTCCGGCGGGATATAAGGCATCAGGGCCGGCACCATGTCGTAGAAGCCAAGCACCAGCGAATCGATCTGGCCCTGCATCTCCTGAAAGGTCTCGGAAGCGTATTCCATGCTCCTGTAAGCCACCAGGGAGTTGTTCCACTGGCCCTGCAATATGTCGCCGATGGATACGCTTGTCAGGTAGTTGGCCTGTGCCTGGGCCACCTGGGCCTGCAGCTCCTGCTGGTCGAGGGTGGCCAGGACGTCTCCGGCATTGGCGTAATCGCCGTCCGCCACGTTCAGTGTGGCGATCGTCCCCCCGACCAGGGGGGTCACATCGGTGGGCTGGGCGGCCTCCAGAACCCCCACCGCCGACACTATGCCTCTAACATCGCCCTTGGTCACCTCGGCCACGCGTAGCCCTTCCACCGCGCCCCCGAAACAACCAGCGCAAACGGACACGAGAAGGGCGGCCAGCGATATGATAATAAGCTTGAGGGCTGCATGGGATCCGTTCATGATCGAATAACTCCCGTCATTCGACTCTACCGGCTCAGGCCGGCCTCGGTAAGACGTTGCCACGCGCATGTAAGTACTCCTTTTTCACGGAGCCGCACGGCACCGGGCCTCATCGCACTATCTCCTTCAGGCACCGGGCCCGGAGGTAACGCCCCGAGTTTTCCGTGCAAACACGCCGACACGGCCTGATCCCGAAGGTCTCGCTTTCAGCATTAAAGGGTGCGTTTTATGCCGTGCAAATAAATATAACTCCGCACCATGTATGCGTCAATGTAACATTATGGGAAGGTCGGCGGCCCGATCTGCTACCCCCGTACCATTGAAGTGCGGTGTGCGGGAAGAACACGGTTTAGGGGCACCCCGGGCCTTAGTACGCCGCTTCGTAAATACGGTCATGCACCAAAAGCGCCGGTGCGCTTCGCCCGCAAGGCGCGCGACTGAGGCGTACTCGCTGAGTACGTCGCAGGGAGCGGAACGTATCGGGCGGGGATGCAGCGGAGGTCGAATACGATCGTATTTACGGAGCGGGGTACTTAGAGCGGCATGAACGGGGGACCCGGGCCTGGGGCGGCCAGTATATGGGTGCCGGCCACGGTCGCGGGTTGTTCTATAAAGAGATTCCAGTTGTAGCACGTGGCGCAGAAAAAGGCGGCTCCCACCACCAGACTGAAGAAGAGCAGGAGAGTGAACAGCCTCCCCCATCCCCTGGGCGGCGCCAGGAAGCCGGCCACTATAGATAACATCCCCGCCCCGGTGAGGAACCAGATATCGAAACCCAGCCCGGCAATGGCGTCGTTTCCTAAAAAGATGGCCTTGAGTCCCGGGGCGGCTTCTATCTGGATACCGCTCTGCCGCAGCGGCAGTATGGCCTGGAAGAACAGGTAGGCCAGGGGCAAGAGCAGGATGCAGCCGGCCATTATATACATAGGACCCCTTCCCACCCTGGCCACCATGAAGACCAGGATAAGCCCTATAGCCACTGCGGCCAGCATGCCCACGGTAAAGAACTCGGCTCCCTCATATGGCAGCAGGCCGGGCCCTCCCAGCAGGTCCAACCTGCCCTGGGAGTAGGCACCCTGGTGCGTGAATACTCCTATCTCGCTGCCGCTTCTCCAGGTGAATATGGGGACGGTGGCCACAACCGCGATCACCAGGGAGACAAAGGCCAGGATATCCGCGGGGCCGAAGCTCCCTACCCACCTGCCGCCGGCTTTTTCCCGGGGAGCGGCATACAGGGGATGCTCGTCCGCCACCTGTCCCGCGGGCAGCACCGTCGTAGGCTGATAGCCCGCCGGCGGAGCCGCGGGCCTGGCCGCCGTGGATTGCCGAGTCATGGTCATGGGCAAGGCGCCGCCGCATTCCTGGCAGAAGCGGTTATGTTCCGAGTTGGGCGCATAGCATTGGGGGCATATCACTCTTCGCGGACGTGCCGCCGCCGCGGCCGGACCCATGGGCGCCATGGCCTGGGTCTGGTCCATGCCCGCTGGCGGAGCGGCCGGAGCTACGGCCGGGTCTTGCCGTGGAGGTGTCTTCGACAGGGATGCCGCTTGCCCGTAGTCCACCTCCGGCGGGACGTAATACGCTCCCTCTTTACCCTTATTCTCGCCGTTGGCGGCTTCGGGAGCCGGCGCCACTTCCCGCGAGGCCGTTTGACCCGGGGGCGTGGTTTCGGGTGGGATGGATACTTCCTCCCCGGCTCCGTACATCGCCAGGTCGAGTTGGCGATCGAGATCTCCGATCATACCCTCGCCAGCGGCGGGAACCGGCGCGGGTGGCTCCTCCCGGGCCGGATAATCACGGTATGCGATCGTTTCCTCCCCGACAGGCACGGCCGTCCCCTCTCCAGGCGCGTCCGGTTGCGGTGTACTCGAGGGCGCCGCCTCGCGATCGTCCTCCGCCGGCCAGGACGCCTCACCCCCCGCCCCCGCTGCTCGATCCCCAGTCCCCATTTCCGCCTGGGGAACCGGGGTGATCTTATCCCCGCTATTCCCGAATACGTAGCCGATGGTGCCGGTCTCCTCCGAGGCCGATACATCCCCCTTCGGGGGTTGCCCTGGAAGCTGCGGCGGGATCAGGCTTGACCCGCAAGCCATGCAGAACTCCGCACCTGGCTTGTTCTCCATACCGCATGAAGGGCAGATCATCTCGCTTCATACCCCCTAATCGATTATCGGACGTCCATCTCACTTCAATCATAAACCCGGAGGTTCCTTTTGTTAATTCGTCCGGGGCGCGCCTCGTTCCTGCATCGAATTGCTTCGCGGCTCCACGCCAAACGCGCCGGGGCGGTCTTCCGCCCCGGCTGGAGTCAGGTACTCCATATGGCGACGATGGGCAGGAAAAAGGCCACGAAATTGTTGAGGAAATGGGCGGTGATGGGCGCAGCCAGATTGTCGTTATACTCGTACAGAAGGCAGAAAAGGGCGCCGGCCAGGGTTCTACCCAGAAGCCCCAGCAGGCTGAAATGCACCAGGGAGAAAAGAAAGCCGTTCAGAAACACGGCTCCCCAGACCCCGAGTTTTTCCCTCATCGGCGGGTAGAGGTATCCCCTGAAGAACACCTCCTCGCAGATGGGTGCGGCAATCACCACGACCAGCCCGAATATGAATACATCGATACCGCTGGCCGCTTTGACGTTGACATCGAAGAAGCCCTGCAGCCAGTCCTCTATCCAGGTAAACCTGCTTAAAAACGCGAAGGAGAGAAAAAGGCTGGCCATGGCCAGCCAGTAGGACATCGCCCCACCTACGAATCCCATCCCCAGGCTGGATGGCAGATTTGTCTTACGTACCCCGATCTCCCCCAGCGCCGATCCATAGCGGGAGACCGCTATGAAGGCGAAGAATAGGCAGGAGGAATACAGGAGCAGGGAAACCAGCAGCTGGGCCGCGCCCGCCGATATATCATCTCCCTGGCGCATCATGTAGGCGAGAAGGCCACTCAAGACGAAAGGAACCGGAAGGAAAGCGAGCCCCGGCCATAGTCTCCATGGCGCGTAGGCGAAGGAGGGTTCGGGTCTGAACTCGCGCTCCCCCCTCCCCCGGGGTACGCGCTGCGCCTGCATGTACGACCGCTGTAGGCATGCTTCGCATATACGGCGGTTGCCCACCACGCGCTGGCACCCGGCACAGATAAAAGCCCCGCACTGGCTGCAGCGCGTAACCGCCCTTACCCCGGGATGATAGGCGCAGGTGGTCACCACCCTGGCCCCCACCGGTCCCCCCGGCCCCTGCGCGTAGGCGTCCTGTGGTGGGGGTGGTGTGGGTGCCTGGACGGAGGCGGCGGTAGGTGTAGATCGAGGTTCTCCGGAATCGACCTGTTGCGGGGCCTCATCCTCCGTATCCCGCCGCACCCCGGCCTCCCCGGCGCAAGAAACGCAGTAGGAGCGGGCGCCTACTTCAACCACGCAGTCCCGGCACAGGTATCTTCCGCAGCCTGCACACCTGGCCACGGCGGGCAGTTGGGGATGGAATTCGCAACGAGGTTTATGCATCCTCCTCCTCCTTACCTATACCGGATGTCAGGCGCCCCCTGTCAGAATAACGGCCATCCCATAAGCAATGATATCAGCACCACCAGGCCGTTATATAGTGCATGTGCCAGGATAGGGGCTAGGATTGATTCCGCTTTCTCGTAGACATAGGCCAGTATAATGCCCACTATCACCAGCGAGAGGATGGACTCCGGCCGCATATGAAGGGCGCCGAAGATAACTCCGTCCAGGATAACGGCACGCATTGGCCCGAGGCGATTGCGCAGGGGTGGGTAGAAGAATCCGCGAAAAAAAATCTCCTCGAAGATAGGGGCCAGCACCACGGCCACCACGATGGCCAGGGCCATGGTGCCCCCTCCCACAGCCTGCTCCGACTCGATGGAGGGAGGAGGTCCTCCGGTGATTAAATAGTAGAGGAGCACCACGAAGAGCATCGCCACGCTGCTGGCGGCGGCGGCCGTCGCCCCCCCGGCACCACCGTAGGCGAAAATCCTGCCCATACCCCCCCGCTTGAAGCCCAGCTCCCTCCAACCGCGCTTACGCCTGTGAGCCACGAACCACACCGTCACGGCAATGAGCGGACAGAACAGAAAAGCGTAAACGAAAAAGCTAGATGGGTGCAGCTCGCCGGTGGTTATGGCAACCACCATGGCCACCAGATAATATACGCCGAACACCAGGAGCAGGGCCAGAGCGGCTTCCTTCAGGGTCCAGTTGGCCCTCAACCATCTCCTGTCCCTCTCGTCCGGTACTGCGCCGTAGGGCTGGGGCGGGAGCGGAGGCACGGGGTAGAATGCCGGCGCGGGAGCCTGGCCATAGCAATATGGACAGTAATGCGCGTAGCCGTAGCGACGCACGCACTCGGGGCATATGGGCCTGCCGCAGCTCACGCAGACGGCCACAGCCTGCCTGGATGGGTGCCATAGACAGTGCGGGGGCTCTCGTCCTATACCCTCTCCCGCGCCGTCAGTCCCCCCCTCAACCATCTAGAGCCCCGATATGAGTTCCGTTATCTGCACGGCGTTTAGGGCGGCGCCCTTGCGCAGGTTATCGCTAACGATCCACATATTGAGGGCGTTCGGGCAGGACAGATCGTCACGTATCCTGCCCACATAGCAGGGATCCTTATCGGCCGCGTCTATGGCCAGCGGATACGTGTCCGATCCCGGGTCGTCCACTACAACCACTCCCGGGGCGCCCCTTAGAATGTTCCTGGCCTCTTCGGGGCTTATCCGTTCCTCGAATTCTACGTTCACCGACTCCGAGTGGCCGACGAAAACCGGCACGCGCACCGTGGTGGCGGAGACGGGGAGTCCGGGCAGTCCCATTATCTTCCTGGTCTCGTTGACCATCTTCATTTCCTCTCTGGTGTACCCGTTGTCGAGAAACGCGTCTATGTGGGGAAGGCAGTTGAATGCTATTGCGTGGGGGTATATCTCGCAGGGCGGCTTGTCGCCTTCCAGCACCTTTTCCGACTGCAGCCGCAGCTCCTCCACCGCGGCCTTGCCCGTCCCGGAAACCGACTGGTAGGTGGAGACGACCACCCTTTTCATGGCTGAGCGATCCTGGAGCGGTTTCAGCACCACTACCATCTGTATGGTGGAGCAGTTGGGGTTGGCTATGATGCCCTGGTGCTCGAAGGCGTCTTTCGCGTTGACCTCGGGCACCACCAGGGGAACCCCGTCGTCCATGCGAAAGGCGCTGCTGTTGTCGACTACCACCGCTCCCGCCTCGACGGCGGCCGGGGCGAAACGCTTGGATATGCCGGAACCGGCGGAGAAGAGGGCCATGTCGATCCCTCGGAAGGAATGCTCGTCCAGCACCTGGACCTCCAGCTCTTCCCCACGGAAGGGCAGGCGTCTGCCCCGCGAACGCTCCGAGGCCAGCAACCTCAGCTCGGCCACCGGGAAGTCGCGTTCCTCCAGTATCTGGCGCATGGCCATGCCGACCATGCCAGTGGCCCCTACTACCGTTACTCCATACTGCCTGGACATCTTCTTTCCCTACCCTCTCCTCACCACGCCTTGATCCAGGCCGAATTTCTTGTGTATGGCGCTTACCGCCTTCTTGACATCCTCGGCCTTTATCACGCAGCTTACCTTGATGGTCGAAGTGCTTATCATCTCTATATTAATATCGTTCTCCGCCAGGGCGGTGAACATGTCGGCCGCCACGCCGGGGTGAGTGCGCATACCGGCTCCCACCAGGCTAACCTTGGCGATATCCTCGTCCACGGTTATCCCTCCGGCGCCCAGGCCGACCGCGAAATCCTCGCTTATCTCCGCCGCTTTCGCCAGGTCCTCCTTGGTCACGGTGAAGGAGATGGCGGTTTTCGCTTCCTCGCTCACGTTTTGGATGATCATATCCACGTTTATGTTCTCCCCGGCCAGTGACTGGAACAGCTCCGCCGCCACCCCGGGCCGGTCGGGAACATCGAACACGGTTACCTTGGCCTCCTTGGCATCATGGGTGACCCCGCTGATGATGGCCTTCTCCATGCGTTCTTCGTCCCCGGCGATCCATGTTCCCTCTTCACTCGAAAAACTTGACCTCACGTGTATCACCACCCCGTAGTTCCTGGCGAACTCCACGCTGCGAAGCTGTAACACCCTGGCGCCGGTGGCGGCCATCTCCAGCATCTCCTCGTAGGAGACACGAGCCAGCTTCTTCGCCTCCGGCACCAGGCGTGGATCCGCCGTGAAGACGCCCTCCACGTCCGTGTATATCTCGCATACCTTAGCCCCAAGGGCGGCCGCGAGGGCCACGGCCGTGGTATCCGAGCCGCCCCTGCCCAGGGTGGTGATGTGATCGTCCAGCGTCACCCCCTGGAATCCGGCAACTATCACTATGGTTCCCCTCTGCAGTTCCTCAATGACCCGGCCCACCTTGACGTCGATTATCTTGGCCTTGGTATGGGCCTCGTCCGTAACCAGTCCCACCTGGGCCCCTGTGAAGGAGATGGCCTCGTACCCGAGTTCGTGGATGGCCATGGAGAGTAGGGCCACGGAGATCTGCTCCCCAGTGGAGAGGAGCATGTCCATCTCCCTCTCCCTCGGCCGTTCCGCGATCTCGTAGGCCAGATCTACGAGGCGGTCGGTAGTATCCCCCAGGGCGGATATCACCACCACCACGTTCTCGCCCTTCTCCCTGGTCTGGCAGACCCGCCGGGCCACGTTCTTTATCTTCTTCGTGTTGGCCACGGACGTGCCGCCGAACTTCTGTACCAAGATATTCACGCCACTACCTCACTCCAGCCTAACGGTTGCGTCGACTGACCGCTTTTGATAATGGAGCCTTCATTTTACCATTCTTTTACGCCGGTGCACTTAGACTGTCAAGAAAGTGTCCCGGGAAATTTTACAAAATCGCCGCCGTCCCCCGGAGCACTCGTCCCGGGGCGGCGCCTCGCGCCCATGTAGTCAAGGGAGGGTATCGGAAGAGATTCGGAGCCTGGATCCGGGCGGGTACCCTGGAACTCAAAGCTCCCGGCGCCCCTTGAGCGCGCGTCCCAGGGTAACCTCGTCCGCGTATTCGAGGTCGCCTCCAACCGGGAGACCGCTGGCAATGCGCGTTATTCTGACCCCCAACGGCTTGAGCAGATCGGCGATATATACGGCCGTGACCTCGCCCTCCACCCTGGGGTTGGTGGCCATGATTATCTCCTGGATGCCTTCACGGCGGATACGCTCCAGCAGCTCCCTGATCTTGAGATCATCGGGGCCTATACCATCTATGGGGGATATGGCTCCGCCCAGCACGTGATACAGCCCCCGGAACTCACCCGTTCTCTCCACCGCCACGATATCCTGGGGCTTCTCCACGACACAAACCTGGTCGGAATCCCTGCGGGCGTCCATGCAGTATTCACACGACTCCCCCTGGGCGAAATTGAAGCACCTGCCGCAGAAGGTGACCTTCTCCCTGGCTTCGACGATAGCCTCCGCCAGCGACCTCGCCTCCTCCCGGGGTACCTTGAGAAGGTGAAAGGCCAGGCGCTGAGCCGTCTTGGAGCCTACCCCGGGGAGCTTACACAGCTCCTCCACCAGGCGTGCTATGGGGGGGGTATAGTACAAGGTCCGCTCCTAGGTCAATCCCGGTATGTTCATTCCCTTGGTGAACTTACCCAGCCTTTCCTCGGCCAGTTCCCTGGACTTCCTCAAGGCCTCGGTCACCGCCGCCAGCACCAGGTCCTCCAGCATCTCCACGTCATCGGGGTCAACCGCGTCAGGCTCGATCTTGACCTCCAACATGTTCTGCTGACCGTCGACCACCACCCGTACCATGCCCCCTCCGGAGGTCGCCTCCACCTTCTCGTCAGCCAGCTCCTCCTGTGCCTGCAGCATCTGGCGCTGCAGCTTCTGAGCCTGCTTCATCATCTTCTGTATATTGCCGTTCATCCCTTACCTCCCCCTCTCGATCATCCCTCTTCGCCCAGGGTTATCTCCTCGATCACCTCGGCGCCCAAGACGTCCTTGACCAGTTTGACCTTGCCGGCGTCGTGTATCTCCACGTCCTTTTCATCCATGCGCCGCTTGCTCGCCTCCGTATCGCCTTCCTCGCACGGCTCCTCCTCGACGGGGGGCTCCGGCTCGCTCTTCTCGCTCCGCGGCGGTGCCTCCTCCCCCGCGGGTACACGGCGGCCTTCCTCCCCGCCGCCGCCTTCATCCCGGGGCGGCCCGGCCTCCACGTCTTCCGCCTCTATCCTCGAGGCCACCCGCAACCTCACACCCAGGACCTCCTCCAGGGCCTCCTCGAGCATACCCCGGTGGTCCTCCTTCTCCATCTCTCCACGGTGGAAGGAGCGATCGGGCGGAAATGATACCATCAGTACCTCGCCGCTTACCTCCACCGGCTTTCCCTCGAGTAGAAAGGCGTGGGTGGTCACCCTCTTCTCCTTGACCCTCTCCCTCACCCTGGGCCAGGCCCTCCTTACCGCCGCCAGGTCGACGGTCGCGGCCGCCACGGATGCTTCGGCGGCCGTCTCGGAGCCCGGTACCTGCCCTTCCGGCTCCGCTGCATCGCTCCCGGCTTGTTCGCGCTCTTCCGTCTTCTCCAGCGGGGTCCCGGCGGATTCCTCTTTATCGCCCTTCCTCCCCGGCCTCTCGCCCGCGGCGGGGGCCTCAGTCCCGGACTTCCTGAACCACCTCTCGATCTCGCCCTCCAGCTTTTCCAGTCTCGCGGACAAGGCCTCCGGGGAGATGTCCAACTCGCTGCGGGCCATCCCGATCAAGGCGCCCTCCAACACCATGCGGGAGGAGGAGGTGGCCTGCATCTCCCTGACAGCCTCCCTGAGAGCGCTTATGAAATGAAAGGCGCGCCTGGGCGATATCTCGCGGGCCTGCCTGCGTATTCCCTCATATGCTCCCTCGTCCACCTCCAGGTCCTCGTGGCTGAGGTCGGCGTGCTGCAGTAGAAACACCCTCCGAAAGTGTTCCTGTACCTCTCGGGCGAACTGCACCAGGTCTTTGCCCTCCTCGTATGCCTGCTCCACCAGCTCTATAGTGCCGGCCATATCCTCCCCGGCAAGCGAGTCGCCCAGCCGCACCAGCATCTCGTCCTCGATGAGCCCCAGGAATCCTGCCACGTCCTTTTCCTCCACCTCGCCGTAGGCGTAGCTTATTACCTGCTCCAATACCACCAGGGCGTCGCGGGCGGAACCCCGGGCCCTACGGGCTATAAGCCGTAAGGCGTCATCCGAGGCCTCCACTCCCTCCTCTCCGCAGATACGGGCAAGGTGCTGGGTGAGCAGGGGTGCGGGTACGCTGCGGAACTCGAACCTCTGGCAGCGGGAAAGGATGGTGGGCGGCATCTTGTAGGGCTCGGTGGTAGCCAGGACGAAGACCACGTGGGAAGGCGGTTCCTCCAGCATCTTGAGAAGGGCGTTGAACGCTGGTGGGGTGAGCATGTGGGCCTCGTCTAATATATAGACCTTTACTCTCGCCGCTGCCGGCGAGAAGACCGCTCTCTCCCGTAGGTCCCTGATATCGTCGATACCCCGGTTGGAGGCGGCATCTATCTCGATTGTGTCCACCGACCTGCCCTCGGTGATATCCCGGCAGGAGTCGCAAACATTGCAGGGTTCCGGCGTGGGGCCATGCTCGCAGTTGAGCGCCTTGGCCAGGATACGCGCCGTGCTGGTCTTTCCGGTACCGCGAGGTCCGGCGAAAAGATAGGCATGGGCATTACTGCCGTTTTTCAGGGAGTTTTTCAGGGTTCGGGTAACGAACTCCTGTCCTATGACCTCCTCGAAGGTCTGGGGCCTCCATTTTCTGTACAGGGAAACATAAGTCAAGTTCGGTCCCTCCACCAACGCCGCAGCTCCGCGGAAATTATATGTCAAAGATATGTGATCGTGCACCCGCCCTCGACTCACGACCCCGGGCGCTACCCGGGTAGTTAGCTCCGGACAGGTTAGTCTGCGGCACACGAGAAGGTTTGCTTACCGCTGCTTCCTTCCGGACCTGACGGGGTTCACAAGTTCCCGTTGCGCAGGACCCGACCTTCAACGCCACTTGCCTGGGCGCAAGACCCAAGGACGGAGAGCCTCGGTTGGGGATTCAGCCCCGCTATAGCGGATTGCGGGTTCAGGGCACCGCTAGCTCCCCGCCTAGCACGATCACAATTCTTAGTATAGCACGCGTTATATACGACATGATGCGTTATTGCGGGCCCCCGAATCCACCCGGCAGGCCCCGCGAATACCTCTTCCAAAGGCGGTATTCGCCGAGAACCGGGTATCAAATGAGTGGGTGGGCAGTCCATGCCCTGCGCCCCCGATACCCCGCCGACCAGCAAGTGGGTTAACGGCTTACTGCTCGTGGACGGATTCCCGCCGGGCGTTTTCGGGACCGTGGCCGGCTGCCCTCCTCCTCTATTCAGCGGAGCGGGAGATCGCGACCCACGACCCTTGAATGCAGGAGGGAAGCATCTTCGAGCGGGGCAGGTAGCGAGGGGCAACGTGTATAATAATATAGAAACGACGGCTTGGATGCTCGAGGTAGGGTGCACCGTTTGTGAGGGGATTCGACTTTATCCCTCCAAGGCCGGTTCTCGAGACGCCGGCGGGCGTGGAGTGGAGTTGGGAGATAAGAGTGTTAGAGCTGCGTGACAGAGCATCAACGGGCATCAAGCAGCTGGATTCCATGATGGACGGCGGGCTGCTGCGGGGTTCGGTGACCCTGATCAAGGGAGCGCCGGGTACCGGCAAGACCTGCCTGGGCCTGGAGTTCATCTCCCGCGGCATAACGGAATCGAAGGAGCCCGGGTTGATAGTCACCTTCGAGCATTTCCCGAAGAAACTGCTGCGGGACGCGTCTTCCCTGGGCTTCGATCTGCTGAAGATGGAAAGCGAGGATATGCTGCGTATACTCTTCACTTCCCCGGAGATCTTCTTCGAACAGGCCCAGGCACCCGGGGGGCTGCTGGATACCATGGTTCAGGAATTAGGGGCGAAGAGGATCCTCATCGATTCCATCTCCCACCTGGAG
Source organism: Actinomycetota bacterium (assembly GCA_034188985.1). Lineage (GTDB taxonomy): Bacteria > Actinomycetota > Geothermincolia > Geothermincolales > RBG-13-55-18 > JAXHVT01. The sequence continues at coordinate 105,497 of JAXHVT010000041.1, read as the reverse complement.
CGGCTGGCAAGCGACCCGGTAAAGTTGCGAGACGTGGCCTTTACATTTATAAACGCCCTCCTGAGACACGGCCTCACCGCCGTGATTACCCAGGAGGACCCGGAGATAACCGGCGATATGGCCGCCGCCCAGTACGGTATCTCCTACCTTGTAGACTCGGTAATTATCCTCCGCTACGTGGAACTGGACTCCGCCGTGAAGAGGGCTATGCTCATCCTCAAGCAGAGGGCCAGCGCCCACGATAAATCCATCCGGGAATTCCGCATCTCGACCGGCGGCATAATCATCGAGGAGCCCTTCGTTGACCGGGAGGGAGTGCTGTCCGGACTGCCGCGTAGAAAGGAAATGGAGGCTTTCATGGAGGTTTTCGGGAAGAAGGCCAGATCTGCCGGGAAAGGAGAGGTGGACTAGGTGGCCCAAAAGATTCTGGTTGTGGACGACGACCGCGAGATGGTCGAGTTGATAGAGCTCTTCCTGAGCAACGCGGGCTTTCTGACCCTCTCCGCTTTCTCGGGGGAGGAGGCCCTGGAGAAGACCTTCAAGGAGAAGCCGGACTTGATTCTTCTGGATATCATGATGCCTAAGATCGACGGCTGGGAAGTCCTGCGCCGCATCAAGAACGATCCCCAGGTTCAGGACACCCCTGTAGCCTTTATCACCGCCCGCACCCAGAACATCGATAAGATGATAGGTTTATCCGTGATGAAGGCCGCGGGATATATAACCAAACCATTCAGCAAGCAGGAGTTGCTCACAGAGGTGAGGCGCATAATAGACGAACGCAGGAGGGGCTCGGGCGATTGACCTCCCCGGTGCAAAAAACGCGATCACGGTAGAGGGGGGAACCATTGAAGGCTAACGATTGGTGGAAGACCTTCTCGCTGTTTCTCTGGTTTTATAATACCGCCGCCGCCGGCGTAGTCCTCGTTTACTTCTACGGTGTCTGCCGCATGGCCGAGCGAAGGTTCGAGGGCCGTACCTACGCTGGCCTGCTCGTGGTTTTCTTCTTTCTAATGGGAGGAAGCACCCTGGTATTCTCCATGTCCTCCTCCATAGTCGCCATCGATATATGGTTTGCTATCTGGCCGGCCCTGGCGGGTATCGTGCTCTGTTTTGTCGTCTTTCGCGCTTACCGCATCATGATGGGATAATGGAATACCTAGCCTCAGCCCTGTACATTGTCGGCCTACTTTCCTTTGGGATCATGCTTCTGTTTCTCATGGCCATGGGCAAGCGGTTGGGAGAAGCCCTGGAAATGCCCCACTACCACCGCCTTTACCTGGTTTCCATCTTGTTCTTCATAATCCCCCTGCCCGCGGCCTGGATTCTGCTGCTGACCAATGCGTGGAACCTCCCCGATCCCGGTACCGAAACCGGCTTGATCATCAAGATATTGGTGGCATCGGTGCCCATGACCCTGGCTATAACGCCCGCCGTCTATGCCACCGCCAAGTACTGGAGTTGGATCTGGGGCGAGCTCAAGGGGTCGGATGAAGAAGGGGGTGGACGGGATGCGGGTTAAGGCGTATCCGCTGCTCCCGACCGCGGCGTCCATCGCGCTCCTGGCGGCATGCGCTCTGGCCATAGCTTCGAGTGTCTCGGGGTGGAAGGCCGCCACTGTGGCATTATCCTCGCTGGCTCTGATCCTGGCCGTGGCCGTAGTGATCTTATGGACATCGCCTCGCAAGGAGCCGGAATCTATCCGCGGTGGCGTGGACTGGAGGCGCTGGCTGGACTCCATCCCGCTTGCGGCCTTGCTGGTGGACGGGGGCGGCAGGATCGCCTTCGCAAACAACTCGTGCCTCGAGCTCATCGAGGCCCCTGGAGACTCACGAGCCCCGATGACGGGAAAGCAAATCGGCGAGGCTTTCCTTCCGCCGTATTTCGGTAACTGGGACTCCCAGCTGAAGAAAGCCAGGGGCTCGAAGCGGTCCGTGGTATATCCCCATGAGCAATATTTCATGGAAGGCCGATCGGGAGTATGCCGGGTCTGGATATCGTCGCTGCTATCCGGCGCTGGCGAGGGAGGACTTTCCCTCCTCCTCATCCAGGACATAACGGAGGAGACGGGAAGACACGACGCGCTCCTTGAGGCCAGGGACCGTGAAGTCGGGATATTCGAGGGCGTGCCGGTCAAGATAGCTATCCTTGACGGTAACTTCAGGCTGGTTCGCTGTAACCGCCTCATGCAGAAATGGATCCGCGACGCTTGTGGCATAGAGGACCCCGCCCTACAGGGGCTTCCCGCGCTGGATATCATGCCCCAGGAATTTCGCGCCGATTGGAAACACATACTCCGCCGCGTCCTGATCGAGGGCCGGTCGTTCGAGCAGCCGCGCGTGCACAATATGGTAGCCGATACGGAATACTATCACCGCGTCCGCCTGCACCCCTTGATGGACGATGCTGGAAACATCAAAGAAGCCCTCCTGCTCTACGAAGACGTAACCGAGTACGTACGCCTGGAGCGCCGCCTGGCGGAGACGACCGATTATTTCAACCTGCTCATAGAAGGCGTTAACGACGGTTTTTACGCCATGGATTCCCAGGGCAAGTTCTCGTTCTGCAACCAAGCTTTCCTGGAGATGCTGGGCATGAGCGACTCCGAAGAGCTCTATCAAAAGGAGCCGACGGACATCGTGATCCCCGAGGAGAGCGACAAGATCGTTCACCTTCTGGAGAGGAGGCGACGCGGAGAAAACGTGTTCTTCGATACCTTCTTGAGGAGGCAGGACGGAGCCGCTATGCCGGTGCATATCAGCTCCGCCCCGCTTTTCCGCGCCGGTAGGTTCATGGGGATAGTGGGCATAGCTCACGACCTCAGCGAGCGCAGGCGCCTGGAAGCCATGGTGGAACAGAGCCACCAATACCTGGAAAGAGCTTACGAGGAGCTGTCCGTACTGGACAAGATGAAATCGGATTTCATCGCCATAGCATCCCACGAACTCCGCACCCCCCTGTCCATCATCAAGGGGTACGCGGACGCCTTTCAATTCGGCGAGCTTGGCGAGCTTGATTCTTTCCAGATTGACAAGATAATAATCATGAACTCCCGCGCCGACCAGATGACCAAGATCATCAACGATCTCCTGGATGTAACGCGGCTGGAGGAAGGACGCCTGGTGGGCGAGAAGTGGCCGGCGCCTCTGGATGAGCTGATCGTTAACGCCGTCTCCGAGTACAAGGGGCAGGCGGCCAAGGCCGGGCAGGAGCTTTGCTACTCTATTGAGGACGATCTCCCACCGGTAAGCATAGACGTGTGGAGGGTCCACCAGGTTATGGAAAACCTTATAGGCAATGCCCTGAAGTTCACCCCCGAGGGCGGGAAGATAGAGGTGGTCGCGAGGCGAGCCACAGACCCGGGAATGGTGGAGATAGAGGTTAGGGACACCGGTCCGGGCATACCGAGGCGCGAACAGAAAAGGCTGTTCACCATTTTCTACCAGGTTGAAACCAATTCCACCCGCCCCGCCGGAGGGCTGGGGCTAGGGCTGATGATATCCAAGGGTATCGTCGAGGGGCATGGCGGACGCATATGGGTGGAAAGCGAGGAGGGCGGGGGCTCCTCCTTCAAGTTCACCCTACCGACTATCAAGGAGGGCTGAGTTTGAAAGCGGTTACCCGGGGGCACAGGGGTCTCGCCGTGAGCGACGTACAGAAAAGGCTTGCGGACCTAGGGTTCTCGCCTCCCGGTTTCGAGGCGGAGGTCAGGGAAGCTTACTATGGCGAAACCACGGTCAGGGCGGTCCGCGAGTTTCAGGAGAAGAGGGGTCTGCACGCTAACGGCAGCGTGGACGAAACCACCTGGCAGGAACTGGTAGAGGCGTCCTTCAGCCTCGGTGACCGCTTTCTCTACCTGAGAATACCGCCTTTTCGTGGCGACGACGTGAGGGAGATACAGAGCTACCTAAATCGACTGGGCTTCAACGCCGGCCGGGAGGACGGCATCTTCGGCCAGGATACGGACAGGGCACTGCGCGCCTTCCAGCACAACATGGGTCTTCCGGTGGATGGAATAGCGGGCTCTTCGACTATAGCCTGCATGATGCGCTTGAGGCACGCCCTCAAAGACACCAGCGTGGCCGAGGTGCATGAAGCCCTTCAGGACCAGGCGGTGCGCGGCCTGGAAGGCCGCTGCGTCATACTGGACGCGGCGGAGGGGGACGCCGGGGCCGAAAGGCTGCTGCGCGCCACCTCGGACGAGTTGCTGGTCCAGGGGGTTTCGGCCATGATCACCGGGGGTGCTTCCGGACCCATATCCGAAAGCCAGAGGGCCCGCCTGGCCAATGACCGTGACTTCGATCTTGTTTTAAGCCTGCGCCCCTCGCCGCGGGAAGGATTCCGTTTCTACTTCTTCGGGACTGCAAGCTACTCGTCGCCGCGTGGCAGGCGCCTGGCGGAAATACTGCATCGGGAGATAGGCGCCCTGGTTGAAGCCAGTCTTGCCGAGCCCGAGATGAAGAGCTATCCGCTTCTGAGAGAGACGCGCATGCCCTGCGTTATCGTGGAATCGCCGCAGGATTTCGGTCTGACCAGCGGCTTGGCCCTGTGCCTTGCCCGCGCCGTAACGGGCTATTTCAATCCCACCGGTGAAGATGGCGCCCCCTCCTGACGCTTATTCATCTGGTGGCTCGACATCTTCTATTACCACCTCGATTTCCTCCACCTTGACCTGGGTGAGGCCTTCCACGTAATCCTTGACTTTCTTCCTCACCTCTTGGGTCAGCCGCGGAAGATCCACGCCGTATATCACCCGCAGATATACGCTCAGAGCATAGGAGTCGTCGTTCCTCTCGACCTTGACGCCCTGGTGTATGAATTCCCTCTTCACTCTGGACGCTATGCTATCCACGCCCTTGAGCTGGCAGGCCGCCACGCCCTCGACACCACCGGCAGCCTGTGCCGCCAGGGCCGCGATGGCCTCCCGTGATACCTCGACCACCTCTTCTCTGGCATCGTCATTCACAACTTCTTCACCCCGTATTTTATCGATCTTATCGTAACACTGCCGTCGGAGATATCAAACCTCATAGTCCTGCCGTAGGAGCCCCCCGTTTCCTCAGCCACCAGGGGTATCCTCAGTTCCTTTAGCATTCTTTTGGCGGCCTCGATATTGCGCTCGCCGATCTTCATCCCCAGGGAAGGACCCGGAACGTTACGCGGATTTACGGCGCCAGGGATATGAAACATGCACGCCCCACCCGCCAGCTTGGCCTTGATATCGGAGCGTCTCGATCCCAGCCTCTCCATTTCCTCGACCATGGCCACGATGGCCGTATCGGCGTATCTCCCCGGACCCCCTCTCTTGGCGATAGCCGTGGAGTCCGGCAGCATTATATGGGCCATACCGCCTATATTTTTGCGATTATCGTAAAGGGCTACACCGACGCAGCTTCCCAGACCGAAGCTGGCCAGAACATGTGGGTTGTGGGTTACAAAATATTCCGCCACCCCAATATTTACTACATTGCCCTCATGCACTAATCGCTCACTCCAAGCCTTCCTAAAATAACATCGAGAGACCCCAGATCCGGAAAGAGGATTAGGTGGCCCCTGATCTTTTTCTGCATGATGTCGAACTCGGTCTCTATAACCAGGACGTAATCCTCTGATTGGCTTATCTCCACCAATATAAAATCTATGATGGCTCCGGCCATGTCCATGGCGAATCCCGGCACCGAAGGCCTGAGGAGGATGCTGGTCATTTGAGAAAGGGCATTGAGATAGGAGCCGGCCAGGATACTCCCCGTTTCCTGCAGGGCGGATTGTTGCACGGTGGTGAGCTCGCCCTCGCTGTCCTTGGAGCACATCAGCTGCGCCAGCTGCTCTGCGCTGCTCTCCTCCAGCAACAACAGCATGCTGCCGGAGGCATCTCCGCTGATATGCAGGTAGATGCCCACTACGGGTGTTTCCGCGCCCCCGACCAGGTCGGAAACCTTCACCAGTGGAACCAGGGAGGCCCTGGGAACGCTGAGAAGGACTTTCTTATCCACCATGGTGGAAAGGGCAACGGCGGCGTTTCCCGAGCCTATATTGCCTACCTCACGTAACGCGTCGAGCTGCAGGGGAGTTAACTCCTTCCCTTCCATCATTTTTCCTCCTTCCGGAGTTTCTCCAGCATATCTCCCTTACCTATCACGATATTAAAGTAGGGATGTCCAGTATAAGGGCGACGTCTCCCGTTCCCAGTATGGTGGCACCCCCGAATCCGCGGATGCCTTTCAAAAAGCGGTCCAGGCTGGTTATCACTATCTCCTGCTGGCCCATCAGCTCGTCCACGGCAATGGCCACGCTCTTCACCATCACCTCCACGACCACCACCGGGAAAGATCCCGAGCCGTTCTCCTCGTGTGCCTCTAGGATCCGCGACAGCCGCAGCAGGGGTATGGTCTCGTTTCTCAGAAATATTACCTCCTGGTTTGAAACGTATTTTATCTCGTGCTGGGAGATCACCGCCGTCTCGGCCACCACCCCAAGCGGTATGGCATATATCTCGCCCTGGACCTTGACCAGCAAGGCCTGGATTATGGCCAGGGTCAGGGGGAGCTTCATGGCGAACATGGTTCCCTCGCCCAGCTTACTCTGCATGAGCAGCATGCCGCCCAGCGACTCGACCTTTGCCTTGACCACGTCCAGCCCGACACCTCGACCCGAGACCCCACTGACCTCCTCGGCCGACGAGAAGCCCGGCATGGCCAGAAAGCGCAGGGTGTCCTCTTCGCCCATGGACACCATGTCCTCTCTGGCAATAAGCCCCTTTTTAACCGCGAGATTGAATATCTTGTCGGCGTCGACCCCCTGGCCGTCATCGGAGACCTCCATGGACACGTAGTTGCGGTCCCGCCTGGCGCTCAGCCTTATGCTGCCCCTTCTGGGCTTGCCCATCGCCTCCCTCAGCTCGGGGCTGTCAATACCGTGATCCACGGCGTTGCGGAGCAAGTGCATCAAGGGGTCGCTGATCTCGTCCAGTATGGTGCGGTCCAACTCGATTTCCTTGCCCTCCATGGTGAAATCCACTTCTTTTCCCCTGCTCTTCGCCAGGTCACGCACCATGCGAGGGAAGCGATTGAAAATGTGCTCGACCGGTACCATTCGGGTTTTCATTACCTCGTCCTGGAGGTCAGCCGTGAGGCGGGCGGTATGGGAGAGGGCCTCTTTCAGTTCCGTGATATCGTACGAGGAGGCCACTTCCTGCAGCCGGGTACGGTTGATCACCAGCTCGCCTATGAGGTTCATCAGGTTATCCAGGCGCGTTATATTAACCCGGACGCTCTGAGTGCGTATAGGCGCCATTGTACTGCCGTCCGCTTCCTGCTGCGGCTGCCCGGGCTCAGCCCCCTCGATGACGGCGGCCTCGATCTCCTCCTCCTCCTCAGAGGCCTTCAGGAGGGTTATCTCCACTTCCTCCAGGGGTAGCCTCTCGACTTCCTGTACCTCGGCTATGGTGAGCAGCGACTTCCTCACCTTCTCCAGGGCTTCCTCCGTTTTAAAGATCACCTCGAACGAACGCTCGAATTCCTCGTCCTCGAGATCATCGGCGGAGGGGTTGGAGGTAACGACCTTACCCATCTGGGACAATTTTTTAAATATCATGAACACCCTGACGGATTTGAGAACGCAGTCCTCGTCCAGGGTCACTTTGAGGCGTAAGGTCTTTTCCCCCTCCCGCTCATCGGCGGAGGTCTCCTCGGCAAGCTCCACCGCGACCTCTTCCTCCACGGGTTCCTCCTCGAGCCCCCCCGGCTCGGCCTCCTCCTCGGCGGGCGCCTCGGTGGTCAGGACAGCTCCTTTCTCTCCCTCGTACACCTCTCTGAGGGCCTGGATAAGGGGCTTGGTGTCTATGGGCTTGGAGCTTTCCTCCGCTATCTCCGCCACCATGGAGCCAAGCATATCGAAGCAGCTGAAGAGCAGATCAACTATCGTTGTTCTCGCCTCGATGTCCCCGCTGCGGAGCCCATCCAGAACATTTTCCATCTCGTGGGCCAACTCGGTGAGCTGATCGAAGCCCATGGTGGCCGACATGCCCTTGAGGGTATGAGCGGAGCGGAAAATGTCGGTAAGCACGTCGGGGTTTCCCGGATCCTTCTCGAGGTCCACCATGGACTGGTTCAAGGCCTCGAGGTGCTCCTGGGCCTCATTGATAAACAACTCTTTGTACTGGGAGATATCCATATCCTGTTCTCAAGCCCCTGCAAATCAGCCAACCGGACACCCTTACAGTAATTCCAGCACTTTCTCCGGAATCTTCTCCAGGGCCACGATCCAGTCGATATAACCTCTCTCTATGGCCACCTTGGGCATTCCGTATACCAGGCAGCTCTCCTCGTTCTGGGCTATGGTATTGCCCTTCGTTTTCTTTATCTTCTCTATTCCGCCGGCCCCATCGGAGCCCATCCCGGTCATTATCACGCCCACCGAGCCGGAACCGTAGGCCTCCGCAGCGGTGATCATAGTGGTATCTATGCGCGGGGAGGCCCCTACTTTATTCTGAGAGTTCATGAGCTGTACCTTTCCCGGGCCCCCCTCTTCGCAGCTGACAATGAGGTCACAGCCACCCGGGACTACCAGGACCCTGCCGTCCGACAGGTCCTCGTTCTCCTCAGCTTCCTTTACCGGCATCTCGCAATGGCCGTTGAGCCTTTCGGCGAAAGAGCGGGTGAAGATTCCCGGCATATGCTGGACTATTATCATGGCCGCCGGCGTATCCGCCGGGAAGCGCGGCATTATCTCGGCCAGGGCCTTGGGGCCACCCGCGGAAGCGCCTATTATCACCAGTTTCTTCTCCGGCGAGAATGATTTTCTGGCGGCTAGACGGGCCCCTTGCGTTTTGCGCGTTCGGCCTCGCATTATCGACTTGCGGGCTTGCGCGGCCGTCCTTACCTTCAATATGACTTCCTCGCTTACCTCCCGGATGGCCGAGGGGAAATGCGAGGGCTTGGTGATGAAATCGACCGCCCCCAACTCCAGGGCTTTCAGGGTAGGCGCAGCGCCTTTCTGTGCCAGAGCGCTCAGCATAACCACGGGCAAGGGGTTCTTACGCATGATATATTCCAGCGCGCTGAGGCCGTCCATCTCCGGCATATGGATGTCCATGGTCACAACGTCGGGCTTGAGTTCGGCCACGGCACGAATAGCCTCCACACCGTTGGAGACGGCGCCTATGACCTCCATCCCAGGGTCGCCGGATATGACGTCCCTGAGAAGTTTTCGAACCAGGGCAGAGTCATCCACGATAAGTACCCGGATGTTTTTGGGCAACGATTTCACACCTCCTCCCCTTTCCCGGCAGGGAAGCTGCCTCTCATTCCTTGAGTGCCTTCTCCACGGCTTCGATTACCTTTGAGGGCTGAAAGGGCTTGATGATGAAATCTTTTGCCCCCGCTTCCAGCGCTTCGACCACCAGGGGCTGCTGCCCCATCGCGCTACACATGAGGATTTTGGCCTCGGGGTCTATTTTCATTATTTGCTTTACCGCCTCGATGCCATCCATCTCCGGCATGACTATGTCCATGGTGACCAGGTCTGGCTTGTTCTCCTTGAAGCGCTCCACCGCTTCCACGCCGTTTTCGGCCTCTCCCACGACCTCGAATCCGTCCTTGGACAAGATATCCCTGATCATCATGCGCATGAAGAGCGCGTCATCGACGATCAGCACGGTCGGCGCCATCCTTTCCTCCTTTCCCTATGCTGTAGGCTGACTCCGCCTCCATCTACCTCAGATACCCATACTCGCGATCTCCTCCAGGGACAGCACCTTGCTGAGATCCAGGAGGATTATTAGCCTGTTGTCCTGCTTTACTACACTCTGCAGGTAAGCGGCGGAGATGTCCGTGGCCAGCGTAGGCGTGGGCTCCACCGCATCCGTGCTCACGCGTAAGACCTCCGATACGGAGTCCACGATCATTCCCACCTTGACCTCATGCGCCTCCACTACGATAATCCGGGTCTCCGACCCCCTCTCCGCGGATTCCAGGTTGAGCCGCCTGGCCAGGTCTATCACGGCTATGATCTGGCCGCGCAGGTTTATTATGCCCTCGACGAAACCCGGGGTTTTAGGCATGCGGGTTATTTCCTCCATGCGTATTATCTCTCTAACCTGGGTCACCTCGACGGCGAACTCCTCGCGGCCCAGGCTGAAGGCCACTAATTGTATTTCCTCTTGAATCGCTTCTTCATCCGCCATAAAGACCTCCTCCAGGGCTGAAACTCCGTTTTCTCAGCCTTAGACCCAATATAGCCCAACTTCTGCCCGTCCACAACGAAACGGGGGACCAACGCGCACTCATACCTTAAACTGGCCTTGCATCTCGCGCAGGTGGTTCGCGATATCATCCAGTTCCTGGGCGGCCGCCGTCACCTCCTGCATGGCGGCCGTCTGTTCCTGTATCGAGGCCGACACCTCCTGCGTGGAGGCCGCCGTTTCCTCGGATATCCCGGTGATGGTGCTCATGGCGTCCACCACCTTGTCGCTCTTCTCGGCTATCTGCTGGGTGGCCGCATAGATGGCTGATACGCGCTCGACTACGCTGTGGGAGGCCTTGTCTATATCCCCCAGCATGACCTGGGCCTCTCCCACCACTATGTTTCCCTCATCCGCTTCCTGGGTACCCCCCTCCATGCCCTCGATGGTTTGCTCGATACCGCGCTGTATCTCGCGCACCAGGTTGGCTATCTGCGACGCCGCCTTGGCCGACCCCTCGGCCAGCGTACGTACCTCCCCTGCCACCACGGCGAAGCCGCGCCCCTGCTCACCGGCCCGGGCCGCCTCGATAGCGGCGTTGAGGGCGAGAAGGTTGGTCTGGTCAGCTATGGAGGTGATGACATCGACGATAAGTCCGATCTGAGTGGAATGCTCCCCCAACTCCCTCACGGCATTAGCCGATGAGTCCACCGTTTTCTTGATCTGCTGCATCTTCTGCGTCGCCCTCTGTACGGCCTGGACCCCCTTCTCCACCGTTTCCTGAGTCTGAGCGGCGAAGCGGTTGGCCTCCTGGGAGCTGTCGGCCACCACCGCTATATCGCTGACTATTTCGTTCACCGTGTCCTGGGATTGCATTATGGCATGGACCTGTTCCTCCGATCCCCGCGCGAGCTGGGATATGGTGTTGGTGGTATCCTGTGCCGTAGCCGTGGTTTCCCTGGAAACGCTGGCCATCATCTCGCTGGCGGTGGTCAACTGGTTGGCCGTGTCCACCTGCTTGCCCAGCACCTCCCTCATGGAATCGGAGAATCCGTTGATGCCTTCGGCGAACTCGCCGATAATCCCTCCGGCCTTGGTCTTGGCGTGTACGGTGAAGTCTCTTCTGCTCATCTTGACCAGCACGGAGTTCAGGTCACGTATGGGCCACAGGTATTCCCTGGCCACGTAAATAACCGTGCCGGTGACCGTCACCAGGATGATCAGGAAGCCAAAAAGCAGGCCCGTGAGGGCCGGGCTCCAGGACAGTCCCACCGCCGCATAGGCTATGCCTATGCTTCCGCTCAAGCCCAACGGAAAGGCGATAACCGCGGCCATCAGAAGGAACCTCGAAAAGGTCTTGGTATCCTTGTTATTACTATTGTCGGCACTGCTTCCCATACCCACCTCCGCCTATACCTTGAACCCTCCGACGAGCTGTGTGAGCTTCTCCGCCATGGATGCCAGCTCCGTCGCCGCCGCGGCCATCTCCTGCATGGAAGCCGTCTGCTCCTGAACGGTGGCGGATGCTTCCTCCGAGGAAGCAGCGGTCTCATCGGCTATACTGGCTATCTCGGTTATCGCCTTGAGGGCTTCGTCGTTGCCCTGCACCTGACTCTGGGTGGTTTCGGCTATCTCGAATGCATATCGAGAGGTACTCTCGATAGAGACGGCTATCTCCTGCAGCGCTTTTCCGGCTTTCTCCACAACCTCCGTTCCCCCATGCACCTGGCTGATAGCCGAATCGATACTCTCCCTCATATGGTTGACACCCGCTTGTATCTCGCGTATCAAGTTGGATATCTGCTCCGCCGACTTGCGCGAGTTCTCCGCCAGGCTCCTTACCTCCTCCGCAACCACGGCGAAGCCGCGCCCCTGCTCACCGGCCCGGGCCGCCTCGATAGCGGCGTTGAGGGCCAGGAGGTTGGTCTGGTCAGCGACGCTGGTTATCACGTCGACAATTATTCCGATCTGCATGAACCTGTCCTCGAGGCCCGAGCTGGCATCCGCCACGGTCTCGGCCGCGCCCCTGATCACGTCCATGGCGGAGGCCGTCTCCACTGCGGCCTCGGCTCCTCTCCGGGCGATATCTATAGCCTCGTCGGAGGCCTGGTTGGAAAGCGTCGCCTTCTCGGCTATCTCCTGCATGGACGAGCTCATGAGCTCCATGGTGTGTGATGTATCCAACACCCTGCGCGCTTGCTCCTCCCCGCCCTTGGCGATATGCGAGATGGTGCTCGATATGTCCTGGCTGGAGGCATTCATCTGCTGGATAACGGCCGACATCTGCTCGGCGCTGTTGCTGAGTTCCCCGGCTATCTTCCCTATCTCGGCCACCGAGCCCCTCAGCGCCCCGATCATGATGTTTATAGCGTCGGCAAGGTCTCCAAAGGTATCCCGGTCTCTTACGACGATCTGCCGCGTCAGGTCGCCATCCCCGGCGGCCACTTGCTGGATCTGCCAGGTGACCTCTCCGGTTCCCTTCGATATCCAACCAACCAATAAATACATGGTTGCGGCGGCGAGAAGAACCGAGAGCACAAGGACCACGATCGCCAGCACGCGCGTTCCGCCAAGAAGGCCTTCCAGGGAATCCAGCTTCTTCTGCGCGTCGACCGCATCGATCATCTCCGATACCTGTCCGGCCCTGGAGATGCTCACCGACAGCAGTATGATCATCACTACGAAGGCAATCAGCACCACGACCAGAAAAAACACGGTGGCAGCCAGTGCCTTCCGGCGTAAACCGAACCTGCCGCCCAGGGTCCGCTTGGTCGCATCAGCAGTGTTGTCCATGAGGAACCCCCTCATATACTCCACGCCACATCCGCAGGCGCGGCCCGACCCCTCCACCGGGATAAACCACCCCAAGGCGAGGATATGGCTCTCCTCCGCAACGGTTCTCGAATGCTCTACATATAAGTCTTATCCCAACCTTGACGTTCTCCCTTCATTTTTCCCGCTGCTATAAGGCCTTGTCGGGAGAAACTCCTCTCCTCCCTATATCGTCATATTCTCATTATTACTTCGACTCGGCCTCCCCGGGACTGAACGGGCGGCCCAGCTACGATCTACCCATCCTTCCTTCCACCTCATCTACGCTCGCTTCATACCCCGAGCGGCACCGCCATCAAGTGAATGCTCTTTGCGAAAAACACGCTCCCGCCGCAAGTATGGTGCAAAGCCGCTATCCCCCGCTCCTAACATGGCCTCGCTCTTCCCCAGGACCAGAAAGCCTCCGTTTCTCAGGCAGCGGTTGAAGATATTCAATATCTTGTGCTGCTTGCTCCGCTCAAAATAGATGAGAACGTTGCGGCACAGAATCAAGTCGAGGTTGCACAAGGGTGGCTGCTGCATCAGATCGAGGATGAGAAACCTCACCGCTCTCCTGACCTCTTCTCTAACTATATAGAGGTCTTCCTGGCGCAGGAAAAAATCATCGAGAGGCATGCCCGGCAAAAGCCTTACCTCCTCGAATTTACCTTCCTTGGCTTTGTCCAAGGCTTTATCGTCCAGGTCCGTGGCCGTTACCCTCACCGACCACTGCCGCTGCCCTCCCTCTTTTTTCAAGGCCTCGAGAATCAACGCCGAAATAGAGTAGGGCTCCTCCCCGGTGGCACATCCCGCGCTCCATGCCCTGATGCTGCGAATGTTGTTGGACTTTTTATACTCCAGTATGTCGGGCAATATCTTCTGCCTTATTCCCTGGTAAACATCCTGGTCGCGAAAGAACTCCGTGACGTTGATGGTCAGGTCGTTTATAAGCCGCTGGCTCTCGTCAGCGTTTCTCCTGATGTGCTGACGATACTGCAGGTAGTCATCACAGCCAGTAGCCCTCATGCGCACCCCGATACGCCTCTTGAGATAATTGGTTTTGTATTGCTTGAAGTTGAGGCCGAGCTCATTCCCGAGCTGCCTCAGCAGCAAATCGAAGCCCAGGTCGCCTTCTTCCTTTCCAGCCTTGGTTTCCCGCAATCCAGGCACGCTTATATCCTTTTCCTAACACAACAAGCCCACGCGGCCCCAAACGGCCCCGCGGCTTGCCGGTTTCCTCGGCTCCGTACTCAGCTCTCCCCCGTTTGCGTCCCGTACATGCCCCACCTTCCACCAAAATCCGCCGCTCGCAATGCAGTTATCGACCCTTTTAAAACCATTCTTGAACCAGGCCCGGCAGCCATCGCTACTCTCCCCCGCCCGCATCGAACATTGCGGGAGAGCTATAGATCAAACCACGGGTCACAGCCCCTCGAAGGGTCTCTGCCAGCCCGCATAAAACCCCGGGGCACAACCCGGCGCGATGTAGCTCGACTCAAGAGGGATTCATCTACCCCACGGGGGAATAACGTCGCACTTTTTATCATGATATACTACAGTCCATATATGGATATCAGGCAGGTCGAGACACAAGACAGCCCTATCCGTTAATCGGGGCCTAACGGTTTACCTGGCAATATAAGGGAAACGGCGCCACGCAAACTGGTGTTTGATGTGGGCGTGCCGGGATGCCCGGGCCCCGGGTTTCAGCTCGGCCCGGCGGGAAGACGATTCCCGCGCCGGATGTGAGGTACACGGCCATGACTCCAAGGTTCATTCTTGATCCTTTCGTCGAACAGTACGCCAGCCGGACCTCCAGCATGTACTCATCGGAGATAAGGGACCTGCTGGCGGTAACCGCCCGTCCGGACATAATCTCCATGGCCGGAGGCCTGCCTTACACCCAGGCCTTCGACCCCGAGGAGATAATGCGGCTGGTTGGAAGCGCGCTGGAGGAGGACTGCGCGGCAGCCCTACAGTACGGGCCGACCGACGGATTCGCCCCCCTCAAGCACGACCTTATGGAGGTCATGGGGGAAGAGGGCACCGAGTGTTTTCCGGAGGACATACTGATAACTCACGGCGCCCAGCAGGGGCTGGAGCTGATATCCAAGATCTTCATCAACCCCGAGGACCATATAATAACCGAGGCGCCGAGCTACGTTGGCGCGTTGAACAGCTTCTTGAGCTACCAGCCTCGTGTTCATACCATACGCATGGACGATGAGGGCATGGTGCTCGATCACCTCAAGGAGGTATTGCAGGGGCTCGTTTCCCGGGGCGAGCGGCCCAAGTTTATCTACACCATCCCTAATTTCCAGAATCCAGCGGGCATTACCTTGATCGCGGAGCGCCGCCTCGAGCTGCTCGAGATCGCCCATCACTACGATTGCCTGGTCGTGGAGGACAATCCCTACGGCATGATGCGATTCGAGGGCACACCGGCACCGTCCCTGCGCAGCCTGGACAAGGAGAGGGTGATTTACCTGGGAACGCTTTCAAAGATATTTTCAGCGGGAATGCGCATCGGGTGGGTTGTCGCCCCCCACCCCATCCTCGAAAAGCTCCTTATCGCCAAGGGCTCCGCGGATCTCTGCACCTCCTCTTTCTCGCAGAGGGTCGCGCATGCTTACTTCACGGAACAGGACTGGCGGGGCAAGGTAGAGAGCCTGGCCTCAATCTACCGGGAGAAGCGCGATGCCATGTTGGAGGCCCTGGAGGAATATCTCACCGGGGAGGCCAGGTGGACGCATCCCCGGGGAGGCCTGTTCGTGTGGCTCACCTTGCCGGAGTTCGTCGATACCTCGGAGATGCTGGCCACCGCCATCGACAAGAAGGTGGCCTACGTACCGGGGAGCGGCTTCTTCCCCTATGGGGGAGGCCGGAACTGTATGCGTCTGAATTTCAGCTACCCGGACGTCGAAACCATAAGGATAGGGATAAAGCGACTGGCCAAGGTGGTCAAGCGAGAGATATCCCTCGCCAGATCTCTGGGCCTGGGCTAGGGCTCCGCCGGTCGTTCAGGAAAATACGGCCTTAAAGGAGGTCGATGGAAATGCGCGTAGGCGTGTTGATGGGCGGAAGGTCACTGGAAAGAGACATCTCGCTGCGCTCCGGGAGAAGGGTTTCCCATGCCCTTGCGGAATTGGGCCACGACGTCCTGGAGTTAGACGTTGACGAGAGCCTGGTTCCTCGCCTGAAGGAGGAGCGCCTTGACCTGGTATATATAGCCCTGCATGGCAAGTTTGGAGAGGATGGCACGGTTCAGGAGCTTCTGGAGATACTGGATATCCCTTACACGGGTCCTGGCGTTTTCTCCAGCGCCATCGGTTTCAACAAGGCCTTGTCCAAGGAGATTTTCCTGCGAGAGGAAATACCCACGCCACCCTTCTTCGTCCTCAGCGAGGCAACCTTCCAGGAAATGGGAGCGCTGCACGCCCTTGAGGCCACATCCGGCAAACTCGGCTTTCCGTTAGTGGTGAAGCCGGCGGCGCAAGGATCGGCCTTGGGAGTAAAGGTCGCTTTCTCCATGGACGAGCTTCCCAGGGTGGTACAATCAGCCCTGCACTATGACGACCGCGTATTGCTGGAGAAGTACATCCCGGGAATGGAGGTGGCCGCTAGCACCCTGGGAAACGAGGACCTCGTCTCCCTTCCACTAGTGGAGACGGTTCCACGCAGCGGGTTCTTCGACTTCGATTCCCGCTATACGCCGGGCCTTACGGAATATTTCTGCCCCGCACGCCTGGACGAGGAGACGTCCCGGAATGCGGTGGAGGTGGCCCTACGAACCCACAGGGCTCTTGGGTGCCTTAACGTCTCTCGAGTAGATATAATCATCGATGACGAAGGCGTTCCCCAAGTTCTCGAGCTCAACATCAGCCCCGGAATGACCGAAACCAGCCTGCTCCCCTTGGCGGCGTCAGTAGCCGGAATGGACCTGCGGGAGCTGGTGGAGCGCCTGGTGGAGCTCGCTATGGAAAAATATGCCTAGCCCTCCGGCTCCGCCTGTTCCCATCCTCCGGCAATATCCTCCAGTAACCTGCCCAGCTCCTTTTGGCCCTTGAACTCGATTATTATCTTCCCTTTTCTCTTTCCCTGCACCACCTTTACACGAGCCTTCAGGCTCGCGGACAGGAATTCCGCTACCTCGAATAAATTCTGCGGCTTCTCTTTGGCCTCGCGCTCTTCCACCTCGCCGCTCAAGTGATTCCTTACAATGTCCTCGGTCTGACGAACGGAAAGCCCCTCTTCTATTATGTTCTGCAGCATGACCGCCTGGTAGGGATCGCCCTGCAATCCCAATAACGCACGTGCATGTCCCGAGGATATCTCCTCAGCCACAACAGCAGCCTGAACCTCAACTGGAAGTTGAAGGAGGCGTAAGGCGTTGGCAACTGCCGGCCTGCTTCTACCCACCTTGTCGGCGACCTCATCCTGCGAAAGCTCGAAATCCTCTATCAGCTGCCTGTAGGCCGTGGCCTCCTCGATGCCATTTAGGTCATCCCTGTGCAGGTTCTCGACAAGCGCTATCTGAAGTGACTCCGAAGCCTCCGCTTCTCTCACTATGGCGGGTATGCTGCCGAACCCCACTATCTTTGCGGCCCTCCATCTACGCTCACCCACGAGAAGCTCGTAATTCGTGCCAACCGGGCGCACTATTACCGGCTGCACGACACCGTGTTCCTCAAGTGACGCCGCAAGCTCCTCCAATGCCTCCTCGTTGAACCGCCTGCGCGGCTGCAGCGGATTTGGGCAGATGCTGTCCACGGGTATCATCTCGTGTCTTGGCTGTTCCGCCGAGGTGCTCGAGCTTATTAATGCACCCAGGCCCTTTCCTAAGGCTCTCTTGGCCACTGGATATCACCTCCTTCTATTTGAGATATCACTTCCCTGGCTAAAGCCTGGTAGGCGATAGCGCCCCTCGATGTCGGATCGTATTGTGATATCGGAATCCCATAGCTTGGCGCTTCGCTTAGCCGTACGTTTCGCGGTATTGCAGTGTAGTATGTCTCTCCTGGGTATTGCTTACGCACCTCCTCCATGACTTGCTTCGATATATTGGTCCTGGCGTCGTGCATTGTAAGCACTATTCCTCCTATTTTAATCTCGGGGTTTAGATGGACCTTAATCCTCTCTATGGTGTGCAGCAGCAGCACAAGCCCCTCGAGGGCATAGTACTCGCACTGTATGGGTATCAAAACCTCGTCGGCGGCTGTCATGGCGTTTACCGTGAGAAGCCCTAAAGATGGAGGGCAGTCCACAAGTACGATATCATACCTTTCCTTGACCGGCTCCAGGCCCTTCTTCAACCTTCCTTCCCTGGCAAACACCGACACCAACTCCACCTCAGCACCCGCAAGGGTCAGCGAGGATGGGGCTAGATCCATTCCCTCGGTCGGTGTAGGTACGATCACCTCCTCCATGGGCGTATCGTTTACCATAACGTCGTATATGTGCTTTTCGTGTTCGTTCTGCCCCACACCAAGCCCGCTTGTTGCGTTGCTTTGTGGGTCCAGGTCTACCACAAGCACTCTTTTCCCCTCAATAGCAAGATATGACCCAAGGTTAATAGCCGTGGTGCTCTTTCCAACCCCTCCTTTTTGATTGGCGATAGAAACAACCCTTGTCCTTCGCTCATAGGGTTTATTCATAGAATATTCCACGGCGAACCCACCTCTCATAGATATTTCTTACGCTCTTATCCCCTTAATTTCGAGCCAACACCGATTTGCCTGGGCACACCGCCCCTTTATTTTCGTCACACCCACACAAACGTGCCTCTGGCGTATTGTTGTCATTCCTTTCTTATCACTGCAAGATAGTTCTCCTTCCCGGTTATTCTTTTTGTCGATCTTATTGCCTCTAGAACCATTCCTTTTCCGACCAGATCCATTTTCGTTCTTCTAACCCTATCCGCGTCCTTCTTGCCAACAAACAATATCACCTTCCCGCCATCGGACACTAACGCCCTCACCTTTCGCATAAGCCTGAGGGGTTCCATTAATGCGCGCGAAAATACCACGTCGTATGCGCTTAGTTTATCTTCCTCCCTAGCAAGATCCTCCATCCTGCCACCATATATGCTCACATCCTCCATCTCAAATTTTCTGCAAACATGCCTTAAGAATGTTATCTTTTTTCTCTGAGACTCCACCAGAGTAAGATTAAAAGGGCCAGCTGTTATGTACAACGGTATCCCGGGAAGTCCGGCTCCACATCCCAGGTCGAGAACCTCCTTTCCCTCCTCTAGCAGCCCTTTTATGCATAAAGGAGAGATAGAGTCTACGTAAAGCCATAACATCCCGTCTATACCAATGTTTCTTCCAACCAGGTTATATGCCCTGTTCCACCTCCTTAATTCATCGGCATACCCATTCAACTGGCTTATGGCGCTTTCTCCAACCGTTACGCCCATCCTTTTAGCTGCCCTTAGAATGGCCACTTCAATCATGGACGCCATATCTCCTTTATCAACCATTATCATGTTTTAAGTATTAAGTCTCGGCCTTTCAGCCTCTATAATTACCATTTCTATAATATGCTAATGATTTCTCTTTTTTTCTCGCCTATCCTTCTTGTGTGGCTATCTTATTTTGCTTGTCCGCTTTGTTTCACGTGAAACACGCTCTCATTCCAGCGTCTTCAGCGTTTTCCTCTTAACATTAATTAAATATATAAACAAAGGGCCTTCTCGTATCCGCATTCCATTTAAAAGACCCGCTCGCTATACGTTATCGAGGCACTTTCGCGTTGTAGTATGCTTTTAGTGCTGGCCCTCGTGTTTCCGTTCATCATAAGGGAGATTGTTCTCGGACCTCCTTTTGCATACCTCCACCTCTTGCACGCGCAAGTTTCAATTATCATGATACTCTGTATTCTTCGTTTTTCTTACTTCTGCCGAATTTCAATATTCCGTACGTTTTGGCAAAATCCATACCTGAAGTACTGGTTTACACTATCCGATCACCTTGCCGTCCGGAGCTGCCGTTCCGTATTTCTTCATGACGATTCCATATTGCCCGATGTGCCTCTTCGGTGTATGACCTCACCCAAGGTTTTAATAAAATGGCTCCTTGTTGTCGCTATTTGTGCTCTCCTTTTTCTTGTTCCTAATATTTCTTCCTTTTTATAAATCCGCTTGCTACAACGAAAGGTCCGATTTCCGCAATCCCTACATGCGTGATTTAGTAAAGAGCTTTATCTTGTTTTCGTTCTCGCTTGTCGCGCGCGTGTTAGAGCGTAAATCGAGGAAGTGGCTTTATATATGGAGGACGCGAAATCCTCTTCTACATATAGTGGCGTTTTCCTGTTGTTTGATAAATTTTCCGCGTTTCACGTGAAACATTCCTTCTATATTTCGATATCCCTTAGCCGGGTGTTATTACTACCCTTCTTTCAGGATCCTCTCCTTCGCTCTTGCTTTTAACTCCATCTATATCTTTTATTGTGTCGTGTATTATTTTTCTCTCCCTTGGGGTCATGGGCTCAAGCCTTATTGGCCTCTTGCCGGTTGCCGCTTTATCCGCCATTCTTTCGGCATATGCCCTGAGTTTCTGTCTCTTTCTTTCCTTATATCTCTCTACATCAATGACTATTCTCCTGTCCTCATATCCGTTTCTCCTGATTATCGTGGATACAAGGTCCTGCAATACCTGGAGTGTTGCACCCCCTCTTCCAATTAGTATCCCGAGGTCCTCTCCCCAGATGTCCACATGTATCTCTTCCTCATCCTCCCAGCTTGTCACCCTTGTCCTGAGGTTCATGAGGTTCACTATATCCACGGTAACGCTTTTAGGTGTTATTGGTCTGTCCTCGTCTTCCATGGATTCTCTCCTTTGCTATTTTTGCTTTTTACTGCTTCCTTTGCCAGGTTTTTTGTTTTTCTGAGATGATCCCGTTTTTGGTGGAGGGCCTTTTGGCTTCCTCACCTGGGCCTTTTGTCCTCCCTTCCCGACGGTCACATTTTTTTGCTTTCCTTTCTGACTCTCTTGCTTCTGTTTTGCCGTTCCTTGCCTAGCCTGCGTTTTTTTTCCTTGTTCTATATTTTTCTTAACATTTCCTTTGCCTTTTGCGGGCTGCTGCCGCCCTTTTGCCAGCTGTCCGGCTTTTGCGGGCTGTTTTCCTTTCTGCTCGGTTCCCTTTTTACTATCAGGCTCCTCTTTCATCCCTAGGAGTCCCTTTAAAAAAGATGTTCCTTTCACGGGGGCATTTTTGGGTTGTGCCTCTCTCCTCTCCTTGCCCTTTACCTCCTCGCTCGGGTGTTTTTTCTCGTAAAACTCGATTCCCCATTGCTGTAGTATTTGCAATATGTTGGTGGTGATCCAGTACAATACCACTCCAGCAGGCAGACTTATGCCGATAAACGCTGTAATAATGGGCATTATTATCATCATGTTGCGCTGCCTGGGATCCGTCATTACCTGCCTTTGTGAATACCATGTTGATGCTGCAAGAAGTATTATCATTATGTATGTTGGGTCGGCTATCCTCGTAGTATCCGCCAGATTTTCCATCCACAAGAATCCCGCCGCTTTCAACTGTATCGTTGCCGCTATCGCTGGCAGTGTTCTCCCAACTAAAAGTGTTGGCGGCGTTAGTAGATACTTTCTCAACACAGTGTATAGGGCGATGAACACCGGTAACTGCAATATGAGTGGCAGACACCCCGATAGGGGATTTACCTTGTTTTCCTTGTAGAACTTCATCGTCTCCTGCGAAAGCTTCTCTTTGTCGTCTTTGTACTTCTCCTGAAGCTTCTTTATCTCCGGCTGTATTTTTTGCATAGCGATCATCGATTTTGTCTGCTTGATTGTGAGAGGCAACAATACTATCTTTATTAGTATGGTCAGCAGGATTATTGCCACGCCATAGTTCCCAGTGAAGTTATAGAACGCTTGTAACAGATAGTTGAGGCTGGCTACTATGCCGTTCCATATGTCACCCCAAACGCTCGCTAGCAACATAGGCTATCCCTCCGGTACAGGGTCATACCCGCCATCATTGAATGGGTGGCACCTTAGAATCCGCCTTAGCCCCAGAAAAGCTCCTTTTATAGGCCCGAATCTTTCCACCGCCTGAATCATGTACTGCGAGCACGTAGGATAAAACCGGCATCTTGATGGCATCCAGCTGGATATCAAAACCTGGTAAGATCGTATCGCTCCTCTTATGGCCAAAGTTAGCCCTCTACTCAATCTCTCCTTCAACCTTCCGCACCTTTAATATCTCTAACACGTCTTTTTCTACTTCTTTGTAACCTTTATTCGCTGCCTTCCTCCTCGCAATTATCACTATATCCTCTCCTGCAGGTAAAAAAGAGGCGCTTTTTCTTATCGCCTCCCTTATTCTCCTTTTAATCTTGTTGCGAGTTACGCTGTTACCCGTCTTTTTAGAAACCGAAATGCCTATCCTTGTGATGCCCTTTTCGTTGAGGAGCCTGAAGACTGTTATTGTTCCCAGAATTTCCCTGCTTCCCCTATCGATCACTTTCCTGAAATCGCTGCTGTTTTTCAGGGTTTCCATAGGGATTTCTCAGGCGCTCAGCCTCTTCCTGCCCTTTTGCCTCCTTCTCGCTATAATTGCCCTTCCGGGTCTTGTTCTCATTCTTTTTCTGAACCCGTGGTTCTTTTTTCTTTTACGGTTGTTTGGCTGATATGTTCTCTTCATTTTTACCTCCAAAAAAACATGCAAATTATATAAGTGTCCCCTTTGGGTGTCAAGAAACCCCCACCATCACAGTTGTTTTTTCTTGCTACAAGTACCTCTTAAACATCTTCTACCTCGTTGTCATAATTACAAGTTGTCCCGTACAGCGATCTATCAAAAGTATTAAAGGTTATTAACAGCTGTGGATATTGTTGTGTATAAATATTTTTTCTCTTTCACCATTTTATAATATCAAGGCTTTTTGTGCCGTAGTCCTTTTATTATGGCAATTTCCTCACTTCTTTCTGTTTCTAAAGTTTTTTCCATCTCCTTTTCGTATATAACAACCGCTCTTTTCCTTTCAATCCGTAATGCTTCTTCCAACATTATCGCTTTTAACGATTTTTTCATTTCCTTATTCGTTTCCTTTAAATATTGTATTCGCCTTTCTTTTTCCCCCTCTATTGTTTTCGTTCCTTCCTTCATTCTATTTTTATATCCGTTTCGGTTTCCTCCATATCCCACCCGGACATTTCCTTTCCGTATTTCCTCCATACGTCTTTTTCATCCTCTTTCTTTTCCCACGCCACTTTTTCTGTTTTTCCTTCTCCATTTCTCACCGATAGACCGACATACTTCTTCTTTCAGAGGTCTATATCCCCTTTTCTTTCCTCGCCTCGTCTTAGTTAGACATATCTCTTAACGCCGCCCATCGTTATCTCTTTCACCTACAAAAGATGGGCCCCTTTTATATGACTCCTTATGGAAATAGATTCCTTTTATAATCTGGCATTGGCTACTTGCAGAGCCTGCTGTCGCTGTAATAGAATAGCTCTGTGACGTTATCTGAGCTCCCCGGGGGGATGATCCATGTCGTCAGATTTTGACATTATATGGAAACAATGTAAAGAGGCCCTCCAGGAACGTCTTGGCGACTCGTCTCTCATGTGGTTTAAAAACATACACGTTGATAAGGTCAAAAATTCCACACTTTTTATCTATACAAACAATAACTTCACAAAGGAATGGGTAGATAAGAGGTACCTTAACCTTATACGTGAGGTCGTAACCGACTTGCTCGACGACGTCGATGATGTACGAATTGTTTTAAAAGATCGTAGGCGTAATAAGAGAAGTTCGCCTGTTTTTCTCGATGTAAACAATCTCTCCGACGGAGAACCATCCTCTGACCTCAATTCTAGGTTTACATTTGACACATTCGTTATAGGCTCAAGTAATCGTTTCGCCCACGCCGCAGCCCTATCCGTATCGGAAAACCCCACCTCTTATAACCCTCTCTTTATTTATGGTGGTGTCGGTCTCGGCAAAACACATCTTATGAATGCCATCGGTCACTACACAAAAAGACTCTACCCCAACATGAAGATTATTTATATACCTATGGAGAAGTTCGTTAATGACTATATAGACGCCCTTAAAGGACAAAAAATACCTCGCTTTCAGAAAAAATATCGCTCCAATGATATGCTTCTCGTCGACGACATTCAGTTCCTTGCCAACAAGGAGCGCATGCAGGAGGAATTTTTCCATACATTTAACGATCTTCATAACAACAACAAGCAGATCGTTTTGAGCAGCGACAGGCCCGCTAAGGAAATTTCAAACCTCCAGGACCGGTTGGTATCTAGATTCGAATGGGGTCTTATCACCGATATTCAGCCCCCGGAACTCGAGACCAGAATCGCTATTCTCATGAAGAAAGCCGATCTTGACAACAAGGACATCCCGGACGATGTTATTAACTATATAGCATCAAACTTTATATCGAATATCAGGGAACTCGAAGGAGCCCTCATAAGGGTTGTAGCTTATTCCAACCTCACCAACGAAGAAATAAATCTTCCCATGGCTAAGGAAATCCTCCATGATATGGTTCCCGATGGGGAAATACAAGATGTTTCAATCGATTACATCATGAAAATAACCGCCGATTATTTCAATATCTCCGTAAATCATCTCGTGAGTTCCAACCGTTCAAGACCTCTCGTTACCGCGAGGCAGGTATGTATGTTCCTTTGCCGCGAACTCACCGACTCCTCTTTACCGGTTATTAGTAATGCCTTCGGTGGCAGACATCACTCTACCGCGCTTCATTCTGTCAATAAAATTAAGGGTCAAATACAGGAGAAGCGTGAGATCTACAATATCGTCCAGAATCTCTCTAATAAGATAAGGCAGGGTTAGCATCTGTACTGTATATAAAGCTGTCGTTATCATGTGGAAAAGAGGTGCGATTTGTTAAGAAAGCTTTTTTTATATTTTTATACCTTTCTTTCTCCTGTCTATAAACAAAATTTCCACATGTTTATAATCAATGCCAAATGCAAGTCTTTCTGGTATTTGACCTTTTTTCCACACCGTTCACAGGATATACTACTACGACGATTATTTTAACTAATAGGATTATTAGTAGAAGGAGTTTACAATTATGGAATTTAGCGCTTTGAAAGATGATCTCCTCTCGGCCGTACAGACCGTACAGTACTCGGCCAGCATCAAAGGAATGATGCCTATTCTCTCAGGTGTAAAGATTGAGACTTACGACAAAAACCTTGTTTTTTATTCAACAGATCTTGAGTCTTACACCTCTACAAAATGCGAGGCAAAGATAGATGAGGAGGGTGCGTGCGTAGTTAACCTGAAGATATTTATGGATTATATCAAGGATTCGGATGACGAAAAAATAAACGCCAAAGTGGTGGGAAACGAAATGTTACTCGAGGGACGAAAATCGAAGTTTAAGCTTTACACCATGCCTTATGAAGATTTTCCCGCATTTCCGGATGTTCAGATTTCTCTTATAGAGGGCCTGGACATGAAGAATTTTATGCCTGCTGTCCAGAGGGTTTCTAAGGCGTCGTCGAAAGACGAAAAGAGACCTACCCTGCTGGGCATGTTGGTAGAGTTGGATGAAGAGGGAATAACCATGGTCAGCACGGACAGCTACAGGCTTGCTATACAAAAATTAAGAGGAACATTCAAAATAAACGAGAAGAGCCAATATATAATACCGTCTTCCGCCATGTTGAATATGTCCAGGGTAGCGGGAAAAGCTGTTACAATAAGTGTTTTCAGGGATGAAAACAGAGGTCAACTGAGATTTAGCGCCGGAGATCACGAATTTATTATAAGGCTTATAGAGGGGAAATTTCCAAAATATGAGCAGTTTATTCCAGATCAGATTGAAAACAGGGTGGAAATAGGAAAGGAGGAAATGCTCAGAGCGATAAAAAGGGTGTCGCTAATAAGCAACACGATAAAAATAAATGTAAGTGAGGAAGGAGTGGAGTTGTTCAGTGAGTCAAGGGACGTGGGAGAGGGAAGTGAGAAGATAGATGCGCAATACGGCGGAGCGGAGATAGAGATCGCCTTCAACTGCAGGTTCCTTGAGGATGGGGTAACATCCATGGATGGGGAGAGGTTTGAGCTAGGTGTAAGAGAAGCCCTGAAGCCCGGGATAATAAAGGAGAGGGAAGGGGAGGATTTCATATATATAATAATGCCAATAAGAATGTAGGCGATGGGAAGAAAATCGGTGATAAAAAGGCTGGAGGTACAGGGATTTAGAAATTACGATAATAAAAAGGTGGAGCTTGGAAGAGGCGTAAACCTAATAATAGGAAAAAACGGCAGCGGGAAGACGAATCTCCTGGAGGCCGCGTTTTTTTTAATATGTGGAAAGTCGATGAGAAGGGTGGACGTAAAAGAGATGGTGGGTTTTGGAAAAGAGGGGGCGGTAGTCGAGGGGACGCTGGAGATAAATTTTCAAAGAGAGATAAGAAGAATTATAAGCGGGGAAGAGAAGCGCAGTCTCGAACAAAGAGTGGACGAGATGGAGGCTGTGTCTTTTCATCCGGATGACATCTGGATAATAAAAGGGTCTCCGGAGATGAGAAGGAGAGCTATCGACGAAGCGATAACACAAGTAAAAAGAGGGTACGGACAACTGTTGAGGGAATACGGAAGGATACTAAGGCAGAGAAACGAAGCGCTTAGAAAGGTGAGAAAAAAGGAAGAGAGTAAGAACTATATAAGGAGCTTGAACCCGCTTTTATGCGATAGAGGAAGGAATATAGTAGAGGAAAGGTCGTCTCTTATAGATATTATGGAAGAGAAAATAAGGGAGATCTCGCGAAGGTGGGAAGGAATGGATATAGAACTAAATTACTATTCAACCTTGGGATTGGCAAAAGCGGAGCAAAAGGATCTGATGGAGAAACTCGAGAGGGTGGAGGATGCGGAGATAAGGAGAGGAATAACATTAGTTGGTCCTCATCGAGATGAGATGGTCGTTCGGATCGGTGGAAAGAACGCAAGAAGAGAGTGTTCGCAGGGGGAGCAGAAGATAGCGACGATACTGTGGGTTCTGGCGAAGGCGGTAATGACAATGGAAATAGTGGGGAAGGAGACCGTGCTGCTTATGGACGACTGTCTTTCCGAACTGGACACCGAGAACAGGGAGAGGGTGTTGAGGGAACTGGAGAGATGGAACCAATCCTTCGTTACGGCGACCGAGTTACCAGATGAGATGGGTACGTACAATGTTATTTTACTTGGAGATGAGGCGGGGGAGAGAGGGCGTGGCCAATGTATAGAATAGCGGAGATACTCGGAAAGGTTCTGAGAGAAGAGGGCGCGAGCGGCATGAAAGAGCTGTTGACGATAAAAAATAGGTGGGTGGATATGGTTGGAGAGCCGCTTGCGAGTAAAACGGCTCCAATAAGGCTCGATGACAAAAAGCTTTATATACGCTCGGAATCGCATGCCTGGTCTCAAGAACTCCATTACGAAAAAGAAAGAATCAAGAGCGTTATAGAGAAAGAAACGGGGGTAGAGATAGAAGACCTCGTCGTAAGAAAGGTAAACCTCGGGTAAAGCATGAAAAATGGGGGCCCCAGTAAACCACGGGGTGCTATAATTTTAGTGTAAATCACGTATAAGAGATCGCCGGACGCGTACGGAAATCGAACAGTATACGGAGGATGAATGGCGAAGAGAAAAAAAACAGAAGACATATACGACGCCAGCTCAATATCGGTGTTGGAAGGCCTGGAGGCAGTAAAGAAGCGGCCTAGCATGTACATAGGATCGACCGGCCCGAAGGGCCTGCACCACCTGGTCTACGAGGTGGTGGACAACAGTATAGACGAATGCCTCGCAGGTTATTGTAAAAACATATGGATCACGATACACAGGGACTGCTCAATAACCGTGTTGGACGACGGGAGGGGAATACCAACCGGATACATGGAGAAGTACAAAAAGAGCGCGGCCGAGGTGGTGTTGACCACTCTTCATGCCGGGGGTAAGTTCGGAGGAAAGGTTTACAAGGTTTCCGGCGGCCTCCACGGCGTGGGCGTATCGGTCGTAAATGCGCTCTCCGAATGGTTGATCCTGGAGGTTGGAAGAGAGGGAAAGGTATATCAGCAGAGGTATGAGAGGGGTGTGCCCAAGACAGAACTCGAGGTGGTAGGGGACAGCAAGAGAACGGGTACTATAATACATTTCTACCCCGACCGGGATATATTCGACACCATTGATTTCGACTTCGACATAATATCCCAGAGGATGAGAGAGATGGCTTTCCTTAACCGAGGGCTACGCATAGAGATAAACGACGAGAGGAAATACCCCACGGATATCACGGCCTTTAGATACGATGGAGGAATAGTGGATTTTATAAAGCACATAAACAGCAGTAAGGACCCTCTCAGTAAGAAGGTCGTGTATATAAGAGCGGAGGAAGAGGATGCGCAGATGGAGATTGCCATGCAATATAACAAGGGCTATGTCGAGAGCATCTACACCTTCGCCAACAACATCAACACCCACGAGGGCGGAACTCACCTAGCTGGGTTCAAGTCGGCGCTTACCAGGGTTATAAACGACTATTCGAGAAAGAAAGGCTTCCTGAAGGAAAAGGATACGAACCTCGTCGGGGAGGATGTCAGGGAAGGACTCGCCGCAATAGTGAGCGTCAAGCTGAAGGAGCCGCAGTTCGAGGGGCAGACCAAAACCAAGCTCGGAAACACGAATATGAAAGGCTTCGTTGAATCTACCGTCAACGCCAGGTTATCGGAATGGTTGGAGGAAAACCCAGGCGAGGCTAAAAGCATCATGGGAAAGGTGGCGGCGGCCTCCAAGGCCAGAATGGCGGCCAGGCATGCCCGGGAGCTTACCAGAAGGAAGAGCCTGCTGGAGAGCACGTCTTTACCGGGGAAGCTAGCCGATTGCACCATGAAGGACCCCTCTATGTGTGAGATATACCTGGTGGAGGGCCCATCAGCCGGTGGTTCCGCCAAGCAGGCACGAGACCGACGCTTCCAGGCCATACTTCCCCTGAAAGGGAAGATCTTGAACGTGGAGAAGGCCAGGTTGCACAAGATACTCAACAACGCCGAGATACAAGCCATAATAGCTGCGGCGGGGACCGGCATAGGGGAGGAGTTCGATATCGATAAGGCGCGCTATCACAAGGCGATTATCATGACCGACGCCGACGTCGACGGTGCCCACATAAGAACCCTTATCCTGACCTTCTTCTTCCGCTATATGCAGGAGATGATAGAGGCCGGTTACGTGTACATAGCCCAGCCGCCCCTTTACCGCTTGACCCACGACAAGAAGGATTACTACGCGTACAACGACGCCGAGATGGAGGAACTTTCCCAGAGATTCGACGGTAAAAAGTACGACATCCAGCGTTACAAGGGACTCGGCGAGATGAATGCCGAGCAGCTCTGGGAAACGACGATGAATCCGGAGGAGCGCATCCTTATGCAAGTGACCATGGAGGACGCCATAGTAGCGGACGAGATATTCAACACCCTGATGGGCGACGATGTCGAGGCGCGGAAGAGATTCATCCAGAAGCACGCGACCAGAGTGCGCTTCCTCGACATCTAGCCCGACCTTTTATACATGGAACACACCGGGAGGACGAGAGATGGTTCAGGTCTTGGCGGGAAAGATAAGACCGATAGAGATAGAAGACGAGATGCAGAGCTCGTACATCGATTACGCCATGAGCGTGATCGTTGGGCGCGCGCTGCCCGATGCTAGGGACGGCCTCAAGCCGGTACACCGCAGAATACTATACGGTATGTACGAGCAGAACCTCGCCCCCAACCGGCCACACCGCAAATCGGCCAGGGTGGTGGGGGACGTCATGGGAAAGTATCATCCCCATGGCGATGCCGCCATATACGATACCCTGGTGAGGCTGGCCCAGGACTTTTCGTGCCGCTACGAACTGGTGGATGGGCACGGGAACTTCGGGTCGGTGGACGGCGACAGCCCCGCGGCGATGCGCTATACCGAGGCCAGGCTCTCCCGTATAAGCATGGAGATATTGAGGGATATCGAGAAGAACACCGTGGACTTCGTACCAAACTATGACGAATCCCTTGAAGAGCCGGCGGTCCTGCCCAGCCGTTTTCCCAACCTGCTCTCCAACGGCTCCTCCGGGATAGCGGTGGGCATGTCTACGAACATCCCCCCTCATAACCTGGGGGAGATAATAGACGCCACCACCAAGCTTATCGACAACCCGGACATGAGTTGCGACGACCTGA
Organism: Actinomycetota bacterium; assembly: GCA_034188985.1. Classification (GTDB taxonomy): domain Bacteria; phylum Actinomycetota; class Geothermincolia; order Geothermincolales; family RBG-13-55-18; genus JAXHVT01. The sequence continues at coordinate 75,263 of JAXHVT010000041.1, read as the reverse complement.
TGAAGCACATCAAGGGCCCGGATTTTCCCACTGGCGGCATGGTGCTTGGCCTGGAGGGCATGAGGGAGGCGTACAGGACGGGGAGAGGCGTCATAAGGGTGAGGGGTAAGGCGCACATAGAGCAGACCAAGGCCGGACGGGACCGCATCGTCATCACCGAGATACCATATCTCGTAAACAAAGCCAAGCTTACGGAGAGGATAGCCGAGCTGGTGAGGTCCAAGAAGTTGGCGGGCATATCCGACCTCAGGGACGAGAGCGACCGGGCGGGAATGCGCCTGGTGGTGGAGCTGCGCAAGGACAGCGCCCCCCAGGTAGTACTCAACCAGCTTTACAAGCACACCCAGCTGCAGGATTCCTTCGGAATCATCATGATAGCGTTGGTGGGAGGCGTGCCCAGGACCCTGAGCCTGATGGATGCGCTTGCCCATTACGTGGACCACCAGGTCGAGGTGGTCACGCGACGCACCAGGTTTGACCTCGAGAAGGCGGAGAAAAGAGCACATATTCTGGAGGGGCTGCTTATAGCGCTGGCCAAGATCGACCAGGTTATCGCGCTGATCAAGAAGTCGAGGTCTATCAAGGAGGCCAGGGAAGGACTCATAAAGCAGTTCAAGCTGAGCGAGGAACAGGCTCAAGCCATACTGGAGATGAGGCTGCAGAAACTGACCGGCCTGGAGAGAGAGAAGGTAAAGCAGGAGCACAAGGAGCTCAAAAAGGAGATAGCGCGCCTGAGGGAGATACTGGAAGACGAGGCCAAGCTGAGGAACACCATCAAAGAAGAGCTCCTGGAGGTAAAGAAAAAGTACGGCGACCCGCGCAGGACGGACATCATCCCGGATTACGAGGATCTCGAGATAGAGGATCTCATCGCCGAGGAGGAGGTGGTGGTCACCATCACCCATTCCGGCTACGCTAAGAGGCTCCCCATAACCACCTACCGCACCCAGAAGAGGGGGGGGAGGGGCGTTATGGGGATGAACCTCAAGGAAGGGGATTTCGTGGAGCACCTGTTTGTCTCCTCGACCCACCACTACATCCATTTCTTCTCCAACAAGGGCAAGGCATACCGGCTGAAGGTCTACGAACTCCCGGAGGGATCCAGGGCCGCCAGGGGGCATGCGCTGGTTAATCTGCTCCCCCTGGGTTCGGGAGAGAAGATATGCGCGGTCATAGCCACCAAGGAATACCCGGACGACCAGTACCTGGTAATGGCGACCAAGAAGGGTCGGGTCAAGAAGACCTCTTTCAAGGATTATGACTCGCCGCGTAAGGACGGGCTCATAGCCGTCGACCTGATGGACGAAGACGAGGTTATCGACACCAGGCTGACGGATGGGGAGAGCGACCTGGTCATGGTGACCCGCAGCGGGCAGGCCATTCGTTTCTCCGAGGAGGACTGCAGGCCCATGGGCAGAAACACCAGGGGCGTCAAGGGCATGAACCTTGGAAAAGGGGACGAAGTTATAGCCATGGGCATAGCCAGCGAGGACGCCGACCTCTTCATTATAACCGAGAACGGTTACGGCAAGCGTACGGCTATCTCCAAGTATCCCAAGCACCGCAGGGGCGGCAAGGGGGTGCGCACCATTTCTACCGCGAGTGGAAGGGGGGTGCTGGTGGGCGCCCGGGTGGTAAAGGAGAACCAGGAATTAATGGCCGTCTCCGTGGAAGGGGTAATAATAAGGATGTCCATTGACGGCATATCGAGAATGGGGCGCGCCACGCAGGGCGTGAGGATCATGAGCATGCGCGAGGATGACAGGGTGGCCTCGATCGCTCACGTAGTGAGCCAGGAGGGTTTTGACAACCTGGACCTTCAAGGGGAATAGGGCTGAGTAATTTCGAGATAATCGAGCACACGGCGGATGTCGGAATCCGTGCCTACGGCGCCAGCCTGGAGGAGCTGTTCGTGAACTGCGCCAGGGGGATGATGTCTCTCGTCCTCGACCCGGAATCGGTGCGACTCCTGGAGCGCATAGAGATAAAGGCGGCGGGAAGGGATATGGAATCGCTGCTGGTTTCCTGGCTGGAAGAGATACTTTATAGGGTGGAGGCGGGGGGAACGGTCTTCGGGGAGTTCGGCATAGAGGGCATCGAGGGGACGGTGGCGAGTGGGTGGGGATGGGGTGAACCCCTGGACCCGCGAAAACACGACATCAGGCTGGAGATAAAGGCCCCCACCTATCACATGCTAGAATTGAAGGAGGGAGAAGGGCGCTGGACGGCCCGGATCATCTTCGATGTATAATCCTTCGTTAAAAGCCGTGAGGCATGCGGCCGAGGAGGGCCGTTGAGATGGGCTTCTCGGGCCTTTTGCGGGAGATCGGCGAGTATACCTGGGAGATCCCCAGGGACCCCGCAAGGGGCATGAGGGTTCCCGGCGTGATCTTCGGTGATCGCGGACTACTGGAGAAGTCGGATACCGACAACGCCCTGCAGCAGGTGGTAAACGTCGCCTGCTTGCCGGGGATCGTAAAGGCCTCCTTGGCCATGCCCGATATCCACTGGGGGTATGGCTTCCCCATAGGCGGGGTGGCGGCCACCGCGGTCGAAGAGGGCGTGGTGTCACCGGGAGGGGTGGGTTACGATATATCTTGCGGCGTGAGGCTTATAAAGACATCCCTTTCCCGCGGCGACGTGCGCAAGAGGCTGGAGAGGCTGCTCGATATGCTGGAGGCTGGCATCCCCAAGGGACTGGGCTCAAGCGGGAGGATAAGCCTGGAGCGCAGGGAGATCGAGGCCCTTTTGACCGGGGGTGCGAGGGAACTGCTGCGGCTGGGTATAGGCTGGGAGGAGGACCTGGATCGCATGGAGGAGGGCGGCTGCTATCCGGGCGCGGACCCCGGCAAGGTAAGCGAACGGGCCATGAAGAGGGGAAGGAACCAACTGGGAACCCTGGGCTCGGGAAACCACTTCATAGAGATACAGGTGGTGGATCGAGCCGGCGGCGCGGCGGAGAGGCTGGGGCTCTACGAGGGACAGGTGGTAGTGATGGTGCACTCCGGGTCGCGTGGCCTGGGGCACCAGGTGTGCGCGGACTATATAGAGGTAATGGGAGCCGCCCTCTCCGGGTACGGCTACGAGCCTCCCGACCGGCAGCTGGTTTGCGCGCCCATACGGTCGCCCGAGGGGCGGGACTACCTCGCGGCAATGGCCTGCGCGGCCAACTTCGCCATGTGCAACCGTGAGGCCATGACCCATTGGGTGAGGGAGGCCTTCGAGAGGGCGTTCGGGAGCGGGACCAGGAAGCTGGGAATGGAGCTGCTGTATGATGTGTCCCACAACCTGGCCAAGATAGAGGAGCACCACGTAGGGGAAAAGAAAACCCCCCTGCTCGTTCACCGCAAGGGAGCGACCAGGTCTTTTCCGGGCAACCGACCCGAGGTGGCGGATATCTTCGAAGAGACGGGGCAGCCGGTTATCATACCCGGGGACATGGGAAGCTGCTCCTTCGTGCTGGTGGGGACGGAGGAATCGCTACAGAAGAGCTTCGGGTCCACCTGTCATGGTGCCGGCAGGGCCATGAGCAGGAAGGCCGCGAAAAAGAGAATCAGGGGAGATCGCTTGAAGGAAAGGCTTGAGGAGGAGGGGATCCTGGTGAGGGCGGGCCACCTGCCTGGACTTGCGGAGGAGGCCCCGGAGGCTTATAAGGATGTCGAGGAGATAGTGAAGATCTGCGAGGGTGCGGGTTTGTCCAGGAGAATTGCGCGAACCAGGCCTATCGCGGTTTTAAAGGGGTGATGGAACAATGCGCGGCATCTCGCTCGTTGTTGTGCTCGCGGGAGCAATACTCTTGGCCGGGTGTGGGGGAGCGGACTCGAACGGCCAGGCTTCCCCCCGCGACCAGGGCATAAAGAGCACCTACGAGGGGGGCTACCAGGTGAAAGGGATGGAGGATGGATTGGTGCAAGGCGTGGGCATCTACGACAACGGTTCCTTTCGTATCATAGTCGAGGGTTCGCCGAGGGTGGTCATCCACAACGAGGAGAGCGGTGAGAACTGGGAAATCAACTTGAGGACCAGGACCTACGAGGAGCTGGAGTACGACGAAGCGCTTCTACAGGCGGGGTTCATGCCCCACCAGGCAATGAGGGCTTATTTTGACCTGGACCGGTATTGGAGCGGCGACGTGTTCCGCATGGAGGGAGCGGGCGAAAACGCTGTAAATATCTATCTGGGAGGCCCCGAATACCTCCCGAGTTCTTGGGAGGCCGAGGAAGCGGGGAACGTGTTCACCGAGGTCTCGTGGGAATACCGCAGGGTGAGCGAGATATCCCCCGAGAATTTCGTTCTGCCGGAGGGGGTGACCTCCGCAGCCGGGGGATAAGCCGCTAGGGTCCGGCTCGAGACCGGGTTCATCCGCGGATAGCGTATCCTCTGAGAAAAGACGGGGTTTGTGTCCGCGAGTAGCCCGAAAGCGAATCAAATAATTGTGGGTTGAGGTGGCTTGATGCACGATCATCGCGGTGTGATGCGAGATAAGATACTATATAGTGTGCTTAGAGCATATTTTATGCACAACATGTTGTTGATAATGTGTAAAAACGGCGCATCGCCGCCGTGCCGCCGCTCCTTGTGTGCGGGCCGGAGAAAAGGCTATAATTTCTTCATGAACGGTCCTTCCGGGTTCTGTGAGGAGGGATGGGCGCTCCCGTGTGGACGGGTTCGCTGATCCGCCTACCTATCTCCGGGGGGCAGGCTTTAGGTTTGGAGCCTCCGGTTCGAGACGAACGAAAGCGGGCCTATAGCTCAGCAGGTTAGAGCGCACCCCTGATAAGGGTGAGGTCACTGGTTCGAATCCAGTTAGGCCCACCAACATCAACCCCCACGAGTTGGGGGTTTCTATTTTGCCACAGACCGTTACCACACGAGGGCTTGTGCACGGCGGGCAAAGATTGCCCGAACCGACCGCTATTCATCGCCGCTGCAGGTTTCCAGCTGGCGTGCCGATTCCACCAGTGGGTGATCGACGGGCACGCACTTTCTCTTGCCGGCGACCCGCTCCAGGGGTACGGGGACGGTACAGCTGGATTGGGAGCCCGCCGCGACACCGGAAGTCCTTTCGCGCAACCAGGTCGGCGGCGGTGGTGCCCAGGAGGCTCGCCAGAAGCCTGTCCTGTGACGAAGGGGTTCCCCCCGTTGGAGGTGTCCGAGTATGGTCACGCGGGATTCCAGGCGCATTAATTCCTCGAGCTCGCTGGCCAGCCGGATGGTGTTGTCGTTCATGCGGTCAGCCAAGCGCTTAAGCTCTTCCCTAACCGCCCCGTTCTTGTCCCGTGTCTCCACCGCTTTCCCCACCGGGCTGGCCTCTTCCTGCCAGGGCAGGGCGCCCTCCGCGACGGCCACGATGCTGAAGCTCTTGCCCATGCGGTATCGTTTCAGCACCGGATCCGCGATGACGTTGATATCTTAGGGTGTCTCGGGGATGAGGAGCACGTCGGCGCCGCCGGATATGCCCGCGCACAACGCCAGCCACCCCACGTTGTGGCCCATGGCCTCCACCACAATGATCCCGTGATGGCTGTGGGCGGTTGTATGCAGCCTGTCGATGGCTTCCGTGGCAATGCCCATGGCGCTATCGAAGCCGATGGTCACGTTGGTTTCCACCACGTCGTTATCGATGGTCTTGGGCAAGGTGATTATATTCAGGCCCTTTTCCAGAAGCCGGCAAGCGTTTTTCTGGGTGCCGCCGCTCCCGAGACACACCAGCGCCTCGAGGTGATTGCGGCGATAGTTCTCAACGGTCATATCGGTCATGTCCATGACCTTTCCGCCCACAGTCATCTTATGTGGCTTGTCCCGGCTGGTGCCGAGAATGGCGCCGCCGGTGGAGACGATATTGGAGAGATCGTCCCCGTCGAGCCGCATGGTCCGGTTGTGCACCAAGGCCGCGAAAGCCGTGACTCCCCAGAGCCGCCTTCCCGGTTGCGCGTAAGGCCGCGTTCAGGCCCGGTGTGTCACCGCCCGCCGTTAATGTTCCTATCAGCTTGGATACAGCAACCCCCACGGCATCATTTCTGCGTGGCAGCGCGGACCCCGTCCATGATGTTTAGGATGGCCCGCCTCAGGTCCTGGCTGTCAATATAATTCTCGACTCGTTCCGCCCGAACCCACTCCCGCTTTCGGGCTTCATCTTCCGCCCAACGCGGGAGCGATTCCGTTACACGGAGCGGGAAGAGTATAATATGGCAGCGCCCCTTCCATTTGTTGCGGTCATATGAGTCCTGAACGCCGGCAATGACGTTCCCGCGTACGCCGGCTTCCTCCAGCGCCTCCTTCCTCGCCGAATCCGCGGCGGAAAGGTCCGGCTCGATGATGCCCTTGGGCAGCATCCACCTGCCCCCTTTTCTAGTGGTGATGAGAAGGACCTCGTAGCCCTCGTCCACCTCGCGAAAGGGGACGACTCCTGATTGCCTGTAGTGCCAGCCGGGCCGGGGTCCCTCCTTCCATGCCCGAAGGAGGGAGGCCGGAAGGCCCTTCATGGCGAGGGCCTTGTTCTTGAACTCCCCCCGCGCCGACACCTCCTCGCCGAACCATGCGGGCGGGGAGAACGCCCTCATGGTTTGCTTCGAGGCGAACTCGACCTCGGCGACGAGCAACCCTTCCAGGGCATCCTTGTAGACATCTATCTCTATCGTGTGATCCATGTAGGGAAGGGCGATCCTTTTCTTGCGAATGGTCGAGCCGATTATCAGCGGTTTGAACTCTTCGTACTGCTCTTCGGAGACGTCCACCTCGACCTCGTGCCTGACAGCCCCCGAGCCCCTTTTGAAGGTCAACTTGAAGGAGTGGTCACGTTTCCTTATGCGGAGCTCGTCGTCGGCGGTGACGACGATATACCCCTGCTCTATCGAGGTGGAAGGGAGGGCGTACAGGCCCTCCGGCGGATCGCTGATGAGGTATTTTCTCTCGATTTCCACGAGCATCACGCCAATCTGTCGAGGATTTCCCGCCATACCAGCTCGATCATCCTGGAGTTCTCGCTTCTCGGGCGGACTGCGGGGAGGGGAGCCCGGAGCGTCCCCATGCTTTCGATCTCGGAACGATAGGGTATGTAATGCTTCAGGAAGTCGTCGTGGGCGTCCCACAACTCGCTCATCATCTCCTTGTGCGAGTTCTTTCTCCTGTCCACCAGCGAGAAGAAGGGAATCACGTGCTCCACGCGCACATCCTTTTTAGAGAGAAAGAGGCGGAGCTGCTCGTAGGTGCGCTTGGAGAGGGTGGTGGGGATAACCGGTACCAGGAGTATATCGGATGCCCGAAAGATATTCTCCGAGAGCAGGGTGATGTTCGGGGGGCAGTCGATGAAAAGCGAGTCGTATTCCCCCGTGAACTGTCTCAGAGTCTCCGCGAGATGGCGCTTGGGGTTGCGGGCCCTGTCCAATCGAATGTCCAGTTTCCGAAATGAGATATCCGAGGGCAGGAGATCGAGGTTGGCGTAGTCGGTTTCCCGGACATACCTCGAGGCCTTTTTCTTTGCGGATACGAGGATCTTCGAGCTCTGTTTCTTCATCGGCTTTATACGGAAGTAGAAGGACGCGGACGCCTGCGGGTCGAGATCGCACAGGAGCGTCTTTTCTCCGTCCCGGGCGTTGAGGTACGCGAAATTCACCGCCGCGGTGGTTTTGCCCACGCCGCCCTTGATACTGTAGAAGGAGATTATTCTCATGACGCCCTTCCTTTGCCTCGCTTGAAGAGCTCCTCGTACAAAGAGTGTATCTCCTTGGAGTCGAAATCCGCGAAGCGTTGGCAGAACTCCTCTCTCACCTCGATCTGCCTGTTGTGCAAGGCGGCGAGAAGGCCTCCGATCGCCGCGCTCTCGAGTTGATTGCGGCGCGGTTCGCCCGAGGAGCGCTCCAGATACTCTTTCAGGTTGATCTGCTGCATGGTCAAATCGTTAAATTCGCCGAGGTTATCCTGAAAGTCCTTCAGGTGCTGTACCAGTTTTTTCATCTTGGCGGCGGGGAAAAGAGATTTGGAGAACTCCAGTAAGTAGCGCAGCTTCTTGCACTCTATGCGCAGGGTGTGCAGGTCCCGGTCGGGTGAAGCATCCGTTATCTTTCTCCCCTCGTTTATGATTTTGCGGAAACGGCCGTAGATGCGCTTCCTGGCGACCGCGATGGCTGGATCGCTCCCGCCGGGCGTTTCGGGGTGTGCGAGGAAGCCCTCCCAGTCATCGAGGATGGACTTGAAGTCCTCGCCCTGGAGAAAGGCCGTGAACTTCTTTTGCCGGCTTTTCCGGTCCCGTCTTACATGGGCAAAATAGCTGTCCAATCCCCGGTGGAGGTGTTGCGGCAGCAGGTCGTAATAGCGCTGCTTTTCCAGAAGAAACACGTCCAGGTCGCGCAGCACGTTGCATCGCTGAGCGATATTCTTGAAATCCTTGTTGTACTTTTTGGCCGCGTCTCGTGGCAGGGCCTCCTTGAGCTGGGAGAGACAGGCCCTGGTTCTCCGGCTGGCGACGCGGAAATCGTGGAGGAACTCGGTGTCGTAATCCGCGATAATGCCGGGGATGTTGATCTTCATGGTGGACAGCAGGTGGTGGAGAATCACCAGGGCGGCCTCGGTTATGGTCTGGCCTTTGTCCAGGCGAACGTCGAGCTTGGAGCTGTATTCACCGGGGTGGATTCCCTGCGCGCGGAGGAGCTCTTCCAGGATGGAGGTCCGCAGTTCCTCCATGGCGGATTCCGCGGCCAGGGCATAGAGGGGCTCGCTCTCCCTCGCGTAGCCCTTGAGCGGCTTTATCAGCAAATACGGGCGACCGCCGTCGGACGCGGGGGTGAGGGTCGACAGACGGCAGATTATTTTATGATCCTCGTTCCTGGCGGCGAAGTTCTCCTCGCGGACCTCGAAATCCAGCAGCGGAAGGAGGGCCCTGTCTCCGAGGATGTCCTTCATGAAGGACCGCAGGCGCTCGTTTTCGAACCTATCCCATGTCTTGGGAATAACCTCCATCTCGCACTCCAGGTGCGGTGAAGCGGCGAAGGCCTTGCGGACGAGGAAGGATCCCGGCACCGCACAGGCGAAAAACCCCTTCCTGTATAGCCTCCAATCGAAGGTATCATACAGGGCGAGGCGCGAATCCTGCGTGGACTCTCTCTCCAGCTCGAATTGGTTCTCCGCCAACGCCAGATAGCCTTGGAGGCTATCGTCGTCCGCCCGGAAATGTCTTTCCTTCATATGGCGACGGTCCCCCTTACGGACTCCCCCCTACAGCTTCTCTTTCAAGTGCCTGTATATCGCGTCCTGGGCCCTTATCCTCCTGTTGCCCGAGGTGTTTCTCGCCGTATTGGCCTGCTCCTCGTCGATGACTCTCGCCTTTACGTTGTCTGCGAACTGGATATTCATGTAGTCGATAAGCTCCTGTTTAATGCTTTCGTCGTGAACGGGAACGGCCACCTCGACGCGCCGGTCGAGGTTTCTCGGCATCCAGTCCGCGGAGGATATGAACACCAGCGGCTGGTTGTCGTTGCAGAAGATATAAATGCGCGAGTGCTCGAGATATTTATCGACGATGCTGAGCACCTCGATATTCTCGCTGAGATCCTCCACCCCGGGCGCGAGACAGCAGATGCCCCGCACGAGCATCTTGATCTTTACCCCGGATTGCCCGGCCCTGTATAACCTGTTGATCATCTTCTTGTGGGAGAGACCGTTGAGCTTGACGTATATATAGGCGTCCTTGCCCTCCTGGGCGTTCTTGATCTCGTTCTTGATGAGCTTGAGCAGCCTCTTGCTCATGGCGAAGGGTGAGACCAGGAGCTGCCGGTAACTGAAGGACTTGTAGTTATTCTCCAGGAACTCGAACAGGTTGGCCACGTCGTTGGTGATTTTCGGGTCGCTGGTCAACAGGATGTGGTCGGTGTATATCCTGGCCGTGGATTCGTTGAAGTTCCCCGTGCCGATGCCCGCGTAACGTTTTGTCTTGCTCTCGGATATTCGTTCGATGAGAAGAAGCTTGGAGTGGACCTTGACGCCCGGTATGCCGTGAACGATGGTCGCCCCTTCCTCCGACAGCACCTCCGTCCAGTGGATATTGGCCTCCTCGTCGAAGCGGGCCTGGATCTCCATGACCACGGTGACCTGTTTGCCGTTGCGTATGGCGTTGATGAGGGCGTTCACCACCTGGGATTTGTCGGCGATGCGGTACAAGGTCATCTTGATCGACACCACGTCCTTGTCCATGGCGGCTTCGCGCAGCAGGTCGGTGATGTAGTGGAATGACTGATAGGGGAGATGCAGCAGGACGTCCTGCTCCTCGATAGCCTGCAGGATGCTGGAGTAATCGCGCAATACCGCGTGCTCCAGGGGTTCGGGGGGCTTGTAGCGCAGCCTGTCGAAGCGCGTGCCCAGGTCCGGAAAGGAGATCATGTCCCGGGCGTTATGGTATTTCCCGCCGGAGATCAATATCTCGGGCGGGAGCTTGTTTTCCTCGACGATATACTGCAGGAAATCCTGGGGTATCTTGCGGTCGTAGACGAAGCGTACGGGATCACCGTGCTCCCGCTCCTTCAGCGAGCGCGAGACCTGCTCGAAGAAGCTGGTGGTGATGTCGGACTCGATGTCGAGCTCGGAGTCACGGGTGATTTTTATGGTATAGGCGGAGATGTCCTCGAAGTCGAACATGGAAAATATATCCTTCAAGCCGTAGCGGATGATGTCGTCCAGCATTATGATGTAGACGTTGTTTTCGTGTCCGGGCAGTCTCTTGAACCTCGGCAGCACGTCGGCTGGGACCTCTATCAGGGCGTATTTCCGCTCGCTGGAGGGCCCCTTCCCGTTCATGTCCACGGCCAGGTAGATAACCAGGTTGTGCAGGTAGGGGAATTCGCGGATGTTGCCGAGCATGATGGGGATGAGCCGGGGGCGGACCTCTTCCGAGAAATATCTCTTCAGGTAACCCTCCTGCCGGCTGTTCAGGTCCCGCTCGTTCACCATGAGGATGTTTTCGTCCCCCAGCTCCTTGAGCACGCGGGCGAGAGCACCCTCGGATTCGTTGCGTAGAAGCTTGGCCCTGTCCATTACCTGCTCCAGAACCGTCTTGGGCGTTCCCCCGAGGAAGGTCGCGGGGGTCTGGCCCGAGGCTATGAGGCGCTTCAGCGTGCCGACCCTCACGCTGAAGAATTCGTCGAGATTGGATGAAAAAATGCCGAGGAACTTCAACCTCTCCAGCAGCGGGACGGTAGGATCCTCGGCCTCCTGCAGCACCCTCTGGTTGAAAGACAGCCAACTCAGCTCCCGGTTGATGTATTTCTTGATCTCGGCGCCTCCTATCCGGATTTTCTCGGGTATTCGTAGAATTCCAGCACCCCGGTGTTCTCGCGCACTTCTCTCCAGATATCGACATCGAAACTCAAACAGATAAACGCAGAGGTCGGAACCTGGGCCTCGAACGGTTCGTCGCGGAGGAGGTCCGCGGCGAGAGCCAGATCTGGATTATGGCCGACGACCATAACGCTGCGCAGGCCGTCGTCGAGGGAACGGATGAAAGCCACGATTTCCCGTGCCGATGCGCCATACAGCTCGTCCAGGCAGGTTATTCCCTCTCTTTCCAGTCCGTAAAAAGCCGCGACCACCCGGGCGCTTTCAGCCGCCCTTTTCGCGATGCTGGAGAAGATGCGTTCCGGTTTGTGCTCGTGCCCGACCAGGACCGGCTGGAGCGATTCCAGGTCGCGCAGGCCGCGCTTCTTTAACGGCCTGTCGCTGTCTTCCAGAGAGGTGTCTTTATGGCTCGATTTCGCGTGCCTGGCCAGAATAACGATCTTCAAACAAACCTCCACCTCCCGAAGGGAGCCCGGAGCCCATGCCCGTACGAGTCATGCCAGGGAAAGCTCGCCACCATTCACTGTCAGGATATGTTACAGGGTTCTGAAATAAAAATAGCGAGGATGGTTGAATGATGTCAAATAAACGGGTGATGGACGGCGTGCCCGAGGCGGGCGTCGATGGGTGTCAGAGGCCGGGGGTAAGATAGGGAAGAAGGGTGAGAATCAAGCTGGATCTTCCGGGCAAGAGGTGCCCCGTAGCGGGATACGCCGGCTGGAGCCGACCGGCTCACCGACGCCAGCTACCCGGCGCCTTTTATCGAAGGAAAAGCTCGGCCGAAAAAGAAGATTTAACGGGGGACACGACGGTGAGGAGGACGATTTGGCGAAGCAGCTGGTAAAGGACTTAACGCCCGGTGAGGACGTCAAGAGCACGTTCGTCGTCTCCCGTAAGGAACTGCGCAAGACCAGGGCGGGATCTCCGTATCTAGCCGTCGAGCTCGCGGACAAGAGCGGCAAGGTGGAGGGCCGCGTATGGGACCGGGCGGGAAGCTACAAGGACGCTTTCGCCGAAAAGGATTACGTGGCGGTAAGCGGCAGGGTGGAGACCTACCGGGAGCGGAAACAGGTTATTATCAATTCCCTGAGGCGATGCCGCGAGGAAGAGGTGGACGCTGGCGATTTCCTGCGCGTGGTGGCGACTGATCGCTCCGAGCTGGAGGGGGAGCTGAGGCTGTCGCTGGAAGGGGTGAGCGACCCCTACCTGCGCAAGCTGCTCTCCAGCTTCCTGGACGACGAGGGTTTCATGCGTAGGTTCACCGGCGCGCCTGCTGCTAAGAATTACCATCACCCCTACCTGGGGGGATTGCTCGAACACACCGCGACCACGGTGCGTATCTGCGGCTTGATATGCGACCTTTACCCGGAGCTGGACCGGGACCTGCTGGTCTGTGCCGCGGCGCTGCACGACATCGGCAAGATCCGGGAACTGGATTATCAAAGGTCCATTGATTTCACGGACGCGGGCAGGTTTCTGGGCCACCTGCTGCTCTCGGACGAGATGATAAGGGAGCGCATCGCCGGTATACCCAGCTTCCCCGGGGACCTGGCCCTCCGGCTGAGGCACGCCGTTCTCAGCCATCACGGAGAGCTGGAATGGGGCTCGCCCAAGAGGCCCAAGACCCTGGAGGCGGTGGTCTTGCACCATGTCGACAACCTCGACGCCAAGGTCAACAGCTTCAGGGAGATAGCCGAGAGATCGAGCGGGAGCGAGTCCCCCTGGACGGACATGAGAAACCTCTTCAAGCGGCCGTTGTATATCCCCAAGGCCATGAGCCAGGAGATGGACTTGGGGCTGGATGAGGAGCTGCCCCGCTGAGATGGCCGGCCGTGGCCCGGGAGAGCGTTACGTCCGCACCGGGCGCCCGTGACGGTTCCGCGGCGGCTTGAGGTTACGCCCCCCTCGTCTTGCCTTCCCGCTTGGCGCGGTCGATTTCTTCCAGGGCCCCGTCGAACCCGGCGCGGAGTCTGTCTGCTTGCTCGCGCCGGAGTGGCCTGCCGCCGTAGCGCGCGGCCTCGAAGAGGCGCAGCTCGCTCGACAGTCTGATACCTGGAACCAGCATGCCGAGCTCCCCGATGAATTCCCCGGCTGTCTGGCTGGGCTGCCGGGCGATACCCAGGGAGTTCAGGGAACCCAGAAAATCGCGCATGGCCGACACCGCCTCGCCGTCGTCTACGCCCGCGGCCGGTTTGCGGCGAGACCTTCTCGAGGTCAGGTAGAGCAGGGGGAAGAGCAGTAGTATAAACAGGAAAAGCAGGGGCAGCCATGCGGCATGGCGAAAGGAGTAGGCCAGGCTGGAGAACAGGCTGTCGGCTCCCGAGGCGATGGCGCCGAAGGCGGCCGACACGGCCGAGCGTAGCGAGGAGGGCAGTATGGACGAGAGTTGCTTGCCCGCCCACTCGATGAAATCCCCCAGGATCCACAGCGAGCCCGAGCCCCGGCCGGGATCGGGAAGCGAGAAGCTGGGAGTGGGCTCGCACGTCACCCAGCCGACCCCCTGCAGGTATATCTCCACCCAGGCATGGGCGTCTGCCAGGCTTACCTCATACAGGTCGGTGAAGGGGTTGTACTCTCCGGTGGCGTATCCCGTGACCACGCGGGCGGGAATTCCCGCCAGGCGGCACAGCAGGGCGTATGCGGTCGCGAAATGCTCGCAGTAGCCCGATCCCTGCTCGAAGAGGAAGAAGTCCAGGGCGTCCTCCCCCGCGGGCAGCGGGGGTACATCCAGTGAATAATCGTAGTGGCTCTCGAGGTAATCCTTGATGGCTTCGGCCCGGCGGTATGGGGTCTCGCCCCAGGGTATTATCTCTTCCGCCAGCCCCAGGACCCTCGGCGGCAGTTCGGGCACCTCGAGGTAGGGGAGGAGGAAGTCGCCGAAAGCCTCCATGTCGACGTCCGCGAACTCCTCGCCGGGCGTTATATTGTTGGACACCACGCTGTACACCAGGCCGTCGGACAGGGGAAAAGGGCTCTTGAGGCCCGAGCTGTCCTGGTAGATGTAATCGGAGGGGTAGTAAAGCACCGAGGGACTCTGGGCGGCGAAGATGACCGAGGCCTCGTCTCCCACTATATAGTAGGTCTGAACGATCCTGTGGTTCCAGAGGCAGGCCTCTTCCTGCGGGTGCTCGACCATGAAGGGCTGCTCCCTGGCATAGAGAGCCTGGGGCTCCTCGTCGGCCACCAGCCAGGAGTAGCCGTTATATTCCTGGAAGGCGATGCCCCGCCAGTATGCGGGCTCGCTGGAACACACCCGCATCACTGGTTTATCCACCAGGGTGCCGCGGGCCCGCAGGTCGAGGAAGGGGCTGAAGCCGAAGTAGGCCTCGGGGTTCACCTCCAGCGCGTCATCGGGAGGCTTGGACGGAAGGTCCGGGTATCCGGGGTTGGAGAACTCGAATCCCTGCGAGGGCGAGAAGGCGCGCCGCAAGGAGAAAGGCAGGGTGCTCATGTAGGAGGCTGAAACGCGGGGTATGGCCGCGCCGATGGCCATCCCCACCGCGGATATGATTACTATGAGAAGAAGAAAAACGACGAGCATCCGCCGCCTGGACGGGTGGGTCGTGCGGGAGCGCTCGGGAACGGCGGAGAGGCTGCGGAGACGCGATATCTGGGCAAAATAGAGGGCCGGCAGCGCGGCGGCGAGGTAGAGCAGGGCCACCCAGGCGAAAGAGGCCGATAGGGCGAAGGAGCCGGCCAGGCTCAGCAGGATCACCGAACTCACCAGGGATAGCACCAGGTCCTTGCGCCGGGGCAGGTCGAAGCTGTGCAGGACCTGTACCCAGAGAAAGAGCTCGGCCAGCGGGAGACGGGGGTCGTACGGCTGCCGGTAGATCTGGCGGAGAAAAGAGGCCAGGGCGACGAGGGTAAACATGGCTATAACCAGCTTGATGGAGATGTTGCGTTTATGACTGCGCCGCCAGCTGAAATAGAAACCCAGGCTTACCAGGACCAGGCAGGTGATTATCAGTGAGGCGCTGGTCACCTCCTGTAGGCCCAGGGCGATAAGGGATACGCATACCGACGCCCAAACCGCCGCGCGGAAGGGCCGGGATTCCTCTATCTCCCGAGGGGCTGTGAGCCGTTGAAAGTAATCGTGGGCCTTTCCAGGCATTCCCTTATATCATCTCCCTTGCCATAAAACGAGACACTGTGAAATCCAGGGAAGGGCTGCTTTCCCGGCCCGGAGGCTTCGCCTGCCGGCCGCGCCATCGCTGTTGTTCCGTTCCCGTTGAAGGAATCCACGTCGACGAGGATCAGGGCTACCTGGCACATGGGAGGGAGAGCGGCGGTTATCCCGCCGTAACCCCGCCCCGTATCCGCCAGGATAAAGCAGAGAAAAGATTCACCCTCCAGTTCCCGGTACAGGCCGCGAAACCGCTCTTCCCGATCCGGGCCCTCTTCCGGCCGCAGGCCGGCCAGCCATTCCAGGGCCGCCTGGAATGTCGGAACGCGAAACACGACGGGCTCGCGATCACGGGACGATATCAGCCTCACCGGGTGCCCGGCATAGAAGGCGTAATGAACGATGCTGGCGGCCAGGCGCGCGGAGGAATCCAGGGCCTGGGAAACGTCTTTATCCGAGAGGTGGCCGTAATGGTTGTCTATCAGTACGGTCAAGGGGGTGCCGACCTCCCTCTCGAATTCCCTGACCACCAGCTCTCCCTTGCGCGCGGTGGTCTTCCAGTGAACGTGGCGCAGGGGATCGCCCGGCCGGAACTCCCTCACCCCGTAATAGTCCGTCCCCACCCCCTTGGTCAGGTGATCATGTGGCAGTCTCTGCGGGTGCAGGAAGGAGTCCACCAGGGGGAAGCTGCTGAGCTCCGCGTACCAGGGGTAGACCACCAGCCTGGAAGAACATTCAACGCGGCTGGAATGGCGGGCCAGCCCCAGTATCCCCTCGGAGTAAAAGAGCGCCGGCCACCCCTCGTATATTCCGCGGCTGAGCCCTCCCCGCCTGTATGTAAGCGAGGCGTCCCCCCCGGCGCCGAGGTGAGGGATCAGGAAAGGGGTTTTACCGCGTTCGCCCTGTTGTGCCACCTCTTCCTTCACTATCCCCCTGACCATGTCCAGCTGCTCTCGCAGGCTTTTTCGTTTGGCTTTCAGGCGGGCTTTCTTTTGGGAATCGCCGTCTCGGGGGTCGGTGTCGATAACCTCCAGCAGGTAGCGCGAAAAGCGGCCCCGGCTGGTGACTTCCAGGGTTATCTCGAGCTCCTCCTCCTCGCTTACCCGGGGCCTGTGACGGCGCTTGATGCCCAGCCCCCTGACCTGTTGCAGCGAGAGAAGCCAGGAGATGCCGAGAGCGGAGAGCAGCAGGGCCGCCAGCCAGAACAGCCACCCCGATTGCGAGTTGATCCCGATGATTATCAGGGCCAGGGACAGGACCAGCACGAAAAGCGAACGCGAGAAAAACAATCAAGCCTCCTAGACTACCGGAACCGGAACCCGGGAAAGCAGGCGGTCGATCACCAGGCGTGATTCCCGTATCCCGTGCGAGTGGGAGGTGGGTATGACCCGGTGAGACAGGATGTGGACCGCCATTCCCTTGACATCGTCGGGTATCACGAAGTCCCGCCCATCCAGGAAGGCCTTGGCCTGAGCCGTACGCACCAGAAATATCGCCCCTCGCGGGCTTGCCCCCAGCGCCAGCTCCTCGTCTTTCCTGGTCTCCCTGACCAGGTTCAGGGCATATGAAAGGACGTCGCGGCCCACGCCGACCGACCGGGCCGCCCTTTGCAGGCTGGGTATCTCTTCCGCCTTCAAGACCGGCGACAACGCGTGAACCGGGTGCTCCATCAGCTGGCTTTCGACCACGATCCTTTCATCCTCCTCGGAAGGATAATCAAGGGTTATGCTCATGCAGAAACGGTCCAACTGCCCCTCCGGCAGGGGGTAGGTGCCGTGATACTCGATGGGGTTCTGGGTGGCGATGACGAAAAAGGGAAGCGGAAGGGAGTGGGGAATTCCGTCCACCGTGACCTGGCCTTCATCCATGGCCTCCAGGAGGCTGGATTGGGTGCGCGGCGTGGCCCGGTTTATCTCGTCCGCCAGCACTATATTGGCGAAAACCGGGCCGGGCCGGAACTCGAACTCGGCGGACTTCTGGTTGAAGACGGTGGTCCCGGAGATGTCCGAGGGAAGCAGGTCGGGCGTGAACTGGATACGCCTGTAGGTGCCCGAGATGGACAGGGCCAGGGACCTGGCCAGCATGGTCTTGCCCACCCCCGGTACGTCCTCGATGAGCAGGTGTCCGCCTCCGAGCAGGGCTATTACGGCCAGGTTCACCTGTTCGCCCTTGCCCTTGATGACCGTATTTATGTTGTCCGCCAAGACGTGGACCTTTTCGCTCAATTCCGCCAGTGCTTCCGCGGGTATCATGATGCTCCCGTTCCTCTTTCCTCCGCCACTTCTTATATATCGAGCGTAGGGGCGTGGATGTTAATAGACAAGGTAAGGCGTCAAGGACAAGCCGGCATGGTATATGGCCGCGCTGCTGGTGTAGAATTAACGGCGTGAGCCGCCCCGGAACGGGTATTCCGGTCGGGCGGTCCCCGGATGAGGGCTGGGCATTACGAGGTGATAACGGAGCGCGAGCCGGCCTCGCGTTCCCTTCCCGGCCTCGATTTGCAGGTGGTGAGAGGCATTGTACGGCGGCTTGAGTTCCCCTCTTCACGATCCCGAGAGAATCGAGGGCCTATATAGTGGTCCCCGGCTGGGTGCGGGGGATTTCGTGGCCGAGATAGCGGGCAGGGACAGCGTGGCGGCGGTGGCGGCCCTGGCCGGGGAGGTCGAGATGAGGCGCGTGCTGCCCACCATCGCCTATGCCGGTACGGAATACGGGGACATAGATATGCTGCCGTCCAATGTGGATCGGCTGCGGTTGCTGCTGCGCCCCATGGGGGTGGAGGTTATGGAGCCCGTAGTACTGGGGTCGCCCTTGTGGTGGGGAGCGGTGATCGGCCGCCCCAACAGCCTCCTGTCCCGCCGTTACGGGCCCTGGCATATCTGCGTGGGCTGCCACATGTATTTCCATGCCGTAAGGGTCCCCCTGGCCTGGGAGGCGGGAGCGTACGAGCTGATATGCGGGGAGAGGCTTTTCCATCACGGCAGGTTGAAGGTAAACCAGATGCGGCCGGCGGTGCTGGCCTACAGCCGGGCGCTCGCGGAATGGGGAATTACCCTCCATGCCCCCCTGCTCGAGATCGATGACGAAGCGCGGTTGTTGGAACTGGCGGGAGAATGGGATGAGGGCGACAGGCAACCCGGATGCGTGTTGTCCGGTAACTACTACGATCTGGATGGGCAACCGCTGTACGATGATAGCGGGTTGCAGGCCTACCTGGAGGGATACCTGATACCGGTGACCGGCCGCATATTGCACGCCGTCAGGGACGGAGAAAAAGCCGATTACCGCTCTATCGTGGAGGACCTGCTGGGATAGGCGGTCGCCGCGGCCGGCGGCGGCCGTAGCTTGGGCGTGACCGCGGGATGGGCGTCCTCCCGGAGACGGTGCCGCGATGCCCGGAAGACGGAGGTCGAAGGGATAATGAAGGCGCTGCTGGTGGTCCTGGATGGGTTGGCGGATATATCCCAGCCGGACCTCGGGGGGGTGACCCCGCTGCGGGCCGCGCCCACGCCGCGCCTGGACCGCCTGGCCAGTGAGGGCTGCTGCGCGCTCATGTATACCGTGCCCCCCGGCATATGCCCCTCGAGCGAGGTCGCCCACTGGAGGATGTTCGGATACAAGCTGGAGGATTTCCCGGGGCGCTCCTACCTCCACGCCCTCGCCGCCGGCCTTCCCTGCGAGGCTGGGGACGCCCTTTTCATGTTCAACCTGATGCCCGTGCGGGAGAGCCGGCGGGGCGTCTTTATCGAAGAAGGTTCGCCGCGCCCGACCCATGATGCCTGCCGCCGCTGGGTAGAGAGGTTCCAGGCCCTGGTTCCCGAGGGGTTGCGGTTGTATCATCTCGGTGGCGTCGAGTTCGTGGCGGTGGTCCGTAGCGGCTCTCACCATGTCCGTCCCACCGATCCCTTCCTGCATAACCTGCCCCTGGAGCGGCTGCGTGCCGTGGAGGGCTGGGAGGGCGACCGGGTTACGTCCGAGACATTGGAGGCGCTGGGGGTTTTTCTCGACGAGGCCGCGGAGCTGCTGGGCGAGCCCGGCGAGGAGCCCTGGGGCAGGTTGGGGATAAGCATGAAGTGGCCCTCGAGGGCCGGTGGTGCCGAGCCCTTCGAGAGGAGACATGGCCTCAAGGCTGCGGCGATCGTCTCCACGCTCTGCTTCGAGGGCATGGGGGAACTGCTCTCCATGCGGGTGGAGGTCGTGGAGAAAGGCGGCGCGGAGGAGGAGCTACGGGAAAAGTTACGCCGGGCCCTGGCCGTTTTCCGGGAGGGCTGGGATTTCGCTTTCGTGCACGTCAAGCACGCCGACGAGGCCGCCCATACCGGGGATCCTCTGGCCAAGAAGGATACGATCGCCTCCCTGGACAGGGCCTTCGACGTCATCGAGGAAACCATCGCGGGGGGCGATCTTCTCACCGTGGTCACCGCGGACCATACCACTCCCACCACGAGTGATCCCAGGGTGATTCACGGGGGAGACCCCGTGCCGGTGCTCTTCAGCGCGCCCACGGTGCGCAGGGACGCCGTGCGCATCTTCGACGAGGTGGAAGCGGCCTCGGGGGGTATGGGGCAGCTGGAGGCCGGGGACCTCGTGCCCCTCGTCCTCTACCTGTCCCGCAGGGCGAGGTTCTTCACCGGCCCGTAGCGGGCCGCCTCGGGGGGTATGGGGCAGCTGGAGGCCGGGGACCTCGTGCCCTTCGCCCTCTGCCCGCTACCGGCTAAGAGGGAGCGGCGGGGAGCGGACCACCACCGGCGGATCGGGCGAAGGAGGGCGCTCGGGGGGAATACGCGCCGGGCGTTTTGCGTGACATGTATGGCCGGGAGGGGATGCGCGCGAATCACGGCAAGAAGCGCGTCATGCCTTGAAAAACAAGGAAGGCCCCGCGCGCGGCTGGGGCCTCTCCTCTCGCCCTGGGCCATCCGCCAGGGCCCGTCCCACACTCCGGCCTGTCCCAATACATACCCTGAGGTATCTACCCCCCCGTTCCCTTATACCCAGCTTGGCGCGACGCTAAACCGCGGTTTTGCCACGTGTCCGGGGGCTCACCGGAGAGTGGCCTTGCACCATCCCCGGGTTGCGACGTGCCAAGCCCCCGCATCCGCCGACGCTCCGGGCTTTAGCCGCCCTTTGACACGGGCCGCTTCCCTTGCGTGTAGAATAAGGCTCATCGGATGATCCCTCCAAGCCGATCCGTAACAGGCATGGGGGCCCGCGCTCGCGGCCCCGCCCTTCGCCTGACCCGGAGAGGCGGTAAGGCGGCGAATCGCACGGGCGGAAGGGAGCGAAAGAGGATGGACGCCAGAGACATGGTGATCGACAGCGGTGGCATCACGTTGCGCGGCAAGGTCGAGGTGCCCAGCGGGGACGAGGCCTGGCCGCTGGCGGTACTGTGTCACGGCATCCCCAGCGGCCCCCCGGTGGAGGGGGATCCCGGGTACCCCGCCCTGGCCGGGATGCTGGTGAGGAGGGGCCTGGCCGCATGCTATTTCAATTTCAGGGGAACCGGGATTTCCGGGGGCGACTTTTCGCTGGCGGGATGGGTGACCGATCTTGAAGCGGTGCTGTCCGAGGCCGCCGAGGCCCGGGGGCCCTTCGGGGGATGCGACCCGGGGAAGGTGGCGCTCATGGGATTCAGCGGGGGAGGGGCCGTGAGCATAGTGTGTGCCGCCAGGAGAGGGGGACTGAGGGGAGTGGCAACCCTTTCGGCGCCATCGGACCTGCCGCGGTTGATACCTAGAGAGGGCCTGGGTATGTTCATCTCTCACGCGCGGCGTACAGGCATAATCCGCGATGCGGGCTTTCCCCCCAGCGAGGACGATTTCTACCGCGAGATGGTGGAGATCAGTCCCATCGCCGAGGTGGCGCGCCTCTATCCCACGCCCCTGCTTCTGGTGCACGGGGACGGGGACGACATGGTGCCGGTGGGTGAGGCGAAACGCCTTTACGATACGGCGCAGGAGCCGAAGGAGCTTTATATCGTCAACGGGGGCGGGCACAAGCTGCGGCATAATCCGGAGGCAGTGGGGAAAGCGGTGTCGTGGATAGCGGATAGGCTCCGTCCCTGAAAGCGCCGTTTCATATGAGGGTTACAGATATTTCAGGGTTGTTGTTTTACTCATTACGATGAGTAAAAAGTTAGATGAGTATGAGCGCCCTTACGCAAAAGCCTTGACCAAGCGCTTGCGGGAACCGCGGCGTTTCATTCAGGTGGTGGCAGGACCCCGCCAGGTCGGAAAGACGACGATGGTTCACCAGGTGCTTACGGGATGGGGGCGCCTCGCTCACTATGCATCAGCCGATAAGCCCACATTAAAAGATAGCGCTTGGATTGAGGCTCAATGGGAAGCGGCACGCCTGCTCGCTCTGGATGAGATCCATAAGATACCGGCATGGTCGGAAACGGTAAAGCGCCTCTGGGATTTCGACACCAGAGCGAAGCTACCGTTGAAGGCAATAGTACTCGGTTCGACGCCTCTCCTCATGCAGCAAGGACTGACGGAGAGCCTGGCGGGGCGTTTCGAGATTCTGCATCTCCCCCACTGGTCTTTTTCCGAGATGCGTAAGTGCTTTAATTTCAGCCTCGATGATTACGTGTACTTCGGTGCATATCCGGGTGCGGCACCCCTGATCACCGAGCCGTCACGCCGGGCCCGATATATCAAGGACGCGCTCATCGAGACCACCATCTCCCGGGATGTGCTGCTCCTCACCCGTGTGGATAAGCCAGCCTTGCTGCGACGTCTCTTCGAGCTCGGCTGCCGTTACTCGGGCCAGGTTCTTTCATACAACAAAATGATGGAGCAGCTGCAGGATGCAGGTAACACCACCACTCTGGCGCACTATCTAGATCTTCTCGCCGGGGCGGGAATGCTTATCGGACTGCAGAGATACTCAGGAGCCGTGGTTAAAAGGCGAGGGTCGAGCCCGAAGCTCCAGGCATTGAATACCGCGCTGATGACGGCACAATCCGGCTTATCGCTATCGAAACTGAAGAGCGACCGCGAAGCCTGGGGTCGCCTGGTCGAATCCGCCATGGGCGCATACCTGGCAAACGCGTCAGCCACTGGATCGTTCGAGTTGTCCTACTGGCGTGAACGCAACCGCGAGGTGGACTTTGTCGTTAAGGCGGGGCGCAAGCTCATCGCTATCGAGGTGAAGAGCGGCAGGAGGCGAGATGCATTACCCGGACTGGCGGCACTCATCGAAGTCTATCCCGGGGCAAGGCCCCTGCTGATCGGCGGGGACGGCACTGCCATCGAGGACTTTCTTGCCATGCCAGTCGAGAAATGGATTCAAAAACCTACCCGCTAGCCTACAAGAAATGGGCACAATTTGGACACAGCGGGTATCGTTATGCTCTTCTGACAGGAATGAACACTTGAAGAATGTGGGACAAAAAGCCTGCTCAATCAATATATAGATTGAACGGATACATTCAGTCTCCGGAGACCTCTAGCGAAGTACAGCGCCTTTCGAGACCGATGCCTGATTCCCCGTCGCGGTTCACTCATTGCGCCGTGCCGCACGAGCGCTTCTTGGTCGCGCTCCCTCCCGGTGTTTATGCATCGTTTCTATCGCGGAGTCGCCGTCTCAACCAGGCGGAGCACCGCACTCCGGGGGAGCCGGTTACATTTTCTCCGGGGCCGAGACCCCCAGGATTCCCAAGCCGTTGCGTAGCACCTGGCGGGTGCAGAGCACCAGGAAGAGGCGGGCCCGGGTGAGCCCCGGGTCCTCGCTTATGACACGATGACGGGTGTAGAAGACGTGAAAGGCGGCCGCCAGCTCCTCCAGGTACCGCGTGAGGCGGTGGGGGGCCCGGTCGACGGCGGCGTCCCTGACCAACTCCTCAAACTCGAAGATCTTGAGGGCCAGGTCGGTTTCCTCCTCGCTGTCCAGGAGATGGAGGTCATCCATGGCGGGAGTCTCGCCGATTTCGATACCCTTCTCCTTGCCGTAGCGGAGGATGCTGCATATGCGGGCGTGGGCGTACTGGACGTAATAGACGGGGTTCTCCATACTCTCTTCCTTGGCCAGCTCGATATCGAAGTCCAGCGCGGTGTCCTGGCTCCTGGTGAGAAAGATATAGCGGGCCACGTCTCTCCCTACCTCCGCGAGCAGCTCGTCGAAGGTGATCATCTCACCGGCTCTCTTGGACATGCGCACCGGCTCCCCGCCCCTCTTGAGGTTGACCAGCTGGCCCAGTATGATCTCCAGGATATGGGGGTAACCCTCGGCCTCCATAGCCACCTGCATCCTGTCGACGTAACCGTGATGGTCCGCCCCCCATATGTTGATAAGGCGGTGATATCCCCGCTCCGCCTTATCGATGTGGTAGGCGATATCGGATGCGAAGTACGTGGGGGCGCCTTGGCTCCGCACCAGCACGCGGTCCTTATCATCGCCGTAGCGGGAGGTGGCCATCCAGATCGCGCCGTCCTTCTCGTAGGCCAGCCCCTTTTCCAGCAGATCGTGGACCTCCTTCGTCACCGCCCCGCTGCGCTGCAGCTCGCGCTCGCTGAACCAGGTGTCGAAATGAACCCCGAAGTATTCCATGGAGTCCTTGATGCGCCCGAGCTCGATGCGGTAGGCCCTCTCCCCCAGCTTGGCGCGGCGCTTACCGGGCTCCTCCGACGCCGCGCCCCCCCCGTCCTCTTTATGAAGCAGCCGGGCTATCTCCACGATGTATTCGCCGCGGTATCCGTCCGGCGGGAATTCCACCTCCTCGCCGGCCATCTCCAGGTATCTGGCCTCCACCGAGGCGGCGAAATTATCCATCTGGCTGCCGTAGTCGTTGAGGTAGAACTCCCTGTCCACGCTGAAGCCCACCGCCTCCAGGAGGTTGCATAGGGCGTCCCCCAGAGCCGCCCAGCGCCCGTGTCCGACATGCAGGGGGCCCACTGGATTGGCGGAGACGAACTCCAGCAGGATGCGACGGCCTTCGCCGAAGGACCACTTGCCGTAAGTCTCCCCCTCGCCGGCTACCCTCACCAGCTCTCTGAGTATGCGGTCACGGCCGAGGGCGAAATTTATAAACCCGGGTCCGGCGACCTCAGCGGATTCCAGGGTTCCCCTTTCGCCCTCCAGGTGGCGCATCACGATCTCGGCTATCTGGCGGGGGTTAAAATCCGGGCCGCCCCCCATCAACAGGGCGGCGTTGGTGGCCCAGTGGCCATGGGCCTTGTGGCGGGGGCGCTCCAGGACGAAGTCGGGGATATCCGACGGCGGCAGGTCCCCGTTTTCCACCGCCCGGGAGATGGCGGAGGCGATCATCTCGCGCAGTTCCCTGGCTATCATGAATCCTCCTCGCGGGATCGGACAAGGCGATACTTTAAAGATTATACATGCTGTAGCGCCTGGTTCGCGGGGTTCGCGAGCCCGGATAGGGGCCTCTCCTCGCCCGGGCCCGATCCGGCCGGTTCAGCCACCCGTATTCACAGGAGTAATATCCGTCTCGAGGGCCGCATAAGGCTTCGCGCCTGGTTCGTGGGGGTCCGCGTGATCAGGGCCTAGATCTTCTCCTCCAGAACCGCCGTGGCTTGAAGTTTCTCCTGGCCGCGATAGTATTCCACGGTGATCGTGTCCCCCACCTGATGGTTGCGCAGCTGAAGCATGACTTCGTCCATGGATTCGACCGTGTCCCCGTCGATAACCACGATGATATCACCGGCCTCCAGGCCCGCTTTTTCCGCCGGAGCATCCTGGACCACCCGCCTGATGATGGCCCCCTTTTCCACGGGAAGCTCGAAGCGTTCCGCCACCTCCGGCTCCAGGGTGGTGCCGTAGAAGCCCAGCCAGGGGTGTGTGGCGAAGCCCTTGTCTATGAGCTCCTCGATAACCGGCTTGGCGTTGTCGATGGCTATAGCGAAACTGAGGCCGTCATAGCCCCCGCTCAGGGAATATATGGCGGTATTTATACCTATTACGTCTCCCACGCTGTTGCACAGCGGCCCCCCCGAGTTGCCGGGATTAATGGCGGCATCGGTCTGGATAACGTCCAGCAGGGGGGTGGTTTCGGGAGCGTTGTCGGGGTGGAACAGGGGAAGGTTGCGGTTGAGGGCGCTGATGATCCCCGAGGTCACGCTCTGCTCGAAGCCCTCGGGGCTGCCCACGGCCACCGCCAGCTCCCCTACCACCAGATCCGAGGAGGTACCCAGCTCGGCGGCGGGTAGGTCGGATTCATCTATCTTGACCACCGCCAGGTCCATCTCGGGATCGGTCCCCACCAGCTCTGCCTGATAGGAGGAGCCGTCGCCCAGCGCCACGGTTATTCTCGATGCATCCTGCACGACATGGTTATTGGTCACGATATATCCATCTGAACCGTAGATGAAACCCGATCCTATGCCGGCGGCGTAACCCCCGTAATCCACCTCGATATAGACCACCGAGGGCAGCACCTTGTTGGCCGCTTCCACCACCGCTTCCTGGCCAGCCTTTACCACGCGTTCCTCGACGGTGCGGACTTCCTCGGTAGTCACAGTCTCCTTCCCGCTTAGCATGTCCACGGGGTTGGACCCGAAGATCAGGGGCAGGATGAAAACCGCGGCCACGGCGGCGATGATAGCCGCGACGACCGCTATGATGGTTGTCCTCGAGGTACCGCGCGGTGGAGGGGGCGTGGGGGGATAGGGGGGTTCGGGTGGTATCCGGATAGCGTCCGGGTTCTCTTGCACCAGTATCACCTCGGTTCACTGTTCTTGCCAATTCGTTACGACGAAGTTTTCTCTATGTATTCTGCCCAAAAGTCCCGTCTCTGAAAAGGACGGGATTACGGAATCCCCGGTTCCCTTGGTTTATCATAGACCAAGTAGGCTATCATACGGAGAAGCCGGGGGAGAAAGGCATAAGAACGGACGGTAACGAGGCAAGGGAATTACAGGGGTGCGGAGAAGGTAATGCATGGAGGTGATTTGAATGGGATCGCGCGGTGACACGGCAGGTCCCGGAGGACAGCAGGAAATACCGGGAGGGAACCAGGCGGGACCTCCGGGCGAGGGCATTGCTGCCGGCGCGCCGCCGAGGGCGGAGAAGAAGAGGCGCAAGGTGAGCCTTATCGCCGCTATCGTGGTCAACGTGATCACCATCATCACCGTGGCCATAGTCATTCTGGCCATCCTGCTGCCCGGGTACCGCAGGTCTTTCACCATAGCACGGGCGGTGAAGGGGGCCAGCCAGGTACTGGTGATTGTCAAGACCACCGAGAACGCCATGAGAAACAACGGCACCGACTTTATAAACAGCCAGGACGGCCTCCGTAACGCCCTGCAGGAGTTGGCGGAGGGCGGTGTCGAGAACGTCTGGGCCTACGTCAGGGATAACTTTCCGGACAGTACCTGGATCGAGGAGAACCTGCCCGATGATATGCAGTCGTGGCTCAAAGAGCTCTACCCCTCCATCGCGATACCGCTTCCGGATATCGACCAGGACGGACAGGGCGAGGAGGAGGAGACGGCCCCCGTCGAGGAGGGGGAAGGGGGCGCGGGCGAGGAAGGAGCCGGCGCGGAGGATGAGGATAGATAAAGCAGGGAACGGACAAAGCTTATGACAGCGAACCTGTTCGTGGATTCGCTCAGCAAACTGTGGGACGGCTTTCTCGTTCTATTGCCCAAGATAGGGATCGCCCTGGTGGCGCTGCTTATTTTTTACCTGGTCGCCAGGATCGCCTGCCTCTTTATCGGCAGATATCTGGGTAAGCTCAGGGTGTCTGAGATCGCCGTCCAGCTCATCTCCCGCGCGGCCTTTATCGCCGTTATAGTGATAGGGGTGATGGTCAGCCTGGGCGTTATGGGTATAAACGCCGTGACGCTGATAGCCTCCGCGGGCCTTCTGCGGGCGGCCCTGGGTTTCGCGCTCAAGGGGGTCATAGAGAACTTCGCCGCCGGGCTGCTGGTCGTCTGGCAGAGGCCCTTCGAGACGGGCGACACGGTGATCATCGGAGAGGTCGAGGAGGTAAGGGTCAGGGATACGGTTGTCCGCATGTACGATGGGAGGAGGGCTTTCGTGCCCAATGTCGGCATCTTCTCCCACGAGGTTATCAACAACACGAGCTCCGGTCGGCGCAGGCTGGATTTCCAGGTGGGCGTGGCCTAGGAGACGATATCTCCAAGGCCCTCAGGGACGTCGAGGGAGTCTTGGGCGACCCCGCCCCCGCCCATGATCGTCGTACGGGAGTTCGAGGAGAGCTCCGTAGGCCTGCGGGTCTGCTTCTGGATCGAGCCTCTGAAGAGTGATTTCCTGGCGGTAAAAATCACGGGCCATAGAGGCCGTTAAGGGTGGATTCGAGGAAGCGGGCATCGAGATACCCTTCCCGATCGTCACCGTCAGGGCGGGGGCCTGAGATCATCCAGCGTGGGAGGAGCCCACCGGCCGCCGCCTCTCCGTTCAACTCAGTGCGATACCGTAGCGTCCGGCCAGGGCCACCGCCTCCTTTTTCTCCTCCGTGGAGGGGCGGCGGTCGATATCGGGATGGAGGCTCGCCCGATATTCCGGGCGGTACTGGAACATTAGATTGAAATAGATGCACGGTAGGTTCTCGGAGACCCACTCCATTATCCTTTGCGTGCAGCATTGCACGTGCCCCGGCAGCAGCAGCTGACGCAGCATTATCTCGCCCTGCCGGTGAGCGACGAGGAAGTTGCGGCTGACCACCCGGAAGTAGTCGCGGACGTCCGAGTAGGTGTAGGCGCACTCGTCGTTGCCGTAGCGGAAATCGCCCAGATAGATGTCCATCACTCCCTCCAGCAGGGCCATGGACTCCTCGGAGGTGTACATGTTGGAGTTCCACACCATGGCCAGATACTTACCCTCCTCGCCGAGATTGACGATGCCCTCCAGGATAATGGGCAGATTGGGATCGGGGTTGCCGCCGACGAAGTTGGCGTTGCGAGAGCCCTGCTGCCGCCCCGACCGCAGGCTGCCGGCGATGGTGGCCGGATCGGCGGTCCTGCCGCAGCGGGCGTCCATGGCGATATCCCAGTTCTGGCAGTAAACGCAGTGAAATGTGCACCCGGCGAAGAAGATGGTGTGGGATGGAACCAGCTCGCTTTCCTCTCCGAAGTGCAGGAAGTCGGAGGCTACACGGGATACCCCGCCCACTTGGCAGTAACCCCTCTCGCCTTCCAGGCGGTTGACCCCGCAGCGCCTCTCGCACATGCGGCAGCGGCGGAGCATGTGCCCGGCCAGGGAGGATTTGAGCTGGAGCAGGGAGGGCTGAACCGGCGTACCGGGCACTGTCCCTTCTTCCCAGGCGGAGCGGAAATCCTGCATGGCCTTCTCGTGCAGTTCCCACAGCTCCTCCTCGGCCAGGCCCTCCAGGCGATGGATGCCCGCGGGAATGCAGGCGCAAAGCCAGTGCCGCGCCGACCGTCTCTTTTCCAGAATGGAGAAATAATCCTCGAGCATGTCGGTATCACCATGATAAATTTAAAACAACCGGCCGGGATAGACAAGGAAAGCGGTGGAGATGCGCCGTGGCCGGCGCTTTCTGTTTGGAAGGATCGAAGCAATGGCTGTATGGGCGATGCTGCTGGGGATGGTGAGCCTGATAAACATCACCATGCTGGGTGCGCTTATACAGGTGACCGGAAATCTTCCCGACCGCCCGCTCCTGCAGATAATGTCCCGCTATCTCAAGAGAAAGAAGGAGCCGAAGGAGGTCCTGCTCCATCCCCTGGAGGCTGCAAAAAGGCTGGCGCGCCTGAGGAATACTTTGCTGGCTGCGGCCGACGCGGCCGGCGTGGTGGGAGCGGGGCTGGCCATATGTGCTTCGGCCGAGGGGTGGGGGGTGGTGGCGATGCTGGCCGTAACCGCCGGGGTGGCGGCGGGCAACCTAGCCCTGGCCTCCATAGCTCCCTCCTCCTGGAGGAGGAGGGTCGTGCTGATATGGGAGGGGATGAAGGAAGAGGTAACCCGGGAAGGGGAGTGAGGCGGGGGCGCGGTATGGCGGAACCGCCTGCGACGCCCGCGCCTTGTGATGTGGATGGTTGGAGAAATGAATCCAGCCATCCCCCCTGTCGGACCTGTTTATTCCATGGCTTTGGTGAAGGTGCCCGGCCTCGGCGCCTCGAGGCTTCTGTCCCCTGCATCACAAGCCCGCGTCAAGACCGTGGCGTGCCCCGCTATGGGTATTCGTGCGCCTCCGGAGTCGGCTGGAGGAGCACCGCGGCACCTCCGGGGCATTCAGCGCTTTTGCCACGTAGGTTACAATTGAAGCTGAAGCGCAATACGGTATGAAGGGAGAATGGTTTGCTGCAGGGCAAGTACCTGGAAGCACAAAGATTGGCCGAGAGGATAGCCGCGGACTTGGGTGAGCCTCGTTTCTACCGAGAGAAGAGCGAGGAGGTGGCGTTCTCTCGCGGCCTATTCGAGGAAAACGCCATGGTGCGGTTCGGCATGTGTATAGTTGAGGAGAGGGCGAACATCTTCGGGCACGGTCTTTCCCACGTGCGCAAGGTCGCCGTGGATGCCGGGGCCCTGGTGATCATCGAGGGGAAAAGGAGGCGTCTGGGCAAGGAGATGGACAGGCTGTTGGTCCTGGCTCAACTGGCCGGCGTACTCCATGACATAAAGAGGACGGAGCCCGATCATGCCAGGCGTGGAGCGGAGGAAGCGGCTGTCATACTGAAGGATTTCGACATCGACGAGAGGGAGAGGTTGGCCGTGATCCAGGCCATCCGCAACCACGAGGCCTTCAAGCCGGCCGAGCCTTTGGATGAACCGTCGCTGCAGATACTGTCGGACGTTCTCTACGACGCCGATAAGTTCAGGTGGGGACCGGATAATTTCACCGAGACGGTATGGATGATGGTGGCTCCCCTGCAGGTGCCGCTGGCGGATTTGATGGAAAGCTTCGCGCCCAGCATGAGGGGAATCGAGAGGATTAAGGATACCTTCCGTACCGCCACGGGCATGGAATACGGCCCGGATTTTATAGCCATGGGATTGGAAATAGGAGAGAGGCTTTACCAAGAGTTGGTTAAGCCCCCGGGAGGGGATGAAGGACATGTTCAGCAGCATAGATGAGGTAAAAGACAGGCTGGCGGACCAGAGGTATATATGCAGCAAGGAGATCGCTACCGTTGTCTTTCTCTCCGAGAAGATGGAGAAACCCGTGTTGGTGGAGGGCCCGGCGGGAGTGGGGAAAACCGATCTGGGCAAGGTGGCGGCGGCGGCCATGGAAAGGGAGTTCATACGGCTGCAGTGCTACGAGGGGCTTGACGAGGCCAAATCTCTCTACGAGTGGGAATACTCCAAGCAGCTCCTTTATACCCAGGTGCTCAGGGACGTCCTGGCCGAGGAGCTGGCCGGTGCCTCCGGCCTGGCCGAGGCGGCCGAGAGGGTGGCCAGGCAGGACGAGGTCTTCTTCTCCCCCAAGTTCATCCTCCCCCGCCCCCTCCTGAAAGCCATCACCTCCGAGGTCCCCACCGTGCTGCTAATAGACGAGGTGGACAAGTCCGACCCCGAGTTCGAGGCGTTCCTGCTGGAGTTGCTCAGCGATTTCCAGATCAGCATACCCGAGCTGGGAACCATCACGGCCAGGCATATCCCCCTGGTGGTGCTCACCAGCAACAACACGCGAGAATTAAGCGATGCTCTCAAGCGGCGCTGCCTGCACCTGTTCATAAATTTTCCCGACTGGGAGCAGGAGCTGGAGATAATCCACCTCAAGGTTCCCGGGATTAAGGAGAAACTGGCCGAGCAGATGTTAACGGCGGTGCATCGTCTCAGGAAACTGGACCTCAAGAAGACCCCGGGCATAAGCGAGACCCTGGATTGGGCACGCGCCCTGGTGGTGCTCAACGCGGATAAGCTGGATCACCAGACGGTGAAAGACACCTTGAACATCGTCCTGAAATACGAAAAGGATATCCAGAAGACCAGGGAAAACCTGCAACACATCGTGGAGGGATGAATTGGAGCAGAGGGTACTGAGTTTCATAAACGGTTTGAGGGGGCGGGGAATCTCCGTATCTCCAGCCGAGAGCATCGACGCCCTGAATGCCCTGGCCGTGGTGGGCCTGGAGGAACCCTGGGCCTTCAGGTCGGCGCTGAGGGCCTCTCTGGTCAAGCGCTCCAAGGAGCTTCCCGTCTTCGAGGAGCTCTTCCCCCTCTATTTCTGCGGCCTGGATGGCGGCGAGGACAAACCGCTGATCGGCCAGGACTTGCTCGATCGCCTGGAGGAGCAGATGGCCGGCATGGCGGAGGAACGGGCGGGGGAGCTCGACCCCCTTCTGCTCATGCTTCTCTCGGGCCGGGGAGGCGAGACAGGGACCTTTATCCGCCAGGCGGCGAATGGCGTGGGTACCTCCCAGTTGATCACCAAGCTCCAGGTGGGCATGTACTCCAGGCGTATATACGAGGCCCTCGATTGGGAGAGGATGGAGAGCCAACTCGAGGACATGCTTGCCAGGCTCGAGGAGCAGGGCTGGTCGCAGGAGGAGCTCGAGGCCGTGGAGGAGGCCTTCAGGGCAAGCCGTGAAATCCTCAAGCAGCAGGTAAAGAGCTACGTCGAGAGAGAGCAGACCCGCAACGCCGCGAAAGAGCCCGGAGCGGAGCGGCTGGAAAGGCTGATGAACCGCCCCCTGTCGACCATGGATGAGCTAGAGCTTCAGCAGTTGAGGAAGGTCGTGGACGTCCTGGCCAGAAAGCTGCGCAACAGGATATCCCTGCGTGAGAAGAGGATCAAGAAGGGCAAGCTCGACGTCAGGGCAACCCTGAGAAAGAACATGCAGCACGGCGGCGTTCCCTTCGAGCTGGTCCTGCGACGCAAGAGGATCGAGAAGGCCGAGCTGATGGTCCTGTGCGACGTCTCCTCGTCGGTGGCCCGAGTATCTCAGTTCATGCTGCAATTCGTGTACACCATACAGGACTGCCTGGCCAAGGTGCGCAGCTTCGTCTTCGTCGACGATCTGGGGGAGGTAACCGAGTTCTTTCGCGAGGAGGAGATAGAGGAAGGGGTCCGTATGGCCCTCAGCGAGGCGGATATACCCTACCATGTCAGGAGCGATTTCGGGGAGGTATTCAACTTCTTCTGCCGGCGGTATCTCCAGGACGTGGGATATCGCACCCATATCCTGATCATAGGCGACGCCCGCAATAATTATAACGACTCCGGTATCGCCTCGCTGGAGAGGATCAGCGAAAGGGCTAAGGGCCTGATATGGCTCAATCCCGAGACCGAGCCCTTCTGGGATACGGGTGACAGCGTCATAGGCGAGTACAAACCCTACTGCCGGGAGGTCCGGGTATGCCGGACTCTCAGGGACCTGGAGGACACGGTGAGCTCCTTACTCCTTTGAGGGGATGCCCGGCCATGATCTATGACAGGCCACAAGGAAAAAGGTGTTTTATAATCTGGATAAAGGCATATAGGATTTAATGCGCGTTCGATAACCGTGGAGGATGGTATGGTGGAGGAAGTACTTGACATAGCGATCGTGGGGGGAGGACCGGCGGGCCTTACGGCCGGCATATACGCCTCCCGCGCCCGTATGGAGGCGGTTCTGTTGGACAAGCAGAATCCGGGCGGCGCTCCCATGCTGACCGACAGGATCGAGAACTACCCCGGTTTTCCCGATGGGATAACCGGGTTCGAGCTCATGGACAGGATGACCCGGCAGGCGGAGAGATTCGAGCTGCGCGTGATGCCCTTCAACCCCCTGAACTCGTTGAGGGAGGAAGGCGAGGAAAAGGTGTTGGAGACCGAGAAGGGAGAGATACGCGCCTACGCGGTTGTTCTGGCCACCGGCATGCGCCCCGCCTCTTTGGGAGTGCCGGGGGAGCAGGAATTCCAAGGGCGTGGAGTATCATATTGTGCCACTTGCGACGGCGCTTTCTTCAAGGACGCCGTAGTGGCGGTGGTAGGGGGTGGTGACTCCGCCGTAGAGGAGGCGCTTTTCCTCACCAGGTTCGCCAGAAAAGTGATAATCATCCATAGACGTGACAGGTTGAGGGCGGGTAAGATCCTTCAGGAGAGGATTCTCGCCGACCCCAAGGTGGAAGTAAAATGGAATAAAGTGGTTAGAAAGATCAAGGGGGACGAGAAAGTCAGCGGCATGATTCTGGGCGACGTCGACGACGACGACGACGAGGACATCGGCGTGGACGGCATATTCCTATACGTGGGCAACCTTCCCAACACCGAGGCAGTCAGGGGCAAGGTGGAGCTGGACGAGAAAGGCTTTATCCTCACCGACCGGTCGCTGCGAACCAGCATGAAGGGGGTTTTCGCAGCGGGCGACGTGCGCAGCGGGAGCGTGTGGCAGGTCGCTGCGGCGGTGGGAGACGGCGTCAGAGCCGAGTTGGCGGCGCAATTTCACGTGGAGGATTTGAAGGGAACAGCATATGTTTAAAAAGCACGTAACCAACAGGAGGTGTGATTCGTGGCGGGCATGATTACAGAGTTGAGCGAGAGCAATTTCGAGCAAGAGGTGCTGCAGAGCGACATCCCGGCTTTGGTGGATTTCTGGGCACCCTGGTGCGGTCCCTGCCATATGATGGGACCCATTCTGGAGGAGGCATCCCAGGAATGGGAAGGCAAGATCAAGGTATGCAAGCTGAACGTTGACGATGCCATGGGGGTGGCCCGTGACTACCAGATACAGTCCATCCCCACCGTGATCCTTTTCGAAAAAGGCCAACCGGCCAAGAGGATAGTAGGCGCTAGGCCCAAGAAGGCCTTCGTCGAGGAATTCCAGAACTGGCTCTGATCCGGTACTAGGCAGGGTTTAATGATAATCGCGGTTGTCGATGGCATGGGAGGCTCCATAGGGCACCAGATAATACTGGAGATCAGGAAGAACCTCCCGGAGTATACGGAGGTGATAGCCCTTGGAGCGAACGCTATTGCCACCGGAAACATGATGAAAGCACGGGCCAACCGCGGTGCCACAGGGGAGAACGCGGTGCGCGTCTGCATCGGGGAGGCGGACCTGATAATGGGGAGCATATCCATAATGGTGCCCAACTCCATGATGGGGGAGCTGACGCCGGGCATGGCGACGGCCATATCCTCGGCGCCGGGACGGAAGATACTGCTTCCATTAACCCATCCGCGAATCGAGATCATCGGCATCAGCGATACCCCCCTGCCCAAGCTCATCGAGCAGGCGGTGGAGCTGGCGGGGGAGGTAGGCGAGGAAGAAGGAGGCGGCCATGTGTGAGGCGGCGGTCTTTCTGGATAGAGGCGGTGAGCTGGAAAAGGTGATGGATGACGTGGTGGAGGTCAAGCCGGAGGGCAGCAAGTTGTTGCTTGTGGGCGTCTTCGGAGAGCAGTTACTCCTTTCCGCGGGCATCAAGGAAGTGGAGTTATTGGATCACCGCATCATTCTGCGGGAAAACAAGGCCTGATAAACGGCGAAAGAGGACGGCGGTCGCCGGCTTCTTTCAACCGGGCACCCTGGGCCTTCTTGCCTTCATATGAATCGAGGATACTCATCCACTCCGAGAGCTGACGCTCTCCCTCCTCGCACTGCGTGCGGCGGAGCAGTAGAGTCTTGCGCAGCAAGGGGTTGAAGGCGTTGTCCGCGGCTTGCCTGTATATCCTGGCCAGAAGGGACTCCTGGCGTTTCGCCATTCTCATCAGCTCGAGCAACTCGAGACTTTCTTTCATCTCCGCTTCTCCCGTTATGTTTTTGGCTGGTAAAGCTTCTCGTTACATAATCGGGTACTTGCGGGCCGGGGGAAATAACCCTTTGGCGTGAATTCCCGCCGACGCGGGTATGGTCGGCAACGGGGCACGCGGTACGGGATAGACGGAAACGGACGGCCGCTTCAATGAGTGGAGGGAAAGGAAAAGCCGTCAGCGCGCCGGTACGCTGGTGCTGGAAACGCCGGGAAGCTCCACCTCCCACTTGCCGCAGCGCCCGCCCCAGCGGGCTAGGACCTCTCCCTCGACCATTATCTTCACGATCTCGCAGTTATTGGAGCATCCCTTACAGTTGAAGCTGGAGGTACGGTAATCGACCTCGGTCACCCTGAATCCCTTGAAGTTGGAGGAGGCGAATCCCGTCTCCCGGGCGAGCAGTGCGGCCCCTATAGCCCCCATGACGTTGAAGTGAGAAGGTACCACCACCTCGGTTTCCAGCGCCTCCTCGAAAGCCCGTTTCATCCCGATATTGGCGGCCACTCCTCCCTGGAACACCACCGGTGGTTCGATGGCTTTGCCCTTGGCCAGGTTATTGAGGTAATTACGCACCAGCGCCTCGCACAAGCCGTAGATGATATTCTCCACCGGGTGGCCGACCTGTTGCTTGTGGATCATGTCGGACTCCGCGAAAACCGAGCACCGGCCCGCTATCTGCACCCCGGAGTCGGCCCGCAGGGCGTAAGTACCGAATTCCTCTATGGGGATGTCCAGCCGGGCCGCCTGATGATCGAGGAATGACCCGGTTCCCGCCGCGCACACGGTATTCATGGCGAAGTCCACGACGATGCCGTCCTGAAGAAAGATGATCTTCGAATCCTGCCCACCTATCTCCAACACCGTGCGCACCTCGGGGACCACGTGCAGGGCGGCGACGGCGTGGGCTGTGATCTCGTTCTTGACCACGTCCGCTCCCACGATAACCCCGCTGAGGTGGCGAGCGCTACCGGTGGTGCCCGCCCCCAGTACCTCGACGTCGGGGGGCAGCTGGACCCCCAGATGCTTGAGGCCCTCCTGGACGGCGCGGATAGGCTGTCCCATGGTGCGCAGGTAGACGGAGGCGGCCACGCCGCCTCCCTCGTCCAACAGGACGAGATTGGTACTGACCGATCCTACGTCGACGCCCAGGTAGCCCTTCAAAGCCGTCTCGCCTTCCTTTCATTATCTATTGCGATCGCCATCCATTCTATTTCCCCCGGCCCCGCTGAGACAAGCGCGGTTCATGTTACATGGCCGGGGTGCATGCGTGTCGGGCTTGCGGTGAGGTGTCGGGATCATTCGCGGGGCCTCGGACCTCACCGGTGAGGCCTATCGGATCAGCGGGTTTGTGGCTGGCGGGAGCCGACACGGGCTCCAGGGGTATAGGTACGGAGATGGCGGTTGGCAGCGTCCTGTACCTGACGGACCTGCTCGCCTCGATGGAATAGCCAGTGGCGCCTTCCCGTTGGTACCGCCTGGTCTCTCCGTTGGGGAAATGCCTATCTCAAATACCTGCCAGGCCTCGATATGCCAGCATGCCGTGATACGGACAGGGAGGCTTGCCGGGTATGCCAAAGCGTTGGCACCGTCGCCGGCGCTTACGCGCCGTAATCATAAAGGCGGGCTACCCGAGGCGAAGGGTAAGCTCGTCGATGTCGAGGGGGACACCCTTTCGCTCGTCCCGTACCAGGCTGACGGCGTCCTGCCGGCACTTGTCCACGCATAGGCCCGACGATACCGCTTTATCCTCTCCGTCCATGGCGATGGCCTCGAAGGAGCAGGCTTTCAGGCAGGCGCCGCAGCCGTTGCACGGGTCACGATCCACCCTGGCGCAGTACCCGGAGGATACGGCTATGCTGGGAGGATCCTCCACCTGCAGTATCCTGGCAATCTGGACGCTCTCCAGCGCTCCGCAGCAGCCGGGGCGGCAGTAGCAGATGGCGAAAAGCGGTTTCCAGCCGCGTCCTTGAACCAGGCGGTGGGTATACTGCCGCGCTCCCTCTCCCTTCTCAGTATCTCCAGAGCTCTCCTTGGTAATAGTCCAGCGATTCCTCACTGGAGAAATGCGGTACCCTGAGATGACGAAAGAAGCCGGGGTCGACGTTGTGCTGCCAGTTCTCGTACATGGCATGCAGGTGATCGCAGCCGTTGTTCTCGATGAGACCATCGATGAAATCTAGGGTCCCTTCCATGGCCATCTGCAGGCATGCCCGGCAGTAAGGGCAGTTGAAAAGGGACATCTCTCCATCGGCCAGCTATGTCTCGGAGTGGCCCAGGGCCTTGATACGGTAGGGTAGGATGCCCGCCGCCTCTACGATCTCCACCGGCGTTGAAACGCGGTTGTAGGCGATGACCTTGCCTTCCATTCCTTGACGTAATCGTTATATATCTCGGTTTCGGTACCGGCCCTGGTCGCAACATCCATTGCTTACACCCCCTTCATACGGTGCAAAGGCCTGAGGCCGGAGAGGTACCTCTTGCCTCCATGGTATAATGTGGTAGTTAAGGTTTTGAACAGGGATCCGGCCAGCTCAGGATGGTGGGAGACCGCCTCCGAGAGCTGCCGCGAGGCGGAACGTGCCGCTCCCTCCAGCTCTTGCGCGTCGATGCCGGACAGAAAACCGTCCAGGCTGCGCTCCATCCGGCCCGGATCCTCCCTGGGCGCCCTGGCGTAAGAGGCCAGGGCCTTGTTGGCCGCCAGGCCCAGGGCTTCCGCCCCAAGGAGATCACCGAGGTCGATCTCCGCGGCGGAGAGCACGCTCTTGAGCAGGTTGCCCACGAGTTCCGGGTTGCTGGAAGCAAGCTTGTTGTAGAGCAGGACCAGGGAGTTGATACGCCTTCCCAGCTCCTTGGCATCCAGCCCCTCCTCAAGGCTCCCACCGATACCCTTCAAGGTTTTGGGCGGGAGGTCGCCGACCTTATCGAGGATGTTATTGTAGACACGAAGGGAGGAGTTGGTCCATGACAGCAGGGCCTCGAGCAAGGCTAGTATCCTCTCCTCCTTTTCGAGGGCCGCGGAGGCAAGCGAGGTCATCACCACCTCGCGCTCCTCGCCTATGGAGGCCAGGTCCTCCGCGGTAACCTCCCAGTCGAGGATGCGGCAGAGGTCCTCGCTTATGCGCGAGGCGACCTCCCTGGACTGCGGGCTGCCGTCTCCCAGTACGAGGGTTCCCTTGTGGATAATATCGACGACGATGGAAGCGGAGTTGACGGCCTGTCCTATCTCATCCCGGTTCAGGCCCTGGAATATCTTGAGCAGGCCGTACGTGACGGCTTCGGGCGGCAGGCTGAGGTTCTGCAGGACGGTGTTGATGACGCCTATCAGCTTGTTGAGGTTGGGGGGAACGACATTGAAGAGGTTATGAGGGCGATGGGCATGTTGCCCGGCAGTGTACCTCATCCGACACATAGCCTTGGCTCGCCTGGAGGCGGTACATGAGCGCCTTGCGTAGTTTGCCGAAGTCCAGGGTGTCCACGGCTTCCGATATTACACCCATCTTCTCCCTGGTGAGCAGCTCGGGGTTTTCCTCATAGAGCCGTATCGGCACGCTCAATAGGGGATTGGCGGCCTCCCCCAGCTCCCTGCCGTCGATGCGCGCCACGGAACCGGACAGCATCTCCATGCTTTGCTCGACTGGCATGCCCTCGATCGAGTCCGCGAACACTTAAAGCACCTGGGCTCCCGCGTCCACCAGGCTGGGAACGGTTTTGACCGCGGTTTCGTAGAATCCCCGTTCTCGCCGAAAAGTTTCCTGGCGAATTCCCGGGTGTCCTCCGCTTCCACGCCTGCTATTATCTTCAGGACCGATTCCTTGATCTGGCCCGCCGTCATGGCGGTTCCTACCTCACTTCTCTCCATGCATATCAACTCACTGTTCGATCGATAACATACTCCGCGATCGGTCCCGTCTGCGTTCATTGGTGGAGATATAGCTGAAAAATATTCGCCCTAGACCTTCATATGAGCGGTCTCCCGATTATTACGAGATATCACTAATCCGGGCATTCTTCGATCTCGCGTTTTTCGATCGTGCGGTTGAAAGATACTGCGATCATACTGCGAACCAAAGAAAGCCCCCAAGAGTTGCCAGCATTATAAACTAATTACCAGTTGCGTCGAGTGTTGTTTGTCAATCCTCGAGTGGCTTCCACGGCGTAGCGCCGAGGAGCAGAACGATATACACCACGAAGAACCAGAATAGAAAATGTATCCCCCAGGAGGAAACCTCGTTCTTGCGCATCTTGTTGGCAATGAGCGCACAGGTCATGATCTTATACATAATCTGGGTTTCAAAGAGCGGTAGGTACCTATCCTGTTTGGATTCGTCCATGAGCGCCGAGGCGGACAATATCCCAACCGAGGTCACGATGGAGCCGTAGGTTCCCATCATGACCGGGTCCTCGTACGGCCAGTCGAGAATCTTTCTCCCCAGCTTCTGCATGATGATCATAGGTGGTCCGAAGCTCAGGCACATCACGGTGTTGTATCCATACATAAACTTCCGCCAACTCTTTTTCCTCTCCAGGCGCTGTTCCTCACATGCCATTTCCTACCTCCTTGGGGTCTCTTTATCACGATCTTAAGGTCGCCGGATCACTCTTTATAATCTCACACCGCTATCGCCGCGACTCCCGTGTCTTTGCCCCGGTCGTTCTACCCTGGTGCCGCCCGGCGTGGAGGCGCGGTCGGCTAGCCGCCCCTGATGTTGCGTACGCTCCAGGAGATAAAGGACCAGACTATGGACAGCGAACTCCTGGTGATGTTTTTAGTCACGGTAAGGACCTCCCTGACCTCCATCTGGGAGAGTATGGCCCGGCACTGCTCCTTGATGGGGACCATGCGCTGGCGGCTGTATGCGTTGCTGAGTCGTACCATCCGGTTGAATATCCTGCCCAGGGCGCCCGGGTCCAGGGCGTCCACCACCGCCGCCATGGATCTGGCTATATTCTCCCGGTTCTCGTCCAGTTTTGAGATGAGCTGGTCCGCCCCGGCTACGGCTGCGTTCACGGCTTGAATGGCCAGGGCCAGGGCCTGGCTTGCTGTCTCCGCGTCGTCCACGAGCAGGCGGCCCAGGAGCTGGCCGTATACCGCCGGAAGTTCCTTCAAGCGTTCCTGGTCTATGCCCTCCCCGAGGCGTCCCAGGAAATCCCTGAGCAGGGGTTCGGGCAGCCCGTTGAACTGTTTCCCCATCTCCAGGAGGAACTCCAGCAGCCAGTTGACGGCATCGGGCAGGGCCCCGAAAAGGCTCAATGACACCCCCGGATCCTCCCAGAGCAGGGTGCGCGCCAGGCCCGGTGCCGCGTCCGCGTCGATATCCTTCAACTGCAGCAGGATCAACTCCTTGAGGGCGGGGGTACGCAGAACCTCCCGCATTACTCTCTCCGAGAGTCCCTCGGGAAGATTCTGTGCCGGATTCCTATCCTCCATGCCTCTCACCCCCTCATCCTTCCTCTGACCTCTTGACCTTGTCCGCCTGCCCGCTCTTAGCGGTGCTCTTCTTGCGGGGGGGGCTGGTCGCGGGACCGAGTATGGGCCTCAGGACATGCTCGACGAACTCCGGGTTGTTCTTCATGGCCTTGCTCGCTTCCCTGATAAAGATATGGGTGGTTGATTCCTTGTCCTTGGCCTCGGCGGCCTTGCGCTCCATCCATCCATTCAGCCAAGGCAGGAACACCTCCTCGCCGGCGCTCTGCCCGTAGCCCTCCTTGAAATCCCGGCCCAGCGCCTCCAGGCCTTGCTTGAGGGCGTTGTTCTCTTCGTCGAGGCCAAGAGGCATCGTGGCCAGCCCTACTATCGCCTCTCCCCAGGACTTGCCGTCGATGCCCGAGATGACCTTGTTCAGGAAATCCCTGAGCAGGGGTTCGGGCAGGGAGTTCATCTGGGCCACCATCTCGGCCATGGCCTCCCCGCCGACGTTGATCAGATCGGGGAGAGCCCCGAAGAAAGAGAGCAATACGCCGGGATCTTCCCAGAAAAGGGTGCGCACCAGGCCCCTTGCCGCTGGGGGATCGATGTTGGAGAGCAGGATGATCAGGGATTCCTTGAACTTGGGAGTATGCATCAGCTCGCGCAATATGCGCTCGGTTGCATCTATCAAGCCCTTCCTCTCCATAGCGGTCTCTACAGCCATCTTTATCACCTCAGAGCGTCTCGCACTCGTAGAACCAACGGGCCACCTCCATCTGGCAGAGCTGCTTTCCGCCCATCCAGAGCTGGCACATCTTCACGTCTCTCCAGTGTTTCTCCACGTCCCAATCGCGGTCGGCGCCGTAGGATTCCATGATGTTCATCACCTTGCCGATGGCCTCGATGGCCCTATCGGCCACGAAATAGCGGTGGGCCCGCGTTTTGATCACCACTTCCGGTGACCAGCGAGGCCCGTAGAGGTCGGGGCGGTCGCACATGCGCGCGCACTGGTAGCCGACGATCCTGCAAGCCTCTATGGTGGCCGCGAAATCGGCCAGGACACCGGCCACGGCGTCGTTCTCCTTCAGCGGGCGGTCCCTGTATGTTCTGGTGTTCACGAAGTCCTGGAGCCTCTCGAAGATGTTCATCATCACTCCCACGGTGAAGGCGATAGTGCCCATGCCGCCCAGCGACATGACCTCCCCGAAGTACAGCGAATCATCGCCGGGGCCGCAGGCACGGTACCACAGGGGAACGCGGGTATTCTCGAACCAGATATCGGAGTTCTTGTCCGCCGCCATGCCCGCCTTCTCGTACGACTCGCCCTGGGTCACCCCGGCGGCATCGGTGGGAACGAAGATAACCGCTATGTTCTCCTTGTCCCTGGAGCCGGGATCGGTGGTGCATACCACCGCCAGCAGATCGGCCACCCCACCGGTATTGGTGGGCCACAGCTTGTGGCCGTTTATAACCCACTCGTCCCCGTCCTGGACAGCGGTGGTCTGTATGGTGCTGCCCTTCAGAAACTCATAGTTTTCGATGTCCGCCCCGCCCTGCGGCTCGGTCATGGCCAGGGCGGAGAAAACGGCCTCGGTGGTCTCGCAGAACATGGGGGCGAACTCCTCGCACAGGCGCCGGTTCACGTGGGGTTCCGCCGCGATGAACAACAGCGGCCAGAACACCACGCCAAAGGCGACGGCCATTCCGGAATCGGCCCTGGCTACCTCCTCGAACATGCGGAAGGCCGCCACGGAGAGGAAGTCGGAGTGGCCTAGGCCCCAACCCCCCAGGTCCTCGGGAAAGAGCATGCGTTGTATACCGTACTCTCCCAACAGCCTCTTGAAGGGGGGCAGGATCAGCTCGTGTTCCTTCCAATCCTCGTCGAACTGTCTGCGGTAGGGTATTACCTCCCTGTCTACCCAGTCCCTGAATATGTCGCCGATGTTCTCACCCAGGGGGGTGAGGTATTCCTTGGGGCGGCTGAAGTCATCGATAGTCCTCATTCTCATCATCCCCCTCACAGCGTCTCGCACTGGTAGAACCAGCGGGCCACGTCGAACTTGGCGATCTCGCTGGCTCCCAGGTAGCACTGCACCGTCTTCACGTCCCGCCAGTAGCGTTCCAGCTGCCATTCCTTGGCGTAGCCAGCGGAGGCCATAAGCTCCATGACGTGATGGATGGCCATCTCCGCGCTTGTGTAGACGTGCTGGACGATCATGGTGGCGGCGGTGTGGACGGCCTCGGAGCCGGCTCCCCCGAAGGTCCCCGGGTCGGCCAGCATGCCCGCCAGGTCGTAGACGAGCAGGCGGTCTAGGGCGGTGTCCTGGGCGATCTGGGCCATCAGCGCGGCGGTCAGGGGGTTCTCTTTGAAGACCTGCCCCCGTCCCTTGATGACCCTGGTATCCCCCCACTCCTTGAGGATCTCGTAGGAGGCCAGCAGCGAGCCAACCCCGGCCGCGGCCAGTCCCAGGTAGTACCATGAGAGGAGCTTGCGGACGGCCTCGTCTCCCGAGAGGATACAGTTCTCCGCCGGCACCTTCACCTTGACGAGGTCCAGGTCGGCGTTGCGGCTGGCGGCTAGGCCGGTCTTTTTGAACTCATCTCCTCTCTTCAGGCCCGCGGCGTCACCGGGAACCAGGATCAGGGCGGGTCCGTCCTCTCCCGCCACGCCGCAGAGCACCGCGAAGAGGTCGGCGTCGGCGCCGGAGCAGGTGGGCCGCACCCCCTGGCCCTCGAGCGTCCAGCCCTCGGCCCCCTTCTTCGCCGTCACCTGGAGGTATTTACCCCTCCATTTCGTAAGCCCCTCCCCCTCGGCGTAGGTGGGGAGCACCAAAGACACCACTACCGCATCCTCGCCCTCGCAGAAGAGGGGGGCGAACCTGGCGCAGGCTTCCCCATCGGTCTCGCCCCGCGAGGCCATGGAGGCCTGTAGGGCCATGCCGTGGGCGGCCAGGAAAGCCAGGCCGGTGTCCGCCCGGGCCACCTGTTCCAGGGCGGCCACCACGGTGTAGGCGGCCTCGGGCCCGTTATGCCCCTCCCCCCCCAGCTTCTCGGGCCAAAACATCTTCTGCAGCCCGATGTCCACGAAGATCTTGCGCATGGAGGGCTTGAGGAGCTGTTCGTAATCCTCCTTGAGCTCCAGCCTCTTGTCCATGACCTCCCTCTCCACCAGGTCGTGGAGGGTGGAGGCCAGCTGGAGGTCGGTATCCTCCAGGCGGTTCTTCTGATAAGGAAAAAGGTCTAGGTTGTTCATGAGCATCCCCTCGCTTAATAATAACTGCCGGACTACATAATACGCATCGCCCGCTGCCAAAGCGGGTCTTATGCGGAAAAGGATTACGAAAACATACTTTCACAGAAGCAAGCTAACGTAAAATGCGAGCAACCAGAGAAAGCCGATAATCCCCCTAATAATATATAGCTGATCGTCGTATATTTCAAACGGCGGCAGATGGGTTCCCGCCGGTATAGACATAGCACGCGAGCCACGAAAAATCTTGTTGTCATCAGGGAATCCCCGCTCTCATCCATTCAAAGGGTTTCGCATTAGTAAAACCAGCGAGCCACATCCAGCTGGCACAGCTGCTTGCCCCCAGCCAGAGCTACAGCATC
The DNA here is from genome assembly GCA_034188985.1 of Actinomycetota bacterium. Taxonomy (GTDB): domain Bacteria; phylum Actinomycetota; class Geothermincolia; order Geothermincolales; family RBG-13-55-18; genus JAXHVT01. The sequence continues at coordinate 31,175 of JAXHVT010000041.1, read as the reverse complement.
TTCATGTCCCGCCAGTGTTTCTCCACGTCCCAGACGCGGTCGGCCCCATATGACTTAGTTAGGTTTATGACCCTGGTGGCGACCTCCTGGCAGCGATCCACGGTGAAATAACGGTGGGCGCGCATCTTGGCCACTATTTCGGGGCTCCATCTGTCGCCATAGAGGTCGGGGCGGTCCATCATGCGCGCGGCTTGGTAGCCGAGTATCCTCACCGCCTCGATAGTGGCAGCTAAATCGGCCAGCACCCCGGCCACGGCGTCGTTCTCCTTCAAGGGGTGGCCTCATCTTGCGGCTCGCGAACTCCAGCAGCTTCTCGTGGATATTCAGCATCGATCCCGCGGCCATGGCGATGGTCGCCATGTTGCCGAAGGCTATTACCTCGCCGAAATACAATGCGTCGTCGCCGGGCCCGTGGGCGCGGTACCAAAAGGGGGCCCGCACGTCCTCGAACCAGAGTCGGAGTTCTTGTCGGCCACCATACTCGCCTTCTCGTATGCCCCACCCTGGGTTACGCCCGGCCGGTCGGCGGGGACGAAGATGATGGCGATATCGTTGATATCGTCAGAGCCGGGGTTTGTGGCGCAGACCACCGCCATGAGGTCGGCCACTCCATCGGTGTTGGTGAGCCACAACTTATGCCCGTTTATTACCCACTCGTCCCCATCCTGTACCGCAGTGGTCTGAATGGTCTTTCCTTGATCAGCTCCACGTTCTCGATGTCGGCGCCTCCCTGGGGCTCGGTCATGGCCATGCAGGAGAAAACCGCCCCCCTTAGGGCATAGATGTGTTAACATTTTTCCGCTTATTATATGGTTATTGTCCTGGGATCATTTATCCTGGACCGGCTATTGCATATAATCTCTTGAACGGTCCTCCTTTCAGGGGAGGATGGAAGCATAAAGACGGATGATCTAGAAGTGAGGGGGAGTCGAGGTGAAGGAATCGACCAGAGAGATCTTCAAACTGCACGGCTGGAGAATCGACAGGGCTATTCACTACTATATCTATTTCAATTTCTACGATCTCTACGTCAAGATCGCCTATTATGGCACCAAGGCGATAGTGGCGCTCTTTTCGCGCTTCCGTCCTACCGGGGCAATCGGCCGGTTTATCTTCAATCGCTACCACGCTAAAATCCTATCCCGCGAGGACGTGACCAAGATCCTGGAGCTGGAGGAGGACGTAACCCTAGGCCCCGATACCACGGGTAAGATTATACCCTTCAAGTACGCCAACGATATCGTCTTGAAGGATCCAGAGCACATCGCGGTCATGGACTGCGCCTGCAAGCTGGCGCTCGACGCGCCTTGCGGGCCGGTCAACTGCTGTATAGCCGTGGGGAAGACGGTGGTTGACTTCTGGATAGACCACTGCGAGAAGTACAACGCCAGGAGAATAAGCAAGGAAGAGGCTTTGGAGACAATACGGGAGCTCCGCGGCACCGGTCATATTAACCAGACTTTCTTCAAGGTAGCCACCGGGGGCAGCATGAGCCTGATCTGCAACTGCTGCCCCGAATGCTGTATCAGTATGCGGGCCACAAAGCTTGTGCAGCGTATAAAGGGGGCGGAGGATCTTTCACAATACGTGGCCTCCGGATACAAGGTGAAACACGACTCGGACAAGTGCGAGCTATGCGGTGATTGCGCGGCCGCCTGCCACTTCGAGGCTATAGAGGTCACGAATGGCCGGTGGAACTACAGCGAGAAGGCCTGCTTGGGATGCGGGCTGTGCGTGGAAGGATGCGGTCAGGGCGCCCTCGAGCTTGTCTACGAGGATGGGGATCTCATCCCCCTGAATATGGACCTGGTCAAGGAAAAGCTGGGACGGTAGCCCCGGTCGAGTGCTGCTGTTAGGCGTTTGCCTCCCTGCGGCTGAAGGAGAGGAACCTGGCGAAATGCGCCTGGAAGGTCAGCTTGATGTTGCCCGTGGGGCCGTTGCGGTGTTTGGCCAGGATGATGTCCGCCCTTCCCTTGACCTCGTCGTCATCCGGGTTGTACAACTCCTCCCTGTGGATGAAGATGATGAGGTCCGCGTCCTGCTCAATGGCCCCGGATTCGCGCAGGTCGGAGAGGATGGGCTTGCGGTTGTGCCTCTCCGGCTCGCGGGACAATTGGGAGACGGCGATAACCGGGATGTCGAAGTCACGCCCCAGCACCTTGAGGGCGCGGGAGATGGAGGCTATCTCCTGCTGGCGGTTCTCCAGGCGCCGGTCCGAGCTCATGAGTTGGATGTAGTCGACGATAACCATGCCTATATCATGCTGGGACTTGAGGCGCCTGACCTTGGAACGCAGCTCCATCATGCCGATGTCGGCGTTATCGTCGATGAAGACCGATGCAGAGGTGAGCTCGCCGGCGGCGTTGGAGAGGCGGTCCCACATATCGTCGTCCTTGAAGCTGGAGCGGAGCTTCTGGCTATTGACCCTGGCCCGCGAGCAGAGCATGCGTTTGGTCACCTCCTGAGCGCTCATCTCCAAGCTGAAGATGATCACCGGTATTCTCTCCTCCACGGCCACGTAATCGGCGATGTTGAGGGCCAGTGAGGTCTTGCCCATGGAGGGGCGGGCGGCGACCACCACCAGGTCCGAGGCCTGCAGGCCCAGGGTCAGCTCATCCAGGTCGGAGAAGCCGGTTAGCACCCCGGTCTGGGCCGTCCCCTCCGAGATCCTCTCCAGGTCCTCGAAGGTGATCTCCATCAGGTCCTTTAAGGGCTTCACGGTGTCCTTGCGCTCGTGCTGGGCCACGGAGAAGATGGTATCCTCCGCCTCGTCCAGTGCCTCCATCAGCTCCTCGGGGGCGCAGTACCCTATGTCCACCACCTTTCCGGCGGCGTCGATGAGGCGGCGGTAGGTGGCCAGCTTGCTCACCACCCGGGCGTAGTAGGCGGCGTTGGCCGGGGTGGGTACGACCGACATCAGATTCAGGATGTAGGTGCGGTCTCCCACCTTTTCCAGGTTCCCCTGAGCCCGCAGGGACTCGGAGACGGTCAGCGGGTCCACCGGCTCCCCGGAGGCGAAGAGGGCAAGCGTCGCCATATAGATGGTGGCGTGGTTCTCCTTGTAGAAGTCCTCGGGGCGCAGGATCTCCATCACGTCGGCGATGGCGTCCGTGGACAGCAGCATGGAACCTAGAACCGATTGTTCCGCCTCAAGGCTGTGAGGCGGCAGATGCTCGGGACGCCCGAAAGCCGGAATAACGTTGTCCATGCCCTTCCCCCCGCATTAGGATGCGGTCCGTTTCGCTTCTTTACGGCCTGACCGGCCGGGGGCTTAACCCGGTACCACCTTCAGATGCACTATGGCTTCCACCTGTGGGTGAAGCTTGATACGAGCTTCGTGAAATCCTACCGTCTTGATGTGCTCATCCAGGTGAATCTTCTTGCGATCTACCTCCAGTTTCAGCTGCTTTTCAATCAGGCCGGCGATCTCCTTGGAGGTTATGGTCCCGAAAAGCCTGCCCTCCTCACCCGCCTTGGCCGCGACCTCGAATGTATGATCGGTAATGGATTGTGCCATCTCCTCGGCCCGGTGCAGGTCACGATCGGCGCGAGCCATCTTCTCTCGAGCCAGCTGCTCCGCCTCTCTGGCCTTTCCCTTGGTGTGACGGACGGCCAACCCCTTGGGCAGCAAGAAATTATTGGCGTAACCATCCTTGACTTCCACCATGTTGCCGCGCAAGCCCAGGCCTTCCACGTCCTGAACCAGGATGATCTTCAAAATCCGCTCCTTTTAGCTCTTGTATCGAGGGCAAATCTAATCCAGTATAACAGAATTCAGCTGGCAGTTCCTGCCAGTTTTCAACTCCTACGCGTACGTCTTTCTACTTCACCTCTCCCTGGCGCGAGGTGTAAGGAAGAAGGGCCATCTCCCTGGCGTTTTTCACCGCCTTGGATAGCTTTTTCTGGTGCTGCGAGCAGTTTCCAGTTACCCGGCGAGGCCGTATCTTCCCCTTCTCCGATACGTACCTTTTCAGCAGTCCTAGGTCCTTGTAGTCTATGTAGTCGATTTTCTCGGCACAGAAATAGCAAACCTTCCGTCTCGGTTTTCTCACGTAGCTGTCTCGCATCTCCAACTCCTGTCTAGATCCTTTAAATGTATGTTTCACTACCTGGCTTCCGGCTCGGGCCTGCCCCCCGGGGTAAACCGGGTTTTCGACCGCTTCCGTCCTCTATCAGAAGACCACCTCGTCCTCGATGCGGGCCTCCAGGTCCGTGGACAGATCGGCGTCCGCCAAGTCTTTTCCAACCACGTCGTCGAACTCGTCGCTCTGGCGCTCGCGCCTTCCCAGGAAGACAACGCGGTCCGCGACGACCTCCACCGTGCTCCTCCTCTGCCCTTCCGCCGTCTCCCAGCTGCGGCTTTGCAACCTCCCCTGTGTGGCCACCTGGCGCCCCTTGGAGAGATATTCGGCACATCTCTCCGCCTGGGTTCGCCATACGACCACGTTGAAGAAATCGGTCTCTATCTCCCCTTGCTGGTTGGTGAAGTTGCGATTCACGGCCAGACGCAGCGTACATACCGGGATACCACTGGGCGTATACCGCAATTCGGGGTCCCTGGTCAGATTACCTACCAACACCACGCTGTTCAAACCGGCCATAACATCCTCCCTCATCGCTCTCTTTACGGACACCTAGATTCTATCGTCTCAGGGTGACAACAAAGAGCCAACGGGCGGGAGATCGATAATCAGCGGCGATGATTGATGCGCAGGATCTTGAAGCGTAGGAAATCGTCGCTTATGGAGAGGACGCGATCCATCTCCCGGATCAGCTCCTCTCCTCCCTTGAAGGTCAGCACGACGTAATGTCCTTCCGTTTCGTGATCGATGGGATACCCCAGGCGCCTTCTTCCCCAGACATCCACGCCGATTACTTCGCCGCCGTCGCGCGCTATCAAAGCGGCAACCCTTTCCTGTAGAGCCTCCTGCTGCTCGGGTTCCAGGTTGGGCCTGATGATATACATGAGCTCGTATTCGCGCATATTCACCTCCTTTGGTCTGTCGGCCCCCGGCCTCCACCGGGAGCAGGAGCGGCGTAGAGCGCAAGTCAGTATTATAGCACCATCATCGAGCTCCGGGCTACAGACCGCGGGTCGAGCCGCGGGCATGCGGATCGTCGCGAAGGCGACGCAGGCCGCCGACGGCTGTCGGCACCGCTCGCCGGCCTGGTGGGGAGCGCGGTGGCGAAAGCCCACATACGATGCGGCCTGGAGAAGGACGCCGTTCGATAAGGAATACCGGTTATCTCCATGGAATATATCTATGGCCTGGGTTTTATGATAGATTATCATTGTCGATGAGTTATCCAGGAGGTATGCCGGTGCTGTTGAGGAATTACATGGAAGAGGTCGTTGAAAGCACAATGGATGAGATCCTGTCGACTCGCGAAGACGTCTGTGACTGCGAACGCTGCAGGATGGATATAAAAGCCTTGGCCTTGAACCACCTGCCTCCCAAGTACGTGGTGACCGAGAGAGGGTACGTCTATACCAAGGTGAATGAACTGGAGAGCCAGTTCAAGGCGGACGTGGTTGTCGCGGTGACCAATGCCCTCAAGATCGTTAGGAAGAATCCGCGCCACAACGAAGAGGATTAGGCCTTGGAGCCCACAGCGCCGTCCTTTTGCATCTCCAGTATGTAGAAGAACCCCCGCGGCGAGTGATCCAGCCCCAATACCCTCGCCTGCATCGGGAGTAGATCGAGCGGAGGCCGCAGGCGGGGAAAGAGGCCAAGCATTCTCTCCGAGATAATATCGCCCCAGTGTCCCCTCAGGGCGAGGGTTTCGTCGGCGATAACCAGTCTGGCTCCCTCCTTCGACACCCGCACCATCTCCGCGATCGCCCTCTTCCTGTCGGTGAAAAAATTTATCCCCCCGAAGTGCAGCACCGCGTCGAAACTGTTATCGGGATAAGGCAGATTGGAGGCGTTGTGCAGGGTAAGCCTCACCGGGCAGGGCAGGCAGGCGGCTCTCCTCTCGGCCCTGCCCAGCATGCCGGCACTGACATCCACGCCCTCCACCTTGCCGCTGACGCCGACCGCGTCGCACAGGAGGGGCAGGTTGGCGCCGGTCCCCACTCCTGTTTCCAGTACTATCTGCCCGGTTTGGAGGCGAAGGCGGCCCACTAGGTCTCGCCGCATATCCTCCCGTACCCAGAGGAAGTCGTATATGGGCGACACCATGCTGTAAGCACAGGAGAGCCAGCGGTCGGGCCCCCTTGTGGCTGCGATTATCCTTCTCATACCTAGAGTATCGGTAGGTAAACCCTCGAGCTGGAAAATACGGCCCGGTAAACATGGTAGCATCTAGGCTGACGACCTGGAAAAGGAGGCGAGATGCGTGTATCGTATCGGCATCCCCTCGAGGTAAGCGTACGGGAAGCCAGGGCATGGCAGGAAAAGCTGAGCGGGGAGGTGCGCGAGGAGGCCGCCCTGAAGCTCGAGACTGTCGAGAGGGTAGCCGGGACCGATATATCCTACCTGCGCGAGCACCGGCTGGCCCTGGGCGCGGTGGTACTAATGGATGTCCCCGGCCTCCAGGTGCTGGAGGTGGCGAGATCGGCGGTCGAGGTTGATTTCCCCTACGTACCGGGAATTCTATCCTTCAGGGAACTGCCCGCCCTCCTTCCGGCGTTGGAGAAGCTGAGCCGGCCGCCCGATCTCGTCTTCGTCGATGGTCAGGGTGTCGCCCACCCCCGTGGCTTCGGCCTTGCGTCTCACCTCGGGGTGCTGACCGGACTGCCGACCGTGGGGTGTGCCAAATCCCGCCTGGTGGGCCGGAGTGAGGAGCCCGGACCGGAGGTGGGGGACTGGGAACCCCTGATGTACGGGGATAGATGCGTGGGGGCGGTGCTCCGCACACGACGCGGCGTAAAACCTCTTTATATCTCGGTGGGGCATCTCGTAGATCTCTCCACGGCTGTCAAGGCGGTGCTGTCCTGCCTGGGGGGATACAGGCTTCCCGAACCCCAGAGAAGGGCTCACCTGGCGGCGGATGAGTCAAAGCGGGAGGTGAAAGCGGGAAGGCCGGCGCTCTAACACCCGGCCTCGGCCCCCATCGAGCCGGCATTACGGACCGGCTTGGCCGGGATGCCGTAGGCCAGGCAGCCCCGAGGCAGGGATTCCAGCACCAGGGAGTGAGCGCCCACGACGGTCCCGTCACCGATACTCAGCTTTCCAAGTACGGTGACACCCGTATACAGAATGACGTTGTCGCCTATCTCCGGGAACCCCTCCTCGCCGAGGTTGAAGGGAGAGGCCCCCCTGCCCCCCAAGGTGACGTTGTGCAATATCCATACGTTTCTTCCCAGGCGCACGCCCCGGCCGATGGTAACCCCGGTGGAGTGCCATATATGGCATCCCGGGCCTATCTCGGCCCCGGGGTCGATCTCCGCCCCGGTAAGGAAGTAATTAACCCGGGCCAGTATCTCCGGGAGAAGCCTCAGTCCCCACAGGTACAGCCTGCGGTATAAGCGGTAGAGCAGGAGGGCCTGGACCCCGGGCTTTACCAGCAGCAGGCGCAGGGCTTGCAGGAAGCCGGCCCTGCCCCGCAGGGTCCCCTCCTTACTGAAAAGGGTCTTAACGTCTCCGATCAAACCTTGGCCGTCCGGGTTGCCTCTGTTCATACACGCCTTTCGCGTCCGTGACAGGGTCGGTCATCTGTCGGTTAAAACAGTTTAACAAAAAGCACGCGACGACCGATAGTCGATTGCGACCTGGAGGGATGGTCTTCGGCATTCGGGTCCATGGGACCCGGGGAAGAAGGAGCGGCTTTTTTACGATCCCGCGCCGCTCCCATCGATCTCGCCGTTGTTTCGCGGCTGGTAACAGGCTGGTAGCGGGCCTTGACAGGAGGTTGCGGGACATTGATAATTTATGGACACGAAGTAATGATATCCATTGAGGCGGTAGATATGCACGCGATGACTAAGGCACAAAAAGGAGGGAGCCTCTGGTGGTGGCAGGCCCGCCGTGGCGGCGCTTGCCCATCCAGCGTTTGGTAAACCAGGGCAAGCAGTCCAAGGGCCACGGAGAGAGAAACTCCGCGGCCCTTTTGTTTGGGCCGGATGATGTCGAAGGTCCGACGTTTGATAGTTGGGAATAAACGAGAGCAGGAGGAAAAGCCATGAAAGAGAAACCCGGGATAGTGTACCTGCAGGAGAAGGACATACCCGAGGCCTGGTACAATGTCCTTCCCGATCTGCCCAAGCCACTCGAGCCACCGCTGCATCCCGCCACCAAGGAACCGGTTACACCGGATGATCTGGCGCCGCTCTTCCCCATGGGCCTGATCGAGCAGGAGGTAAGCACCGACAACTACATCGAGATACCGGAGGAGGTACGGCGGGTATACAGCATATGGAGGCCCACTCCCCTGGTGCGGGCGGTGAGGTTGGAGAAACGCCTTCAGACCCCGGCTCGCATCTACTTCAAGAACGAGTCATACAGCCCCGCCGGCAGCCACAAGCCCAATACCGCCGTGGCCCAGGCCTATTACAACAAGAAGGAGGGCGTGAAGAGGCTTACCACCGAGACGGGAGCCGGCCAATGGGGAAGCGCGCTGGCCATGGGGTGCTGTTTCTTCGACCTTGAACTGCAGGTATTCATGGTAGGCTCCAGCTTCTACCAGAAACCTTACCGCCGCGTTCTTATCGAGACCTGGGGAGCCAAGGTGGTGCCCAGCCCTAGCCCCCTGACTGAGACGGGAAGAAAGTTCCTGGAGAAAGACCCCGAGACCTCGGGAAGCCTGGGCATGGCCATATCCGAGGCGGTGGAGATGGCCATGGAGGGCGACGACGTTAAATACAGCCTGGGCAGCGTACTCAACCACGTCTTGCTGCACCAGACGGTGATCGGCCAGGAGGCCAAGAGGGCCTTCGAGGTATTCGACGATTACCCCAACATGGTGATCGGCTGCGTGGGGGGAGGCTCCAATTACGCGGGGACCGCCCTGCCTTTCGTCAACGATGTCAAGGCGGGGAAGGGCGTTCGCCTTATCGCCGTGGAGCCGACGTCCTGTCCCACCCTGACCAATGGCGCGTACGAGTACGACTTCGGGGACATCTCCGGGAGAACACCGCTGCTGCTCATGTACACCCTGGGACATGAATTCATCCCGCCCCCGTCCCACGCCGGAGGCCTCAGGTATCACGGCGATGCCCCCATCATCAGCGCGCTGGTCAAGGAGGGTCTCATGGAGGCCCGCGCTTACCATCAGAACGAGGTTTTCGACGCCGCAGTACTCTTCGCCCAGACCGAGGGATTCGTGCCGGCGCCGGAGACGGCCCACGCCATAAAGGCCGCCGTCGATGAGGCGGTCGCCTGCCGGGAGAGTGGGGAGTCGAAGTGCATCTTCTTCAACTTCTCCGGACACGGTATGCTGGACCTGGCGGCCTACGATGATTACCACGAGGGCAAGTTGAACGACGTCTGATAGAGCCTGATATATAGAAGACCCGTACGCAAAGACCATGGATCGCCGCTCGCTTTCCATGGTCTTTACTTTTCCCGGTGAAAAAGGCCGTTTCCCGCACCCGCCGGCGCGGCGGGGAGGCTATAATGATGGCATGAAGAAAACCGGCGCGTCGATTGTCCTGTTGATGATACTCCTCCAGGGCATGGCTCTTTTCACTGGCTGCGGTGGGGAGTCCGTGGAGGGAAAGGAGGAGCTGGTCCTCTACTCTATCGAGAACATCATCGTTCCCGGCGAGAGGGAAGGTGATTTGATAGTGGAGTGGAGGAGGAAATCCACAGGCCCGGGGGACGTGGACCCGGAGGAACTGGCACAGCGTTTCTGGGAGTACAAAGGGGGAGCGCTGATCGAGATAAGCCGGGAGGAACACAAGGAGCTGGCGGCCATGAGGGATGAAGGCGACAATAACGTGTGGACTTACAGCCAGCATGCCGTGACCGTTCTCGAGATGGACGAGTCCGGGGAAGATGCGGTGGTGGAGATAGGAACCCTGTACAATTCCCTCTCCGGCAAAGGGGTTAAATACAGGATGCGGAGCGAGAACGGCACCTGGGAGGTGCTTTCCGAACAGCAGGTCTGGTGACCTGGCGAGTTTATAACGGAATTATCGGGATACGATAAGTGGTACTATGCGAAAAATCAGGTTAAGCTTCATAGCCTTGCTGTTCCTGGCCATAGCAGCCGTCACGCTGGGCTGTGGTGGCGGCTCGAGCTCCGACCCGGGCGGCGGCATGGAAGGCGTCACCGCTGAGGCCTTTTCCGCGGCCCTGGATGGCGACGGAGAAAGATTCATACGGCTGGTTGCACCCTCCTTTCTGGAGGAGGCGAGACGGGAGATGCCCGATATCGATGACGTGGTGCTGGGGGACGTCCTAATCGCCGGATTCACGGAGGACCTGGCTTTTACCGGCATAGAGGAAGCCGTATACGAGGCGGAGGTGAACGGGGATAGGGCGGTAGTCCACGTTTGGGGTAGTTTCACGGGCGCCGACGAGGGGCGTGTGATGCTGGAGGAGGCGGATGCCCTTCCCGTTCCCATGGTCAGGGAGAACGGCCGTTGGTACCTGGACCTGCTTGACCTCTGATCCCTTACAGGGTGCGGGCGAGAAGTCGGTCCGAGCGCAAATCGGAGCTGGATATCAAGCCTCCAGGAGTTAAGGCACCGCGCTTGCCCAAGACAAGGCCTTCATATGTACCATGCCCACCCCGGTAACTATGGTGTCAGCACAGCCCGCCGCGTCATCATAGGTATCTTCCTCGATCGACGCATGCATACGCGCGGGCGAGCTGGACACCAAGGCCAAGGGAGTCTCCAAGATCCCATGCTCATGCAAGAGAAGAGTCGGACATACGCGAGATAGCTTTTCCGCGCGTCAGTAGTTGAGGGCGCGGAAGATGAGGAGGGCCAGGTTCTCGGTTACCTCCCCGTTGTCGCCATCGATGATACCGGAATTGCGTGCATAGGCGGTGAAGCCGATCAGGGTGACCAGTATCTGGGAGGCGATGCGCGGATCGATATCGTGGCATTTGTCCGCCTGCTTCATCTCCAAGACCTTGTTCTCCAGGATGGAAGAGAAGCGGCGGTGAAAATCGTCGTAGAGGTCCTTGAAGGTCTGGTTCTCGATGGCCGCCTCGATGTATACGTTATTGAGGTCGCCATGCCTCTCGAAGATATCGCTTATACCACGTAGTATTATGCGTACAGCCTCGTAATCGTCGAAGGCGATGCGCTCCATGAGTATCCTGGAGGACTCGCTCAAGCGGTCGAGCTCGCATATCAGGTCGTCCAGGATGGCTATCAGCACGTGGTCCTTGCTCTTGAAATAGTCGTAGAAGGTGCCGTGTCCACAGCCGGCTTGCTTGATAATATCCACGACCTTGGTGCCGCAGTAACCTTTTTCCAGGTAAACATGGTGTGCAGCCTCTATCAGGTTATGCCGGGTAATGTCGGATTTACTCGTTTTAGCCATTACTACCAACCCCCTTACCCCCTTGGACAGGGCAAGAGCGGCTCTCAAGTATTCGACCGTATGTCGATTTTACTATAACATACTGGGGGGTTTCCGTTGACCGTTGCCGGTTATGCCGCATGATATGTTCATGCGGTTATATCCAGAGGGAGGGAGTACCATGAGGCTGATACCGGACAAGATTCGGCTGGTGTTTGAGGGTGATATCACCCTGGCTGACTTCCATTCCCGATTGGCCGAGATGAGGGGCGATACAATTTGCTGACGTCTGCGCGAGCCATTGAGATACCGGCTTTTTTCGTAGGGGGGAGTTTACCTACCGGGAGGTTGCGCTCTTAGTGAAACGCGCCGCGTCTGCTTTAAGGGAATGGGTATCCGCGCTGGCGAATGCGCGGGTATATCACCTCGAACAACGTCGACCCTCCCCTGCTCGTATTCGCCATCGCCCTGGCGGGTGCCACCGCCGTGCCCATGAATTACATGCTCAAGTCGGGGGAGATGCGCTATATCCTGGAGAATTGCGGTGCTGAGAGCCTGATCGTCGACCGTGAGTTGTTCGAGAGCAATATCGGAAGCAAGGACGAGCTGCGTGTGTCGATAGATTGATCATGTCGGGTCCTGCCGATGAGCTTGCAGAGGGATTCATCTACCTCGACGAGGCCATGAGCGCTGCGGGCGAGAGGACGCCGCCGCCGCCCCTGAGCCCCGATAACGTGGTGGCCATATTCTATGCTTCGGGAATCTCCGGCTTCCCCAAGGGAGCCATCATGGCCTCCCGCAATCTGCTCACCGCCCAGAAAGCGGCCGCGGATTCCGCAGGGTTTTCTGCCTTCCCGCGGCCCACGTAAGGGGTTTCGGGTGTTATATCATAGGTGTCTGCGTGGGCCTCTAGGCCTGCTACATGCGCCGCTTCTCGCCACGGGAGGTCTTGGAGGTCATGGAGAGGGAGAGGGTCAATATCTTCGCGGGTGTGCCCACCATGTACGCCATGATGCTGGCGGAGGGTGTCGATGGTTACGACCTCTCCAGCTTGATGATGCTGGGCAGCGCCGCCGATGCCATGCCCGAGGAACAGCTGAATGTCTTGCGCCGGAAGGGATCTCTTTTTCGCCTAGGCCCCTCAGGGTGGACGCTTTTTCGCCGAGGTGTACGGCATGGTGGAGCTGGCGGGTATGGCCACCCTCAAGGTGGCCATAATGGGTTTGAGATATCCTCCGGGCTGTGTTGGATGATCAGTATAGCCGCTAAGGGTAAGGATCCTGGACGAGTACGGGCATCGGCTCACGTCCGGCGAGGTCGGAGAGGTGACGGTGTCGGATCCCGGTGTCACTTCAGGTTACTGGAACAACCCCGAGGCCACCTCGGAATTGATCAAGGACGGCTGGCCGCGTACCGGGGACATGGGCAAGAAAGACCGCCTGGGACGCCTGTACTTCATGGACAGGAAGAAGGATGTAATAAAATGCGGCGGTTACTCAGTTTTCAGCATGGAGGTGGAGAAGGAGCTCCTCGAGCATCCCGCCGTCGCGGGCGTGGCGGTGGTGGGTGCATCTCATCCCCTCAAGAATCAGGTTCCCCTGGCCGTGGTAACCCTCGAGGCGGGGGCGGAGGCGGGCGAGGGGGAGATGCTGACATGGTGCCGCGATAATATCGCCGGCTATAAGTCCCCCCGTGCCATACGCGTTATCCCACCCGAGGAGATGCCCTACAGCATGACCTTGAAGGTCCGCAAGCTGGAGTTGGGGCGCCGCTTCGGCGATATATTCGAGCGGGACGCTCAGGGGGATTGAGACCGCGGAACATGCGGGCCGCGACTTAAGGCATCCGCCAGCCCGTCGCTTTTTACCGTCTCCATGCGCAGTCCTCCGGGGAGGACGGCCCTGAAGCTGCCGGAATATGAGCGGGTCAGGAAGCGGGGATCGAGCACCACGATGACCCCGGTATCGCTGGATCGCCGCAACAGCCTTCCTATGCCCTGCCTGAAGAGGGTGACGGCAAGCGGTACGTAGTAGCTTCTCCAGCCCCCTACACCCCGGCGGTCTTGGTGTTCCATGCGGCCCGCCACCACCGGATCAGCGGGATGGCGAAAAGGCAGTTTGACCACGATGACCGCTGAAAGCGATTCGCCGGGGACGTCTACCCCCTCCCAGAAAGCCTCCGTGGCAAGCAGCACGGAGTCGCGGTCGGAGCGGAACCTCTCCAGCAGCAGGGCATTTGGGACGCCCCTGCGCTGACGCAGACAGCACATACCCCGTTGCTCCAGCCGAGGCCTGAGGTGGGAGTCGAGGTATTCGACCTGGCGATGGGAGGTCAGCAGCACCAGGGCCTTACCCCCCGAGGCCACCAGTGCCTCCTCCACCACCCGGCTGATCTCCGACATATACCGGCCGAAGCCGGGCTTGCCCGTTTGCGGTTCGGGAAGATCTTCCACCGCTATCAGCCGCACCTGGCTGGCGTAATCGAAGGGGGAGTCCAGGGCCAGCAACCTCACCTCACCACCCTCTTCCTCGATCAGGTCGAGCCCGGTCCGTTGCAGAAAGAACGAGAAGCCCTCCCTTGCCCCCGGTACCCGCAGTGAGGCCGAGGTGAGGGTCGCCGCCTCCAATGTGGAGAAGAGAAGGGAGCGGAGCACTTCGCCCACGCTGACCGGAGCGCTCTTGACGGCGAACTCGGGGACGTCGCTCCCACCCCTGCTATAGCCGGATCGCTCGACCCAGCGAAGATGCCGGTCGAACTCCTCGCAGAAGGGATCGCACAGGAATACCTCTAATGCCGCCGCCGACTCGCGAGCCCTGTACGCCAGCGATTCCCCGCGCTTTGCCAGCACTCTTCCCTCCTCCCGCAGGTCCTCGTCCTCCAGTGTCGATATTCTGCCTGTCGCGTCGGTGAGCAACTCTGAGAGTTCCAGCAGGTGGCTCGCGATGACCAGCCCTTTCTCCCTTGCCTCTTCCCAGGCGGGGCCGTGCACGATCTCCTGTACCAGGCGGTATCTGCCCGCTTCCGGGCCGGACGGTTCGGGGGCGAAGAGCCTGTCGAGCAAGCGCAGGAACAAGTCCCGGACTCCCTCCCCGATCGCCGTTGCTTTCTCTAGTGCTTGAGATAACTTACCCAGCCCTTGCTCGCCGATGGGAAAGCGCTCCAGGCGCGCGAGAATCCCCTTGCCGTCGGAGATGTCGTCGAGCATTTTAAGGCTGTCCCTGAGAGAGAAGGTCAGGGTGAAGACCTCCGTGGCCACGTCCTCCAGGTGGTGTGCCTCATCGACAACCAGTAGGCGGTGATCGGGGAGGATGAGGTGGCAGGGCCCGCCGTCATCCTGGCTGAGCTGGCTGAGGAGCAGGGCGTGGTTGATGACCACTATCTCGCTCCTGGCCGTCTGGCAGCGGGCCTTCTCGACCCAGCAGCGGAAGGAGAAAGGGCAGAAAGGGCGGAGGCACTCCTCGCTCGATGAAGAGAGCTCCCTCAGAAGGCCGGACAGATCCTCCCTTAGGTTCAGGGATATCTCCTCCAGGTCCCCGGAAGAGGTATTGGTCATCCAGGAGACGAGGTAGGCGTAGGCGAGATAAGGAGTGGGCTCGCCGAAGCGCATGGATGGCTCTTCACCGGCAAGGGAGCGGCACCACTCGCTCCATTTGCGCAGGCATATGTAATTGTTCCTTCCCTTGAGCAGGCTGAACTCCACGCCCCCCAGGGAGCGGGAAAGTAGGGGAAGATCGCGATGAAACAGCTGCTCCTGCAGGTTGCGTGTGTAGGTGGAGACCACCAGCGGGCCTCTGCCGCGACGGGCGTGGAGCGCGCCCGGTACGAGGTATGCGAGGGATTTGCCTACCCCGGTCCCGGCCTCGACGGCGAGGAAGCAGGAATCATTAAATGCCGAGGACACCGCCTCGGCCATGGTCAGCTGCTGGGGGCGTATCTCGTGATCGGGTTGGGAGGAGGCGAGCGGACCTCCCGGGGACAACACGGCATGGACCTCTTCGCTGTCCAGAGGACCCGTCTTCCCCCGGGCTGCCGCCGAACCGACCGCGTTCTCCTCCGCCCCGGGGGAGGCCGGTTCGACGCGGGCGATCATATCCGACAGATCCTCACAAAGGGAGTTCGATGGGCTTCCCTTCAGCAATTGGATCAAGGGGCTGTCCGCCTCCTTCAGGGCTCTCAGTATGGCCCCCCTGGCCCGGCGGGGTATCTCCCCCCAGGCCGCGGTCAAATAGGATATCAGGCGGAGCAGGAGCCGGGAGTCCTCCAACGCCCTGCAGGTGGGCGTCTCGCCCAGGAGGGAGGAGCACAGGGAGGGCAGGGAATGGTCCCTGAGATAAGGGAGAGTCAACCAGGCCAACTCCTGGACGTCCAGGACGGGTCCGGCCGGGAGCGCGCCGTAGCGCTCGAGCACAGCGGCCTCCATCGCCATACCCTCGTAAGCGAGCACGTGCCGTTGCCCGAGAAAATCATTTACGCGGGACAGGGCGGTCCGTGGTTCCAACCCGTTGCGGTGTTCTTCCTCCTCTCTCTTGCTCCTCTCGCGCAGGGAAGCCGGAACCGGCACCCCCGGGTCGATGATGACGCTGATCGCGTCGACCTCGATGCCGTTTCGCACCCGGATCGCGGCCGCCTCCACGGGGAGCGCGGTCTCGGGATCGGGTCCCGTGGTTATGACCTCCAGGACGGAATAATCGTCGGTCCATCCTTTCACTTGGACCTCCAGGGCAAAAACGCATGCCGGACTGTGCCTTGATAAGGATAGCCTTCACGCCGTACAAGGTAATGAATATCTGTATCGATACGATAATTCTACACCATGGTGCTGACGCTTCCAGCGCGGGCACGGGGCCGGTGAACGCACCCGGTGTGCTTGGGAGGTAAACAAGAACGCATGGAGAAGTCAATACAAATGTAAGCCATATATGAGTTCGATGCCCCCGCGTGGCGCGCGAGCGGGAATCGGACCCTGGAATTACAAGGGGGTAGAAGCCATGAAGATCGTTGACGCCGAAGCCTATATATGTCACTTCCCTCTCCCGGAGCCTTTCAGTCCCAGCTGGATGCCGGGACTGGCCCAGGAGAATAACAGTTCCGTGATCCTGCGCCTGATCACCGACGAGGGCATAGAAGGCGCCTGCACCGGCATAGCTTTCACCCAGGAGTGGCGGGGCTTCCCGGACCTGATAAGACTCTTTCTAATCGGGAGGGATCCCTTTCAGTTGGAGGACTTCATACAGGTGATACGTTCGGCCAAGGCGGTGGGCTTCCGGGCCTGGTTCGTGGAGGTGGCCTTCTGGGACATCATCGGCAAGGCCGTGGGACAGCCCGTATACAGGCTCCTGGGGGGCGCGAGGGATCGCGTCAAAGCCTACGCTTCCACGGGTGAGCTGAGGGACCCCGAGACCAGGATCGAGGATGCCCGGAGAATGGTCGAGGAGGGTTTCAAGGGCATCAAACTGCGCATGCGAAGCCATGATGTCCGGAAGGATCTGGCTTTGGTGGAGGCGGTGCGTATAGCGGTGGGCGACGAGGTCGAGCTGATGGTGGACGCCAACCAGGCCTGGCTTATTCATGGCTTCGCCGATTATCCCAAGTGGGATCTCAAGAGAGCCCTGGCCGTGGCTAGGGAGTTAGAGAACCAGGGCGTATCCTGGCTCGAGGAACCCCTTCGCATGCGGGATTTCGAGGGCCTCTCGTTGTTGAGGCGCTCCACCTCCATGGCTATAAGCGGGGGAGAGCTCAACGACGACCTGGATGATTTCAGGGAGTTCATAAGCCGTGGATGCTACGATATCCTCCAGCCGGACGTGACCTTCGCCGGTGGTATACTGAACTGCCGCAAGATAGCGGCCATGGCCGAGGCCGCCAACCTGACTTATAATCCGCATACCTGGACCAATGGCCTGGGACTGGCCGCCAATCTGCAGCTCATGGGGGCCATCCCGAACTGCACCCACTGCGAGTTCCCCTACGACCCACCGGGGTGGGTTCCGGAAGCGAGGGATGCCATGCTCACGGAGCCGATCACCATCGATGGCGAGGGTCACGTAGCGGTTCCCGCCGGCCCGGGGCTGGGGGTCGAAGTGGACTGGGAGAAGGTGCGGGAGTACGGTGAGAAGATATAGCGGAAAAAGGGCCGCATCCAGAGACGGGGACCTCGAGATGGCGATTTTTCCAAGTACGTAGTTCGCCGTAAGTTATGTGAGGGGAAAGGACATCCGATATAAGAAATGACCCGAGAAGAGAGGGCGGCTGATAGATGAACGACCGGAAGGGGAGCGGACAGATGAAGATGAGGCAGCTGTCCCGAGCCTCGGGGCTGCCGGTCAGCACAATAAAATTTTACATGGGGGAGGGCCTGCTGCCCGTGCCCAATAAAGTCAAGCCGAACGTCGTCTTCTACGACGAGGACTTCCTGGCCAGGTTGATGGTCATAAAGATGATGCGCTCCGAGGGGCTGTCCGTAAGGAGCATCAAGAGCATACTTGACAAGTATCCATTCGAGGAGGTCTCGGAGTGGGATGACTTCAAAAAGACGGCCCGCGAGAAGGATTCCTACGAGCTCGAGGAGGAGGAGCGCCTGGCCACGTTGAGCGATGAGGAAAGGCGAAGCGAGGAGATAATGATGGCGGCCTTCAGGGTCTTCTCGCTCAAGGGGTACCATAACACCACCGTGGACGATATCGCCCAGGAGGCGGGGACTAGCAAGGGCACATGCTACCAGTATTTCGTGGGCAAGGAGGAGATCTTCGTGGCCACCATCGAGAGGAGCCTGGACAACCTCCTGGCCGAGGCCGAGGCGGCGGCGGCGGATGCCACCGATGCCTTGATGGGATTGGGCATCAAGGGGCTCACCTTCATCTCCAAATACCGCGACGTACAGTTCATGTTCATGGGGATAGTATCTGAGGCCCTGGGCGGCAATGAAAGGATGAAAAAGGAAGCCACCGGAGTCTTCCAGCGCGTGGCCGAGTTCCTGGCCAGGGATATTGAGGCGGGTATCGAACAGGGAATCTTCAGGCCCGTGGATCCCATAACCGTATCCTACGGGCTGATCGGTATCGCGGAGATCGTGGGCAATCGCTATGCGGTGGAGGAGGAGTTCGACGTCCTGAGCTTCTTCATTAACCTGATGGACTTCCTGCAACACGGCCTTTACGCCGACGCGGGTGAAAGCTGACAGCGGCGGTACGAGGCTCGTTCGCGTCCGCGCGGTGCATCCAACCTGGGTACTATCCCTCCGGATTCCCGCGAGCCGTGAAGAGGAGGACGCGGTCTATCTCCGATCCGGGCTTGCTTTCCGCTGCAGCATGTAGACCCGGCGGGTTCAAGCGGTTTCGATGGCTGCGATGCGGTTCCGATCCGCTGGAACAGCCCCTTTTCGGTCATGAGGTTACATCGGCATTAGTGATAAGTATATTAATACTTAAAAGTCATATTTACTATCTGATAATGCGATCTTTCCGTCGTGCGGATGGAAGTTAAGAACCACGCTGACCCAGTCTTTTTATGCTCCGGCGGCAAGGAATACAACGCCACAAGCCTTCGACCGGCACGGGTATCGTACGGAGGATGGGGGCTGATAAGTAGGGCTGGCTTCGAGAACGGGATGTTTAGACATGACGGACTACGACACGATAGTCATAGGAGCCGGGCTGGATGGGTTGACCACGGCCGCTCTTCTGGCCAAGAAGGGAATGAAGACGCTGATCCTGAAGCAGTCGGACATCATCTGAGGATACTGCTCCACCTACGAGGCCGGCGGGTACAGGTTCGACGTGGGGCCTCCATTGTGGAGGTTTTGCACCTCATGGAGAGGTTCTTCGAGCTCATGGGCAAGAGGAGGGAAGAATATGTGGAGCTGTTACCCTGCGACCCAATCTACTCCTTCATCACCGAGGACGGCAGGGGGTCCTCCTATCCTACGGATATCGACAAGACCACTAAGGTCATCGAGTCCATCGCCCCCGAGGACGTGGAGGGATGGAAGCGCTTCTCCAGCCCGGGTTTCGGGTTGATAGAGAAGACGATGAACGCCATGATGCTCAACCCCATGAAAGCTCTGCCGGAGGCCCTGTCCATGATCTTGAAGAGCCCCAGGCCCTGCGCTTCCTGCCGCTCATGATGCGCGCCCACCAGGGCGTTACGCGCTCCTATTACAGCAATCCCGTTATCCAGTCCTACTTCACGGGGACGCCGCCGGAGATCGGCTCCGGCATAGTGGCCGGTGACTTCGTGGAGAGGGACTTCGGGTAGGCCGGGCAGCCGTTCCGGAACCATCCCGGGAGGCCGTTTCGTGCGGAATTCCACCCCATGGCGTATGCTATCAATGGGCGTTTTCGGGTAACATTAGGTGGGAGGCGAATTCAGCATCATGTAACGGGTGGGAGTTAATCTTGCAAATAACGCTGGACGGTCAGAGCATACCCGAGATAATCGCTATACTAGGCTCCGTAGTGATCGCGGTCACGGTTTTGGTAACCAGGAGAAACTACAAGCCCGCCAGGCTCTTCGCACTATTCTGTTTAAGTGCCATGCTCTGGAAAGCCTTCGAGTTCGCCTATCCTCAGCTCACCCAGGCTTTCTGGGTGGACGCTATACACTGGGCCCTTGGGGCCCTTTCCCTAGCCCTGTCCCTGGACTTCCTGGCCACGTACGTTTTCCAGGCGGAGGGGGGTAAGCCTCTTCTGGAATATATAGCCTACCCACCAGCTCTCCTCTTGATAATCGCCGGTGCCCTGGGTTGGATAGGTGATTCCGTGGCCTGGAAGGGTGTCTATGGTATCTTTTATCTCGTGGTAGTGATCACTGACATAGTCCTCATAACCTGGGCCTATTACACCAGGGGCAGGGAGGAATTCAAGTGGGCTATGCTGGGGACCCTGCTTTTCGCACTGGGAGCCGGCATAAACATGCTCAACCTGATATGGGACTTCACGACCGTAAACACCCAGACTTACGGCATGATCGCCTTCCTAGCGTTCTTTGGTTACGACATCCTGGTGGCTGGCTTCCTGCGCGAACAGGAGGAACACCTGCAAGCGCTGGAGGAACTGGGGTTGAGGGAGGAGCGGCTGGAGAGGGCGGAAGACCGCTTCAGGAGATTGATGGACGATAGCTTCGATATAATATTCACCATCAGCAGGGAAGGAGATATCTTGGCCATCAATACCGAGGCCGAGGAGGTAGTGGGATTTCCAGTCGAGAAGCTGCTGGGAAAAGGCTACCTCGATTATCTCAATAGCGAGGACCAGCGCAAGATCGCCCTGGCTCTTGACAGGGGGCTCAGGGGCGAGAAGGTAAAGTTACTGGAGATAACACTAACCATGCTGTGGGGAAAACCGGTAATACTGCAGCTTACCGGGACCCGCCTCTTCCAGGATGAGGTGGCAGCGCTGATGATCGCCAGGGATATCACCGAGTCCAGGAAGATGGAGCAGCAGCTACAGCAGAGGAACCTTCTACTGGAGGAGGCCAACCGCCGTCTCAGGGAACTGGATACCTTGAAGACGGAGCTGGTGGGAATCGTGGGACACGAGCTACGTTCGCCGCTTACCGTTATATACAGCTACGTGACGGCTCTCAAGGATCACTGGGTGAAGATGCCGGACGATCGCAAGATAGAGTGCGTGGAGCACGTGATCAGGGAGTGCAACAGGCTGAACCGCATGGTGGAGAACGTGCTGGACATGAGCCGCATCGAGTCGGAGCGCCTTTTTCTCAACAAGCAGAACGGGGACCTGGTGGCCATGCTGGCGGACGTTACCGGGGAAATGGCCATGACCCCCGGTTCGCGGCCCATACACCTGACTACCTCCGACCGGCCCCTGGAGTTAGTCGCGGACTGGGATAAGATTAAGCAGGTAGTCATCAACCTGTTGGACAACGCTTTCCGTTTCACTCCCCCCGACTCGCAGGTGATGATTACGGCGGGATTCATGGACGGCAACGCGGTGGTCAGGATCGAGGACCAGGGACCCGGTATACCGTTCGAGGATCGCGACAGGCTGTTCGACAGGTTCACCCAGCACAAGGCCCAGGGCATGGAACGCGGCCTGGGCCTGGGTCTGTATATCGTGCGTACCTTCGTCGAAGCCCACGGGGGCGAGGTCTGGTTGGAGGATGCGGAGGAGAGGGGCAGCGTTGTAGCTTTTTCCATCCCGTTGGAGGTTTAAGGGTTTCGGGGGAGGGAATGGATGCAGGAGTAGTGAGTGGATGCGGAATCTGCTATTAATATGGTAAGGAGTAGAGACAGGGCGGCTGAGTGGGCATACCACGCTGGTGCGATGTCTACTTGTCACGGTTGTCTAGGCGGGTATGGACGGCGCTAGCGGGACTCTTTTCAAGGTGGATTAATCGGCCACGCGAGGGCTTCACGGGCTGTGATTCGACTGTGGGGGTGCCACCGTTCGAGCCGTGGATTGCTCCAGGGTCAAGGCAGAGGCTATACGCGGCACTTCGGCGCCGTGCTCACCGCCGGGCAAGTTTCAGTTTATCGGGGCTCGGTGGGCTCGAGGTGACCCGGCGGTTATTAACGGAGGGCGCGGGCCAGGTTGAGATATCCATGACCTTTTGAAGATCGGCTCCGAATTCCGAAGATAAAAGGAGGTATTATGTTCGGGAAGAATAAAAAGGGCTTGGTGATCTACTATACCAAGACGGGGCATACGGGCGCTGCCGCCGAGGCCGTGGCCAGGGGGCTGGAATCGGGCAAGGTCGCCGCCACCGTCAAGCCCCTGTCCGAGGTGAGCAAGGGAGATCTGGCGGATTACCCCATAATAGCGGTGGGCAGCCCCACCCGTGGCGCCAAACCGGCCAGAAAGGTCAAGAAATTCCTGCGCGGCCTGGACAAGAAGGCGCTTAAGGGTAAGGTAGCCACGACCTTTACCGCCTACTCGACCCTGAGGGGAAAAGCTACCCTGCGCCGCATGAAAAGGCTCCTGAAGAGGAGAAAGGCGAAGAAGATCGTCCGTGGCGTGGCTGTCAAGGCCGGTGCGCCACTGAGTCTCTGGAAGGGTCCGGATGCCTCCGAGGAGGACGTCGTAAAGCTGGAGGAGTTGGGCAAGAAGCTGGCGAAAAAAGGCCGCTAGTCCACCTCAACGGCGTCGAAGCGCACGGTCTCCTTGCGGGTGTTGAGAATAGCGTAGTTGCCGTGGGCTAGGGCCCCGGGATTGATTACCAAGGTTTCACCTATCTCCTCCATGCCTTGGGCAGCGTGAGCGTGGCCGCAGAAGGTATAGATGGGCTTGAACTCCTCTATGAGTTCGCGCAGGAAGGCGCTGCCCACGTGCACGCCGTCCCGCAGGTCCACGCGCTCCGCCAGCGGGGGCATGTGGGTGAGTAAAACCGGTTCCTGGGATAGGTGGTTCAGGGCATCGAGCCAGTATCTCAACTCCCATATCGGGAAGCGTATGAGCACCTCGTCGTCGCGGTCCCCATCGGTTATCTCGCCGCCGAAGCCCACCAGGACGAAATCCCGGCCGGTGTTGATGAAGCTGTGATGCACGGGCAAGACGTGGGGATAGCGATCGCGCTGTTTCAGCAGTTCCTCCAGAAATAGTGAATAGGGGGCGTCGACGTGTCCGGGTATTATACGAACCGTTCCCTGGAAACCGCTCATCGCCTCCAGAAAATCGCGATATATCGCACGGTCTCTCTCCTCGTATCCCGCCAGCCTTTCGGGGTCGGGGTGCCTTCCTTCCTCCTGGGCTTTACTCCATTCCTCCTCACGGTCGTCTCCGGGTATGATATCGCCGTTGAACACCACCAGGTCGGGCTTCCACAACCCAACGTCGCCACCCACCCTTTTCAGCGCCTCGAGATTGCCGTGCATATCCCCGATGGCCAAGATTTTCATCGCGACCTCCTTATCCGCACCATCCCTTACAGAGATTATATAGGAAATATGCCGCCGATCGAGACAGGGGGGTGCAGACGGGTGATGCTGCGCCTACGCGGACCGGAGCGATTCACGTGCGCATCATAAGGGCCGGGCAGGTATCTTAGGACGCCCCAGTGCGGCTCCGCCGCCGCTCCTTCCCCAGCCGGGCCGGTCACGTCTCCGGCACGTCGAAATCCAGGATCCTGTTCAAGGAAGCGCCAAGGTAGATAATGTATCCAATGTAATAAATACCCAGTATGGCCAGCAGAAAGCCCGCGAAGGACCCGTAGATGGTGGTGAAATCGCTTACATCGGAGTAATACCAGGTGAGCAGGGCCTGTGCGGGGAAGATCAGCACGGCCACCATGAGCGCCCCGGCCCATACCTTTCTCAGGCCCAGCTTGGTATGGATGGAATAGGAGTAGATGAAGCTCATTCCCACGAAGTATATGAGCGCGGTCGATAAGAACGAAAGGAAGCCCGTCTTGAAGAAATAATGTAGGGTAAATCCCGCGGACATAACGACGATGAGGAAGACGATGGTCACCAGGCTTCTGGCTTTTTTCTTGAGGTACTTCGGCCTTTCCAGGCCCCATATCCGGTTCAGCCAGACCTGGAAGGAGTCGAAGACCTTGGTGCCGGAGTACAGGAGGCCCAGAAAACCCGCCGCGCCGAGAACGCCCCTGAGCTTGACCGAGGAGTCGAGGGCGGTTTTGATCGTGTCGGAGAAGCCGGGGATGTTCTGAGATATGTAGTCGATGATCTGTTTCGAGAGATTGGGGTCGCTTTTGAGTACCGTGCCCAACACCGCGCCGGCCATGATCACCAGGGAGACCAGGGACAGGAAAGCGTAGAAGGAGAATGCCGCGGCAGCCTGGGAGCCCGATTCCTGCAGAAACCTCCTCACCGTCTGGTCTATTACCATGTACATGATGAGTAAACCATGCTTTATCTTCAGTAGAACCTTCTTCAAAATCGTCTCCCCGGTTTTATCCGCAGGATGCTTACCCCGAACACCCGGGGTGTCGCAACGATGCCTTGACCGCTATCTCGTGGGGCCGTTATCGGGATTATATAACAGCCCCCGCGCCAGCCGCATATTCGAGGCATATTTAGTCGTCGCTTGTTTTCGCCGGAGGATTCGAGCAGGGGCGGCGTAAACGGGATGCGAATTCCAGCCTCGGATACGGTGATCCGGCGCTGGAGCTCCGCGCATTGCGATCCGCCCATGCCGATCGGGGGTTGAAAGGGCGCCCTCGAGGTCGGCGGATTCCGTCGACAGGTGAGGAGATGTTTGGATTCCCGTCCGTATTGTCGATACATGCCATGACGGTATCGGAAACAACACGCAACGGTTGGAGGCTACTGGAGGTCGATAGGGATGCGGGATCTGCGTGATCGCGTGGTTGTGATCACCGGGGGGGCCGGCGGCATCGGCAAGGCGCTGGCGGCGGCCTTTACGCGCGAGGGCTCGCGAGTGGTGGTAGCGGACGTAGAAGAGGGCGAGGGCCGGCGTACTGCCGAAGCTCTGGGGAACGCGTATTTCTATCGCCTGGATGTCGGCGACAGTACGGCCGTGTCAGGCTTCGCCCGCAGGGTGGAGGAGGAGGTTGGGGAGGTGGACGTGCTGGTGAACTGCGCCGGCGTAGTGGTGCTGGCGGAAGTCGTGGACACCACTCTGGAGGACTGGCGCCGCTTGATGACGGTGAACTTGTGGGGGCCCGTCAACTTGCTGCATGCTTTTCTCCCCCGCATGTACCGAAGGGGTGGGGGTCACGTGGTGAACGTAGCCTCGGACGGAGGGCTCTTCCCCGTCTCCGGCCTGGGTGCTTATGCCGCCACGAAATACGCCCTGGTCGGGCTGTCCGAGGTCCTCTATACAGAGGCGGAGTGCTACGGGGTCAAGGTCACCACGGTATGCCCCTGGGCAACCTGGACCCCCATTATCGAGGGGGCGGATATCAGGGGATACGACCTCGAGGCCAAGAGAAAAGCCTCGAGGGGGCTGCGCTATATAGCGGATAATCCGGACCGCCTTGCCCGCGGGATCATCCGGTCCGTTCGCAAGGATAAACCCATGCTGGTTCACTATCCTCCGGGAAAATTCCTTGACGTCTGGCACCGCCTGTCCCGCCGCTCCTTTCTCGCCGCCTCCGCCGTTGTCTATCGCCACCTCGGCCGGCGTATCCTGAAAAAACCCCGGCGGGGTAGGCCGGGAGTGGTTGGATAGAGGAAGCCGCGGGATACCCGGGTTGCCTGGCGGTATGGTCCGACCTTGGCGAGGGAGGGTACCGGCGATATTCCCGACGCGGCGGTATCCATGCCGCGCGTGCCTTTGTTACGAGGCCGGACGTGAAAACGTATAATTATATGGCTATGGCCTGTTGCGCACCACCGTGCGGTTGAAGGCTATCGAGGGGCTCTGGAGGTCCGGCGATGCGGCTGTTGCGAAGGATGTTCGGCGGCTTACGGGGCAAGATACTGCTCGTAATCCTGATCATAAGCGGTCTTACCGGTATATGTGTGGGCACCGCCTCCTATTTAATGGCCAGGTCCTCTATAAGAAAACAGGTGACCAGCAACCTGGTCAACACCATGCGGTCGGCCGAGGAGATCCTCGACGATGTCTGGTTACCCATCATCACCCAGAGGATGGAATTCATCGCCTACGCGGCGCAGGAGCTTTATGAAGGGAGGGACGATTTTCAGAATACCGGTGAGCAGCTCGAAGATGCCCTCGAGAGTATGCCGGGCTTCAAGAGGCTCAGTGTCTTCATGAACAACGGCTTTCTCCTGGCCAGCTCCGACCCCGATTACAACCCGGGTAAACAGGACGAGCTGGTGGATATGGGTGTGGATGAACGGGTCATCGTACCTTTCAGGCGCTTGGGAGGGGACCTCGATTATGAGGTGTTGATGACCATCGCCGTTCCACTGGTCCTGGACGGAGCGGTCGTGGCAAGCGTGGCGGGAGACGTGGAATCCCAGCCTTTGAGTGAAGAATTGGCCTCCAAGCGGGTGGGCGAGTTGGGAGAGATCTACCTGGTCAATGCGGAGGGCCAGTTGATCACCCTGCCCCCCCGGGCCGGGGAAAGCTCGCAACTGAGCATACTGGGGCAATTCCTGGATACGGAGGGAGTGAAACGCGTGATCGACGGGGAAACGGGTACGGCGGAGTATACGAACTATGCGGGAGAGAAGGTGTTGGGCAGTTTCACCTGGATACCGCGGGCGCAATGGGGGCTGATAGTGGAGGAGAACGCCGATCAGGCATTCTCCGATCTCGGCACATTGCGTACGAGCGTGATCCTCATCATACTTGGATTTCTGGTCGTCGCCTGCCTCGCGGCGGTGCTTTTCTCCCGCAGGATAAGCGAGCCGGTGGTGGTCCTGCAAAAAGGCGTGGAGAAGCTGGGCCTGGGAGAGATGTCCTACCGCGTCGACTTGAGGACGGGGGATGAGTTCGAGAGCCTGGCGCGCAGTTTCAACCGCATGGCCGGTGCCATCGAGTCCTCGCACGAGGGTATGCTTAGGAGCGTAAGGGAAAGGACCGGACAACTGCGTATCCTGAACGAGATGATCACCTCCCTGCGGGGCACCTTGAGCCCCGACCAGATAATGCAGAAGGCCTTACACAGCTTTATGTCCTTCTCCGATTACGACAGGGGCTGGTGTTATCTGGCCGGCGATGAAGGCTGGAGGCTGCTTTACGGCCGTGGCCTGGGGGATAAAGGGGATGGCGTGCCGGAAGTCATCCTTCCCGGCGAGGGGTTGCTGGGCGAGATAATGGAGAGAAGAGAGCCATGGTTCGAGGCCATCGTGCAAAGCGAGTCGGGCTTTGACCCGGATTTCCCCGTCGAGTCCCTGGTGGCATTGCCTCTGCAGTCTCCGACGCGAGTGCTGGGGCTTATCTGCCTGGCGGCCGACGGGAGGCGTGGCCTGTCCGAGGGAGCCAGGGGGACCATGCGGGCCATGGCGGACGAGGTGGGGATAGCCCTGGAGAATGCCATGCTGTACATGGAACTGAGCGATCATATAGAGGAAGTGGAGAGGGCCAACCGTGAGTTGCGTACCCTGGACGAGATGAAATCCAATTTCATCTCGGCCGTCACCCATGAGCTGAAGCAGCCCCTGGCCCTGATTAGTGGATATGCTCAGACCGTCTGCGATTACTACGACAGCTTGACCTTCGAGGAGGAGATGCACTGCATGCGGGTTATCCTGGAGAGGACGCAGTTCCTTACCGGCCTGGTCGAGGACCTGCTGGACTTATCCATGTTGGAGATGGGCAGGACCCGCCTCCACCTGGAGGAGCTGGATCTGGCCGGGCTGGCCGCACGAAAGGCGCGGGAGTTTGCATTGGCAACAGGCCAGGAAGTGATCGTTGATCTCCCGTCCCCCTTCCCCAGGGTATCCGCAGACGCCAGGCGTATCGAGCAGGTCCTCGACAACCTGCTGTCCAACGCGGTAAAGTTTTCTCACGGCCGGGGTGTGATACACGTTCGGGGCCGGCTGAAGGATGCGGGGGTGGAGGTAAGGGTGGAGGACCAGGGCGTGGGCATCGAGTCCTCCCAACTGGACAGGATATTCGATCGCTTCTACCAGGCCGATGCGTCCACGAGACGGCTGTATCCCGGCGTGGGCCTTGGTCTGTTCATCTGCCGTCAGCTGATAGAGGCGCATGGGGGCAGGATATGGGCCGAGAACCGGCCCGAGGGAGGGTCGGCGTTTATCTTCGAGTTACCAGGGGATTCTGAGGCGGGAGGAGAGATAGCGGATGATAGATGAGGTGGTGGCGAGAAGGGTTGTACGAGAGGCCCTGAGCAGGGGCGGCGATTTCGCGGATATCTTCGTCGAGAGGCGGCACAGCTACAACCTCCGGCTGGAGGAGGAGAGAATAGAGGAAAATACCTCGGGAAGCGAGGTCGGGGCGGGAATACGGGTCGTCCGTGGGGAATCGGTCTCCTATGCTTATACAAACGAGCTGGGGGAGGCGTCTTTAATGGAGACGGCGCGAGTCGCGGCGGCCGCCTCCCGGGATGGAGGCTCTGCCGTCGACCTGACCTCTACGCCCCGGGAGCTGCCCGTATCGAACGAGCACCCCTGCGAGGTGGACCCCGGCGGCTTTCCCCGTGAGGGGAAGATCGACATGGTAAGACAGGCGGACCGTGCGGCACGGGACGAGGGATCGAACATCGTGCAGGTGGTGGTCCTACTGGGCGAGAGCAGTCAGGAGATACTGGTGGTCAATTCGCTGGGGGAGACGGTGGGGGATACCAGGATACGCGTACGTATGGTGGTCCAGGCCGTTGCGGCCGGGGACGGGGATATACAGACCGGTCATGAAAGCCCGGGCATCCTGGGAGGATATGAATTGTTCCGCGGCTTCCCGCCCGAGGAGCTGGGGCAAAAAGCCGCCGCGCAGGCCCTTACCATGCTCGAGGCGAGACCGGCTCCCTCCGGCCCCATGCCGGTGGTTATAGCCAACGGCACGGGAGGCGTGCTCTTCCATGAAGCCTGCGGGCACAGCCTGGAGGCCGACGCCGTCTACAAGAACGCCTCCGTCTTTGCCGGGAAGATCGGGGAGAAAGTGGCCTCCCCGCTGTTCAATGCCTACGACGACGCCACCCTTCCCCATCGCTGGGGCTCCTTCGGCTACGATGACGAGGGCACCAGGGCGGCCAGGACGCCGTTGATAGAGGGGGGCATTCTCCGCAACTTCACAAACGACCGCAAGCGCTCCATGCGCGACGGCGAGCCGGCTACGGGCAACGGGCGCCGCCAATCCTACCGCTTCGTCCCCGTGCCGCGGATGACCAACACCTATATCTCGGAGGGGAAGGCGAAGGCGGAGGAGATAATCGGCGACACGAATACGGGTCTCTATTGTAAGAAGCTGGGTGGGGGCGAGGTAAACCCGGTGACGGGCGATTTCATCTTCGCGGTAACCGAGGGTTATATGATCCGGAAGGGAGAGGTCGCCGAGGCCGTGAAGGGGGCCACCTTGATAGGAAATGGACCGCGGGTGCTGTTGAACATCGACGCTGTGGCCGACGACCTGGATTTCGACACGGGGATGTGTGGCAAGGAGGGGCAACTGGTGCCGGTTACCACCGGGCAGCCCACCCTGAGGGTGAGAGAGATGGTGGTCGGCGGCACCACGGAGGTGATATAGGTGACGGATGGGATGGATCTGGAGGTTCTAGCCCGGGAATGGGTGTGGAAGGGGGGCGACCTGATCGGGAAAGAGGTAAACATCGAGGTTTTCGTTCAGGAGTACCGCGGGCTCACGGTGCGGGTTTTCAATCGTGAGGTGGAGGCGCTCCGCTATTCCCACCATGCCGGGGTGGGAGTAAGGGCTATATCCGGGGGCCGGCTGGGGTACGCGTATTCCACGGGCCTCGATTGGGAGGATGGACGCAAAGCCGTGGAGGAGGCCGCGTCCAACGCCCGGTACAGCAGTCCGGACGAGAACAACATACTGCCGGAAGGCGCGGCATACGGGGTCGAGGAGCTCGGCATCTTCGACCCCGAAACGGAGGACAAGCCCTCGGCG
Organism: Actinomycetota bacterium; assembly: GCA_034188985.1. Lineage (GTDB taxonomy): Bacteria > Actinomycetota > Geothermincolia > Geothermincolales > RBG-13-55-18 > JAXHVT01. The sequence goes on along the minus strand of JAXHVT010000041.1, from coordinate 1,321 downwards.
GAGAAAGTGGAGATGGCCCTGGAACTGGAGGAACTGGTCCTGTCCGAAGACCGGCGCATAAACCGGGTGGAGTCGGCGGTTTACTCCGACGCGGTATCCAGGGTGGCCGTGGCCAACACCTCGGGAGTGGCGGGGTCTTACAGGTCGTCGGACAGCTACTGTTACGTGTTTCCCATCGCGCAGGAGGGGGAGGAGACCCAGTCGGGTTTCTCCTTCGACCTGGGAGTCAAGCCCTCCGACCTGGACCTGGAGAAGGTGGCCAGGGAAGCCTCGGAGCGGGCCGTATGCCTCCTGGGATCGCGCAGCATGCCCTCGAGGCGTTCCACCGTCGTTCTGGACAGCTTCGTGGCCGCCGAGTTCATGGGCCTCCTGGCCTCCGCGCTCAGCGCCGAGGCGGTACTGAAGGGAAGGTCTTTTCTAGCCGGCAGGGTGGGCGATGAGATAGCCAGCCCCCTGGTCACCCTCATCGACGATGGCCTGCTGCCAGGTGCCCCTGGCACCGCGCCCTTCGATGACGAAGGGGTTCCCTCCAGGAGAAAGGAACTCGTCGGCGAAGGCGTTCTCAACGGCTATCTTCACAACACCTATACGGCCTCCCGCTCCGGCACCTCGAGCACCGGAAACGCCAGCAGGTCGACCTTCAGGGACCGTCCCAGGGTGGGGGCCAGCAACCTGTTTCTGCTTCCGGGCAGCGGGGACCGCGAGGAGATAATGAAAGAGGTGGGAGGGGGGGTCTTGATCCTGCAGGTCGTCGGCGTGCACGCCGGCGCCAACCCGGTCAGCGGCGAGATCTCCCTGGGCGCCCTGGGTCTGAGCCTCGAGGGCGGCTCGCCAGCGCAGCCCCTGCGGGAGATAACCCTGGCCGGGAAGGCCGTGGACTTCCTGAAGAACATGGTTCTGGTCGGGGATGACCTGCGCTTCCTGCCCTTCGAGGGCAGCCTGGGAGCCCCCACGCTGGCCATAGAGGGCGTCATGATCTCCGGCCGATAAGGGGTCACATCTTTGATCTTGAATTTCTTTCCATATATTGGTTATTCGGGAAAGGATAATCCACCGGTCTCGAAAGGCGCCGTACTTTGTCGAAAGCCAAACTCGTGCCCGCTTATACCGATAGGCCAAAATCTTTCTGAAGTGCAATTATGTGGGATGTTCGGCTAGATTGGGCTGAGTGAAATAACCTTGATTACACCTGCTGTGTCTAACAGGAGTTTCCGAGATAACCGAGACCCTCTGTGCAAAGTGCCTGCATAAGATGGTTGTCACTGGCTAAGAGGATGTAAGACCCCACGCTTGTCCACCATGTATCCCAGGGCCTTTAGGA